>CALNYB010000044.1:0-47911 GCA_942490675.1 Cyanobacteriota bacterium | reverse complement strand
TGGCCTTTGTATAGGTGCGATTCTTTGATGTCAGGAACTTCTAGAAAATAGGAGAGTATGGACATCCAGGGGATGATGGAGAGAAAACCACTCTTACCCTGAACTGATATTAGGCGTAAAGCTAAGGAAGCTGCCATAAGTGCCAACTCAAAAATGTAAAGTTCACAGTTTAATTTTGGAATAAGAACTTATTGAAATTTTGTGACTTTACTTATAACTTTGTCGTTTAGGTAAGCTTATACTTCTGATTTGATTTTAACTTTGTATAGTCAAATCGAGAACTTTTTTGTTGATGATTAAAGCGATCGCCAAAGAAAACATTGATTTCTGAAAGCTAATTATAGCAGTGATTTCAAGACCATTTGGCACTAGGTGACAGCTTCCTTAGCCTTACGCCAAGTTCAGAGCTTTGAACGGCAATGTTATGATTTCAGTCGTGGCAATATTTTCAGTAAAGTCACAGTGTTAGCGGTATTGGCAGGTATAAGCTCCCCAGAAAATAGGATGGACAAACGGTTTAGCTGTCGGATGTCTCTTATAGAATAAGGCTCGGCGACCTAGGGAAGCTTCTTGACGACATCCCAGCTCATATAACTGTTCTAATTTTAATGCAAGCTGGAGTTCCCCAGCTGTGCTGCGAGCTAAGTGCCGCTGTGCAGCCGTTAAAGCATGGGACCAAGACATCTTCATCTCAAACACATTCCGATAAAACTCAGCCATCAAGATCGCTGGCGCCTCATCTGGAACAGACCACATTGTACTAATGACGGCTTCTGCGCCAAGCGCGAAGAATGATGCTGGGAGGCCAATGAATTCATCAGGCAAGTGAGAGATCGCTGTAATTCCAGACTCACAGGCTGAAAGCACGACTAATTGTAGGGGCGCGAGCTGGGTCACAAGCCGTAGATCTTGCACAGATAGTTTTCCATCAGCGCAGATTAAAGCTGACTGTGTCGCTTGGTTCCACTGGTGTTTGGCATGACCTGCGAAGTGTAAAATGTCAGCCCACCCCACCCGTTCTAACAAGGTTTGTCTGGTGGCTTCTTTGCCTTGAAGGATGTCAATTTCTATCGGGGTCTCCATTGAGCTGGCCGATTCAAGTTGAGCCGATATCAGCGCGGCTTCCCATTTAGAAAAGGGCAGATCCGCTTGAGGATTGGCCACTATCAGGACTCGTTTAGCCTTTTCCTTAGTGGGTGTAACGATGCTAGGCGGTGCTAGACCAATTTGGCTAGAGACGCTGACCTGTGAGAGCAAAGGAGCCTCAGTTTGAGGATCGATGCCCATGGTTACGGGCAGCGTTTGTAAGCCACCATGGCTCAGCAATCGGAGTTCTTTGACGTGTGTTTCAGCGATAAGCTCGCGCAACCCTTGCATTAGAGGAGACTTGCCTAATTGCTGGAAAAACTGTGTCATTCGCAAGGCGATCGCCTGCATATCTGCTTGGGATTTTACTTTTGCAAGGGCAGAGACAATGGTCAGCCATCCTTCAAGTTCTGTTTGAGTGCGATCGCCTTCGCCTATCAATAAACAGCGCACTTCTCCAATGTCAACCTGGTTAAGGAATTTCGTTTGAAAGGGAACGGTTGCATCTTGACGACCTAAGCGATAAACAATGACCGAGCCTAAGGTGGTGAGAATAGGAAAGGCAATCAGCGTATTTTCATCGGCCTGAGCGGCTAAGATTGCCGCGATAGAAGCCGTAGCCTCAGGGTTCAGGGCCGCTGTTGCGGTATCTAGGTCTGCTCGCGCATCACTGAGCTTTTGATGGAAACTGTGGAGCGTCTGATCGGTTTGGGCTGAAAGAGAGACTTTATGCTTCGCTTCTTCTGCTTCTAACTTTAGCATTAAAGCTCTAGCGGCTCGATAGCGCTGGGCTTCAGGGCTATTAGATTGAACGCCTGTTAAGGCTGCGTTCAAATCAATGACCCTCGCCTTTAGCAAAGCGTTGATGCCTGCCTCAGTTTGCCCTCCATGAATCAGGGCATAGGCGAGCCGCGCTGCATAGGTTGCCATGGGGGACAAAAGAGAGGCACGGGTAATGCCAGAAACAACCTCAGCAATTAGCTGGCATCGTAAGCGGAGGGCTTCTGTATAGACCTGGGTCGCTTCAACCATACGGTGATTGTGAAACAAGACCCCACCTTTGCCAGCTGCCAAGTCTTCCTGTAAACTAACATCACCCGTGCCAGCTGCGAGGCTGATAGCTTGCTTATAGCGGTCCAGAATGGTCTCTAAACGAGCCGAATTGTTTGGCAATAGTGTTAAAGCGCTTGCTTCAGCTTGAAGACATCTCGCCATATCGTCAGGCTGCTTCTGTGGATTAAGAAACTGTTGAGCTTTGCTGTATGCATTAATCGCTTTTAATAAATGTCTAGCGTGAGGTGGACTACCAAGTATTGCCCATTCATAGTGAACGTTGCCTATAGAGAACCAGCTGCGGGCCTGTAGCTGAAGGTGAGACTGACTTAATTGGCGGCTGCTTCGCAGAGCTTGATGGAGCTTCAACGCTTCAACGAGATTGTTGCGTCGTCCTCGTTTCTGTCGCAGTAAACTATTGGCTAGATTATAGACAATAGTGCCATCAACAACATCACGCTCATCATTCTGCAGTGCTGGACTAGAGGGTTCTATGAGCAAGGTTAACGCACGGCGGTAGCAGCCGATGGCTTGCTCCAAATTATCATCGGGGTCTCCTACGCTTCGGCGCTTATAGGCAAGGGCAAGTGCTGATAACCACAGCTTAGCTAAGACAGGATCTTGGGCTAAAATTGGCTTATCTTGAACCGCTAAAAGCGTTGAGATCGCCTCTTCTACACGAGCAACATCATCCCCGCCGCCTTGATCCAATAACACATTTGCTAAGTTAATTCGCTCATGAACTTGCCCGTCTGGCGAGCCCATGCTGTCGTGATACTCTACGAGTGCTCGTGAAATGGCAATAGCAACTTCGAGACGTTCATTGCGGTCTTCTCCGGGTGAAAACCAAGCCACTCTAATAAGATCTCGAGCAAACGATAGGAAAAGCTCTGAGTCAAGCTGTACCGCTAGTTGATATCCCCGAGCACCCGCGCTGACCGCGTCAGTTCCATGACCTAATGCCGCGAGCCAATGCATCAATTGACGCCATATTAGTAGTGCTTCGCGAGGCTCATTGAGTGCCTCAAATCCTATGGCAGCCTGCTGGGCATGGTAGGTACCGCCCAAGTCCGCAGGCGTTTGCTCAAAACACAGTTGAGCAATGCGCTGGTGAGCCATAGCTGCCAGCTTTGGAGGGGCTCCCTCTCCTAAGCTACTGAGAAACAGATGGCGTATCGGTGCTATCAGTGGCGCTTCAGTTGCCAGATCGAGACGGTCAAAGGCACTCCCGGCCAGGTTAAACAATACGATGCAGCGGTCTTCTGCCGGTAGCTCAGGCGGCAATTTATGGGGCCAGCTCTGCCAGAATTGCAAGCTTTTATCATCCTTTGCTAAAGGCACTTTGTTGGCACCTACCGCGATACCCGCTAGCAATTTTTGTCGAATGCCCGCAGTTTGCTCAGCGTTTTTGGTGCAATCTACAAGTCCTTGTAGCACAGTATTGATCAGGTTTTCGGGCGTATGGGTATTGACATCATTGAGCATACGCAGGGCAGATTTAATGGCTGGGGTATACATGCTTTCCTCAGGATCCATCGCCTCGCAGATCGCTAAAAAAAGGTCGTTGTCGGCCTCTATGCCCGCGAGCATCCGCGGTTGGTCCCCTTCCGCTAACAAATCAAGCAGTTGGGTTCGCACAGTGGGAGAAAACCGAGGGAAAAGCTGTTTCCAAATCCCACTCAGGGTTAAGCCCATAGGTTCAGGATCATGCCAATGAAATGTGAGCAGGGATTCGAGCAGCTCTCCTTTAGTTTGGCAATGGACTAATTGAGCATTGGCAGCCGCCGGTTGAACAACTTGCAAGCGCTTAAACAACTGCTCAAAATGGCCGATCTCGTCTGAGGGTTGACTGTTTTCATGAAAGGCAAAAACTTTTTGTTGCGCAGGGTCCCAAACAATAAAGGGAACGGCAAAGCGACTAATGGTTTCGCATTGGGGGCAAGAAAAATCGTGAACAGTATTTTGAACAACGGCTCGTCGCAGTTCCGGCTTAATTTGTAAGTCGATAATTTGTGGGATTGTTGCCTGGAGTTTTCTGCCGCAATGGAAGCATTGAAAATCTAAGCTCAACGCAGCGGCGGGGAGGGGCGTTCCTGAAGCATCTGAAGAGGAGGGCATAGACATATCTATTGCAGCCATTGCTGGATAGCGGCTTGAATTTCTGGTTGGTTGAAGTAGTTGCAGTGATGAATTTTGTCGCCTTGAAGCTCGAGCGAGGCTTTGATAACTGGCCCTGGTTGGTGACAGCCTACAGTAGGCACAACCATGTCATTTTCGGACCCAAAGAAGGTATCGATGACGGCATTGACCGCTCGGGTCTGAAGTCGGCTCATAAAGTTGCCAGCTATGCGAGAGGCTGGCTCGTAATTTGTTCCGATCGTGAACCATTCCGCTTGTCCCAGATCCTGAGTGCTCGCGTTGTTGAGCCAATCTCCGCCTGGTTCCATTGCGGCTAGTCCTGGAAGCTTATGCGCCAAACCCGAACCCACAATTTTGACTAGGCACAGTATACCTTCGAGTAGAACCGTTATGGTGTTGTCGGGAAGCAGGGTGAGGCAATTGGTGTAAGCGTCTAAAAAGGTCGTCCAATGTTCAGGATCGGTTAACAGCGTTCCTTGATTAGGCGTACCTACCTGACAAACGCGTCCTAGTTTAGGCGCATTGCCTGCGGCTGCATAGCGAGCCAGTTCACGTGCGACCAATCCCCCCCGACTATGACAAACAATGTCCATGGTCTCTGCGATAGGTTGATCGGTCGGCAGTTGTTGTAAGAACCATTCCATATTGTCAGTTGGACTTTGGGACAAAGAGGGATGCCCCAACGTTAAGATGCGATCGCTATACTGTTGAATGATGGGTTTAAATGTATCCGTTCCAACCCAGCCATTAAATCCCTGCTGTGGATTGGAAAAGGTGCCATGGATCAGCAGTAATGTGCGACCCTGACCAAATTTATTCCATTGTGGCGGTGAAAATTTACCGTCGGCCTTAATCTGCCGAAGGACATAGGGACGATGTGCGCTTTCCCAGTTAGAGACGATAGCCAAAGCACCGGCACCAACTAGGGGTTCAGCCGTCCAAGCGACTACCCGCACCAGATGGCGCATTAACTTTGTGATAGGCCCTCGCGAGGGCTTGTCGTTAGTAGCAGAGTTCGGCGCGATAGGCGACGGTGAAAGCTCAAAGACCATCTGTTCATCATCAGAGCGTTCCGAAGGGAACAGCCAGCTGGCTGTTCCAAACTCGTCTGTGTGTAGAACGGCGTAGCTCCGATTGGGCAAGGCAGACACAAGGAGTTGAGGCGTGGAAGGAGGACTTTGCCCGCCACGCCCACCTTCCATAGATTCTCCGGTAGACGGCGGAGTAAGTTCAATGCGAAGCCGCGTAATCACAGCAGCATCGACAGTGTCTGCTGCGGCATCAAGGGGTAAAGTATCACCAGCGCTCCTCGCCGCGGCGGGTTCTTGCAGCTCAACAGCCCGCCCAACATATCCAGGCGCTAGCAAGCTCACTGTGCCAACGCCTAACTGTTCAGGTTGCTGTAAGCCTTGGATTTGGGTTTCCATTTCAATCACTCCCTTTCGACTTAATATTAGACTGAATAACCTTTTGCAAAGCTTCGGCACAGCTCAGCTTCAGCATGGGATGCCCATAGAGAACGTAGGCCCATGGGGTAATACTCTTTTCTGGTGGAGTTTGACTCCGGATTCGACGTAATGCCTCAGCAACACCCAGCCTCTCCTCTAGCACATATTGATAGAAGTCTTTAGATACGTCTCGGGCAACATCGTCTTGTATTTCCCACAAGGGCGCGACGAAAGCCCCTACTCCATTGCTAACCATCGCGCCAGGGAAACCTGCCATTCGCCCGAGCTTTTCACCCGCTGTGCCAACCTGACAGGCATTTAAAAACACCATGACAAAGCGCGGATCCTGGTCACAGCAGAACCACTCTCCTGTCAGACGATACGGTGTTAGTATTGCGCCATCTCCTAACACCAGTCCTTGTGTATCTTGCTTGGCGTCACTGTAGCCATGCAAAGCAATATGGGCTAAGTGGCCAGAAATCGGTTCACGATCTAGCCAATCATCAATTTCTGCCTGCTTTGCTTCAACGGGTTGAGCCCGATATTTTTTTTTCAAAGCATCACGCTCTTCTTTGGCGCAGATGAGATCTTGACGATTCGTTTTGATGGCATAGCTGGTTGCTGCAACTGCGCTGATATGTTCTATCTCGAGCTTATCCGGAGCCCTTATGCCAGAGGCTTTGTCACACCAATGGCTGATGCAAGCAACTTCTCCCAAGAAGGCAGGTCCTGTTCTGTCGCCAGCTTGCGCAGGAGATAGCCGCGCTAATTCCCAAGGAATAAACGACATATCAGTCTGAATTTGAATTGATGGGTTTTCCTTCTCTTTCAACAGAGGCGTTAAAACACCGTCAAGAATCGGTTGAGGTATTAATTGAGCAATGGATTTTCCAATCCCCTGCAGCTGGTCGCGCGCGTCGTTACCAGAATCGCCGTATATTTGGCGTAGTTCTGAAACTTGCTTAGCAAATCGCTCTTCGCCCTCAATAGGAACAGAGATAGGCTCAACTTCATGTTTTTTAACGGATGCAATGTCCTTTAGCACCTGTGCGCTCCAGCTAATCGTTCTAGAACTTGCTTTATGAATATGAAAGATGACATCAATTGAAGCCATCTCACTCGGATCGTTAAGCGGTAAATCACCGTCTTCTTGGATTGATGTATGAGTAGAAGCGCGCCATTCTTCTTCCGTTGCCGCAACCGGTAATGTCTTAACAATTGTGCCAACGGGTTTATTCCGAAATGAATAAGATGCGCGTATGGTTACCTCTTTCACATCGGCTTGAATCTGTGCGGTGAATTGATGCTCTGATTCTAAATCAAGTGAGAGTGTGGCATACGACGAGCCTGAGATTTGACCGCCTTCAATACTGACGTATACCGAAATCGTTTCGCCAGGCTTTGCGTCTTTGATCCTAATTCTTTTCTGTTCGTCGGCCTCAGCATCAGGGAGTTCACTAAAGCCGACCTGAAAGTCTATAAGTGCCCCAGCATATACAGGACTTATCGGCGTAAGGCGAGGATGAGCAATAAAAGGATTCTGCAAGGTAGAGCCGGGTGCAGCGGGAGTGCTTGTCTGTGGTGGAGAAGACTCTAATATACCTCCTCCCTGTCTGTTGATTCCCCGCCAACTATCGGTGTATAAGTTCCGCTCGTTGAAGATACCAACAACTTTAGATTTTTGGGTGATAACAGATAGTTCGGACCAGTGTTCGGGCGCCACGATATCAGCATCCAACACTGGAACCTCAGGAGAATTGTCCAGCAATTGGGTATAGAACTCATCTAATGAAATCTGAACCGGGGGTAAATCTGACTCAACACCCAAGTTCTCTATCATTAAGTAAACTAAATCTTGGTTATCGTTTTTGATTGATTGTGCAATAAGCTGAGGCAAAGCCTCTGGGCGTGTTTTCAATTCAGATAACCAGCCTTCGCGTAAACTTTGATCTGAGAAATTTTGTGTAAGAAATATATTTGTTAAAGATTGGCGAGATATGAGTTTAGCAACATTACTTGCCTCGCAAGTATCTGTGATAACCAAATAATTATTAGAGGGTTCGGCTAATAGCGCAAGGCTACTGCTTTCATGGATAGTAGCCTTGATATGAACAAAGTCAGTTTCCAACAAATTGGGGTCTAGCATTATGATGGAGACTATTGATAGTTAAAGCGCAATAGTAATTCTTCCCTATAAAGTGAAGTAGAAAGCTATAGTTTACGCAGGAAAACTAATATAAGAGCATGTCAGTAAATAAGCCAGAGAAAAATTAAGCCTAAAAAACTTTTTCTAAAAAAGATGATAAAAAACCAAATTTAAAATCTTTTAGTTAGAGCAAATGGTATACCCATATAAATTTACTTGATTATCTGGCGTTACGCAAAATAACGAAAAATCAATAGTTTGAATAAGATACGAAAAAGAGCGATAAACCCTTTTTCCCTTTTCCCAAACTTAACAGATACATTAGTGCGTAACATGGATCAATTATATCTTATATCTCATCATTCGCGTAATTAATAATAAGGGTAGTGATATGCAAGTAGTAATAAAACTCAAATCCTTTCCAGTTCTGCATTACAACTAATGAACGAGACTTGATCTTTAGAATTAAATGGCGTAATATAAGAGTTCGTAATTAATCATCATCTGCATCTAAATATCTATATACGCTAGCTTTGGACAAATTGTAATCACACATCAAAGTCTTAATCAGCACCCCTTCTTTTCTTCTGGCCCTCAGTTCCTCGATCTGCTGAGTCGTCATTTTTCTTTTTCTACCAAATGCCACTCCTCTCTCTTTAGCCTTATTGATGCCGTCCATTTGACGTTCAGCGCGAATTTCCGTCTCAAATTGTGCGATCGCACCCAGCATATTAAACAGCAGCCTTCCTGTAGCGTCGCTGGTGTTAATATTCTGGTCGAGTACCTGAAGATCTACCTTTTCTTCTCTCAGGATTTCAGCAATCTGGCATAGGTGCAATGTAGAACGGGCTAATCTGTCCAATCGAGTAATTACTAAAGTATCTCCCTCTCGGATATAATCAAGACAAGCTTTTAGTTCGGGACGTTTTTGATTCGTACCACTTTGTTTCTCCTGGTAGATTTTTTTGCAGTGTTTCAATTTGTCTAGCTGCACGTCAAGACTCTGACCCACCGAACTTACCCGCGCATATCCAATCAATGCCATATTTAATTCCTCTCAAATGTCTCATAAATTCTAAGACCTGGTAAGAATTGTATTTTGAGACATTAATTGAGACAAGTCATTTTTTACGTCTCTTAATGTACACTTTTTGAGACGTAAAATCAGGCTTGACCACAACTTCGCAATTTGCTAAGTTAAAGTAAATGAACTAACAACCATTCTTCAGAGGAGATAAAGCGTGACCGTCAATTAAGAAGGAGACTTGATGCACGTCATCTCACTAACTAAGCTGAAGCAATTTTGGCGCATTCATCCTACTGCGGAGACAAGTTTACGATCTTGGTACAAACTAACCTCCGTACATCGGTGGCAGAGTTTTAACGATGTTCGTCAAATTTTCCCCTCAGCAGATAAGGTGAAAAACTTTGTCGTGTTTGATATTGGAGGTAACAATTTTCGCTTAATTACTTATGTTGACTTTAGACATCAAAAAGTATTTATTCGGAGTGTTTTGACCCATGCTGAATATGATAAAAACGATTGGAAAAAAGATGACTGGTATCAATGATCGAGCTTACCGTCACGATTGATTGGTAAGGATTAAAGAGGTTCATTTTTCTCTAGCTATATCTCTTCTGATTTTTTATTTTCTAGTAGCCATTCAAACACCATTTGACCTTATGAGCGATCGATACACTCAATTACTTCTCTCATTTCCCCCTCGTACTATCAATAATGATGAAGAGCTTGAAGCTACCCAGCAAGAAATAGATCGCCTGTTGGATCGCCCTCAGCTCTCTCCAGAAGAGTCTGATTATCTTAATGTATTAGGAACATTAGTTTTTGAATACGAGCAGTCTTGCGAGCCAATTCCCGATATTTATGGTGTAGAGCTATTGAAAGCCTTAATAGCTGAAAGAAAATTGCGACAAAAAGACCTCGTACCTATTTTTAAAACCGAGTCAATCGTTTCTGATATTCTCCATCAAAAACGACAGCTTACTGTACGTCATATTCAACAGCTAGCAGAGTTTTTTCAAATTTCTCCTGCTGCGTTTTTTCCAGTCTAGCCACCTATGTTTTCGCTGAAATAATTCCCAGATGTGCCAAAACAATAAGATATTCCTCGAATGAAAGCAAGGAAGTGCATTTTGCCGCTTGCTTTGCCGCTGTTTTTCCCCAATATGTATAGATTACAGCATTTATAGCTGTTGTGTTTTGCCGCTTGTTTTGCCGCCATTTCGATTGAAACCAGAAAGGGCTAAAATTAGTGGTCTGGCGATAATGGTTCGACATCAAACAGTCTTTCAATTTCAGTTAGGGCATTTTGATAATCAGATTCAGTTTTAATCGGGCATAATTCCATAGCTTAAACTCTCTAAATATTTGCTGCCTCTACTTGACTACAACGATTCGTACCCCATATCTTTAATAAATTTCTTGGTCACTTTAGCATTAGCTAATAACTCCCCAGATTGACAATGCAAAAACCCTTCAGAGAAAGTACTGCGGAATTGCCAAAATTGAGATGTCCTTACCTTGCCAGGACAGTCCTTAATTTCAAGATGGCTGATTGACTCAGAGATAACATCGGGGCTTCGATCGGGTCGGGCATTCATTTGTACCCTCAAAATTACCCTTTCTCGGCTACGTTCGGTAACAATGCCTTGGCAGATAAATGAATTATTTACAGGAAAGATTTCAGGCAGGTTGTTTTGACCCGTTCTAGAAGTTACAGCTAGTAGGTAATAAGGCGGATCTGGGATGCCACGAACCCAGCAGATAAAATGATGTTTTGCCCTAAGAGTCTTTTTCTTGGAATGGTTTTTAAAAAAGTTCCTAATACTTTCATTCGCCGTGGCAGGAAACAAACCTACGTCGGTCATTAATATTCCTTCAGTCAAAGTCTTATCGCTGGGCAGGTAAGTCCCACGGAGCAATCCTGTACTGCGGAAGAAAATGGATGGATCGTAGTCAGATTTATTTGCGTCTTTTCGATCCTTATTTGTAGCCTCAGAAGGCGGTTTGTTTTGTGATGTATTCTCTGACGTTTTAATTACTTCAATCTCTTTTTGCATATTTACATTTACATAGAAACAGATGCCTGTACTTTAGCTACAGTCCATGACCTATAAGGAATTTTTAGTAGATCAGAGCAGGACATAATATCTACCTATTGGCGAAAAAGTATAATCAATGCTACTTTGTAGCGTTGCGTTGCTTCATGAGTATTGATGCCATCAGTATTAGGCACATTATCAAATGATTTAAGCCTATCGCAATGCTGTCGTCACCGCTTCATCTTTTTGAGTTGACCCATCTTGAGGCACAGCAACTATGTCCTAACCCAAAACGAACTGGGGGAAATTATCGCCGTCGAATCACCACCTAACGAGGATAGTGGTGATTCGACGGCGGAAGTACTATGTAAGTTATCTATTCAGATACAATGCTAGCCACCAACCAAGTCCCATATTAAATAATCCGACGATTATTAAAGCAGGAAAAGAGGAAATAACCTCAGCCAGCTTTAGCCATGTAGCATTTTTCTGAAGTAGCTTAACAGCAGATACTGACCGCTCGATTCGAGCATTAATTTTGCTAAACTCTCTAGTACTCTGCTCGACTTCATGAAGCAAACCCTGAGAAACTTCATGGTTTTTATGTCGATCTGCCTCAATGGTGGCACGCATTGCCATTATTTCATCATATAAATTCTCTATCTGCTTCTTTGTCTGCCGTACCCGACTCAAGGTTTCACTATTAGCGTCGGCGATCGCACTAGTGGTAGCCATCCCCGCCTCCTTAATCGACTCGACATAGCCCAAGCTGACAGCCTCCATATTCGACCTAATCGCCTCAGCCTGCTCCTGCTGCGTCTGCTTCATCAAAGAAATCGAAGCAGCAATCTCTGACAAACTAGATGCGCTCTGACTCTTCCACTCAGATAACAACCGACCCAAATCTTCGGGAGCAGCTTCCAAGAACACCCGCATCTGCCCTGTGAGAGCCAAAACCAAAAACATCGGGTCATTTGGCTCTAGCCCACTACGCCCGATAATCTCATAAACCTTCGCCCGTAACTCTGGGGACTCCGCCGACAAACAAAAATCCAAGACCTCTTTTGCCTTAGCATCATTTCTGACATTACCATTACCATCGCCAAGACCCATTAATCTCTTGCCCCTAACCGATTACATCCATAGACCAGACCAGATCGACATCAAACAAGCGCCTACTTAACCTGATTTGATTCTTTTGACTTCTGCTGTAGCTCGTCTGCCCATACCCCAGTACTATCAAAAGCAGCATAAGCAGCCTTCAAAAAATTAGCTACTCTCTGCCTACCCAAAATACTCAGTTCCCGACTATCTCTCGCATCATCAAAACGTAACTGTTTCTGATTGATCAGGTAGCGTTCCGTATGACTGAGCTTGGGAAAATCAATTGTCTTCACCTCATACTTGTCGATTTGCTTCTGCAATAGCTCATCATTCTCCATCGGCGACCACTCTTCGTTTAGCCCCGTATTTCTTACCAAAACATGAGCTATCTGTCCCTTATAATAATCCAAACTCGACTGAAACAGTCTGACGCTATCATATTCACCATTGGTCACAAACCACTTACAAAAGCTAACCCCATGTTCTTTACTTAAATCCAGTAACTGATTTTCATCAATCCAAGTCGTTACTGCCCGATTAACCTGAGAAGGTAAAGAAACAATCACCGACCTCTCCAACGCCATCTCGAAAATCCGATCTGCCTTAGAAGCCTGTTTCTCGTCCTCACTAAATACGGCAAAAGTACAAACATCAGGATAGACACGATTCACATCGGGGTTAGAACGATCCGTCTCTACAGCTACAAAAGGCAGAGAGCGATCCATAGCATACTGAATCATCGTCCTAGTTACAAAAGACTTCCCCACACCTCCTTTCTCACCGTCTACCAAATGTATTGTTGTCATAGTTATCTACTTTTGCTCTGTATATGAATAAAATTGTTAGCTCGACACTATTGTCTTAACTATTAAAATCATCGGCGAGGTCGTCATCAAAACCTGAAAGAACTTTTGCCTTAGACTGAGACTTCGATTTTGACTTTGGTTCGGCTTTGGTCTTAACAGGCTTTGAACTAGTTGAAACCGAACTATCAGACTTTTCTATCCTATTAATTTCAGCCACTGAATTACTAGACTGACTATCTTCTTTAGAATCATTCACATTAGTTGATGTTTGAGAACTAGAATCAGAACTAGAAACTGACTGACTCTTTTTCTTACGCAAACGAGACTTCTTCTTCCCCATCTCCGTCAAATACTGTTTGAGAGTAGCAGCAGATATCAAAATCTCCTGCTCCTTCAAAACCTCAGATAAATCCTGATAGCTATAGCCTTTTCTCAAAGCACTGTTTAACTTGCCTCTCAAAAAATAAATACTCTCCCGCAAACTAAGTTCAGACTTGGGCTTAGTCAGGGCAAACGCATCTAAATTCTGTAAGCCTTACGTAGCAAGAGTTTTAAATTTTAGTAACAAAACTAAATAATAGCTAAAACCTTTATGGCGTAAGCATTGTAAAAATAAGGTGCGTTTGCCCTGTGGGCTTAGTCTCCAACTTGTCTAGCTTCTCTAAGGTAGTCTGTAGAGTATCAACATGAATCTTCTGACCTTGTTTCGTTCTAACCATCCAACACAACTCCCGTAACTATCACAATACCGATAGTTCCATCCTAAACAACCAGAACTAAAATCAACGTCAAATACTCAAATATTAGAAAAATATTAACTCTATTCGTCTTTTTTACCATTACTAGGTAGTATTATCAAAATTGCAATATCACAGGCATTCATAACCTCTCAAGTCTCCAAACCACGTAAGATCTAGTCTTATTTTTTTCTTTCCCAGTAGCCGTTTTTAGGCAAAAAATTGTACCTAAATTGATACTCACTACACAATTTTTGGCTACCGCCACCGCTACGCTAAAATTATGAGTGAGTCAAAGGGGTCAAACCCCTCTGGACACCCCGCCACTACTGGGAAAAAGAAGAAAGAAAGATAATGCCCCACGCCATAGCTCGCATCGCTAAACTAAAGTCGGGAAACGTTGGTGCTTCAGGTTTACATACTGGCAGAGCTAGAGAAACTCCCAACGCTAACCAAAAAATCAAAAACATTCGTTTTATTGGCGAACCAGATTCACCAGATTTACCCAGCTTAGAAACTATCGTCAGAGATCGCATTGGTCAGCAAACAATTAGGAAAAATGGCGTTCTCTGTGTGGAGATGCTATTAACAGCCAGCCCTGAATATTTTCGACCCGATGACCCCAGCAGAGCAGGTTACTACGAGCCAAAAAAGTTAGCCGATTTTCAACAGTCAGTTAGTAGCTGGTTAAATGATGAGTACGGCGATCGCATTGTCAGAGCCGAGCTACATTTGGACGAATCTACTCCCCATATTCATGCTTATCTTGTCCCTTTAGATGAGAGAGGAAAATTAAACTGTCGGGGTATTTTTGGGGGCAGACAAAAGCTAAGTCAGTTTCAAGATAGTTTTGCTAATGCCATGTCACCTTTGGGACTAGAACGAGGTATCCGAGGTAGTAAAGCCAAGCACACCAAGATACAGCACTACTATGCAGCGATTAACCAATCTCCCGACTTAACTTTAGATAAATCTACTATCGAGTATCAGTTAGCAGATCGAACTAGAGCTATCAAAGATAAAGAACAGGCTGAGATTACTGCCAAACTTTTAGCTAGAGATAATGAAAATCTACAGCGGCAATTGAACCAAGCCAAAATTAAAATCAAAACTCAGGCAAAGGAATTAATAAACTGGAAGCAGAAGTATGCAGAGCGAGCCAACAAGGCGCGAGATTTGCCGTTAAAAGATGTGGCATACGAATTGGGTTTAGAACCTGACTCAAAAGACAAACACAAATGGC
Source organism: Cyanobacteriota bacterium (assembly GCA_942490675.1). GTDB lineage: Bacteria > Cyanobacteriota > Cyanobacteriia > Cyanobacteriales > Xenococcaceae > Waterburya. The sequence continues at coordinate 33,086 of CALNYB010000044.1, read as the reverse complement.
AAAACGAACATCACACCATCAACATTACTGGCAGCAAATTCTACGACTGGAAACAGATGGAAGGTGGTGGCGGTGCTATCGATCTGGTGATGCACGTTAACGAATATGACTACAAACAGTCCGTGGCATGGTTAGGCGATCGCTTTGGTGAAAGCGCGACACTAGAAGCAGCTACCTATAAAACTAGAGAAATAATTAAAACAGAACCTGTCCATGAATTTACTCCCCCAGTTCCAGAACATAATAAATGGCTTTCTGTAAAACAATACCTAACTCGCGAGCGCAAGTTACCTAGTGGGTTAGTTGATAAGCTCCATGAACAGGGATTGATATATGCGGATGCCAATCAAAATGCCGTGTTTATTCGTCGTGATCTTGGTGGAGAAAAAATCACTGGTGCATCCTTAAGAGGGACGATGGGAGAGGACAATAAGTTTAAGGGATTAGCCAGAGGTAGTGGGGTTCGAGTAGCAAGTGTACAGGAACTTACGCTAAGGCTGAAAGCCTTTCTATATAAGCATTTCAAAAGGCAATTCTGCGATCGCCATCAGTGTATCAATTAAACCTTAGTCTATTTGGTACAGAAAATTGGAACGAGATTTCAAGGGTTTGAGAGGTCTGATTCTCAGAGGGTTTAATTGGTACACTTAATTTTTTCTCTTAGCGTAACTTTCTGCACGGTTGCTACTCGAACCCCTGAAAGTGTGCGCCGTGAAGCGCATTAAGCTAATTGCTAACTGAGTTAGCTGGAGTTCAGGGTAACTGACTCCAAGGCGAACAACTAACCTTAACTCGAAAGAGAAGGGGGACAAGAGCATGTTCGTAAAGCGGGAACTAACAGAAGACGTGTATGTTAATGTCCTGCAACGCCTGAGAGATATGGTTAAAGCTTGATTGCTTGAATCCTAATGTCCAGTGGTGGAACCGCACATACGTTCGTAGCACGTATGTATAACGATGCCTTTGGTAACTACAAATTCGACTTTTGTTTGTAGCACACCCTGACCAATGGACGATGAGTAATGAACTCATTCAAGGACATAAATGGGAAACCTAAGTCGCTCTAATAGTTGCTTAATGACGAAACACGGGATTGCCTAAGGGACGAGAGTCCTAAGGTGACGGAGTTCTAATATTAGTCGTGGGAGTCACGCTCCACCAGGGAGAACGGGAGAGCCGTTTACAGGGCGAAGTAGAACAGGTAATTAGATGACAAATAATTGCTAGGTACGCGAGATGCGAAACGCCAAAACAATACTGAACATCATACGTAAGAGGGGTCATGCTCTCAAACGTAAAATTACTGGAAAGCTACGTGATACGGAAACGGTCATGCGTAGTTTGGAGGAGGGTTGTTGGAAAAGTATCGACTAAGATAACTCGCTGGCAGCCTATCCTACTGCAAGCACGGTTTTGAAAGGGAGGGTCGAGAAGTGATTCTCGGCTCGACCCCGATATAATAATTTATTGTATCTAAAAACAGAATATATTTAGCGTATTATAACTAGATTCTATCATCTTTTGATAAGTCATAAATCCAATAATCATTAATCTTATTAGACTTAGCATAAAATCAGATTATCTTCCCTAAATAAAGATAGTCATCAATCATATCTTGAAGGTAACACAGGGTATTCAAACTCTTAATCTAAAATAAATCATGTTTGTACACAAAATTAATTCCTAATGATCAAAGCCTTTTTAGAACAAAATAACTAATAAAAATACACCAAAAAAACTAAAACAACATAAATGTTGTTTTAGTTTTTTTGGCAGAAGTAATAGTTATCGAAGACTGTAAAAAAAGATTAAGAAAACTACTTATAAGAAGCTATACAATCAAAAAGTATTATATTTAAAGTATAGGATTGACTAAGATATAATCCTACTCAGATCGGGAAGTATCAATAGGGATTTCTGAGAAAAGGAGGCATCAATTATTCTTTTTGTCGCAATCTAGTTTTAAGTAATCGATAATTTTTTCAAATATTGCCAACTAAAACCCACCGTTCGCTAACACTACCTGTAGTGTCTTGATTTTTTTGCCTATATATAGCGGCATTAGTCAAATTAATACACTAGATGTAGTCAAAACTTTGGCGACGAACACTAGATATAGGCTAGTATGCGAACGGTAGGTAAAAATTGCTGAATTAGCAGTAAGTTAAATATCTGCTGAAGATTTACTATTCAATATTTAAACCGAACTTCCTTAAGTTTTTCAGACTGCATTGGACGCAATCCTAATTTGGCATAACATTCTTTTGTTCAAGCTTCAATAAGTCAAGCAATATTTTTCTAGAGACTGCATAGCCAAAAATTCCTGAGATGTAGAAACAAGCAGAAAGACAAATCAATAAACTATAACTAAATTTTGAATACAAGGAGGTTGATATGCAGCTACAAGGAGGAGATACAACCAGAGCCGAAATCCATTCTTTCAATGTCCGTAATGGTTGGCTGCCGAATCATAGTTCAAAATTAATTCTTACACCAGAGCGAATTCAACTTGGAGATGACCAGTTACTCGCTCAGGAAGTTGAGTGGATTCGTTTTCGTATCACAACTGGGACTACCAATGGAATCAAGACTGGTACAACCTCAGAGATGAAACTCGGCAATACGCAGCGCAAGCTTAGTTTTTCTCTCCATGACATGATGTACTCCAGTGTTCATACTAAAACCTTTGAAGAGATTTACTCACTCGTTCTTCAGTTTTATGGTTCGAGAATTCTCGGCGAAATAATCGAGACATTAGCTAATGGAGGAAGCTTCAATGTTGGAAAGATGCGCTTTCGAGCCGATGGAGTAGATTTGCCCAAACAAAAGTTTATTTTCTTCTCAGGGGATTTAGAACTTGTTCCTTGGTCGCAAGTTCAGTGTCACTTTCAAGAAGGAGCAGTTTATCTAGAAAATTCCAATGATTCTTCTGTTGGCACTAGCGAAAGCCTTTGGAACACGGATAACGTTTGCTTGATTGAACCATTGGTCAGAATTGTTCAATCAAGCAAGTCAATAGATATTGTTCAACCAAGTGCATAGTCAAAAATTTCTCAGAATGAAATGGTTCATTTTCTAATGATTTTAAGTTACTAGATGGTTATCTATTTAAGATGAATGATGATAGCGAACTACTACAACCTTTACTTTCTTCTTCCCTAAAGTGGCAAATTGAGCAGTCAACCAAATCCATTGCTGAAAAGGCGATCGAGACCACAATAGATGTGTTTTTGTCTAAAAAATCAGAATCTTCTGCTCGGGGTACTCAAAATCCTAACCGTCAGCAACTACTTGAGATGGCTGCTCTTTGCCGTCTTGCCTATGTCGCCTACGAACAGATTCCTGATATAGTTGCCAAACAGTTAACATCTGGTCAACTGTTTTCAAATTATCAATTCAAGTCAGTAGACTTTCTTTATAACGATTCGAGTTTGTTAACTGACGAAGATTTTCCCGTCTGTTGTGGTTATGTAACCTCGACAGAAGAAGAAATTTTTGTTGTCCTCAGAGGCACAAAAGATGTGGAAGACTGGCTGATAAATCTGTTAGTTAATACCAATACTGATGGAATTCACTCTGGTTTTGCTGCCTATGCAGACAGTATTTGGCAACAACTTCAAGAAACTGCAATTTTTTCCGCTCCTGATTCTTATCAAAAGAAACTAATTCTAGTAGGACATAGTTTAGGAGGAGCGGGAGTTAGTTTAATTGCGCATCAACTTAATTATCAAAGTTGTAATAACTCTTTGTTTAAACAAGTAGAAGTCTATACCTTTGGTTGTCCTCCTGTTAGCACTACAGAACTAATTTTCGATGCTTCCGTATATAGAATCAGAAACTCTGTCGATCTAATTCCTTATATCCCTAAGTTAGTTTCTCAATTGTTTAGTTGGCTTTCTTTTATCCCTGACTCTCTTCAGGATTATCAAGAACTTTTACCTGAGTATGTAATTGATGACAAGTATCAAATATACCAGCGTAATTCTTGTTTTCCTGATGATGAGCTAAATCGTCGTACTAGAAGGCTAATTTTATCTAAAATCTGGCAAATAGATTTATCAAAACCAGAAACCCAATTAGAGCAGTTGATTGGTAATCTAGTTGATTGCTTTTATACGGAACATCGAATGTTGTCTTATCTTAACAATCTGAACTTTGGTGTGATTCCTGAAGGATTTGATTATCTAATTGACTTTGATATCTAGATATGAACAGTAACCAGAAAATTCAAAACTCTAATGATATAGAAAAAAAGACTTATCAATTTTAAGTAAATTATTTCCAAGTGAAAAGGAAGGTGAATATGATATCTCAAGCAACCGAAAATACTCAATACGAAGCTAAATTCAGCGAGTACCAAAAAGTAGTAATAACTTTAGTCAGAAATTTAGAAAAATTAAGAGATTTTTCTAAAAACATGAAGCTAGAAAAATCAATTAAATTAATTGATGATGTTATAGAGAAAGTCAAACAAAAGTCATTCACAGTCGCAGTTGTGGGCGAGTTTAAACGAGGAAAGAGTACTTTTATTAATGCTCTGCTAGGTCAAAATATTCTACCATCGGATATTGAACCGACGACTGCTACTCTTAACCGCGTGACCTATGGTGTGAATAAATTTGTCAAGGTTATCTTTAAAGATGGTCGCGAAGAAGAAGTGGGAATCGAGCGTTTAAAAGAATACGTTACCAAGTTAACCGAAGAATCAGAGAAAACGGCTGCGAATGTTAAAGAAGCTGTTGTCTACTATCCAGTTAATTATTGCCAGAATAACGTAGATATTATCGATACGCCTGGCTTAAATGATGAAGAAAAAATGGACGAGGTGACACTTGCTGTCTTACCAGAAGTCGATGCAGCGATTATGGTGATCATGGCTTTAGCACCATTTTCCAGCTCTGAACGAGAGTTTTTAGAAACAAAACTGCTTAATAATGACTTGGGTCGGATTATCTTTTTAGTGACAGGAATTGACCGTTACAACAATCCTGAAGATATCGAAAGGGGAATTGAGTCTATTAAAAAGAGTATTCAAAAACATGTCATGGAACGAGCAGCAGAGGAATATGGCGAAGATTCTCCTGAATATGAAATTTACCAGAAAAAGATTGGTACGCCAATGGTTTATGGTATTTCTGCCTACCAAGCTTTGCAAGCAAAAGCGGAAAACAAACCCGAACTAATGGCTGAAAGCCGTTTTACTGAATTTGAAGCTGCCCTGGAAAAATTTCTTACCGAAGAACGAGGAGCAGTCTTCTTACAAGTGCCAATCAATCGAGCTATCTGTTCGGCTTCTGAAATTCTTAGCACAATTAAGCTTCAGGAAAATGCATTGAGCATGAAGCAAGAAGAGTTCGATCTCGCCTATGACAAGTCAATGGCAGAGATTGAAGAGTTAAGACAACAAAAAAACCAAGAAATCGAGCGGGTTAATACTACTACCGAAACAGTCAAGAGCCAAGTAAAACCTCTAATCTGGGATTTGGGTAATAAACTAAAACAATCAGCTGTGGCTGTTGTCGATACCATCCAAATTCGACCTGCTGAAATAGCCAACCAGAGAAAAGTTCAACAACTATGCGAAAGACTAGGGAAAAAAGTTTCCCATGCTGTAGAAAAAACCGCTAAACAAGAAGGAGAAAAAATTCAGCAGGTGATTAACACAGCATTATTACAAGAGGTAGAAGATCTCAATAAAAATTTGCTGGAAAAAACCTCAGAGGTTCTGAAAGAGATTAAATTAGAGTTTTCTAAATTAAACACTTCCCAGAAAAACCCAGGATGGAAAGAAGACGCTATTGGACTAGGTATGTCTACCCTTATCCCAATCAGCGGAGCTGTTTACGTAGGATACAAAGAAGGAGGAGCGAAAGGGGCTTTGATTTCTGGCGCAACTGGCTTGGGAATAACAGTTTTAGCTATTTCCATGGGGATGTCAACTTTACCTGTATTAGCAGTTGTCGGCATCGTTTCATACTTTACTGGTGGAAAATTAACTAAGGTGGCAATGGCGCAGAAGAAACTAGAAGAGTTTAAAGCCCACTACAAAGAACAAATCTTACGAAATATCGAGCAAGAGCTAGCTAAAAACCATATAGAAGAAGAGTTGAACACACAAATCGAACAAATTTTCGCAGCTCTAACCCAAAAAATGAATGAGGAAGTAGATTCAGTGTTGGTCAATACTGAAAACAAGCTGATTGAGTTACGAGCCGAACGAGAACGACACAAAGTTATGAGCGACCAAGAAATACAAGAATTACAGCGCATGCGTACTGAAACTGAGCAAATTCTCGGTCATGCTCAAGGACTATCTAAAGCACTAATTCAGAAAATCAACCTTCAATTTGATGAAGAACAAATTCCTGTATCAGTTGAATAAATAGATTTCGACTCAAAATTCATAACTATCGGTTTGTAGTAAGCAGCAAGAGTGCTTACTACAAACCAAATTGAAACAACAATAATTTTTGAAAAGGGAGAAATTATGAATATTAAAGAAAATTTCGATTCAATTAATCCCACTACCAGCATCGATCTTAATTTTAGTAACTATTTAGTTTCACGAGAGGAAGAACTATCATCTCATCAGGTTAATGGTGTTCCCGACTATGGTTTTTCTCTAGACCAAACACTACGCCAACAATTAACGGCAATGGGTCCAGTACGTGCTTTTACCCAGTCTTTAGTATCGTTATTAGTTCCAATTAACAAACAACTTCAACAAATGAAAGCAGTTGCGGTTGGACCAAAACAGTATCCTGAAATCTATGAACTTGGTGAAGATTGTTCTCGCCGACTTGGTATTGGTGTGCCCCAAGTTTTTGTCAAGTATTCACCAATGATTGAGGGCTATACCTACGCTACCGATGATATCGCACCGATGATTGTTCTCTCCAGTGGTCTAGTAGAAGCTTTTCAACCCGAAGAGCTCAAATTTGTAATTGGTCACGAATGCGGACACATTCACAACTTGCATGGTGTTTATAACACTGCCGTAGAACTAATAACCAATCCTTTAGCAGGGGTAATTTTACATTCGATTCCAGGAGGAGATTCCTTGAGACTAATGCTCCAAGGTGGCATGATGCTGTTCTTTATGCGTTGGAGTCGATGTGCTGAAGTGACCTGCGATCGCGCTGGGCTAATTTGCTGTGGCGATCTTGAAGTTGCACAAATTGCCTTGGCTAAAATCGCCACTGGTGGTGTCGCTCGCCTTAAAGGAATTAACATCCAAGAATATCTGAATCAAATTCAAAAAGTTCAGTCCAGTCCAGTTCGTCTTTTGGAACTTATTCAAACTCATCCCTTAATTCCCAAACGTATTGAAGCAGTGCGCCTGTTTGCCAATAGTGATGTTTTTTATTCTTGGCATCCCGAATTACCTATTTCTACTTCGACACGCAGCAAACAAGAAATTGATGAGTTGTGCGAGCAGTTTATTAGTGTATTAAACCAAGGATATCAAACTCAAGGAGGGTAGTTTTATGAAGGCTTTAGATCAAACAATTCGGTACGATCTCACTAACTTACGTCAAGACTTTTTTGCTCTGCTCAAAGATTTTTTGACAGACATAGAAACAGAAAATATCAAGAATGCTCTTGGCAGAGACACTTTTAAAAAACTCCATGCCCAAGAACATGAAATTCGTAACCGAATAGAAACAGACTTTACTTTGGTAGTTATTGGTGATTTTAAACGCGGTAAATCAACTTTAATCAATGCTCTGTTAGGAACAGAGGTAGTGACAACTGATATAAGTCCCGAAACAGTAACTATCAATCAAATTCACTATGGTCCAGAATTGAAAATTGAAGTTTGCTTAACAGATGGGGGGAAAATTCCCATCGAAACTGAATTTCTTAGAGCAGAGCGACTCAGTCCTTTTTTAGCACAACTACCTCAACCAGTTAGTCATCTCAATATCGAAGCACCCGTTGAATGGTTACAAGGCTTGTGCTTGGTCGATACTCCTGGTACTGGAGATATTTTCCAGCAGTTTGATAACCAAGTCCACAGTTATCTCTCCCAAGCTGATGCCGTACTAGTTACGATCTCAGCACTTTCTCCCCTATCTCGATCTGAGCAAGCTTTCCTGCAACTTTCTGTTCTTCCCCAAGATTTTCCTAAAGTCTTCTTTATCGTCAACATGATGGATATGGTTCGTAGCGATGAAGAGGCAGAGAGAATATTAAATTTAATTCGAGGCAAGATTGCTAATCTATTTCCTAATGCCAAATTATTTGGCATCAGTGCCTACAATGAGTTTTGTCGTTTACAATCCCTAGCAAGACGCAACCCTCAGCGAGCTTCGGGATTAGAAGCAGATTTTCAAGCTTTTCGAGACTGCTTACAACAATCAATTGTACTCAATCGCGATCTGATTCAGCTTAACCGAGCTACCAATCAAACGAAGCGAATGTTACAAGGAATAGAATCAAATATTGGTCTACTCCGTAAAGCAATGCAATCAGACCAAGCTCATCTCAGTCAAGCAATCGCTCAGTGTGAGAACGAATCTTCGGAATTGTCCAACAAAGTTAAACAGCACAAGCAGACTATTAAAAATAGCATGGAAGAATTAGGCAATCGAGCCTGTAACTGGATGAATGAATTCTTGATGCGGTTTGAACAAGAGGCGATCGATAATCTCAAAGATTTTCAATTAACTGACATCCAGCGTCATTACCATTTCTTCTTCAGCGATCTACTTCGTAAAGCCATGGGTATGTGTCTGGATAGTCATAAATCGGCAATCATTGAAATTGCTGAAAAAGCGACCAAAGAAATTTCTGAAGATTTTCAACGTCTGACAGAAGTAAATTTCTCCAGCTCAGATGTCGGAAAAGCTACTTTTGGTGACTTACTGTGGACAAATCTAGATACCGTAGACTTAGTCCTACAGTATAGTCCATTTAAGCTATTTAATTTTGGTACTAATCTGCTGCTTGGTCAATTCAAAGAATTAAAAGAAATAAACCAGATAGTTGCTTATCAACAAAAACTGAAAGATTCCCTACCAGAAATAAGAATTTCTGTAGTGCAACAAATCCAATCTGTTTATAACAACATAGCAGAAGAAATAGAACAAGAAATAGAAAATAGCTATCAGCGAGATATTGAAGCCTCTCTGGCAACTTTGCGACAGGCGCAAGAATTATCTGCTGAAGGGAAAGAAAAAGTAGCAACAACTGATGAAATTTTACAGGAAGCACAGACAATAATAGGTTCGACCAGCTCATCTCTTAAAGCTTTAACCAAGAAGCTTTGGTCTGAGTCAGGGACAGAACAGTTAGAAGAAGAGCTTTCTGAGGTATTCCAAGACTCACCTCTACCAGTTTGAAACTTCCCAAGAGAAATAAATCTGGAAGAGCTTACAACTAGAAAACTTTTTACACCAAGGAGGATGAAATGTTTACTGAAGATTTTGATTCTCTAGAAATGAAGATTCTCAAATCGACTCAAAAGAGAAAACAAGACGAAAAAAACTGCAAACAAGGAGGTTATCATCAACCAGAAGTATACTTACTCGGTTCTTTGGAACACATACAGGCTGGGGGAGGAGGAACCGCTTACGACGGCTACACGAATTACTGGTATTACGATTAATAGAAAATAAATAATACTAATTACACCAAGGAGTATGAAATGTTTACAAAAGATTTTGATTCTCTAAAAAAGGAAAAAATTTCTCAATCTACTAATAAAAGGAGAGAAGCAGAAAATAACTGCCAACAAAGACGCTATCATCGACCAGAAGTTTACTTACTCGGTTCTTTGGAAAAGGTACAGGGTGAGCCAAGAGGAACCGAATACGACGGCTACACGCATTACTGGTATTACCCTTAATAACCAACAAGTAATAATTTAGAAATCACATCTTGAGTATTACCAATGCCTCTAAAAGCAAGCGAAAATATCAGAAAATTAACGAGAGAGAATACAACTCATTATCTAAATCGGGGTGTGTATTTAGTTACTCGTGGCGAGATGGCTAAATTAGTGGATTTGGAGCGGGGGCAGTTTTATGGGCTGGATGCTATTGGTACAATGATGTTGTCTCTTATACTTAAATACGGTCAAAATGAAGCAATAGTTCGCGTGGCTCAAGAATATGATGTATCTGAAGCAACAGTACTAAATGACTCAACCGAATTGCTGCGAGAATTAGAGAGGAAAAAACTGCTGGTTTGCTCCAAGAATAAAAATTGGCACTTTCACTTATCTAAATACCATTTATTCGGTAAGGTAGGACAGTATTTTATCTCTAAGTTTCTTCGGTTGGGCAAAGTTAAAACGAATATTCTCAATGAGCCACTAAAGCAATTCCCCGCTTTACCCAGTCACCGTCAAGTATCTTTACTGCTGGTTGCTAGTTGGTTTAGTTTTAGACTTATAGGCTGGACTAATACTATTGAATTATGGCAACACTGGCATCGTCTGATAGATTACCCTAATACGTTTGCTAAACAGGAAGTATTTCAAGCGGTAAACTTAATTGTTCTGGAGGTTGCTTCTCAACATCTTTTCTTGCCAATGAATTGCAAAGAACGAGCCTTGGTAGGCTATCAAATTCTTCGTGCTGTATACGGGCTGCCAGCAACGCTAATTATTGGGATTGACGAATATCCATTTCGTTCTCATGCCTGGGTTGAAGGTGATGGCTTAGTAATCACAGACGACAGTGCTCATTGCGAGACATTCACCCCCGTTGCACGATATTCCTAAAAAATAAAAAAGGTAAGACAATGCAAGTTGGATTTGAAGTTATTGTGGGTTGGGATAAAAAATCGGAATTTCGGTTATTTCGTCCCAAAGATTCGAGTGTAGCCAAGACATCAATGGTAACTTTTGCTGAAGACTCCGCTGCGGGTATAGCAGTTGTGTTAATGGGACGACTGTTTTATCGTCAAGAACTAAAAAATCGTCTTCCCCAAGAAAGTGTGAGTGAGTTCTTTTCCGATGCTGCCTTAGTTTTGACTATCTTTTGCAATTATGGCATCGAAAGCCTGAAATGGCTTGAGGGCGAATTTGCCATAGTTTTGCTTGATAAGAAACAAAGGCGTATATTCGCGTTTCGCGATCCTCTAGGATCGTGGCCTCTCTACTGGACAAGCGTAGATTCTACTTTGATCCTGGGAACTAGCTTGCTGCGATTATCTCAACCGTTCTCTGATGCTTCGCTAAACTTGGATTTTATGGCATCTTTTCTGATGACATCCCATAGTTTTGCGGAATTGCATAGCGAACAAACTGCATTCAAGGGAATCGAGCGTATTCTTCCTGGAACCCTGATAGTTATTAATCCAGAAGGTCAAACATCGAAGCCTTGGACTTGGGACTGGATGAGTCAAGTTCCCGATCTAGGAAACATAACCTTAAAAGAAGCTGGTGTAAAGTTTTCCAACCTTTTACAACAGGCAGTAAAAGAAAGACTTGAAGATGAAATAATTGCAGCCCATTTATCGGGTGGTATGGATAGTTCTTCTGTAGTCTGCTTGGCTAGTCAGCAGCTAGCGTCAGAAGAGTCATCAAAGCGACTGCATACAATATCCTTAGTTTATGACATGTCTAGTCTGGCTGGGGAAAAAGAATATATAGAAATGATTCTTCAACAGGGAGGAGCTATTAAACCACACTATCTTGATGGCGACTCTGCCTTAGACTTCCAATGGTTCGCCGAGAAGATTCCTCTTCACGATGAACCCTATGCTGGTTTGTTCAGGCTAGCTTTGGAAAAGCTGCTTGTAGATGCTGCTCATCAGTCAGGAGCAACTACAATCCTCACTGGACTAGCAGTTGAAGAGCTCTTTGATGGAAGACGGTTGCATATTGCCGATTTCTTGAGGCAGGGTCACTGGTTTACTGCTTTAAAGGAGGCGCGTCGCTGGGCAAAAGCTGGAAATACAAGCCTCTGGTCAGCATTATACCGCTACGGGATCGAGCCTATTTTACCTCCACTTCTCCATGACGGCATTGGCACTCTGATACGTCGTGGTTATGGGTCTTGGCCCAAGTTGGGATTATTCAGTATTCCTCCTTGGGTACTTCCTGAATTCGCCCATGAGCAGCAAATGTGGAATAAGGGACTAGATCTGGTTCGCAATAATTACAGTCAGCCTCTAGAACAATCTAACAACATCTGGTCACTTCAAGCTGCTGCTGGCAATTGGGCTTCATGGTTTATTGCTGGCCCAAAGGGCATTCATTCTTCCCATCCCTTGCTCGATCTACGGCTCATCAATTTCTGTATGGCTCTCCCCAGAGATATACGACAAATTCCAGGAATTAAAAAACCCATACTACAAACAGCTATGAAGGGAATTTTACCCGAACCGATCCGTACTAGGCGACGGAAAAGAAGTTTTAATGAGGTCTATTGGCTCGGTTTGTCAAATAATCTATCTCATCTAGAAGAGATGGTTTGGAAGTCGCGAATTGATGAGTTGGCAATTTTGGATAAAGATAAATTAATTCAGGCGATGCGACAACACGCCCTTGGCATCGGTGCTGTGATGGCTGGCGGAAGGATCAACAGTTCCCTTGCTTTGATTGCCTGGTTTGACCAAATTGAGACATTGAAGAAGCCAATTGATTTAGACACTTCGGAGCTATCAGTTTTTTAGTTTGACAAAACTATTTGCTTATTCCCTCAATATATTACTATTTGACTTCAAATGAATCAAAAAAATAATCAGGATTTAGTCAGTATCAAAGATTATCAAAAAGTAGTCATGAATTCGGCGATCGCTCTTAAACGATTGCAAGATTTTTCGACCAAGCTAAATCTCAAAGATAGCTTTGAACTACTTGAAAATGCTATCGAACGAGTTGAAAACAATTCTTTTTCCCTTGCAGTTGTAGGAGAATTTAATAGAGGTAAAAGTACTTTAATTAATGCTTTGCTAGGTCAACAGATTCTCCCGTCAGATATTATTCCTACTACTGCTACTCTTAATCGCATTACCTATGGATTAAAGCCTTTAGTAAAAATAATCTTTAAAAATGGTCAAGAAGAAGAAATCGAGATTGAACAACTGACTAATTACGTGACCAAGTTGACTTCAGAATCTAAGAATATTGCTGTAAATGTTGAAGAGGCGATCATATTTTATCCAACTTTTTATTGTCAAAATAATGTAGATATTATTGATACTCCTGGATTAAATGATGATGAAAAAATGAATTCAATATTGTTTTCAGTATTGTCTAGTGTTGATGCCGTTATCTTTGTAATCATGGCTCAATCACCTTTTTCTAGTTTAGAAAGAGATTTTTTCAGGGATTATCTACTCAATCAAAAATTAGGTAAGATTATTGTAGTTGTTAATGGTATTGATCGTGTTACTTCCTCAGAGGATGCCGAGAGGATTGTCAACGTAGTAAAAAAACGCATCCAAAATAATTTAATTCAAAGTATTGAGGAACAGTACGATGAAAACTCACAAGAATATAAAGACCATACTGCTCGAATTGGTCAGCTAAAAGTATTTGGAATCTCTGCTTTTCAAGCTTTACAAGCTAAAACCAATGGTGACGCTACCCTATTAGCAAAAAGTGGTTTTTCTCAATTGGAAATAATGCTAGAAAAACTTCTGACTGAAGAAAGAGGCTTAATTTTTTTACAAGTAATCCTCAATCGAGTAGCTACTTCAGCTAAAGAAATCATTACAGGAATTAGCATACAGAAGGATTATTTAGAGAAAAGACAAAAGGAAATCAAATTAACTTACGAAAAATCAGTTGCTGCCATATCAAATAGTCAGAATATCGAAGTAATGATTGAAGAGATTAAGCAAAAAATTCGCTCGATTCTCAATCAGATATTTCCCGAATTAAAGCAAAATCTTAGTAGAGCAATTGATACTGCATCTATTACTTCTGAAGATTTCAATCAATCGGTCATGCTCAAAAATATGCTTCAACATGACCGTAAAACCGCGCAGATAATAAGAGATTGTAATCAAAAATTAGCAGTAAAAATTCAAACGGAGCTGCAACTTTGGCTTGATCAAACATCGAAAAACTTACAATCAATGAGAATAGATGAAGTAATTCAACTCTCTAAAAAAATTGAATTACAATTTATTGATATAAATGAAATACTAACAAGTGCGATCATTAATAGTACAATAGCATGGAACGTTGCATGTACTTTAAAAGCAAGAAATAAAGAGCTTAATTCGACTGAATTTAACAATAGCTATCAGAGAGAAATTCTTAAAGAAATTGCTAGACAGCTAAACCTACACCCCATTCATCAGGAAATTTATGATGCCTTGAAGACGACACTGGCGTTATTAAAAGAAAGAACACTTCCTCACAACACAAATAGCCTATTTGAGAGCAAAGACAAACTAACAGAATTTAAAATACAGCTAGAACGAGAAGAGACAACAATTCAACTAAAAATTCAAGAACTAGATGAAATACAGCTAAGTATTCAGCAACTTTTAAGTGAAACTCTAACTCTTTCTGAGCAACTCATGAAGATAGTAGTGGCCAGGAATTAAAACTTAAGGACAATCTTTTGTTGTAATGATCAGGTTACTTCTTTAACTGAATATGGGCTGTCCTCTTCTGAGTAATTACTAATATCCGCAGAAGTAAACTCATCAACGAATTGTTGAATAAACTCAAATGTACGCTTAGGTAATTGACTTTGTTTCCAGGCTCCCCAAGCAGATGTAACGGCTAAAGGCCAAAGAACAAACATACTGACTGTCCCTACGATCGCTTTATCTGCCCATTTACCTGCACCAATTTTTACAGTTAAATTTGTGTCTTGTTGACAGAGTTCTACATTTAAAGCAGAAGACATACCCACTGCATTACGCCATCCTCCTCGTTTTGCTTGAATCAGAACACCACCTCCATGTACATCCAAAGTTTGAACAGTGTATTTTTGAGAACTATACCAGTCTTTCAAGGCATTGATTAGACTATCTATATTGAGATGTGGAGCATAAAATTTGCGAGTTTCAGACATGACTACCTCCTAAGACCAAAGCTTTTTCTTTAGAGACTTCTCTTGCTAGCAGGAGAATAAATAGCTTGATATCCTATACTTTTATATTAATTCACTTTAGTCTTTTGAAAAGAGAAATCTCATATTAATGCATTTTTGTTAATATTATTTTGATCTAGAAAGGCTTGACAATTAGACTTAAACAATATTGATGTTGTTTAACTGTTTTTAGAGTTGAAAATTAAAAATAAAACAATACTAAGTGTAGCGACCCGAAATTATCGGCATTTTGAGACCCCATTTAATATAATAATCATTTGATTGAGGTATCAAATTTAAGTGAGACTATAAATTTTTCATAGCTATCAGGCGGTTTAGAGATGTCTCTTGTTTTATAATATAGTGTGCATGAAACATTCTCTTGAAACTGATCTAGTAGCATCAAATACAGCAGCAGAAGAGTTTTATAATCATTTTCTTTGATTGTAGTAGCCAACTAAGAATTTGATTTTGTATCCCATTGCTTGTCAAAAGCTTAATCACAATCTCTTTGATTACCGAAAAACCTAAATCAATCGTTCCTTCTAATAATTCCAGACAGGGCTTGAGCTTTTCTAAAGTGTCAGGTGATGGTTCATTTGATCTAAAATCGGCATTTTGAGATTCATCTTTTCCCGTATCCACCACTCCCTCTAAAGGATAAATATCCCTTTTTAGGGGGGGAGTGGTTACGGTCGGCGGTGGTGGGTCAATGCCATAGCTCGACTGCATCATAGCCTGATGGATGCGTTTTTGTTCTTGAATTTCCCGTTCCTTTTCTGCTTTTTCAATTCTCTGTCGCTCTCGGTATTGCAAAACCTCTACAGCAAAGACTAATTCCTCAACTGACAAACTGTAATACCGAATCTGTTGTCCTCGTTTGCCTTTTTTGCGACCAATCATCTTTAACCCCAGTTGCCCTATCAATACTCCGAGTAACCACATCGGCTGACAATTCTGCGGTATGGTCAGGTTGAGAATGACTTTGATTTGGGCGCGAGCCATCATAGCAGTTTTGGTTATCTGCACCACATCGGGGTCAGTGGCACATATTTCTTCCCCTGCCAGCAATCTAGCTAATATTTTAGGTAAACCCAAAATATGACGGGCTAACCATTTACTGGAGTAATTATGCCAATCCATACACAAGGGCAAATTATCCCGTTCTCTCAAATCTCTTTGAGCCACAATCTGGGGTGGTGCGGGGTATTTCTTCCCAGTAGTAGAGTCAATAATTTCTCCTTCAGACGGTAACAGCAGGGATTCTAAAGCAATTATTTGACTGATGAGATAACCCCCAGCATCCCGCTTAACTAATCCCTCAGTTACAGGCATTCCGTAATCTCGTTGAATCCGATATTTTTCGCATTCGACAATTTCTTCTGGCGGTCGAAAATCTTTAGACTGACGGCTTAAATATTCACTACTGCTGATATTGGCAGCTTGAACTACCGCCAGTTGGTGAGCAGTGTCTAAAGTTTGACCAGCTTCCTTTAACTCCATCGCGACTAAAGGATCGGCTTCTGATTCGCCAGGAGTCAGGTTATACCCCATCTCGCCCAGTAGAGAATGCAAGTCATCCCGTAAATTATTAATCGAACGATTGCGGTTAGCTTCGATTTCGCAGTAGGCATCTAACGCCCAGTCTTTTTCAGCCCCTCTTCTACCAGTTTCGGGGTCAATGCGGATTAAAAATGCCGTCATCTGATTTAACTCCAGCATCCGCTCCTTAATCTTGGCTGCATTAGTTTCTTTGTAGCCAAAGGGCGGACGGGGAGCGACCCAGATATGTAAGGGAACGTGAGGACGATAACGGTGCAGGGACTGGGCGCATTCAGTAGCAGTTTGGCTTACTGCATGAAATGCGCCGAATACCGCATCAAAATGGTAATTAGGAATATCGACCCCCGTACCTAAACTGGGAGAAGCCAGCAGGACATCTACCTTTTTAACTTCCTCGGAAATATCCTTGATAAACGCTACGTTCTCTTCGCTACCGCTATTTTCGGCGTGAATCGACCAGATGCGTAATTTATTTTCCGAACTACTGTCTAACTGACCGTCAGTACCGAAAAGTGGTCGATCGTCAAAAACCTTAACCGTCATGGCTGCTTCTAGTTTCTTGATAAACTTCTTAGAGTCGGAAACCACCATGATCTTTAAGCCCAGCATCAGGGCAGTAAAGATTTTGGAAACTAAGGCACTGTTGTTATCCCCTTCGTATAAGTGAACCGTTCTGCCAGTTTCCTTATAATCATTCTTGATAATAAAAGGTATTTCCCCTTCAGGGCGCATGGCACGGAAGAAATCAACGGTCACATCATCCATGTGGGCATCGGCTAGCACCACTAATGTAGCCTTACGGATCAGAAATTCTAAAACCTCTAAAATCTCTGCTCGATGTTCCCGACAGGTTTTACTGTGAAGTAGGTGGGCTAAATATTGGCAGGCTTCATCGATAAAGATACAGCCGTATTCATTAAGCTGGGTTTGCAGCTTATGTAGACTATCAACGGTAATCGAAAGCCCCACCGCCTTGGCTAAATCTCCCTGAGATAGAGCCGAATACATTGCCGTATTGAGCCTTTGGGAGAGGTTTTTGAGCAGGTTGACCCGATGACCGAGATTAAGGAAGCGCATCTGCGGGTACAGTTCGCGGAATCTTGCCATGAGTTCGGTTTTACCCGTCCCCATACCACTCCAGAGAACTACTAGCCCCATCATTGGTAGGCTGATCGCATTACTTAAAAAGCGGGTAGTGAGTTTGACATTGGGAGGATACTTATTACTGAGTCCTCGTTTTTTGGGAAAACAGAGCCGTCGGTAATCTTTGAGGCTGTAGGCATCATCGACGATCGCACTTAACAACCTTTCAGATTCTTCCCCACGAGCGGTCACAAAATCATCAACGCCTTTTTCTACTCCTGGTAGAATTGCTACTTCACACTCACACCCAGCAGCTTCAATTGCCTGACCAGTGCGCAACGTAGCTTGATAGATAGCGTAGCGAGTTTTTGGTTTGGTTTCGTAATCAAAGAGGATAGTGAATTTACGTCCCTTTTGCGCCATTGGCAACAAGTCAGGATGGAGTCTTTCCCGTTCTTTTTTGCCCACCCGCCCATTCCAGATTCCAGGCAGAGCGATCGCTACAAAGCCCATCGAAAGTAAACAGGCAGCCTTTTTTTCTCCTTCAGTATAAATAATCGGAATTTCAGGATGCTGCTGTACCCACTCCCAGAAACATAAGGGCTTGGTTCGGGCGGTTAAACGTTGCGCTAGTGGTGACAGGTAACGCTTAACGCCGTAGCGTTGAGCTACCTTATCCCAAATATGTTGGGGAACGTCAAAGTACGTAACCCTGTTCCCAACTTTTGGGGGCGACTCATACTTAATCGGTTTGCTTTTACTGCCAATAATCCTGGGATTGTCGGGCTTACACCTGCCCCACACCATTTTTGACCAGTTATTTAAGGGGTCAAGTCCTGACACCCACCATACCCCGTCTTCTAAGGAAGCATAGCGATTTAACCACTTGTCCCTTAACCGTCCGTCATTACGACGTTCTGAGTCGGGCAGCCCATACAGTAGGTATTCGTAGGTAGTAAGTCCCGATAGAGAAATTAGGTTAAGAGTTATTAACTGCTCGTCTACCGAGCTTTCAAGCCACTCAGTTACGTGGTGGGGGGCAATGGGGGAATTTTGGTTGGGGTCGCGTTCGGAGGAAAGTTTCACAGGTTCGCTTGCGTTACTAAGTTTTACGATTTGAAGCGATCGAATCGTAAAGACTGATAATCCTGCCAACCTGAACTATAATTGGATCAGGTTGGTTTGGTATTTACAAGTCAGCTCAAGTCATCGGCGCACACAGTCATCAAGTCAGCTATTGGTTGATATTGATATTGGCTAGTGTCACGGCTGTTCATTACTAAGTGAACAAAGTACAACGTCAGGTTCGACCTTTTAAGCGACCTTATTAACTGTTAATTAATAAGAATCGCGGTCGAAAATGATTTAGTTTGTAACTCGGCAAGAATTAGGCACAAGGAAAAAATAATGCTAATTCTCTGCTTTTCAATCAGACAAAGAAACGTTAATTTCGCGATTTCTGGAAGGTTATAGCTCCAGTTATCGCGATTTTGCGTTGAATGTCTTAGAGCGGTCGTTTCCTTATATTTAAGGCGATCGCTTCTACATAGCTCCAAATAAAATCGCTTCATCTGGAATTATCTACCATTTCGCTGCACAAAAACGAGCAAGTTAAGACCAGCTTAAAAAGAATTATTATTCTGTGGTGTTTTCTTCTTTTGTTCAAGGGTATCGTGAAAACCAGTTTTTATGAACTACAATCTACCCAAACTCATCATCAGCAAATAAATCATCGTCGCCCTCATCTTCTCCTTCAATCAAAGTTTTAGGAATCAATTCCTCATTATCTTCATCCTCATCAAGCTCCAGTTGAGGGGTTGAATTATTGGCAGTATGCTGACTATTTGAATTATGAGTCGAAACTACGGTCGGCATTACAGTAGAATGCCACTGTGGTTGAGAAATTTGCAAAGATTGGCGCAGATTAAATCCATGCTTATCCAGCAGATTTTGAGTTTCCCAACAGCATCGCTCAAGCTCAGTAATAGAAACATCTTTACTGGCTCGTGCGTAGGGTAAATAAGCCATTAGCACCGCATCTCCAATCAAGCGACTGATTTCATCTCTTTCAAAGGAATTTAACCAGTCAGCTACTTCAGCCAAAAGAGTACCCGAATATGGTTGTAAGCGGATGCTTAGACTAACTCGCTTTCTCTTACTCATGAAGCTTTTACCTCTTGTTTCGTACCTTTACTGTCAGCCTTTTTTGCTCTCCTTTGATTTTTAGCGATTAAAAGGTCGAATAAACCATAGGCATCAACTAATCGATAAGACAAAGAGTTGACTAATTCTTTCTTACCCGAAAGTGCCAAAATCTCTTCTATTTCTTTTGTAAAACCAGCTCCCCAAATCACAGGAGTAAAATGTTTTCCACTTTCTTTTGGCTCATATTCTCCTGTACGATAGTAAGAATAAAAACCAGACTTTTGTTCATAAGAATGTTCGCAATTAAAATATTCTTCCAAATCGGGTTCTAAAAATCTAGACGCTCCGCCAGAAATAACCACTTCATCTAAGTCAACGGGAAAAACTTTAGCCAGCCATTTGGATACTGTTAACCAATATTCCTCTGTAGCAATATCTATAGCATCACTAACATCTTTTATTTCTTGTCGTCGTAAATCGCTATCAACTGCATTTGCTAATTCTTCAATAGCATCTAATTTAGACCACTCAGGATAAAATGTGTGGCTAGCACGATGAGGAGAACTATAACTTTCGGTTTTATCTGATTCTAATCCTTTAAAAATAGCTGAGGCTATTCGATCTCTATTTAACCCTGAAGTTCTACTAATAACATTATCGAGAAACTTGGAAAATCCAATCAGCGGACTATCTCCTGTTAGTTCCCCATACTCAAAACACAAAGCCGTAATATTACGATGACCGAACATTAAGATACCCAGCTTCTTATCTTGTTGCCATTCGGTTCCTTTTTTTCTAGTATGAATAGCTGCTAACCCACCACCTTCAGGCAGGGCTATTTCATTCTCAACCGTGTCATTTTGTGCATTCACGAAAATAGGTGATTTTAACTGTAAGGTAGTTTAACTATCGCTATCTGAAAGCTAGTGAAATCATTAATGAAATTTAGAATGAAATGACCCTGACCTTCAGGACGACAGATAAATTTATCTAGCTTGACCGAATAGGATTTGCCTCGAAACACAAAGTCACTAAAATATTCTTTGAGTTTTTTATAAAACTTTTCTCGATCTTCGTACTCATTCCAGGGTAGTAAAACTGCCAATTGTAATGAAAGCTTTTTAGAAGTAAGTTGATTAGATTCGGCAATTACCCCCACGGCAGCTAAAGTTTTATAGAGAGCATTTTCATACTTGATCTCAGACAATCTATCTTCTGGATCGAACTTAGAGGCAAAATAGCCAACGACAAATGTTTGATTATTGACCTCTAAATAAGCTTGTCTCTCTGGTGAGGGATGGGACATCTTTGATTCACGGTCAAGATAACGTTTTAAGTTGTCGGCAGAAATTTCTTCTACCTCTGGAGACATTAAAAGATATCTCGGTTTTTCATCCTTTGGTAGTTGATAAATAATTTTGGTTTGACTCCCGCCAGGGTCAACACAGAGAAAAATTTTGGACATATAAAATAGTTATAAATATAATACAACTCAAGTTTAGCCCTCAAAAAAACTAACGTCGATTGGAAACTAAATTAGGCGAAGCAATATTTACACAGCTTTGGCACTATGATTACCAAAATAGAACTGAAAACTGTGCCATTTGATAAATTGGTCTGCGTTAAATAGCATTATTACTTTGAACTAATTTGTGCTCAATCTGTGCCAAATGTTGAATCAAGCTGGAATATATGAAGTCAAAGTGTGCGCCTACTAAAAAAATTAGTCGCGATTAACTTTCTGGTTGTTTCTGGTCAATAAGAATAGAGATTGAGAGCGAGCAGGCGCATTGTATTACATTTGCTATAATAGCATTTACATGGACTTACAATGCTCTACTCGGCGGGGGATACCCCCTGCACCCCCTTTGACTCAGATTATTTATTTTTTAGATCGTTAATGATTTTTTCACCGTGCCAGAACCCGAACAGAAGACTAAAATCGTCACAATCAGATTTAAACCCAGCCAACTATCTGAGTTAGATGCTCAAGCTAAAGCTGTCAATTTGACTCGCAGTGCCTATATGACGCGAAAATTGACGGGACAGAGTGTGTTACCTGCCCGTGTGCCTGCGGTGAATTGGCAACTTTATGGCGAGCTTGCCGAAATTTCTTCATCGTTACCAGCTATCGGGAACAACATTAATCAGATAGCTAAGACTTTAAACACAGCCCAGAAGAAGGGAGAACCAATTCCCCAATCTTTACCAAAGCCTGAAAGCTTAGAAGACGCTTTAAAGTTAATCGAGATGATGAAAGAAAAACTAAGAGAAGTCAGGCTGGCTCTATCAGGAGTTAAGCAAGATAACGACACTAATATGGATGATAATTGCGATTCGAGATCGGGGTATTAGGCTAGGCTGAAGCTATATTAATAAATTTATTTAAAAAACTAATTCAGTGTTTAAAACTAATGAATAAGCCAATTACCTTAAATTTGCCAGAAGATGTTTATAACCGCGCATCAGGACTTGCCCAACTAATCGGACGCGATTTGACTGAGGTGTTAATCGAAGCCATTTCTCTATCTTTATCGTCTACCAGTCCTATAAATGAAAGCGATTACGCTCCGCGTACTGGCGAAGCCAATCGCCATTTCTCCGAATCGGTAAAGTCTTTATCCGATCGCGAAGTTATGGCAATGAGCGAACTACAGATGGAATCAGAACAAGATCTAAGGTTGAGTCAACTGCTTTCAAAACAACAGGCAGATACACTTAGCGAAGCAGAAAGACCTGAATTGTGGACATTGATGCAAATTTACCAAACTCTACTACTTAAAAAGGTAGTAGCTTTGCGTGAAGCTGTATCTCGTGGCTTAAGAGAAGCACTAGAGGCACAATCTCAGATGCTTTGAAAAAAAGACAGGCATTCTAAATTACAGTAGAACAATGATTGGTCATATCGAACATGGCAGTGACTTTGGCGGTTTATTTCGCTATCTATTGGCTGAAAATAAAGGAGCGAGAATAATTGGGGGTTCGGCAGCAGGAAGAAACGCCCTTGAGTTAACCCAAGAATTTAATAACTGTGCCGACCAACGTAGGACTACTAAAAAGCCAGTTAAGCACCTAATTGTGAGCTTTGCTGCTGATGATGGTTATGTATCAGATGAAGCTAAAGCTAGAATTGCCAAGGGAGCAGTTGAAGAACTTGGCTATACCTACAATCAATATGTAGTAGTAGATCATCATCGTGATGACCCTGGACACGATTGGAATCACGACCACGACCACATTCATATTGCAGTCAATATGATTACGATGGATGGACAAAGGGTAGATGATTGGCAAGATAAGCGAAAGTTTGAAGAGATACTAAGACAGTTAGAAGTAAGAGAACAACTGACCACTGTTGTTTCATCAAAACAGAGAAAGCGTAAAGCCTTGTCTCACGGGCAAACACAGCGAATCAAACGAGAAATTAAGGAATATCAAGAGGGCGATCGCACGACTTTACCAGAGATTCCTTTAAATATTAAGTTACAGGCTGCTATTGATAAGGCGAGCGAGTCCAAGCCTGACTTGACTACGTTTATTGGTAGGTTGCAGCATTTAGGAATTGATGTCAAACCAAGTATTTCAGATAAAGGTAGAAAGCGTATAAGTTATCGATTAGAAGACTTCAAAGTAAGGGGAAGTAAATTGCATAATGCTTCTTTGCCTAAATTGATTTCACAACGGGGTATTAATTTTGATAAAGAGCGAGATAAACCAGCTATGGATGCAGCTTGTTCTGGTATAGGAGTAAATATTCCGATTGAGAAACAAGTAACATGGTCAGAAATTGATTTGGTGAGTTATTTGCCGTCTGCACTAGCCAATAATCTTCCCCAAGCGCAGACGAATCTCAAGCAAAAAGAGGAACAGTTAACCAGTGATGTAGAGGATAAATTCGTCAACCCTGAGCCCCCAAAACTTACTGACTCTAAACTGTTAGAAATCAAATCCTCTGTAGAAAAATGGCTCTTAAAGCGTCCCCATGAACCAAGGCGGGAAATAATTCAAAATATTCAATTAGAAATTAACAGGTTGGAAAGGCTTAAAGTATCAGGAGAGCAAAAGATTAACGATCAAGTACGAGAGCTAGAGCAATTGGGAAATCCTCGTTCTCTACTTAATCCCTTTGGAGTTACTTCCGATATCATTGAACAGAAAAAAAATCTTGTAAGGCTAAATCAGTCTAAATTGAAAGACATTGAGCGTGAGTTAACTACAGCTAATAACAACCTGGAGCGATGGCAAAAAAAAGCACAAGTTTTCCAGGATTGGTGTGACGAGCCAAAAACCCAAGAGATGCAGAAGTTAGCCAAGCTACTTTCAACCCCCGATAATATCGAGCGCCTAAATAGGCTAGAACAGGGGTCTAAAATCTATCAAGTAAAACACAAAGGATTTTCCATTGGTTAATTACTTGATTCATTAAGAAAGCGCGAGCAGCTTCGCTGCTACGGGTCGCGCGATGGCGAAGCCGAGTCCTTTAGGGTAATTGCCAAACACCTGTTTTAAAATGATTATGGAGTAAGCGTTTCGAGCAAGAAAAGCCCCCATTCCTATATTGATTAGTGAGATAATACAATTAAAAAGGAAGCCTCCCGACCGCAAATCCAGAAGCTTCCCCAAGTAAAAACTTAATTACAGTATACCAATGACAAGTAGCAACGGAAACGGTAGCGATCGCTTAGACAGAATTGAAAAGCTATTCGAGCAAAACGAAATTAGGCTAGGACGAATGATTCTTCAGCAGGAATCAGACAACCGACGGATGTTAGCTATTGAGCGTACCGTTCAAGCCATGTTAGAGCAAAGAGCTACAGATAAGCTCGAACATGATGAGAGGATGCACTTAGCGGAAGAAAGAATAAATCGGTTAGAAGATGTAGCAGTTAAATTGGCAAATATTGAAGAAGCTCAAAACAGAATGTTAGTCAGTCTAGATGAGGATCGACCAACGGTTTTACGCAGATTAATGACTATTGAAAATAAAGTAGATACTCTGATTGAACGCGATCCGTAGGCTACGCGGAGCGTAATCGATAATATTCCTCTTGTTGGGTTCGTCTTTTTTTAGGATGAACTCAGCACAACAAAAGAGCAATTCTGTTGTGATATGACTATTAATACTTATCCTAAACTGACTGACGCGAGCCTTGATGTGGAATTGATTAGATTATGGATTTCCCAAAAGTCGAAAACCACCCAAAAGACTTATATCACTATCAGTAAGCAGTTTCTCACCTTCACAGGGAAGGAATTAGATGAAGTCAAGCTCGAAGATATTTTGTTGTGGTTGGAATCGTTTCAGCTTCGGGGATTTAGTCAGAATACAGTTAACAATAAATTAGCAGCCATCAAATCTCTTTTCAGCTTTGGTGTTAAAACGGGTTACTTTTCGTCTAATCCCGCCTCGATGATTAAGACGACTAAAGCTAAAGATGCTCTCAATGAAAGGATACTGGAGACGGAAGAAGTTAAGGAATTAATTAATGTAGCTACTAATGAGCGCGATCACTTGATTTTGATTCTGTTATATATTCTGGGTTTGAGAATCTCTGAGTTAGTAGGTTTGAACTGGTCTGATTTTCAGCCAACAGATGACAGCGTAACTGTAACTATATTCGGCAAAGGTCACAAAACTAGAACCTTATTGATAACTCATCAGTTGTGGTCGGAATTAAAGCAGCTTCCCAGGAGCGATAAAACCGAAGCGGTGTTTTTGTCTCGGTTTGGCAATCGCTTAGACCGTCATGCCATCCATCGCTTGATTAAGAAAGCAGTGGAGAAAGCAGGGATTAATCCCCATACTTCGGCTCACTGGCTGCGTCATGCCCATGCCTGTCACAGTCTCAATAATGGTGCGGGAATCGATTTGTTGATGAAGTCTTTAGGTCATAGTTCCCTGGCAGTAACTTCTAGATACCTTCATGTGCAGCCGTCGGAGTGTACGAGTAAGTTTATCGAGTTGGATTGAAGAAGACAATTTCTTAATAGAATAGCCTGTAGTGGATTAAACAAAGCTTTGAGATTTTAAAGAAATGAATGCAAATGCAATAGACCCTTATACTTTCCCTGTTTTTGTCAAGTTATTTCAAATGATTTTGGCAACTCTTATTGGGGGCATTATTTCTATAATAGGCATTTTTTATCTCAACAAGGGTCTTTCGGGAACATCTTTTTTAATTAGTGGTTCAGGATTAAGGGCAAAGCTGGTTAATGCTTCTCCTGGTCTTATTGTTTGTTTGATTGGTGCATTGATTATATATTTTTCACTTAATTCTGGTGCTGAAATTATTCAACAACCAACGCCAGAGGGAGGAAATAGAATTGAAGTTAGAGTTGGAGTTCCTGCTATTTTACTTCCTCTCTATGATTTTTTATTAAGTTCCGCAATTGATAACCAACCTTTTTATGAAACACTTTTAGAGGTGGGGAAAAAAGCTGAAGATTCTAACTCTACTTTAGTTTTGGGAGTTTTTGATTCAGATGGAAATACTACTTTATCTGAGCTAAGTAATCGTTATTATAGAGATAAAAAGTATTGGCAAATTATCAAATGGGCTAATAGCGATCGTTTACCTGAAGAGATAGATAAACGTGATATTGTTCCTCGCGATCAAACTATTTTGATTCCGTATTTTCTTGTCATTAATTCCTGAAATAAGTAAAAAAATAAACTTGTAAATATTCAATTTGTTGACATTATCAAAAAGGTAGAGATAAGTATTGGAATCTTTTATGTTTCTCAAGCTATTTCAAATAATTTTGGCAACTCTTATTGGGGGCATTATTTCTATAATAGGCATTTTTTATCTCAATAAGGGTCTTTCGGGAACATCTTTTTTAATTAGTGGCTCAGGATTAAGGGCAAAGCTGGTTAATGCTTCTCCTGGTCTTATTGTTTGTTTGATTGGTGCATTGATTATATATTTTTCACTTAATTCTGGTGGAGAATACCGATTCGATAGGAAAATAGATATTTTTAATGATAAAAGAAGCCAAAAAGAGATTCTCGATGACTGGCTAAGTAAGTTGGGTAAATCAAGTTGTGAGTGGACTTATTCAGAGGTTTTTAGGAATATTTTTTATACAGCACAGTTTCAAGCGGTTTATTTTCCATCATTAGAGAAAGATATTACCCTAGGAAATTTAAGTAAAGAGAAGTTAGGGGATTCTAAGTATTGGCAGCTCATTGCTATTGTTAATAAAGATCGAGGTAATCCCGATGATTGTTATTTCCCTTGTGATTCTATCAGTGAAAAAACTGTGATTAAAAAAGGTTGTGGTGTTGAAGTAGTTGCTCCTTCACGGTATCGCTATAGTCGTCCTATTAGGACGTATGAAGACTTTCGTCAGATGAGAGCTTCTAGTCTAGTTTCTTTCTATGATTTGTTGTTGAATTATGCAATTGATAACAAACCTTTCTATGAAACATTTTTAGAAGTTAAACAAAAAGCTAGAGATGAAGAACTTTCTTTAGCTAGTATATTTTTTGATTCTGATGGGGATACTACTTTATCTGAATTAAGTAGTTTTTACTATGAAGATAACAAGTATTGGCAAATTATCAAATGGGCTAATAGCGATGATTTACCTGAAGAGATAAAGCAACGTGATATTCTACCTCTCGGTCAAACTATTTTGATTCCGTATTTTTTGCCTTAAAGTCGTGATATCGTTTTCAGCATCAACAACAATTGATGCTGTTAGTTCCTGACGTTTCAAATCTGCTAGCTGCTGTACCTTCTCTGACTCGAATACCTGAACGTGCCAGGGGTCTTTGTGGTAGAACTTTTGGTCAAAGTTGTTTATCTGCTGGACGATAGAATCTAACTGAAACTGAGCCTGTTTGAGTGCTGCCAGTTCTGATTGAAACTTGGGTACTGGGACGGGTTTTAGTTCTCTGAGGGGTAATCTGACACGGGTGAGAGAGGCTTCTAATCTCTGTTTCTTGGCAGCTTCCCGACGGTAGTAGTCACTTTGCCGAAAAATATTCGCCGATCATCGGTAATCTGCCTTACCCTTAACTCAGATAACTCCAATCTCTAGGTAGATGAGCAAAATTATCGCTGTTGCCAATCAAAAGGGTGGCACTGGCAAAACCACTACTTCTGTCCATCTTGCTTACTGGCTCTCTCAAAAAGGTCAGGTGTTAGTTGTAGATGCCGATGCCCAACAAAGTAGTACTACTTGGCTCGAAGACTTAAATTTGAGCGTCGAGATTATTAACGATCCTGATGAATTATTCGATCGCTTACCCCAACTAAAAGAAGAATATGATTTTGTGGTGGTGGATGGTCCTGCGAGCATGAGCGAAACTACCCGTGTCATTCTCACCCGTGCTGATCTGGCTTTAGTCCCCTGTAGACCAGCAGGATTAGATATGCACAGTAGTAACCGCGTGATTAGATTGATTCGACAAGCTAGAGACTTACGGGGAGGTATGCCGAAAGCTGCCCTATTTTTAAATCAAGCCAAGAAGGGAACAGTATTACTCAGAGAGGCACAAGCTGCTCTAGCTAAAAGTGGTATTGATTTATTAGAGGGGGTAATCTATGACCGACAGGTTATAACAGACGCACCCAGTCAAGGTCAGGTAGTCTGGCAAATGAGCGGTAGTGCTGCCCATAGCGCAGCAACGGAATTCGATCGACTCTTTAAAGAAGCTTGGGAGAAACTCAGTGGCGAGAACTAGAAAACCAGTTGAAGATTTTATTTTTAGAGGGGAAAAAACAGGAGCAGTACAGGTTGCTTTTCTAACAGATATTAAGTTACCTGACTATCAACCGCGACAGTATTTTGATGAGACGAAGTTAGAAGAATTAGCCCAAACCATCAAAACCCACGGAGTTTTAGAACCGTTATTGGTGCGTAAACTGCCCAAACTGAATCAATTTGAATTAGTAGCAGGGGGCAGACGCTATCGGGCAGCATCAAAAGCTGGTTTAACAGAAGTACCAGTTATCGTTCGAGAATTGAGTGATGAGCAAGCTTTAGAAATTACCATTATTGAAAACCTCCAACGGGAAGATCTGAATCCTGTAGAGGAAACTGAAGGCATTTTAAAACTGTTATCAAAACGTCTGAAAATCAAGACAGGGGAGGTTTCGCCCTTACTCCACCAACTCCAAAAACAGGTGCGGGGTAGGTCAGCCAATAACGTTATTGGCTCGGAAAAAGTTGAGTCCATTCAAGGGGTTTTTGAGTCTCTCGGCTTGATGGAATTGGATTCATTTATTAGCAATCGTCTACCCCTACTCAATCTCCCTGAAGACATTCTCGAAGCTCTGAGGGCAGGAAAAATTGAATATACCAAAGCTAAAGCGATCGCCCGTGTTGCCGATGAAGAAACTAGAACACAGTTATTAGAAGCAGCGATCGCTAGTTCTCTATCTTTGAATCAAATCCGCGAACTGATTCTAGCAGAGCAGACCCCCAAGCAACAGTCAGAATTAAAAACTCGTTTTGACACTACGATAAAACAAGCGAAGAAAGCGAAGAAACTTTGGAGTGATGCCAAGAAACGGAAACAATTGGAATCGTTATTGGCAAAGTTAGAGAAGTTGATTGAGTCAGAGAAATAGAGGGTGATCGCGCTCCAAACTAAGATTGCCAGTACACTCCCCTGTGGTTAATTTTGACTCTCTAGGACTGGTAAAGGAAAGCGATTGCGCTCCAAACTAAGATTGCCAGTACACTCCCCTGTGGTTAATTTTGACTCTCTAGGACTGGTAAAGGAAAGCGATTGCGCTCCAAACTAAGATTGCCAATCGCCTTTACTACCAAAACCAACAAAAAAAGTGTTAAACAACCGCTAACATACGATTCAATAACTCACACCTGCCCTAAGGGGACGAGGTGTGAGAGTGACGGACTCAACCGCACATAATTTTTGAATAGACCATTGAGCCTAATCTTGGTACAAATCTCCGAATGTTTCCCTAGTTCGGATTCACTTTAAGACTTTTGAGTAAGTCGTTGGGTCAAGCCAAGGCATCTTAGATTGGGTGGTCGAGTGCGATTCGTTCTTGGCGAAAGTGGAATTAAACCCATATAAACCAAGGCTTCTAGCCCCTGAGCTAGATGATAACTGTCCAAGAGATGAGAGTGCAAGTCTCTCCCCTGAAACTCACAGGTGACTCCCAACCTGCCCACAGTGACCCGACTCGGAATTCGGGAGGCTGAAGCTGGGAACAGGGCGTAATCAGAGCGTAATCACAACGCACACTGACGCTAACGGGGAGTTCCCAAGGCGAAACATAACCTATAAAAGCAACCTACCTAAAGATGGACGTGATTTAATTTTGTCCTATCTCGCTTGAGATAAGTATCCCGTCAGGGTCTTCGACCGCTACTGACAAAGAGTATGGGGTTCAAGCGGTTGAATTGGTTACGCCTAAAGGAACAAAACAATCAAAAGGATGGAACGAATAGAAACGAATTTGGGGTCTACAAGCAGGTCGTGTTTGTGGTAGACCAGACGAGAGGATTAAACCCCTAAATTCGGGTAGGACAAGGCGTAACTGCCTTGAGGAACTCAGAATACACAAACTGGAGGAGAGCATGATTAGACACATTAATAAATTTAATAGTGAATCTTGGGAATTTTTACCTTGGAAGAAATTTCAGGTAAATCTTTTCCGCCTACAAAAGCGAGTGTACAAAGCGGTTCGAGCAGGAGATACACGGAAAGCAAGGTCACTACAAAAACTGATTTTACGTTCCCAAGCTGCTAGATTCCTGGCTATACGTCAAGTAACACAGCTAAATAACGGTAAAAAAACTGCTGGTATCGACGGAAAACTAGCCCTCTCATTCAAGGAAAGGTTTGAACTCGAAGAAGAACTAAGGTTAAAAGCTAATGACTGGAAACATAAAGGCTTACGCGAAATTCCCATCCCAAAAAAAGACGGAACAAAACGTATGCTAAAAGTACCAACTATTAGTGACAGAGCTTGGCAATGCCTCGCAAAGTACGCCCTAGAACCAGCCCACGAAGCAACGTTTCATCCTCGGAGTTATGGGTTTAGAGCAGGACGTTCTACGCACGACGCGCAGAAACTACTATTCATCAACTTGAACTCCAGATGCAATGGCAGTCAAAAAAGAGTAATCGAACTTGACATAAAAAAATGCTTCGATAGAATCAACCATTCCTCAATTATGGAAAACCTAATTGCCCCGCTAAGTTTAAAAACAGGCATTTTTCGATGCCTAAAAGCGGGGATAAATGTAGGATATCCAAAACAAGGAACACCGCAAGGTGGGGTAGTAAGCCCGTTATTAGCGAACATCGCGCTCAACGGAATAGAGGATTTACATAACTCGATTCGGTACGCCGATGACATGGTTATAATACTCAAACCTAATGATAATGCGAATACAATACTTGAAAAAATCAAACAATTTCTAGCGGCACGAGGAATGGAAATTAGTGAACAAAAGACCAAGCTAACCGCAACGACAGATGGATTCAACTTCCTGGGTTGGAACTTCCGAGTCCAGAAAAACGGAAAGTTCAGAAGCCGTCCCTCAGTGGACAACTTTAAAGCTTTCCGCGAGAAAGTAAAAACCATCATCAATAACTCGAATTATGGCGCAATAACCAAGGCTCAAAAATTAGCCCCTATTGTTAGAGGATGGAGGAACTACCACCGCTATTGCAAGATGGACGGAGCTAGAAACAGTCTCTGGCACATCAACAATAAAGCGTTTAAGGTATTTAACAAAGAGAAAAAACAAAGCCGACACACTAGTCGAAAACTAGTAAAACAAGCTTTCCCATTAGTCTCTTACTCCGAACACAAATTCGTCAATGTCAAAGGAGACAAATCGCCTTACGATGGCGACCTCCTGTATTGGAGCAAGCGAAACAGCAAACTCTACGACGGCGAAATCTCTAAAGCCCTAAGACGGCAAAACCATTCATGTGCAGCTTGTAAACTTAAATTCACAAGTCAAGAGAGAGTAAATCTACATCATGTAGACGGAAATCACGACAACTGGAGTCATAACAACCTTGTAGCAATACATGAATCTTGTCATGACTACACCCACATGAGCAAAACAAACGTCAAGAGTTTCGGGAGCTAGGTGCAGGGAAACCCGCACGCCTAGATCTAACAGAGAGGAGCGAGAGGTAATACTCTCCTTCGACTCTACCAGGGACTAAAACTTTAAATAGGATTATATCCATGATACGAGTACCAGTTTTAAATCCAGATGGCAGTCCAGCTATGCCATGCAAAAGCTCTAGAGCCAGAAGAATGATTCGTGATGGTAAAGCTATTGGTAAGTTTAACAAGCTTGGAATTTACTATATTCAATTAACTTTTGAACCGTCAGGGCAAAACAAACAACCTATAACTATAGGTTTAGACCCTGGAAAAAAGTATGCAGGAATAGCAGTTCAAAGCAATAAGTTTACCTTGTTTACTGCTCATTTATTTCTTCCTTTTGAGACGGTGAAAAAACGTATGGAACAACGTCGTATAATGCGTCGTTCTAGAAGAGGTAGAAGAATTAATCGCATATTACCTTTTGAATTGAGAGCGCATCGCCAAAAGCGATTTTCCAATCGTAGAAACAAGAAAGTTCCTCCAAGCATACGCTCTAGTAGACAACTCGAAATCTCCGTTATTATCCAGTTGTGTAAAATTTATCCTATATCAACAATTGTTTTTGAGTATGTCAGGGCAGATGTTGACCTGACTACATGCGGACAAGTCCTTTGTGGCAGAAAGAAAGCGCGTTCGGGGAAAGGTTTTTCAGCAGTAATGCTTGGACAGTCCTGGGCTATAGAGCAATTATCTAAGCTGGCGCCTGTAGTCAAAAAATTTGGTTGGCAAACTAGTAATTTGAGAAAGCATTTAGGTTTGGAAAAACAGAAGCATTCTAAAGGGGATGCTATTCCTCAGACCCATAGTGTCGATGCTGTAAGCCTTGCTGCAACTCAATTTGTAGATTATTTGCCTTTTGAAAATTCTCAAGGGAAAGGACATTGTTGGCAGGGTCAAGTAAGCATAACTAACTCGCCCTTTTTTGTGATTAGAAGACCTCCTATTA
Source organism: Cyanobacteriota bacterium (assembly GCA_942490675.1). Taxonomy (GTDB): domain Bacteria; phylum Cyanobacteriota; class Cyanobacteriia; order Cyanobacteriales; family Xenococcaceae; genus Waterburya. Next base: position 225 of record CALNYB010000044.1, on the reverse strand, counting down.
GTAGAAGACAACTTCATTTGATGTTGCCATCTAAAGGGGGTGACAGACGTAAATATGGTGGTACGGTTACTCGTCATCAAGGAATCCGCAAAGGAGATTTTGTTGAAGGAGTTAAAGCTGGTATCACTTATCGAGGATGGTGTTCTGGCGATACAGCTAAACAAGTAAGCATCTCGAATGCAGCCTGGAAGCGTGTCGGTCAATTCACAGCATCTAAGGTTAAGT
>CALNYB010000043.1:0-177658 GCA_942490675.1 Cyanobacteriota bacterium | reverse complement strand
AAACTATTACTTAAATTACTTGCTGCTAAATAAGGAGAAAATAAAATTTGCTTTCCTAAATGTTTTAGATAACTATGAGAAAAAGCTTTTGATTTTAGTGAATAATATTTATTGAGAACTATCTGCATTTTTGTTTTATATTTTGTAATAGGCTTGAACTATTAGCTAAAAATTTTTGCTGTTAGTAATTAATATGAGAACTAATTTTGTTTCATTTTTAATAGCTAGAGAATTAATTTTGCGCCCGACAAACTAAGTTTTGCAAGATAGACTTTTGATTTGACTAAAAAATAAATTGCTTGGTCAATTGTTTGAAAAATAAGATAGCCTAGGGCAGCAAAATTAGTTGAGCTAGACACTAGATAACTGTGAAGTTACAGTAGCAACAGTCTCCTTTTTATCTTTGTTACTAGTAGTTTTAGCTAGCCTGACAAGAGTATTTCCGATCTTGATCATCATGGTTTTGCTTTGATTAGATGTACTGTTATCGCTATTTTCCAAACCCCATTGTTCTATCTCATGATGCCGAGCCTTTTCAAAAATATCTTTATAGGGAAATCTTAAATCTAACGGCTCTTTTATTTGCGTTTTATGGGGTTGGGCAATTCCATGAGTAGTTGGCACATATATTTTTTTGAAACTGCGATAGTAACCACCCAAATGAGCGTAATCCCATCCTTGGATTCCCTTGATAAAACCGTATAAACTTGAAGCTGTGATTGTGGTGCGGAAATTAACCAAAGGATGTCGTCCTGGTTTAGCTTGAATAGTATTTTCTGAAAAGTCAAAGTACCATTGAGAAAGGTGATTCGGAAAAACTACTTCTAACTGATAAATTACCTGCCAACGACAATGCTCAATAAATAAGGAATCTTTATTTTCCATAATAAATCTAGGAAGATTGGTGCAGATTTCTGACTCAATGACTGTTTTCATCTCATCAAGATCGTAATTATGAGAATTGTCATCAATGAGACTATTGTTCAGATTTACAGGCGAAAAATATAATTCATCTCGATCATCTTTCAGCTTTTTGACGAATTGAGACTTAGCTGGCATATAACTAAATTTACCGTTTTGGAGATCCAGAATATCTCCTGGATCAAGAGCAAAAACATTTTTGCCAACTTCAGGACAAACTATTTGAATATCTCTACAGTATTGTTCTCGGGTAACAGGAAAGACAATTTGGTTTAACCAAGATGAGCCATTGACAAATTTAAAACCATTTGCTCCAGGTGAAATTGCCTTGGGCTTAATTAAACTGACTTTCTCTAGTTCTTGATTATAGGATGAGTAGGGAAAAGATAAATTTTCGTTATCTTGAAAATTCATTTCTAACATTGGTTGCCAGCTTGCCAAGAGAAAATCTACCTGGGGATAGCGAGATTTTACGAATTGAATTGTTTTGAGGCTAATATCCGAATCGACTTGATTCCAAAAGACTCCTGATGGATCAACAAAGAGCATTCCATATTCGGGTACGCGATTTTCTGAACGGGTTGCGAGCAAATGGGTAGAACCAATTTTAACTTCACTCTCATCCTTTAAATAATAGATATTAGAGTATCCCAATTTACTGAGACAGGTTTTTAAGAGTTTATCTTGGGGAATAAAAACATCAACATTTTTAGGAAGAGAGGCAAGAGAGTGAATATCAAAATGATCTAAATGCCGATGAGAAATAACTAATACATCAAATTCAGGAATTTTGTCATAAATTACTTCTCGCTTAGGACATACATCTTCTATACCTTCAGCGTGTGGATCGAATAGCACGGGGTCCATCAGGATATTGCAGTCTTCAGTTTCCACGAATATGGAAGCATGACCAATCATATGAATTCGCATAGTTTGCCTCTATTATTTCTTAATTTGAATTTGGATACGAAAAGCTTTATCATCTGTCAGCCTTTCGTAGAAGGCTTTAACATTTTCTATAGTCATATGCTTTCCTAAATAAGATTAGTTGAAGATGAATTTTATTCAATCGGTTTTGCTACTTGGCGAGCTAGTGGAGATAAGTCATAGCGATCCGTAATTATTTGTGGACAACGCATACAAGCTGATTTGCCCTCCTGTTTCCACCATCGACAGTCTCGACGTATGGGGCATGGTGGTAGCACCTCAGTTACTACAGGTAACTGATTAGCAATTCGTGTAGCTAAACGACAATTCTGACCGTCAAAATGCTTACAACTATTGCCTGCACATTCACCTGAAATCCGAAAAACTTCTGTTGGCGCAACTGGTGAGACAACCGAAATAAGTTCATCTGTTACAGGCTGAGGCTGCTTAAAATAATTTACATGAGGCTCATTTACCGTGCCAGCAACTACTCCAAATACAGTACTATTTTTTGTTTCTGGTCTAGCACTGGGGCAAAGTAGTATTGTTTGCTTATCAGTGATGTCTTTTTTCACACTACAATGTTCTCCATTTCAATATTATTCAGGTTCTTTGATGATTATTCCTGTAGGCCCAGGCTCAGATAGTAAACCTCCACTAATATCTTCTAATTGTTCATCAGATAAAGACTTGTTTTCTTCAATAGCTTGCTTTCTTCTTTCCTCTGCATTAGCAATTGATTCCTCAACTAGCTTAGAATAATCGTTATCATTGGAACTATTATGATTTTTAGGTTGCATTATTATTTCTCCTTAATAGTTGTAATTAACTCAAAAAGTCTTTCTTGATTTCAGATAATTTATTGGAGAGAAGGAGGTTCTACTGAACCGTAATCTTGTTGACTAGATAAATAATTGAATCCCAGTATTGATGAAGCTCCTCCTCCAATTACTGCTTCAAGCTCTTTTTCATTTAACTCATCTAAAGTCTTATCAGCAGTTACCGAGTCTAATAATTTTTGTGTAAACTTTTCAAATTCATCTTGAGTAAATTTATAGCCAGCCTCTTGCACAATTTGACTACATTCCTGCTTACTTTTAGCTTTTTCGATTTGAGCTAGCTTTAAAAGTTTTATCTTTCGCTAGCTTTTTATGAAAAGCTTTCACATTTTCAGTGGTCATATATCCTCCTATTCATAATCAAAACTGTTTAAACTATTTTTATTAGTTACATTCCAATTTCCTCCTGCGATCGCATCTAATATTTCTTCAGATAACTCCTCTTCTGGTATCTTGAGAAATGGATTTACGGGTAATACAATTTTGATTGCATCTAAAGTTTCTTCAACAACTTCAAAGACTAAACCATCTGGCACTTTGTCACCAAATTCTTGAGCATAAACTGCTCTAGTATCAGCGAGTAACTTTTGCTTAAATTGCTCATCTGACCAAGCTTTTATGATCAAACGATTGAAAACCTCTGATCTATTTTTTAAACCGCGAATAAGAGCTTGTTTTATCTCTGGATTTTGCAGAGAATTAACTTGAGAATTAGATTCAATTCCCGACTTCTTAAACAGTAAAACTTTATCCCTATTTTCTCCAGACTTTTCTGTATTACTTACAGTATTTCTTCGTTCAGCTAATTCAACTAAATAATCAAAATAATCAGCACTAACAATCTCTTCCACCTGTTGCTGATGCTTATTTTGGTCAATTTCTACCTTGAGCTTTACTCCTGGTTGCGATCGCTTTTCTTTTATTTGCTTAATAGTCTGTACCATTCTCTTCAGAGATTCGGTAGCAGCAATTAAAAGAGATATAGAAAAGTAAGAACTATCATCCTCTATTTTTACCTCTTCTATATTGTTAATAACATCCTGATAATCACCAACAATAATCTGTTGTATCCAATCGCGAATATGAGCAATATATGCCAATAAATAATCAATCCGTTGACTTAATAGTTGAATTAGCCACCGACTTAACTCAGGAGATGTCTGTACTCGCTGCCAAAAATCATCTCGATTCAAACACAGTAAATGAGAACACCCCAGAGAAACTGCCTTAACAGAATGCGATCGCCTGTCGATTAACGCTATTTCCCCTAAAATTCCTCCTGCTTTTAAGGTATTAAGCAAGATTTGATTACGATCGCGATCACGCAGTGCCTCAGCTTTGCTGAGATCGCAAGTATATATTCTAATTTGACCACTTTTCAGCAGATAAAAAGCCGAATCGCGATCGCTCTGTTCAAACAGAACTTGACCATTGGTTAACTCTATCTTTTTCAACTTCTGGGATAGTTGATCATCGACTAGAATAAAGTCGTGGATTTGCTGAATTAAGTCCGTCATTTTAACTAATTATTTTTGTGGCGATTGGCTTGAGGAGTGCGCTATGGGCGATCGCTTCTAAAACTTGGGCTAAATAATGAAAATCAAGACAGGATAAGGTTTTGTTGGGTTACGCAGCCGCTAACCCAACCTACTACTGGACTGACACAGCTAAAATAGTGTAATAAAATCGAAGGCAAAAAGATAAATCATCTGTGTTCATCTGCGTTTATCTGTGGACTTTTTCTAATACAACATTTAAAGCCTGTCAGTTTACTACAAAAATTCGTCATGTTATGTTAACTGATTATTTCTGCGGCGATCGCTTTTAATACTTGAGTTAAAGGATGGTCGGGATAATTAAGAGCAAAAACCCCTCGGCTACCCAACTCAATCATTGCTTCCGATAAAGGCAATGTTCCCGCAACAGGTAGGTTATAAGTTTTTTCTAGTTGCTGTTTCAAATCTTCTAAGTCTAAAGATTTAATCACTTTATTCATCAGCAATAGCATCTTGGGTACTTTTAACTTCCGAGCCAAATCTACCGTTACAGCCGTTCCTTGAAAGTCCTGTTGGTCAGGACGCATCACCATTACCAAGACATCCGAAATGGTAATAGAAAGTAAAATCTCTTCGTTTAAACCAGGGTGGGTATCAATAAACAGATAGTCTAAATTCAAGCGATCGATTATGTCTTGAAAGCCGATCTCTAACAGTCGCACATCATAGCCTTCCCGCAGCACTCGACCAATCTCCGCAGGTTTCATACTGGCGGGGACAAGAGATAGAAAACTATCTGGGGTGGGCGGTTTAAATACCGAGGTGACATCATAACTAGCCTCATGAATTTTACAGCGACTCCAAAGATAATCATTGAGGGAGTTACTTATAGTTTTCTCATCAAAGCCAAACAGCACGTAAATTCCTGGGTTTTGCACATCAGCATCCACAATGCCAACTCGCTTCCCCTTACTAGATGCGATCGCTGCTAAACTTGCAGTTATATTAGTTTTTCCTGTGCCTCCCCGATAGGAATGAATTGAAATAATTTTGGACATATTAATACTCCAGATATCAGAACATTACTAAAAAGCTCAATTAACTGTTAAATTCCCACAGAATTGGGTAATTCCAATTCTTTTTCTGGTTGCCAATTCTGATCTTTCAATACCTGAAGACGATTCAGCATCCATTTAAATCGAGAAGCAGCCAAATTCAACTTATCTAAGCTGTCTAAATTTAGTTCATCTTCATAACTAAAAGACTGATCCAAAGCTTGACCACTACTATAAAAATTTCTGCCATAGCCGAGTCGATTGATAGTATCTCGAAATCTCTCAGTAGCCAGAGTTGCTACTACCTCTTCAAAACGAGCTGCCCAGCCTAAATCTTGTTGTAACTTTAGTTTGAGCGATCGCGCTGGAATTGCTAATACTAGGGAATCCTCAACAGTATGCACGCTGGTAGAAGCAAGCCTGGTATCACCAAAAGGCATTTCACCAATAAATTCCCCTGGTCGTACCGTAGCAATTTCTTTGCCTAAGCTTTGACTATTACTAGTTCCCAAGGCTGCAAAAGCTAAGTCTAGAGGATTGATGGCAGTTTCGGCGATCGTTACCTTGGCTAACCCCTTCAACAGTAGATAGAGCGTTTCTGCTGGTCTACCTTCTTGCAGCAACATACTACCTGCTGATAAATATTGACAGCTTCCATGGGCAATCATCCAATCAATATCACTATCATGGAGTCGTCCAAAAGCAAATAACACTTCTCGACTCTGAGTTACTCTGGAATTTAACCGAGTAGTACGCAGTTGTGAGGTTAATTTTGACAATCGCTCTGTAAGTAAAAGAGCGATGCCACGATAAAACCTAGCAGCAAAACCAATATCCTGCTGCAATTTTGCCTGTAATTGTTGTTGAGGTATCATCAGCACATCCGATGGTAGCTTAGTCCTCACAGTAGTTGAAGCCGCCCTAGTTGTAACCAGCAATTCCTCCCCAGCTACATCACCACTCTTTAGTTCGATAATGTCACGCTCTAAAGTTGATTTATCCTCCAGTGCAGCAAAAGCTCGATTGAGAGCGTTATTACTACTTTGAGAGACTGAAATCGTTAGGCTACCGTTAATGAGCAGATAAAAGGTGGCAATCTGCTGACCAGCTTTAATTAACAGGCGATCGGCATCAACTTTTTGCCTTCTACCTGTAGCCATGAGCCAGTCAATATCGCTATTACTAAGTTCTTGTAAAAGAGTTTGACTCATTTTTATTCTTCTGTGTAAGAAGTTTTTTGGATTGTATAATCTCAGCTTCTATTGACTCAATGCTTTTGTGTATTGCATACAGTTTTAGATTCTCTTGGAAAACTTACTTCCTGGCTTCTAATTGTCGCAATAGCCTCAACAGCGAAGCTTCGTCCAACTCTGCCAAGCTTGTAGTTATAACTCTTATTGCATCTATATAGCCTAAATAAATCTCATACTTTTGTCGTTTATCAGTAGGAATTTTGTCAAATGCCACTCCTTTTCCCCAACGATGAATCGTATTGGGTTTTATTTTTAACAGTCTGGCAATTAAGTTAATACATTTCTCTCGATAACCATGTTCAGACTCCATTGCTAAAATCTGTCCTTCTGTGAAACGAGGTCTGCCATTTTCATTCGTGGCTGATAAACCAAACCAACGACGACAAAACATTCTCGGATGTATGCCTTGCTTGTAACTAACGCTAGTTTGGAAAATCTTAGAAGTAAGAGCGATTAACTGATTATTTCCATTTCGAGTACGAGAGTATGATTTATCTTGAAAACCGAACTGATTTTCATCACTAGCAATGTTATTATCGCGATTGAAGCTAATGGCAACAGTCGCCGGAACATTTGTTTCATGCGTCATTTATTTGAATCTCCAGAAGGTAATTGCTGATTTTACTTAGAGACAACAAGCTGCATCACAATCAGAAGCACTCTGTTGAGCATAGAAAGGGTAGCGACGGCTAACTTTTTGTCAAAGATGACCTATTTTTAAACTAGGATTGGGAAAATAAGCTTTGTTTACTCGTAGCTTTATGGTCAACATCTTTGGGGGTTGGGGAGTGCTTTGGTGACATAACCTAACTAAGAAATAATTTAAATAGTGTGTCTTAAAATTTTTGCAACACAATTTTCCTCAATAAATGGATATTTTGTTACTTCTAGTTACCTTTCAGTTATGAACATCAAAACTCTGCATTTTTATTACATTATTTAATAAAGGCTCTTTATGGATTCCAGGGACTTATTTTGAGGAAGATAGCTAGACAAGTATAATCCTGATACTGAAATACATTCAAGGATTTTCTGTGACCGCGATCGCAATAACTCCCATTAATCTTCTAGATTTAATTGACCCCAAAAAATGCTACGCCCTAATCCGCTTCATCAGATGGGGAGCCACCTTAAAAAAGATCTTTGTACTGCTTCGGAATCTATTTTTTACCTTGCTGTTTAATATTCAGTTTCAATTTTTCACAAAACCCGCAACCAGTTCGTTGAATCAAATCTTGCCATCCTAATTCGGTTAATAACTGATTCCAAGCGGTTTCTATCTCAAGATTATGAGGTTTAGCGATACGAAGTTGTGCCAGTTGGGTTAGAGCATCATAGAAAAGATTGTGCTTTAAGTAAATTGTGTGTTTTTCTGCTTCGGAGACAGCAGCTAATTGATCTTGTAACTTGGAATTTAACGGCAAACGAGTTAGCCAACCCTCCAGAGCAATTTCCGACTCTCGATCTGTTTCTGCACAGTTGACCTCTAGATTCCAGGCATAATTGACTTCGGGAGACAGGGCGTATCGTTTTTTTTGAGGTAGGTCAATTCCTATTATGGAAGATTTTTCAGTCTCTGCGATAGTGCGATCGTATATTTTTTTGCCTGTTTCTAACTCTGTAACGGCAAACTTTATCTGGGCTACTTTATTGATTGAGTTAGGAATATGAAACCAAAAAGTAGGATAAGCATCTGAGGTAAACTCTCGATTTCTGTTTCCTAGTAAATAGGCAACTTGTCGCCGATTGACACCACATACACTATCTCTGCGCCGATTATCTCTAGTTCCCCCAGCAGAAAAGTCCTCTTCAGGCGCACCTGTATCTGGTGCGGGTGGTAATCTATTAGTATTGTTACTCCTTTTTTTTTCTTTAGTATTTCCAGGTAGAGGAAGCAAGAGCAACGTTATTAATAAGGTAAAAACTAAAATTGCCCATCGGTGCTTGTACCATTGACCCCTAGAATAAGCCTTTTTTGAAGACATTTTAATACTGTTGCAAAAAACAAAGATTCAGTAGAAATAAATGCAGAAGTTATATGCTTAACTACATAATATCTGTTAGATTACTACTAATTACAAGATGGGAAATATTAATTTTTGTAATAAATTGCAGAATAGTTATTTAAAAAAAAGAAAAGTAATTATTAGAGCATGGTTTTAAAAGCATCAGCGATCGATTACTTAAAATTAGTAAGTCTTTAAGTCTAACTTCAGACTATATGGAAATTGCCAATACTTTAGCCCAACTTGTTAAGGAAGCCTGCAAATATCCTCACGGAAGTAGGCAACGTCAGAAAAAGTTAACACAGATTATTAGATTGGTTAATCATCATTTATGGAAAGAAAACACTGCCTATTACGAAGATGCTTTGCAAGAGACTTGGATTTATTTTTGTCAAAATATTTGTGAAGGAAAAACGGCTAATCCCTACGATCCAGAGCGAGCTAGCGTCGTTACTTGGTTAAATAATTACTTGAAATGGCGATTAAAAGATGGCTATATCAAAACGGAAAAGCAAAAAAAACAAACTGCACCAGTGCGAGTCAATCAAAGTAACAAAATTATCAATCCAGTCGATAGTTTACCTGCCAAACCAGATGTTCCAAACATATTGGAAGAGATTGAAAAGTGGGTGTTAAAAGATCCCGAACATAAGCTAAGGCAAACACATTTAGATAATCATCCACAAATTACCTGTCAACTTTTAATTTTAAAAAGATTACCACCAGAAACACCGTGGAAAACTTTAGCGGAGGAATATAAAGTTCCAGCAGGAACACTAAGTAGTTTTTATCAGCGCAAGTGCAAGCCACTGTTACGAGCATTCAGTAAATTTCAAGGGTATATATAAATAAAATTAAACTGATTATGGCTAATAACTTTCTAGACAGAGAAAAAATTGCTGTCCCCTTACCTATTACTTCAAAAAATAGAGAAATAGCCCATAATTTTGCTGCTCAACAAGCTACTAAACAAAAAGCAGAACAAGTCTTATATAATACCCTGGCAGTATTAACAGTGCAAAGCTATTTAGAAATGTTGGGGATCGCTACAGATTTACTTGAAAGCGATAGTTGGAATCCTGTTATGCGAGCTTGTAATAATGTGGCAGATTTGAATATTTCAGATTTAGGGAAGCTTGAGTGTCGTCCTCTCAAAAAATTAGATGCTAGTTGTCATATTCCGATGGAGGTTTGGGATTTACGCCTCGGTTATGTATTGGTCAAAATCGATGATTCTCTAAAAAAGGCTTCGCTTTTAGGATTTGTGCCACAGGTAGCTAGTGAAGAGTTATCTATTTCTGCTTTGAGACCTATAGAAGGACTAATAGATCGCCTTCATGGTGTGAGAGAATTAACTGCTGATTCTTCTGTGGTTAATCTAGGGCAATGGTTAAATAATATTTTTTTCCCTGGTTGGTCAACAGTAGAAAATCTTTTAAATCTAGAACAATTAACGACCGCTTGGGGATTTAGAAATACTGAGTTGTCTCTAGAAAACTTTTCAGAATCTGAGAAAATAAAGAATAGTATCCAAAGAGCTAAATTAATTGACCTAGGTATTCAATTGGGAGATCAGCCAGTAGTACTGTTAGTAGAAATTACTCTTGAAGACAGTGACAATATTGCTGTTACTTTACAGGTACATCCAAGTCCCAATAATGTTTACTTGCCCGAAACACTTATTTTAAAAGTCATCGAATCATCAGGAGAGGTTTTTATGCAGGCTCAAGCCAGAAGCCAAGATAACTTTATTCAACTACAATTTAGTGGGCAGCCTGGAGAAAGTTTTTCAGTTCAAATAGCTTTAAATAATGCCGAACTTACAGAACAATTTCAGCTTTAGAACATTTTTTTATCATTTTATCTTAATTAAGTTCCCTGGTTCAATGTTTAATGATTAAGAGCTTATGTCTGTATATATAGTTTCTTTGAAAATCAGAGAGGGAAGTTTTGATACAGGATTTTCAGTCACCTTGGAAATCAGCCAAGAAGGCTTGCCTACTGAATTAGAAACTAGTTCTCAACTACCAGCAGCACCCCATATTCCTCAACAATATAACTTATGGCAAACGGCTTATTTGGGTTTAAGTTTATCAGCTCGGCTCGAATCAAATAAGGCATTTATTTCTAATTATTCTCGTTCTGAAGATTGCGATCATGCTGCTGCTAAATTATTATCCAGCGTCAATAATTGGCTCGATGCGGATTCTTTTCGTCATCTCAAAGAAAGATTTTTATCGAGATTAAATCCTGTTGATGAAATTAGAATTCTAATTCAAACAGAAAATATTCAGCTTCAATGTTTACCCTGGCATTCAATTAATTGGTTTGAGTCTTATACCAAGGCAGAAATAGCCTTTACTAAACCCTCCTATGAGAAGCAAAAGCAAAACACAATTAATTTAAAACCTCAAGTTAGAATTTTAGCCATTATTGGTAATAGTCAAGGAATAAATACCAGTCGCGATCGCCAGATCTTAGAACAGTTGCCCAATAGTTCTGTAACCTTATTAACCAATACAACTAGACAAGAACTGACTGAACAGCTATGGGATTGTCAAGGATGGGATATTCTCTTTTTTGCTGGTCATAGTAATAGTGATCGCTATAAAAAAACTGGCTGTATTCAAATAAATAACCATGATAGTTTAACTACTAAAGAATTAAAATATGCTTTGACTAAAGCCGTGACAGAAGGCTTAAAAATCGCAATTTTTAATTCCTGTGATGGGTTGGGATTAGCTCGCGAACTAGCTGATTTAAAGATTCCTCAAATCATCGTTATGCGAGAACCAGTCCCAGATAAAGTAGCCCAGGAATTTTTGAAATACTTTTTGGCTGCTTATGCTAGGGGAGAAAGTTTTTATTTAGCAGTAAGAGAAGCCAGAGCCAAATTACAGGGATTAGAAGACCATTATCCTTGTGCTACCTGGTTACCTATAATTGTCCAAAATCCTGCTTCAATACCTCCAGCATGGCAGCAATTATATCAGCAGAAAAAAGAACCTGTTGTTAAAAATATTTCAACTCGACGAGTAAAAATTCCTTTGGTGTTAGCTAGTAGTGCGATCGCAACTGTGGCAGTAATTGGTTTAAGATCTCTAGGAATGCTACAGGGTTGGGAATTGAAAGCCTTTGACTATCTTAGTCAAAAACTACCTTCAGAATCAGGAGATAAACGGATGCTTATTGTTGCCGCAGATGAGCATGACATTAGCAGTGATAAATATGGTTATCCGATTCGAGATCGTATTCTGGCAGAGTTGATTGGTAAATTACAACAGCATCAACCAGCAGTTATTGGTGTTAATATTTTTCGCGATTATCCAATTCCATTTAATAATTCTCCAAACAATTCGGAACTAACAAAATATTGGCAGCAACCTAATGTAGTAAGTATTTGTTTGGGAGACAACCTAAATAATAGCGTTGCCCCACCACCAGATAGCCCTCTCGAACAAGTCGGTTTTGATAATATTTATGATGATTTACAAGTAACTAATGGTGGAGACGATAATGTGCGTCGTTACTTACTCTCGCGCAGCGACAACCCTCTGGCAAAGACTTCTAATTGTAAGAGCAATTATTCTTTTGCATTACTATTAGCAGCCAATTATTTTCTCAATCGTGATATTCCCGCTATTACAGCAAAAAATAATTGGCAATTTGGTTCACAAATTATCAATAGACTAGTCAATGGTAGTGCTGGATATCAAAAATTTGACGATCGCGGTAATCAATTACTTATTTCCTATCGTCGGACTCCTCAACTGGCTCAACAAATAAGCATTAGAGATATTTTGGAAGAGCGTAAAACCTTCGATCCTAGCTGGATTAAGGATCGTATCGTTTTAATCGGCGTCACCGCCAAATCTGTTCCTGATGTTCACGACACGGCAATGGGAGAAATTAGAGGCTTGCATCTTCATAGTCATGTTGTCAGTCAGCTTGTCAGTGCGGTAGAAGATAATCGCCCGCTGATTTGGTGGCTGCCTTTCTGGGGAGATTGGTTATGGATCGGATTTTGGTCTGTCGGTGGCGGATTGATTATTAGTCTGGGAAGAAATCATCTAGAACAAAGTTTGGCAACTGCTAGTTGTATAGTTGTTTTATCTGGTGTCTGTTGGTTTATTTTAATCCAGGGTGGATGGCTAGCTTGGATTCCAGGGGTAATTGCGATCATGTTTACTGCTACTGGTATTTGGATTTACCACAATAAATTTTAGATTGCCTAGATTGTACGTATCTTTAAATTTTAGAAATTGATGTTTCAGTCTTCTGCTTTAATTGACTAAAGTTAGAAGTATAAAGTATCTCACGAAATATCAGGCACAGGCAAATCAAGATACTTTATACTACGAGAACACTCAAAAAACTTAGAAGATAATTAAAAATAATGAATTTTTGATTTATGCGATCGCTATTTCATAAAAAAAAGATAAGCTGTCAACTTTTAAGGAGAGATAAAACGTAGCCTAGATTAATACCTCTAACCAGCAACCAGCGTGTTTAATCTCCCTCCTGATGTCTCCTACCGCCAAGAGCAACTACCCGCAGAATCCAACTGGCAGAATCAGACTGAATATGACCCTTGACGTGTCTGCCTGAAATTATTCAAGGGTGTTGGCGAAGCGGATTAGCGTTGCGCTTGGGAAGTGACAATTGAAAGATTACTTACCGAACCCGCGCAATGCTAACAACAGCCAACTGTTTTCATCAGAAATGTTTGAGTGGATACCCATACCTCGGCTTTGCCACAAAGGCTTGAGCCGCATGTTGTGGGAGGAAACGAAAACCAGTAATTAAACTGCAACGTTGAAATCCGCTTCCTGTTTACTAATTAATCTTGTTGAACGTTGGGTAGTCCCTGCAAACTGATTGGGTTGAATTTATGTTCAAGTTTTAGCATATTAGCTATATACTATACTACACAATACATCTCATATAGAATAGGCGATTTGGGGAAAGAGGACTAGCGATCGCACTTTATAGAAGAAGTTTTATTCTATTAATCAATCAAAAAATTGCTAACAAGTTCTTTGCCAAAATTTTGTCCTAAAAAATCATGTCCCTATTGTGAGTCAACCAATAATAAAATAACAAAATATGGGACTTATCCAGTTAAGTTGTCAGGAGAAATAAGACAACTTTTTTACTGTCATGGAGGAGAACATAGCTTTTCTGAAATGGCTTATTCAGGACTAATTAATAAAAAAGGAAGTGAGAAAGAATATATCCAAACAGCCAAACTAATTAAGTATGGTTTGTCTTGTGAACAAATAGCTGATGTATTAGAAAGAGATATCAGAACAATTAAAGCTTGGGTTAAAGCAATCTCTGAAAAAGGTCAAAATTTTCATAACTTTATTTGCTTTTTAATTGGCATCACAATTGAATTTCTTCAGCTGGATGAATTATGGTCTTATTTAAAAAATAAAAAGAGACAACTTTGGGTCTTTATTGCCCTAGAATCAAAGACTAAATTTTGGGTTAACTTTGAACTGGGTTCTCGAACAAATCATACCGCAAATCGCTTAGTTAAAGGAGTAAAGCAGTTAGCTAAATGGAATCCTCAGCTTTTATTAAAAGTAACTACTGATAAATTAGCTGCTTACCAAAATGCTTTATTAAAACAGATGAAATCAATAGATTACGTCTATCTTCAAATAGTAAAAAAGCGATTTAAAAGAAAACTAAAAACAGTTAAAAAATGCTGGGTGAAAGGATCGGAAAAAGATTTTCCTACTGGAACTCAAAATACTTCTTATATTGAAAGATTTAATTTAACTTTAAGACAAAGGATTTCATATTTACATCGAAAAACTCTAGGTTATTGTAAAAATAAAAGTAACTTCAATCGTACCCTCTGGATTAATTTATTTGACTATAATTATTGCCAGTTTCATAAAAGTCTTCGTCAAGATTTAACTGGCTCAAAAAATAAGTTTAAAAAAAGATATAAAGAAGTTACTCCTGCCATGAAAATTGGCTTAACAACCAATCAATTAAATTGGAGATTTTTAATTACTGCTCCTATCCCCAGAAGCGGTTAATTTAAGCAACCCAATCAGTTTGCAGGGACTACCCAGGTTGGGAGTCACCTGTGAGTTTCAGGGGAGAGACTTGCACTCTCATCTCTTGGACAGTTATCATCTAGCTCAGGGGCTAGAAGCCTTGGTTTATATGGGTTTAATTCCACTTTCGCCAAGAACGAATCGCACTCGACCACCCAATCTAAGATGCCTTGGCTTGACCCAACGACTTACTCAAAAGTCTTAAAGTGAATCCGAACTAGGGAAACATTCGGAGATTTGTACCAAGATTAGGCTCAATGGTCTATTCAAAAATTATGTGCGGTTGAGTCCGTCACTCTCACACCTCGTCCCCTTAGGGCAGGTGTGAGTTATTGAATCGTATGTTAGCGGTTGTTTAACACTTTTTTTGTTGGTTTTGGTAGTAAAGGCGATTGGCAATCTTAGTTTGGAGCGCAATCGCTTTCCTTTACCAGTCCTAGAGAGTCAAAATTAACCACAGGGGAGTGTACTGGCAATCTTAGTTTGGAGCGCAATCGCTTTCCTTTACCAGTCCTAGAGAGTCAAAATTAACCACAGGGGAGTGTACTGGCAATCTTAGTTTGGAGCGCGATCACCCTCTATTTCTCTGACTCAATCAACTTCTCTAACTTTGCCAATAACGATTCCAATTGTTTCCGTTTCTTGGCATCACTCCAAAGTTTCTTCGCTTTCTTCGCTTGTTTTATCGTAGTGTCAAAACGAGTTTTTAATTCTGACTGTTGCTTGGGGGTCTGCTCTGCTAGAATCAGTTCGCGGATTTGATTCAAAGATAGAGAACTAGCGATCGCTGCTTCTAATAACTGTGTTCTAGTTTCTTCATCGGCAACACGGGCGATCGCTTTAGCTTTGGTATATTCAATTTTTCCTGCCCTCAGAGCTTCGAGAATGTCTTCAGGGAGATTGAGTAGGGGTAGACGATTGCTAATAAATGAATCCAATTCCATCAAGCCGAGAGACTCAAAAACCCCTTGAATGGACTCAACTTTTTCCGAGCCAATAACGTTATTGGCTGACCTACCCCGCACCTGTTTTTGGAGTTGGTGGAGTAAGGGCGAAACCTCCCCTGTCTTGATTTTCAGACGTTTTGATAACAGTTTTAAAATGCCTTCAGTTTCCTCTACAGGATTCAGATCTTCCCGTTGGAGGTTTTCAATAATGGTAATTTCTAAAGCTTGCTCATCACTCAATTCTCGAACGATAACTGGTACTTCTGTTAAACCAGCTTTTGATGCTGCCCGATAGCGTCTGCCCCCTGCTACTAATTCAAATTGATTCAGTTTGGGCAGTTTACGCACCAATAACGGTTCTAAAACTCCGTGGGTTTTGATGGTTTGGGCTAATTCTTCTAACTTCGTCTCATCAAAATACTGTCGCGGTTGATAGTCAGGTAACTTAATATCTGTTAGAAAAGCAACCTGTACTGCTCCTGTTTTTTCCCCTCTAAAAATAAAATCTTCAACTGGTTTTCTAGTTCTCGCCACTGAGTTTCTCCCAAGCTTCTTTAAAGAGTCGATCGAATTCCGTTGCTGCGCTATGGGCAGCACTACCGCTCATTTGCCAGACTACCTGACCTTGACTGGGTGCGTCTGTTATAACCTGTCGGTCATAGATTACCCCCTCTAATAAATCAATACCACTTTTAGCTAGAGCAGCTTGTGCCTCTCTGAGTAATACTGTTCCCTTCTTGGCTTGATTTAAAAATAGGGCAGCTTTCGGCATACCTCCCCGTAAGTCTCTAGCTTGTCGAATCAATCTAATCACGCGGTTACTACTGTGCATATCTAATCCTGCTGGTCTACAGGGGACTAAAGCCAGATCAGCACGGGTGAGAATGACACGGGTAGTTTCGCTCATGCTCGCAGGACCATCCACCACCACAAAATCATATTCTTCTTTTAGTTGGGGTAAGCGATCGAATAATTCATCAGGATCGTTAATAATCTCGACGCTCAAATTTAAGTCTTCGAGCCAAGTAGTACTACTTTGTTGGGCATCGGCATCTACAACTAACACCTGACCTTTTTGAGAGAGCCAGTAAGCAAGATGGACAGAAGTAGTGGTTTTGCCAGTGCCACCCTTTTGATTGGCAACAGCGATAATTTTGCTCATCTACCTAGAGATTGGAGTTATCTGAGTTAAGGGTAAGGCAGATTACCGATGATCGGCGAATATTTTTCGGCAAAGTGACTACTACCGTCGGGAAGCTGCCAAGAAACAGAGATTAGAAGCCTCTCTCACCCGTGTCAGATTACCCCTCAGAGAACTAAAACCCGTCCCAGTACCCAAGTTTCAATCAGAACTGGCAGCACTCAAACAGGCTCAGTTTCAGTTAGATTCTATCGTCCAGCAGATAAACAACTTTGACCAAAAGTTCTACCACAAAGACCCCTGGCACGTTCAGGTATTCGAGTCAGAGAAGGTACAGCAGCTAGCAGATTTGAAACGTCAGGAACTAACAGCATCAATTGTTGTTGATGCTGAAAACGATATCACGACTTTAAGGCAAAAAATACGGAATCAAAATAGTTTGACCGAGAGGTAGAATATCACGTTGCTTTATCTCTTCAGGTAAATCATCGCTATTAGCCCATTTGATAATTTGCCAATACTTGTTATCTTCATAGTAAAAACTACTTAATTCAGATAAAGTAGTATCCCCATCAGAATCAAAAAATATACTAGCTAAAGAAAGTTCTTCATCTCTAGCTTTTTGTTTAACTTCTAAAAATGTTTCATAGAAAGGTTTGTTATCAATTGCATAATTCAACAACAAATCATAGAAAGAAACTAGACTAGAAGCTCTCATCTGACGAAAGTCTTCATACGTCCTAATAGGACGACTATAGCGATACCGTGAAGGAGCAACTACTTCAACACCACAACCTTTTTTAATCACAGTTTTTTCACTGATAGAATCACAAGGGAAATAACAATCATCGGGATTACCTCGATCTTTATTAACAATAGCAATGAGCTGCCAATACTTAGAATCCCCTAACTTCTCTTTACTTAAATTTCC
This sequence comes from Cyanobacteriota bacterium, assembly GCA_942490675.1. Lineage (GTDB taxonomy): Bacteria > Cyanobacteriota > Cyanobacteriia > Cyanobacteriales > Xenococcaceae > Waterburya. The sequence continues at coordinate 160,068 of CALNYB010000043.1, read as the reverse complement.
TAGGGTAATATCTTTCTCTAATGATGGAAAATAAACCGCTTGAAACTGTGCTGTATAAAAAATATTCCTAAAAACCTCTGAATAAGTCCACTCACAACTTGATTTACCCAACTTACTTAGCCAGTCATCGAGAATCTCTTTTTGGCTTCTTTTATCATTAAAAATATCTATTTTCCTATCGAATCGGTATTCTCCACCAGAATTAAGTGAAAAATATATAATCAATGCACCAATCAAACAAACAATAAGACCAGGAGAAGCATTAACCAGCTTTGCCCTTAATCCTGAGCCACTAATTAAAAAAGATGTTCCCGAAAGACCCTTATTGAGATAAAAAATGCCTATTATAGAAATAATGCCCCCAATAAGAGTTGCCAAAATTATTTGAAATAGCTTGAGAAACATAAAAGATTCCAATACTTATCTCTACCTTTTTGATAATGTCAACAAATTGAATATTTACAAGTTTATTTTTTTACTTATTTCAGGAATTAATGACAAGAAAATACGGAATCAAAATAGTTTGATCGCGAGGAACAATATCACGTTTATCTATCTCTTCAGGTAAACGATCGCTATTAGCCCATTTGATAATTTGCCAATACTTTTTATCTCTATAATAACGATTACTTAGCTCAGATAAAGTAGTATTTCCATCTGAATCAAAAACTCCCAAAACTAAAGTAGAGTTAGAATCTTCAGCTTTTTTCCCCACCTCTAAAAGTGTTTCATAAAAAGGTTGGTTATCAATTGCGGAACTTAATAAAAAATCATAGAGAGGAAGTAAAATAGCAGGAACTCCAACTCTAACTTCAATTCTATTTCCTCCCTCTGGCGTTGGTTGTTGAATAATTTCAGCACCAGAATTAAGTGAAAAATATATAATCAATGCACCAATCAAACAAACAATAAGACCAGGAGAAGCATTAACCAGCTTTGCCCTTAATCCTGAACCACTAATTAAAAAAGATGTTCCCGAAAGACCCTTGTTGAGATAAAAAATGCCTATTATAGAAATAATGCCCCCAATAAGAGTTGCCAAAATCATTTGAAATAACTTGACAAAAACAGGGAAAGTATAAGGGTCTATTGCATTTGCATTCATTTCTTTAAAATCTCAAAGCTTTGTTTAATCCACTACAGGCTATTCTATTAAGAAATTGTCTTCTTCAATCCAACTCGATAAACTTACTCGTACACTCCGACGGCTGCACATGAAGGTATCTAGAAGTTACTGCCAGGGAACTATGACCTAAAGACTTCATCAACAAATCGATTCCCGCACCATTATTGAGACTGTGACAGGCATGGGCATGACGCAGCCAGTGAGCCGAAGTATGGGGATTAATCCCTGCTTTCTCCACTGCTTTCTTAATCAAGCGATGGATGGCATGACGGTCTAAGCGATTGCCAAACCGAGACAAAAACACCGCTTCGGTTTTATCGCTCCTGGGAAGCTGCTTTAATTCCGACCACAACTGATGAGTTATCAATAAGGTTCTAGTTTTGTGACCTTTGCCGAATATAGTTACAGTTACGCTGTCATCTGTTGGCTGAAAATCAGACCAGTTCAAACCTACTAACTCAGAGATTCTCAAACCCAGAATATATAACAGAATCAAAATCAAGTGATCGCGCTCATTAGTAGCTACATTAATTAATTCCTTAACTTCTTCCGTCTCCAGTATCCTTTCATTGAGAGCATCTTTAGCTTTAGTCGTCTTAATCATCGAGGCGGGATTAGACGAAAAGTAACCCGTTTTAACACCAAAGCTGAAAAGAGATTTGATGGCTGCTAATTTATTGTTAACTGTATTCTGACTAAATCCCCGAAGCTGAAACGATTCCAACCACAACAAAATATCTTCGAGCTTGACTTCATCTAATTCCTTCCCTGTGAAGGTGAGAAACTGCTTACTGATAGTGATATAAGTCTTTTGGGTGGTTTTCGACTTTTGGGAAATCCATAATCTAATCAATTCCACATCAAGGCTCGCGTCAGTCAGTTTAGGATAAGTATTAATAGTCATATCACAACAGAATTGCTCTTTTGTTGTGTTGAGTCCGCACTAAAAAAAAAGACGAACTCAACAAGAGGAATATTATCGATTACGCTCCGCGTAGCCTACGGATCGCGTTCAATCAGAGTATCTACTTTATTTTCAATAGACATTAATCTGCGTAAAACCGTTGGTCGATCCTCATCTAGACTGACTAACATTCTGTTTTGAGCTTCTTCAATATTTGCCAATTTAACTGCTACATCTTCTAACCGATTCATTCTTTCTTCTGTGACGCGCATTCGTTCTTCCGCTAAACGCATCCTCTCATCATGTTCGAGCTTATCTGTAGCTCTTTGCTCTAACATGGCTTGAACGGTACGCTCAATAGCTAACATCCGTCGGTTGTCTGATTCCTGCTGAAGAATCATTCGTCCTAGCCTAATTTCGTTTTGCTCGAATAGCTTTTCAATTCTGTCTAAGCGATCGCTATCCTGACCGTTGCTACTTGTCATTGGTATACTGTAATTAAGTTTTTACTTGGGGAAGCTTCTGGATTTGCGGTCGGGAGGCTTCCTGTCGGAGCGCATTCCTTAGATGACGAAACGTCATCAGGGTCGCTCCTCTTTTTAATTGTATTATCTCACTAATCAATATAGGAATGGGGGCTTTTCTTGCTCGAAACGCTTACTCCATAATCATTTTAAAACATGTGTTTGGCGATTACCCTAAAGGACTCGGCTTCGCCATCGCGCGACCCGTAGCAGCGAAGCTGCTCGCGCTTTCTTAATGAATCAAGTAATTAACCAATTTCAAATCCTTTGTGTTTTACTTGATAGATTTTAGACCCCTGTTCTAGCCTATTTAGGCGCTCGATATTATCGGGGGTTGAAAGTAGCTTGGCTAACTTCTGCATCTCTTGGGTTTTTGGCTCGTCACACCAATCCTGGAAAACTTGTGCTTTTTTTTGCCATCGCTCCAGGTTGTTATTAGCTGTAGTTAACTCACGCTCAATGTCTTTCAATTTAGACTGATTTAGCCTTACAAGATTTTTTTTCTGTTCAATGATATCGGAAGTAACTCCAAAGGGATTAAGTAGAGAACGAGGATTTCCCAATTGCTCTAGCTCTCGTACTTGATCGTTAATCTTTTGCTCTCCTGATACTTTAAGCCTTTCCAACCTGTTAATTTCTAATTGAATATTTTGAATTATTTCCCGCCTTGGTTCATGGGGACGCTTTAAGAGCCATTTTTCTACAGAGGATTTGATTTCTAACAGTTTAGAGTCAGTAAGTTTTGGGGGCTCAGGGTTGACGAATTTATCCTCTACATCACTGGTTAACTGTTCCTCTTTTTGCTTGAGATTCGTCTGCGCTTGGGGAAGATTATTGGCTAGTGCAGACGGCAAATAACTCACCAAATCAATTTCTGACCATGTTACTTGTTTCTCAATCGGAATATTTACTCCTATACCAGAACAAGCTGAATCCATAGCTGGTTTATCTCGCTCCTTATCAAAATTAATACCCCGTTGTGAAATCAATTTAGGGAAAGAAGCATTATGCAATTTACTTCCCCTTACTTTGAAGTCTTCTAATCGATAACTTATACGCTTTCTACCTTTATCTGAAATACTTGGTTTGACATCAATTCCTAAATGCTGCAACCTACCAATAAACGTAGTCAAGTCAGGCTTGGACTCGCTCGCCTTATCAATAGCAGCCTGTAACTTAATATTTAATGGAATCAGGGGTAAAGTCGTGCGCTCGCCCTCTTGATATTCCTTAATTTCTCGTTTGATTCGCTGTGTTTGCCCGTGAGACAAGGCTTTACGCTTTCTATTTTTAGATGGAGCAACAGTCGTCAGTTTTTCTTTTACTTCTAACTGTCTTAGTATCTCTTCAAACTTTCGCTTATCTTGCCAATCATCTACCCTTTGTCCATCCATCGTAATCATATTGACTGCAATATGAATGTGGTCGTGGTCGTGATTCCAATCGTGTCCAGGGTCATCACGATGATGATCTACTACTACATATTGATTGTAGGTATAGCCCAGTTCTTCAACTGCGGATTTGGCAATCCTGGCTTTAGCCTCATCAGATACATAGCCATCTTCGTGAGAAAAACTAACAATGAAGTGCTTAACAGGCTTGGTTGTAGTCCTACGCTGATCGGCACAGTTGTTGAATTCTTGAGTTAATTCAAGGGCGTTTCTTCCTGCTGCATTGCCGCCAATAATTCTCGCTCCTTTATCATCAGCCAAAAGGTAACGAAACAAACCGCCAAAGTCACTGCCATGTTCGATATGACCGATCATCGTTCTACTGTAATAATGTCCTTAATTACTTGGTGGATGCCAACCAGCCTGTACCCACTGTTCTCTGACAGTGACAGCTATAAAATTATTGAGCTGTAGGGCGTTAACCGTGGCTCTACCAATAGCAGTTTTTCCTTCTATTTGAGTTCCGTTACTGCTCCATTGGAAGTGCTGTGACCATTTCTGTTTTCTGGGATTAAAAAGCTGGTCAGTTTTTCCCGTCTTTGGATCTAATGCCATAGTCTGGATTCCTTTATAGCCATTACACAAGCGACAAGCCAACCAGAGATTATTGGGGTCATCTGTACCACCTTTTGCTTGAGGGATAATATGGTCGATTTCTAATTTTCCCAAAACGTATTTCTGTAAACTCAGGCAGTAACCGCATCGATTTCTAGCTTCAGCGCGAATCTGCTCTCTCAAAGCATCATTAATCATGCTTCTAGTGGTTCTCTTAAACCTCGCTCGACAGCTTCACGCAGAGCTACTGCCTTTTTAAGTAGTAGAGTTTGGTAAATCTGCATCAAGCTCCACAGTTCGGGTCTTTCTGCTTCGCTGAGTGTATCCGCCTGCTGTTTTGAAAGCAGTTGACTCAACCGAACATCTTGCTCTGATTCCATTTGTAATTCGCTCATTGCCATAACTTCGCTATCAGACAGAGATTTGAGAGATTCTGAGAAATGGCGATCGCTTTTATCTAAAGGGCTGGTAGAAGATAAAGATAGAGAAATAGCTTCGATCAACACCTCAGTCAAATCGCGTCCGATTAGTTGGGCAAGTCCTTCAGCGCGGTTATAAACATCTTCTGGCAGGTTTAAAGTAATGGGCTTATTCATTAGTTTTAAATACTGAATTAGTTTTTTAAATAAATTTATTAATATAGCTTCAGCCTAGCCTAATACCCCGATCTCGAATCGCAATTATCATCCATATTAATGTCGTTATCTTGCTTAACTCCTGATAGAGCCAACCGAACTTCGGTAAGCTTTTTTCTCGTTGTCTCGATTAACTTTAAAGCCAATTCTAAACTTTGGTATTTATTAATGCCTCCAGAAAAAGTAGCCACAGAAGAGTATTGGACAACGGTAAGTAAGTGGTTGACTAAGGTATTTCCTGCCGATTTAGATGAAGTGGTTATTTCGGGAGGAGCATCCAGGTTTTTAGAACCCGATCTGGAAAAGCATTTTAACTGCGAGCATAAGTATGAAATAAAAGATGGTAGCTATCCTCGCTACACTTACAGACGTATCGGAGGATATCAGCCATATGAGAGCAAAAGACATTTTACTCCTATGGTTTGGGGTGCAGGTTTCGCGTCAGAAATCAAACAAATTTTGGCACTCTCAGGCAAATTTGAAGCAGAAAACTCTTTGTCTTATAGGTTGGTCGATGCCTACGGCTTGTTCGACCTTTTAATATCTAAGAATCATCTCCTAGCTAAGAAAGCTTCACCCAAAACTGTGAAACAGCAGGGGTCGGTAGCATGAATAAAAGAAAGCGAGTTAGTCTGAGTACCCGCTTGCAGCCTTATTCGGGTACGCTTTTGGCTGAAGTGGTTGAGTGGTTAAACTCTCATGAGAATGACGAGAAGAACAACCTGATTGCTGAGGCGGTGGTTATGGCTTATCTGCCCTACGCCAGAGCCAGTGAAGATGTTTCTCAGACCGAGCTTGAGCGTTGCTGCTGGGAGACACAGAACATGCTTGATAAGCATGGATTTAATCTGCGCCAATCTTTGCAAATTTCTCAACCACAGTGGCATTCAACCGTGATGTATCCAGTAGTTTCGACTCATAATTCAAATAGTCAGCACACTGCCAATAATTCAACCCCTCAACTGGAGCTTGATAATCAGGAATTGATTCCTAAAAGTTTGATTGAAGGAGAAGATGAGGGCAACGATGATTTATTTGCTGATGATGAGTTTGGGTAGATTGTCAAAAAACAACTATTCAAAATGAAGTGTTTTTTCTATTTCCAATCATTAATATGTAAGTTAATCTTGCTGAAGTAAATCAGCAAGTCAGCACCTTAATTAATCAGCAAGCATCACTTATGATTACTGCCTTCATCAATTTAAAGGGAGGCTCGACTAAGAGTAGTAGTGCGGTTCACCTATGTCGTTATCTATTAGGTAACGACAAAACTGTCGCTTTAGTTGATGCCGACTCTCAAGCCACTAGTTCAACCTGGATTAGTAATTTAGAAGACAACATCCCCCGCCCCCAGATTTATCGACTAACCGAACCAGATCCTTTACTAGATGAAATACCAGAGATTGCGTCATCGGCAGATTATGTAGTTATTGATGGTGCTGGGGGATTGGCAGAAGTACAGAGAACCATTCTGTTACTAGCGGATTTGGTATTCATTCCGATTCAGCCTAGTGCGCCTGATATTTCAGCAAGTCATCAAGCAATCAAGGCAGTAAGTAGAGCCAGACAAATTAGAAATGGCAAACCATCTGCCTATACATTTCTCTCCCGTGTAGTGCCAAAAACTTTACTGCTAGCAGAAGCCAGAGAAGTGTTATCGGCATATCAAGATGTTCCCCTACTCAAAGCAGAGATACCACAACGTCAGGTAGCAGCCGATGTTATGGGACAAGGAGCAACATTATTCGATCTCAAAACTCGTTCTGCTAAGGAAGTAGCTAACTTTTACCGTCAATTATTCGATGAGGCTTTTAACTATGGCTCGTAAAAAATTAACCGATGCCCAAAAGCAGTTTATTGCTGGTGATGACATTAATACCGAATCAAATCAGCAAGTACTTGCTGAAGCAAATACTCAAGTCAGTACTGAAATATCTGATCGCATTGGAGCGAATTTAAAACAGGAGCTATTTGGCGATCGCAAATCGAAAGAGTCTAGCATTAGATTTACAGTAGACATACCAGAATCATTAAATAAAAGGCTCGCTCAGTTAAGTTTAGATACTGGTAAACCTAAAACTGAGTTGGTCAGAACCATACTCAATCAAGCACTAAGCAGTCTTGATTACTGATTTGCTGAAGCAATTCAGCAAGTGCATACTGATAATAATTGAATTTATTTACTAACCACTGTAATCTTTGCCTCAGAACGGCTTTCTGGTTTTGGTTTGACTACTATTTCTATATCATTACCCAACGCATTTAAAAAGCGCAGCAAGCGTGTAGTAGAAAAGCCACTCAGTCTACCTCTGGTTAAAGCTGAAACCTTGGGCTGGTCTATCCCCAGGAGTTCGGCAGCTTCCATTTGGGTAAGTTTTTTTTGCTCAATTATGCGGCTAATCCTTGAAGTTAATTCTGCTTTAATTAGTCGTTCTTCAGGGTTAGAAAGGTTTAAATCAGCAAATACATTACCGCTACTTGATGTTACTTTTATTTCCTCATTCATAATCGTTTTGGTTATTTATTTTTATGAATCTCAATGGCTTTTTTGAGTCGGGTTTTGATTAGTTCGATGTCTTTGGTCGGGGTTGTAATACCTTTTTTCGATTTCTTCTTACGTGGTTGGATATGCCGATGCAAGCTCGGCATCCCCCACGCGCTTCTGAAAAGCATGAAGTACATAAACTACTCCTGCCAACTTGACCGTGTAAACAGTTCTATAGGTGTCCCTATCAAAATTTTCCACTATTTCTAACACACCAGCCCCTTTAAATCCCTTGAGTGGTTTAGCTAAGGGGTGTTTTTCGCCTATCTGTGCTTGATATAAGGCATACCCCATCTCGTCCCGCACCTCATCGGGAAATTTTTTTAGTTCGTCGAGGGAATTTCCCAACCATACGACGGGTTTCTTCACTTCATTAGTACTCATGAGACTAGTATGCTTATTATGGCATAAAAGATCGAGAAGTAGGAATGAATGCTGATGCTGTCGGAGTGAATAGGAAATTACAAGGTAGTTGACGAAGTGAATCGTCGTATCGCCCCAAAAAATTTACCTTGACAACACGCTAACCGAGACGGCGATAGACGACAACTACCCCACCGTTGGGGTTTGGGGTTTTCGGTTTAACACCCCAAAAAAACAAACAAGCCGCAATTGCTTTCTATTGTCCATTGTAGTAGCTAGAAAAGCTATTACTTTGTTTCTACAAATTTATAGTTTCGGCGATTCTTCTTAAAAATCGCGCAAGAGCGATCGCGAGGCTTTGTCACTGAGCACAAGACTATTAAAGATTGTCCCCAACACAAGATAGGATGAAATGATTGGGTGCAGTCGGTGGTATGGATGAAAGTAGATCGACACGGACAAGCAAAAATACTCACTCCATTTGAAATCGATCTCGTATTTAACGAGGGACTAACCAACGATCGCGACCGCGCCCTGTTTGCCCTCTGTCTCTATACTGCCTGTCGAATCAATGAATGCGTCACCCTAAGAACTACAGATGTTTACTACCGCCAGGGGATAGTGCGACCTGAAATTGTATTCCGCAAAGGTAATACTAAAGGCAAATTAGCGACTCGCTGCATTCCCGTAATTGAAGATTTAAGGCGGATGTTACTCAACTATTACCCATCTCCCCGCACTTGGTTCTATTTTCCAGGTCTAGGTAAAAAAAAAGGACACCTTCATTCCGACTCGGCGGGAAGAATTTTACGCCGAGCTTGTAACAAAGTAGGAGTGCAAGGAGTTTCTACTCACAGTTTTCGGAGAACTTCCTTAACATTAATGAGCAATGAAGGAATTCCCCTCAGAATCATCCAAGAAGTGAGCGGACACCGCAGTTTAGAGGTTTTACAAAAATACTTGGAGGTGAAGCCCGAACAAGTTAGGGGGGCGGTTTCAGCCCTGTCGATGCTGTCACCTGTCGGGAAACCAGGATTTAACGACACCCCTACAGAAGAGAAAAAATTACCTCAAAAAACAAACATCTCTAGCTCGACTGAACTAGAGAATGATTAAGAAGTTTTTAGTTATAGCTGAAAAGCCAGCTATTTATCGATTTTTGTTAGATAATTGTTTCCAATATTGATGAAGAGAATAGGATGGGACAAATGTAAACTATTTATTGAGTTCCCTTGCCTATACAACGCATCACATCATGAAGTTTGGCAACAGAAGGATGTGATGGTGTATTGGACTTTCGGAATTCCCAAAACTAGTCATTATATTTATCTAACCGTTGTTTTGGATTAACTATACCGACAACACAGACAGTTTTTTGGTTTAGTTGATTCATACACGCCGTATTCGCGGAAAGGTTAATTATGTCTATTAAAGGACATACGCCTTTTTGCGGAACAGCTTAACGTGCTTGTTCATATTATAGAACAGGTTAGCATAGCATTCACAAAATACGGTACGTCACTCTTTATCTTTTGCAAAACTTAACTCGCAAAAGCTGTGACTAATTTCGATCATTCTCAAAATAACCAAAATGAAACTTCTCCCTTTGACCATATTGCCTCCCATCACTTAGCTGAATGGCGCGAAAGCTCTGTTGATGACCAGTTAACCGCTCTCAATCTTCTTTCTCTTAAGGGTACTGAACCCTTAGAATATCTTTTCTGCGATCTACCCAATTCCTGTAGGCGCAATGATGGTCGAGTAAGGGATTATTTGTTAGCGCGTTACGCTCATACCGAAGCTGGAGGACAGTGGATTCCAAGCTTAGACCCCCATAATAATTGGCAAGAATGGGATTGGGGACGCTTTAAACCCGATGAACCCCGCGTTGATTCCAAGGGCAAAATAATTAAATATGAATCCCCACCAAAGAGTAAGAGTCACGTTACCTATTTCAGAGTTCCCCAACATATTTGGGATAAAGTAGCCAAACGTTATCGCATCAAGCGTTATCGCTCTCGTTTGACTCTACGATTAGCCGACAAACTCAAACCAAAATCATCCCATTCACCAGTAGAAAATAAACATACTGCCAAAACCTCAAAAACAGAGGCAAAGAATAGAACTCAGCAACAAAAAAGAAAATCAACTTCCATAAGCTATTCTTTAACCGCTACTGGTGAAAAACAATCTCTTTCTGATTGTCTGCGTCATGGCATTAAACCTATTGTTCCTTTTCTTCCTCTCAATCTCCAATCAGAACCCGATTTAGAAGAGTTACTTTACTGTTTCTGGGAGTGGGTTAAAGACCATCCTGAAATTCCGATCATACTCACTGAAGGAGAGAAAAAAGCAGCCTGTTTGCTTTCTCTAGGTTTTGTCGCTATTGCTCTTCCTGGTATTTGGATGGGTCGAGTCAGGGATAAAGAAACGGGTCTGGACTATTTACATCCCGACTTGATGCCAATGGTTCACCCCAAACGGAAGTTTGTCATTCTCTTCGATAATGACCCCAAACCCAGCACACAAGAAGCTGTAAGAAAAGCTACTCTTTATACAGGAAAAGTTATTGAAGCAGCAGGAGCTAAATGTGAAGTTGCTTCTCTCCCCTCTGGCTCAGAAAAAGGAGTTGATGATTATGTTACTGCTAACGGCAAGAAAGCTAAATCCTTAATTCTCAAAATTCTTAAAACTGCTCTAGCGTTCAAGGATTTTGTCAGAAGGTCGCGTCGCCGAAAATGGGTACTCAGCGATAAGTATCCCCCCAATATCGTGGTTAATACTCGCTATCTGGGGGATGCAGTTCAAAACCTACCCGATAGCGGTTTGGTGGTGCTGTGGAGTGAAATGGGAACGGGTAAAACCGAGCTACTGAGACGTTTCCGCTCTTCCCATCCAGAAGAGCGATTTCTCAATATCGGTCATCGGGTCAACCTGATGCAAAATCTTTCCCCACGATTACAGACTATCCTGTATTCGGAAATAGCTCAGGGCAATTTAGCGAATGAATCGGCTCTTTCCATTACTCTTGATAGTTTGTACAAGCTAGAAACTCAATTAAATAAGTACGGCTGTGTTTTTATCGATGAAGCCTGTCAGAATCTAGCTCATTTACTTCATAGTAAAACCTGTAAAGAACATCGAGCAGAGATTCTAGATAAGCTCGAATATATCGTTCGTAGTGCAAAATTGGTAGTAATAGCTGACGCTCACATGAATGATACGACAGTTGATTTCTTTCGCTCTCTCCGTTCAGTTGAAGAAACTCCTTTCATCATCAAGAATGAATATAAAAATGCAGGGCGGGAGGTTCATTTATATGAAGGAGATAACAGCAGTGCGCTAGTTGCTAAGATTTCCTCGGCTTTGATGTTGGGCTTAAAAATCATGGTGGTTTCTGATTCTAAAAAGTTCATCAAGAAACTAGAAGCTCTCATGAATGTCCAGATAATGGAAGAACATTCTCTCTTTGGTAATGATGAATCAGAGACAAGTAATTCTAAGAAGCTCCGTGTCTGGTCGATTCATGCTGATAATAGCGGTAGTGAAGAGAATAAGGTCTTTATCAAAGATATTTCTAACCAAGTTAAAAATGTCGATATGCTGGCAGCTTCTCCATCTCTAGGTACTGGGGTAGATATTAAAGATTATCACTTTGATGTGGTGTTTGGGGCTTTTCATGCCGTTTCTCAATCCGCTACTGAATGCGTTCAAGCCTTACACCGCTATCGTCCCTTAGTTCCCCTACATATTTGGGTCGCTCCTCGCCCTCCTTTTGATTACAAAGAAACTCGTCCTTGGAAAATTAAGGAACGAATCTTTGAACTCAATCAACTGACTGCTTTCTTGATTCGCATTGACCAAGAAACGGGTAAAAGAGGAGCGGAAAAAGATTGGGCGTTGGATGCTTACTGCCAAATTGAAGCCCAACGTAATGAATCAATTAATAATCTTCGAGATGACATGATTACTCTCTTGGAAGATATGGCATATAAAATTAACACTGTAGAGGTAGAATCCGATGCTGTGGTTAAAACTATGCTGTCTGAAGCTGGTAAATATTTAGATGCTACCCATAGATTAGCTGTAACCAATGCAGCAACTATTAGTTCTACTGAATATCTCGCCCGTCAAACTAAAGAATACCTTTCTCCAGAGGAAGTAGTGGAGTGCGAGAAGTACCGCATCGAGCGCGATTACGGAATGCCCGTAACAGAAGAGCTAGTCAAACTGGATGCTGATGGGCTTCTCATCTCTCGCTTGATTTTATTAGAATCTCTGATTGCTCCCTCATCAGGAGAAGTTATCGATCCCATTACAGGTCGGAAAACTCCCGCACCACCGAAAATAGTAGCAGAAAAAGACCTCCGTGAACGAGAGAATTTGCCTCTCTCTATGGATTGGCACAATTACTCTAGTAAATGGCTGGCATATCATTGTCTGGGATTCCCTAAGATACTGATGCGCCTCTTAGCAGGAGAGGAAATCACCGCCTCTGACCCTGATGTGATGAGGATGAATCAAAATGCTTTCAATTCTCGCGCTCATGTAAAAAGTATTTTGAACCTAACGGTACGATCTGATTGCCTCGAAAAACCCCTCTGGTTAATGGGTAAATTCCTAGAAAGGGTGGGTTTAAAAACGGCTCTGAGGAAAAAGGGCAGAAGGGGAGAACAGGTTACTTATCGTAGTTTAGATACCTTATCTCTGAGCTTTGCCATTGAGGTCTTACAATACCGCTCCGAGCAGCGAATAGAAAAAGCTAAAAAAGAGCGAGAACGGCAAGAAAAATCAGCCCAGCATCAAGCTTATATGCAGAGTATGTATGGGATTGAGCCTCCTGAGTCTTCTTCGGTATCTACATCCCCCCATAAAAGGGATGTTTATAAACTAGAGGGAGATATGGATACTAAAGAAAATCCCTCTGAAATAGGTGAAACTGAAGAGGATGACACTCTAAAGAATCTCCAACCATGTCTTAATTTGTTTGAAGGAATAGTTGATAGTGGTGTTGATGTACTAAAAACAGTTCTAAAAGAGCTATTGAGGAGTAGAGGATTATCAAAGTTACTTCTTAAAGGGTTATCGAAGTACGTTATGTTTCTACCTATGGGGATGAACGAAGGGTAATTTTCTTCGAGAACAGAAGAAAAACAAACAAAAATGAACCTGAAGTTTTTTAGGTTCGAGTTCATGGCATTGCGCCGAGATGAATGTAAAATCCTGCAAGATGATCTAGAAAGCCCTTCTCTGTCTTGGCTTCAGCTATTCAAGACTCATGAATTAAATCAAGAATTATCAACGAGTTATCAAAAAACTCGCGATCGCTATATTCAGCAAGCCTTACAGCATCACAACGCAGATTACTTAAAAATATCCTAATACAAACTTTGTCTCATTGAGATCTTTGAAAAAACATCTCCAAAAACAACTATTTATGGACAAGTTTTAACTTATAACCTTTGTAAACAAAGAATTTCAGAGGTTCAACCCGGAAGTCCCCAACTATCATTTATGGGTAAGTTGATAATTCTGCTTTGTTCAATCTAACCAAAAATAGTTGAAAGCTATATATATCAGTGGTTTTCAGACCATCTTGCAGGATTTTACATCCATCTCGGCTCAATGCCGATTAAGGCTGCTGGCGGACAAATTGAAGAAGTTAAAATCCCCCCTCAGTGTCGTACCAAATCTACTATTTCTCAAGAGGTAGAAACGGCAATTCTTAAAGAGTGCTGTCATTGGTTGGGAGTTGACCCCGAAAAAAAAATTAGTCGTCCCAGAGGACAACCGAGAAAGCATCGCTACAAGGAGGAAAAGAACTTAGTTTCGGGCGAAGTCATCGAACTAGAACTTCTCGACGATGGGTCGGTTAGAGGCAGGTTGATTTGTGACTTTGACGGTTTGAGAGCCAATACTCCTCTAGAAACTCTTACTTTAATACGTTTAGCCGAACTACTGGTACATCTGAGGGAGAAAGAATTAGAAGAAGATGCCGATTTACTGTCAGCCTATTTAGATGCCGTAGATGAAGAATGGCAGGAGAAAGTAGCAGCCGAGGCTCAAGGTAGGACGGTAGAAGTCGAAGACCCCTGGACGATTTTAGGGATAGAACGTTCTGCCTCTCCCCAAGACATCAAACGAACCTACCGCAATATCATGAAGTCAATCCATCCCGATACCAGTGGTCTGCCCAACTGGATTTCAGCTAAGGTCAATCAAGCCTACGAAAAGCTCCAGAATCAATAATTAGTCATGGTCAAGAAAAAGAATGCACTAAGTAACAAAAAAGCCGATTTTCTGGCAAAAGTGAGAAAAAGCAAAGCTGCTGTCTCTTCCCCCAAGTCAGAAACCTTAATCAAAGCTATCTCGACGGAAAATCCCCGTTTACTCTTTTCAATGGATGCCACCGCCTCTAGAGAACCCGCCTGGGATATTGCTAGAGAACTTACGGGTGCTATGTTTGAAGCCATACCAGGAGAGTTGGATGTGGCACTGGCTTATCACAGTGCTAGCAGATTGCAGGAAGTTACCCCCTTTACTTCCAAAGCATCGGGTATCGAGCGTAAAATCCAGCAGGTGCAGTGTCGAGCGGGAATTACCTGTTTTAATGAAGTGTTAGATCATGCGGTAAACGTAACCCGCTTAAAGGCTCTGATTTATATTGGTGACTGCTTTGAGGAAGAAGAGGAATATGCCTACTTCTTAGCTGGTCAGTTAAAGCTTAAAGGGGTGCGGACGTTTATCTTTCACGATACTTCTTCTGAGTATGTCTACGATACGAATTCCGCAGGAAAGGTGTTTCAAGGGATTGCCAAGCGGACTGGTGGGGCTGTCTTTCCTTTTGACGTAAACTCCCCCGAAGTGGTCAAAGCTCTACTAGAAGCTATTTCAATTTATGCGGGAAGAGGTATTAAGGCGTTACGAGCCAGTAAGCTTGATTCGGCTCAACGTCTTCTGGCAGCGATGGACGAGTGAGAATTTGGGTTGGATTTAGTTTTAAGGTAGTTTAACCGTAATTGATTACTATTAAATTTAACACCTAACTTTCCTTTACCCTCCTCAATCCAATTTCCAAAATAATCGGCTACTTTGGATACTGATAAGAAGTATGCGGTAGCCAAAAGATGCGATTAGAGGATTTAACCAAAGGGGCAACGGTCAAGGGCATATTACCCGATCGAGTTATTACAGTTATTGATACCCAATGGCATGGTTCGGATGTTGTGACCCTTACTTACAGAGATGCGAATGGGGTCACAGGTGATGAACTGATTTTTCGCGATCGCGAGCATGAATTAGAAATTGTCACCTCATCTTTGCCCTGGAGTTTTAACGGCGACGGCAGGTTGTTACGTCTAGTCAGCGAAGCTCATCGGATTCAGTTAGCCCATCTTTTTGACGGTTGTGTCGCAAATAATAAGCAGGACAAAAATATTCTCTAGAAGATCAAGTAAATTAGGCGGCTATTCCGAAGATTTGATTGATGAAACAGATCTGTCCCTTGACATCCCCTTTTTCCACATCTTGGATTTGTCCTTTTCGGATCATGTTCATAGCTTCATAGCCTTTGATCGTTCTTCGGGCTGAATTGAAGGAGCCAAAGCTCATGCCAGGATTAATCAGGTGTTTCACTCCACGATGATCCTGCTCGACCATGTTATTTAAGTACTTGACCTGTCTGAGTTCAGTATCCTCAGGTAAAATGCTGGATTGCTTGAGCTGCTCAATCGCTGGCGGATAAGCGGGATTCTTGTCGACATTGATGACTCTGGGCTCTTGATTATGAGATGCTTTAAGTGCTTTGGTGAAGAAGCGTTTAGCAGCCTTGGTATCTCGTTTTGCCGTCAAGAGAAAGTCTATTGTATTACCTTGACTATCTACTGCACGATACAAATACTTCCACTGTTTTTTGACTTTCACATAAGTCTCGTCGACACGCCACGAATCATTGGTGGGCTTGAGATGAGGTCGGCAACGCTGATCTAGTTCTGGACCATAAGTCACGAACCCAACGATTAATGGTGCTATGGTCAACATTTAATCCTCGCTCACGCATCATTTCTTCTAAATTCCTGTAACTGAGAGGATAGCGACAATACCAGCGCACATTAAGGAGAATTATTTCAGCTTGATAATGTCGCCATTTAAAGGGTTGGGATGAAACCATTAACCAGAGTTAAGTGAAAGTCAGCAAGTTTTAAATTAACATTTTCTATTCCCGTACCTCAGTTTTTGCGACACAACCATTTATTCTATATGGTAAAAGACATTCTTAAATAAATATGGGTGCGATCTAGAGCCGCCTTACTGTACCATTAAAGATACAAATCATGAGAGTATCAATATGACTACTCAATTATCATCTGCTACTAATACGGCGAATCTCTACGATCGCGATTATTATCTTTGGCTGTCCCATACTGCGAACCTAATCAAGGAAGGTAAATTTGACGAGGTAGATGCAGCGAATTTAATTGAAGAAATTGAAGATATGGGTAGGAGTGAAAAGAAAGCAGTCAAAAGCAATTTAATTGTTGTCTTGCTCCATCTACTCAAATATAAGTATCAGCCAGAGAAAAGAACTAATAGTTGGAAAGCCAGTATCAGGGAGCATCGCCGTAGGTTGAGGGATGATTTTCGAGTTAGTCCCAGCTTAAAACGATATATGACAGAAGTTTTTGACGAATGTTACCAGGATGGCAGAGAACAGGCAGCCGATGAGACGGGATTACCTCTCGATACCTTTCCTACGGAGTCTCCTTTTACTCCTGACCTAGTGCTGAATCCTGATTACTTACCCGCCTGACTAACTATGACTAATAATCCTCACACTGGCTCTAGTTTCGATGATTTCTTACAAGAAGAGGGGCTATATTCTGAATGTAGCGCCATCGCCATTAAGCGAGTTTTGGCTCGTCAGCTTGAAGAGGAGATGAAAAGGCAAAATCTGACTAAAACTGAGATGGCGAAGCAAATGCAGACCTCCAGGGCGCAGTTAGATAGATTGCTCGACCCAGAGAAAACAGGAGTCAGTATTGAGACTATTACTAGGGCTGCGACCGTAGTAGGTCGTCAACTGCGAATCGAACTAGTTTAATTGTTAATCAGTAGTGGTTTACACTCCACCATCTTTGACGGATAATAAAGTACAACAAACGACGGTCTATTGATAGACAATTACGGGTATTTTTTGGCTCAAAAATTAATGACAGAAATTGAGAGACAAACGTAAACTTATGTATCTTTTTTAAATACTTAAAACAGAAAGTGATAGATTAGTAATTGAAGTTCAAGAAGACTTCCCTGACAGAGATTACAGGTTTATCCACATTCAATTAAGGAGGCTAAAAATCTGTTTCATCTAATATCTGTCTCGTTAAATAACAACAGTAACACTCAACTAAAAAGCTGATATTTTCTCAATTGAAAAAGAGGGAGATAGCCTACGGTCAATTTTTGTTCTGTAGAACTCCAAATTGAGTTAATTATAAGAGGAAATCTCTCGGTGGTTTTAGCTTGGGTGTTATTGTTTTGAGATAAATACCCAGTCACTTCACGGGTAAGCGACCACACTCCCTCGCCCATTACGATCTATGCCTCAAGCGACGGAGACGGTCAGAATAGCTTTTCATTACTTCCAAGGCAAACATAGGGGTTTGCTGCACCGCAAACATAAAATGTTCTCGATCTAGAAACGCTACGAGAGAATCTGTCTTGGCGATCGCCTCTGAATCTCTTTGGTGATCTAAGTGAAGCAATGCTCCTTCACCAAAAACATCACCTTTTTGAATTGTCTCTACTACTTTACCGTTAACCAAAATCTCTACTTCTCCAGAGATGATGCCGTAAATCACATCACCGCGTTCTCCTGCTTGAAAAATCACCTCACCCGTTAAAAAAGTCTTGGGGGAAGGCGGTTTTTGAAAAAGTTCTATAGTCCTGACTGGTTCTAACACTGCAACTGCCTCATCTAAACTACAGACATTTTCAGATAAAAAGAGTGATTTGGTAAAGATTTATTGGTAGTTGAGTTTAGCCTCATCCAATGCTGCGATCGCTTTCTCGACATTAATAGATGCTGCTAGTTCCTGGCGTTTTAATTCTGCTAACTGCTGCACTTTCTCCGACTCGAATACTTGAATGTGCCAGGGGTCTTTATGATAGATTTTCTGGTCAAAGTTATTTATCTGCCGAACAATGGCATCTAAATTAAACTGAGCCTGTTTAAGTGCTACTAACTCTGTCTGAAACTTTGGCTCTGGGACTGGTTTTAATTCTCTGAGGGGTAATCTGACACGGGCGAGAGATGATTCTAATCTCTGCTTCTTGGCTTGTAGTTTGGTGCGTTCGGCAGTGCGATCGCTGATGATATCTCCAGCATTAATTCTCTGACCTTCTTCTACTTTAAGGTCTGACAGTTGGTTTAAAACTAGAGTGATGGTGTGACGATTGCGTTTACTGGGTGTTTGCTGTTCGGTGACTGCTGAATTATGTGGCGATCGCTTCTATGAGGCTGAGACCTAACAAAGTTGACAATCACAATCAATTACCTACACTTTCACCCCAAACTTTTTACCCCACCTTCCGCACGTCAAAATGTAGTTTTAAAAGATTACGAAATTTTGGTTATTTGGCGATCGCTTTTAGCATATTAGCGATCGCTAAATCCTGATTTTTTTGACTTATGCGATCGCACTTTAACAGAAAAACCATATTACTTCGCATATTACAATCTGACGTGCGGAAGGTGGGTTTTACTATCGCGGAACCGGCTTATTATCCCAGACACAATAAGCACGGTTGGAACTGCAACTAATCCGCCACTATTGAATACCCCAGTCACTAAAAATAATACATCTGCCAAATTAAGGTTTGTGTGAGTAAATACACTACTGGAGATAATACAAGCTGCAATGGATGCTGAAAACAGTCCGTGTATACTGCCTAAATGTCTCATCCAAGCTGCAACAAATCCTGCCACCAACACTTGAATACATACGGATAAAGCAAATATAAAGTCAAGGATATTACCGCCTAGTGCAACAAAGATGAATACAAACAAGTAACCAACTATTCCACCCACCAAGCCAACAATTAACGCCAAAGTCGGTTTTGGCTGAACTTGCTGAGATAAAATTATGGGTTGAGATGGGCTGTCTAAAAAGAGCCATTTTGAGACAGGAAAACGCTCTATCCGCTTGCGCCAGAACCAAGATGACATAGGATATGCCCACAAACCAATGAGTGCCAGTGAGATAAACGGATTAAATGCTGTGATCCGATGAGCCGAAAATTGAGCATTCCACGCTATGAATGTCATGAACATGCCGAGGAAAAGGTTAGCGAGTATTCCACCTGCGATCGCAAGCCCCCAGCGATAGAAAATACGGGGTGATTGACTCGTTGCAGCGATTGGTAGCCATGCCATCGCTCCCGCAGCGATCCATTGGAAAAAGGTTGTCAAACTAATCAGCAACAACCCACCCCAAAGTAAGAGGACAAGAGGATTAGAGAGGAATTTAGAAGCCCCTACAAACGAAATCTGTTGTCCCACAACCATACCCAATGCTAATCCGATTCCCAGTTTTGTAATCCCACGTACTGACTTTCCACAAGCTACGGAAGCAAATGTTGTACGCCAAGTCCCAGCACCGATGACGTAAATGATCAATGTTGCTGAGATCAGTGCAGGCACAAAAAAGATGAATAAGCCCAGCATGAAGCCCAACGAAGGTGTAACTGACAGAAGTGTGAAACCAGCAAGGGCAACAAAATTAGCAAATGGAATCATGGTTGCCATGCCTGTGGCAAAAGCATCCCAGAAACCCATCTGCAACAGTGGATTTGGGTTATCTAGAATGCGCTGGCGATCGCCCAAATCTGGATGGGTTACCCATATCCTCTGCCAGGAGCCCAGTTTCTCTGAAGAGCGTTCTGCTGATTCCAAAGCCAGTCGCAGGGCACTCGATTGACTATCCCAGATAGAAGCCCGAAGATCGGCATAGAACTCGCGTACCCGCAGAACGGAATTACGCATTAGGTAAATCAGTAAAAATAAAACCACAACGCGCCCACTCATGCCGAGCATTCGTTCTAAGGGGCTGCGTAGTAATGTAATGAAAAATGTAGGTAAAGCCGTGATTAAAAAAGCCCACCAAACGGTAAACGATAGGTAAGTTCTATGAACATCACCATTATAAATATGTGCAAATTCATGCAGAAGGGCTGCCCGAAACTGAGTCCGATTCTCTTCAAAACAATTAACTAATCCATCTGGAAGATACACACATAAGTGCCCCCATCGACCAAACGCATAGCCTTCCTTAGTTTGATCCAGCACACCCCAGAAAAAACTTGGTAGACGGGATAAACTAGCTTCTCTACAGAGATCATCAAGATAGCCTATCAACTCAGGACTATTCCTGTCTCTCAGCGATCGCATCCTTTCTTTTTTAATTTTCCAATCCGGCAGCCACCAGTAGATTCCCACAGCTACAGCTAACGTCAGAATGCTGCCACCAATCATCCAGAGCGCACAAATTCCTGGCGAGAAGTCACTCGCTTTGTCCCAGATAGCTGAATTGTAGAAATCCCCATAAATAAAGAGACTTGCACCTGTCACCGCAACGATCAAAAGGATAAACCGAAACTCTGTATTCCCTGGAAACTCGAAAGGATTAAGACGCGGTGTATCAAGTTTCATAGTCTGTCAAAGTGGTTGATTTGGATTGACAGGCAGATTGGCGACCATTGCATCAACGAGGCTCACGAGCAGAGTATCCGAGAGCTTATATCTGCTGACAAGGGCTTTTACTTCAGGATCAGCTAAGGTCTGCTGACGTAACTGCTGCTTTTCAACGATTGTCAGTGGAGGAAGCATGGATAGCTCTAATGATGCCGATTTCACTGCACTTCCAAGACCCAATTTTTTCAAAAACCCCTTTAAAAAGCGAATGACCGGATTGGAGGGTTCATCTTTTGAGAAATCCTCAGACATGAGATTCCATCCTCCCTCAAGTAATTTGTCTGCTACCTTCTCTGCGATCTTGCTGCCTAACCATAAAAGGATAGGAGCAAGAACGATTTCTCCAATCCCAAAACCTGAACCAACAGGTCTATCTTTAACCTGCATTCCTTCCAATGCTTTCTTAGGAGATCTAAAGTATTCTTCACTATATATGTCGAACTGCTTTAGTTCCTTTGACTCTGGCTCAATCTGTTCCAATGTCTTACGTGCTAAATCTTCTACAAGTTGCTGGCGTCCTTCTTCAGTCATGTCACTTTTCCTAAGGAGGCTTGGTTTGCTGATTAATTTTTAACTATAGAACTATTGATCAGGATGCAACAGTACCCCCAAGGGTAGTCTCTGCGGTTCGAGAACAATCATGATAACGACTTAACCGTATTTCATACAGGTAGAGTTGAGGGGCTTTCCTCACCAAAGACTGAGCCGCATAACAATGTGATCTGCTTGACTGGCATATTTAGCAGCCTTTCTTTCATCGACCACCTGGAATGGCAAACCTCCTCTTTCTGCCCATCTGGTAGCACTACGATTTGGATCTCCATCAATTAATAAGGTGGTACTTTGATTAGCCAAATAAGCTGCCAAATGTACTGCTGTAGTAGTTTTGCCGACTCCACCCTTAAACGAAGCAATAGTAACGATCATCTTTTCAATACTCAAATACGTGAGTTGCTGAAAGTGTAAAAACTTGAATTGCTGAAATGAGTGAGTACGCAAAAATATCTCGTTCGAGATGCCGAACATGATAGCTTATCTATTACGCAAATGTGCAAGTATTTGAAAGTTTAAATATTTGTGTTTTTGAAATTGCAAGTTTTTGCGTACTCAAATATCTAAACAGAAGGAATGGCGACAGCTAAAAATCAACAAGTTTGACACTTCGATTAGACGATTATTTTTGTTTAAATATTGAATTAAGGGGGAAAATACTCGCTATGGTGATAACTAATAACCGATGACTGGTAACAAGCGTATCATCCCTAATGTCAGATCTCTACTCCTTCCATTTTGTCGAAAGTGCCGCGTGCCGTGCTTTTAAAAACCAGCAACAGGGCGAGCTTTCTCACTACGAAGCTCGCCTTGGTCTGTTTCAACTCAAAGTTCTCGCCGATTACGATCAATTAGTATGTCTGCCTGCTCTACATCACATCGACAAACATTGGTATCAAATCGAAACTGCCAAAAAAGTGATCAAACAGTTTGGCGGTCGAGCCATGTTATCGGACGAGGTGGGATTGGGCAAAACCATCGAAGCTGCTCTCATCTGTAAAGAATATTTAGCTAGGGGTCAAATCAAATCCCTGTTGGTGCTAACTCCAGCTACCCTGGTATCCCAATGGCAGATGGAACTGGATGAAAAATTCGCCATTGCTACCATTACAACCGACGAGCGGGATTCAAGTCCCGAAGAATTCTGGCATCTCAATGACCGCATCGTAGCATCGATTAATACCGCCAAGCACAAAAGTCATTTTCGGCACGTCACCGACCGCGACTGGGATTTAGTCATCGTTGATGAAGCTCACCACCTGAAAAATCGCCGTACCCTCAACTGGAAGCTGGTCGATGCCATTAAAAAGCGATTTATTCTAATGTTAACCGCCACCCCAGTCCAAAACAATCTGGTGGAACTGTTTAATCTCCTTACCCTCCTCAAACCAGGACTACTGAATACGGAAGCTCAGTTTAAGCAGGAGTATGTCGGTTCAAAGAATGGACGAGTGCCGAAAAACCCTGCCAAACTGCGCCAACTGATGCGGGAAGTGATGGTTAGAAATACCCGCTCGGTGGTAGATGTGAAACTTCCCAAGCGTTTTGCCTCCACCATTACCGTTACTCCTGGGGCAAAAGAACTTGAGTTGTATGAAGCGATTAATCAATATCTACGTCAACATCCTGGGGGCATTGATAAATTAACTCGTAATAATTTGCTGATGCGTTCGGGAAGTAGTCCCATTGCCTTAACAGATACAATAAAGGGACTACAAAAAAGATTTGACCACGATGAACTGGCATTTCTGCTCAAGCGAGCCAAAGGTATGAAGAACTTTGAGAAAGCTAAACAACTGGTGGCTTTACTGCAAAAATCGACCCAAAAGACCTTGGTGTTTATTAATTACAAGGCAACCATGTCCTATTTATCTAAGTATTTAGATGATCTGGGTATTAATCATACTTGTTTTCGCGGTTCGATGTCCTTAAAAGCTAAAGATGCAGCTATTGATACTTTTAGAGAATCAGTCAACGTGATGTTGGCATCAGAAACAGGGGGAGAAGGGCGAAATCTTCAGTTTGCTAATACCATTGTCAATTACGACCTGCCCTGGAATCCCATGAAAATTGAGCAGCGCATTGGTCGTCTCCATCGTATTGGACAAACCCAGGATGTATTTATCTTTAACTTTTGTCTGGCTAACAGTATCGAAGCCTATATCCTCAAAATACTCCACGACAAAATCAATATGTTTGAGTTGGTGGTCGGAGAAATTGAAACCATTCTGGGCAATATGGGAGATGAATTTGACTTTAGCGAAACCGTTATCGACCTCTGGTTAGCCAACGAAAAGCCAAAACAACTAAACGACGCTTTTGGTAATTTAGGTCAGCAATTGCTAGATGCCAAACAAAGCTATCAAGAAATACAAGAGTTTGACGAAAAGTTGTTTGGTGATGAATTTGAAGCCTAATTCAGTAAGCAGTTACCAGTGAACAGTGAACAAATGGATAATAAAGTACTCGATACAATTAACCAAATGGTTGCTCAACAGGGTGGAGTAGCTGAGTGGACTTCGGATCAAAGTCTGTCGGTTTTGTTACCTAAAAAAATTGCCAGGGCTTTAAAGGTAGGGGAATTAGTTACTTTTACTACTAGTGCTG
Source organism: Cyanobacteriota bacterium (assembly GCA_942490675.1). GTDB lineage: Bacteria > Cyanobacteriota > Cyanobacteriia > Cyanobacteriales > Xenococcaceae > Waterburya. The sequence continues at coordinate 136,058 of CALNYB010000043.1, read as the reverse complement.
ATACAAATAGCAGCAGTTATTTTGTGACCTACAATTCGGATATTCTGTCACGATTTGAGGAGTTATTGGACAACAGTGGTTATGTGGCAAGTTATGGGATTAAATATGACGGCTATTTGAAACAGAGCGGTTTTGAGAAATTGGTGGCTGATACCTTATATCCTCAAAATGGCTTGATTAGGGTGCAAAATGCCGTGCCTGCCATTACTCCCTATGTCTTGTTTAATGTTGACTATACTGCCGAAGCATCGGAAAAACGCTTGGGAATGGTTTCAAATTGGGTCAATGGAGTTACAGGGGTCACAGGAGTTGACCTTGGTGATGCTTTATTGTGGACGGTTGACCGCATCGCCTCTCCATCAATTGAAGAACAGACGGCTACGGCTCTTAATTATGAACAATTACTGCAAATAGGCTCGCAGCACTCCGAGCAACTGATTGATCGAGAATTAATTCCCTGGCGACAAAAAAATCAACGCCAACTGCAACGAGATGAGAAGCGGATTACTGAGTATTACGAAGACATTATCAGAGAAATCAAAGGGAAAATAAAAAAAAGAAAATTAGAGGGAGAAGAGAAAGAGCAAGAAAAGAATCGTATTGAAGCTACTAAACTTGAATTGAAACGCAAACTTTTTGATTTACACGAGCGTTCTCGTATTTCAGTCACAGCACAGTTACACAGTGCTTTGATTGTCTGGTTGCAAACGGTTCATATTAATTGCCAACTAATTCGCAAAAAGCAAAAGCGCTCCGTAGTGGCAGTTTGGAATCCTTATCAGAAAAAAGTCGAGCCTTTGCGTTGTGAAAAATCCAATAATCCAGTTACCAACTTTTATTTGACGGATGAATCAGCTACTATTGTTTGTCCCACGGTTTGGTCATCTTAAAAATAGAGAGCGCATTAGTAAACCTCGTCGTGGCTTCCAATTGATTCTAAAAGAATTGCTTGGGTATTTTCATAATCTACAAATTTAAAAATTATTCTTAAATCATATCCAGCACTACAAGCCCATGAATCCTTGAGATCCCCTTTCAATTTGTGAGTTCGTAATCGGGGGTGAAATGGTTCTATACAAAGTAATTCTAGGGTAGACTGAATATTTTTAGCTGTTTGAGGTTGCTTTTTAACAAGTTTTTTCGCTTCTCTAACAAAGGCACTCGAACGTAATGATATATACGTCACGATAGAATTTCCTTCATAAGTTGTTCGGGTGTAACTGCTTGGCATTTCCCTTCTGCGAACTCTTGTTGTGCTTCACGAACATCTCTAACAAGATCGGCTCTTCGAAGATCGCGAAGACGGTTTTGTAAAATATCAATTAAGTTTTCTTGATCTTCAATAGGAAGTTGATCTGCTGCTTCTAGGATTTCTGCAAAGGTTGTTTTTGACTTCATATTTTTTTAGTTCAGGAATAGGTGATTGTTTTAATCATACAGAAACTTAAAAACCCATAGAATTGTTACGTCGCTGTCCTTTTCTCTCATCTATCTCAGGATCTAGCTCCGAGGATGACTCAAACTCGTCATCAACTTCATCTAGGTTAGGAATAGAATTATGAGTCGAATGACTGGATTGACCCATTACCATACTTAAAAATGATGAAGATGTCGCTCCTCCAGCATACTCGCGAATTGCCTTCGCCCATGCCTCACAGTCGTTAGCACAGCTGAATCGCTATCTCTCGAAATTGAGGTCATCTTGATCTAAAGCAAAAGGCAGAAAACGAGCCAGCAAAGTCGCAGCAGCTAAATCTTGTTGATTGGTCAGCCCGTTTTGCAAATGAGTAATAACCCGTCCCAGAGCACTCTGTAGATGTAGCACGAAGTTTTAAATGTTTATCATTTCCCATATTTAATTACCTCCCCTGTATTACGGTCTAAAATTTGATTCAGGTCATAGTTCGTAATATCCACGAAAAATCCCCAGGCATCAGCAAAACGTGAACCGCCAAAGACTCTCTCATAAACCGCTCCTTTCTAGGGTCTTTACAATGTAGTAAATATCTCTTGAGTTGTTCGGCGGCATCAGTGTATAAACGTTTTGCCTCCAGAGAACTAACATAGTCAGAGAAATGAGAATGATAAAAGATCGTAACTTCCTCCAGCAAATACAAAAGCATCTATCTCTTATGTTCGCGGTAGAATTTCTTCTAACCAATTATTCAAAAGACGACCATACTCATTCAAACTGGCGTTGTAAGCATTCTTGAAATTTTTTCTGCTTCTTTTTGAACCAATGAAGAGGGGGTGTCAGACTTTTACAAGAGCGGAAAAATCAATAGTTGCGTACGATTCTTGATGAACTAAGTGAAATAGGTTTTATTACTGCTAACTCTGCCGTAAGTCTCGGCAAACTCGCTGTAAATCGCCTTTAAAATATCCTCCCGCGATAAACCAGGGACTTTTTCAATCAACTTATCCAATAAAGTATAAAATCCCAGATCCGTTGTCCCGCTTTCTGGCTTACTCACCGTTCCGCGACGGAAAAACAAACAGCTAGTATTACGATAACCGAGCATAACTACTGCCGTATTACCTTCATGAAAATAATTAGCCCCCTCAGCATTTGAGGAATTTGACTTAGCAATGCCATAACCTTCAGGCATACATGAGAAAATCAAACAGCTTAACTTTCAATATTTTATCTTGAAAATAAAAACTCGATAAAGCAGATTTTAATTCAGTTGACCAATCATGTTCTAAACGATATTCGCTCATAAGGAAGTAAAACTCCCAGCTTCAAGTTAAAGTTATTACCTAACTTTTCCCGTATAGCGCAATTGCTCCAATGACTGCCAGAATCTTAAACGGCAAAGATTCGTGCTTTAATTTTTTAATGCTAGCTGTCAGCCACGATAATTACTCGCCACAAAACCCACAGCATGACATTCATCAGATGAGGTTAATCTGACCCAGGCATTATCTTCAGGTTGACCCATACCGGTATCAATGGGTAAAGATTCAGCACTCTCTGACGGTAAAGACAGATACTCCGCTCCCATCGTCATCCACTTCACAATTCCATCGTTAATAATGTAGAGAATCTTCAATAGTGAAGTACCAGGGTCGATAACTGACTGTCAGATTATTGGTTTCGGTTTTGATTTAGGTTTTGATTCAAGCTCAAATTATTTTGCTCAATACTATTAAAAGCCATTTAATAAAAGATTTATAAATTACATTATTATTTTGCCCAAAAACACCTATTTTATTCAACTACGATCAAAGCGTATTTATGGCGTTTTTCGTTCATTTAACGTTACTAAAATGTATTGAATTTCCCAAATAACTTATAGTTGAATAGCTCGAACTAAGCTGTTAATTATGACAAGAATACAGTAACGTATTAGCACGCCTGACAGAACGTAACGATAATCAATCAGCATTTAACTAGAGCTCAGTATAAAATATCGAATTTAAAGTCTCGATGATTAGCTTTTAAATTAGATTGCAAAACCAAATAAATAAACTGAATTAAAACTAAACTCAGTCAAGTTAGGTATTTTCCGGTGAAAATCAAAACTTTATAAAACAATTTAAATCTTATTTGTAGCTTTAACTAATTAGTTATTGACGAGTGTTAACCTCGGTTTAGACTAATACAAAATACGTGCTTTTGAGTTGTCTAAGCCAGCCGACCCCTACGTACAACATTAATACTACTTCGTTGTTCATGAAATGTCGGGCTGGCGGGGGAAAGGATTCCCCTCGACCCCTTCTGGTCAAAACCAGTCGAGATTTGGTCAAAACATGGTTTAAAGGTCAATTTATCTATTTAAATACTTATTTTTATGCCTACTAAAGTCAATAAAACTAATCATATCGGTATCAGAGCCACTGATGATGAAAAGCTCAATTGGGAGCTAAAAGCCCATGCAGAGGGTCTGAAAACGTCTCAGCTCGCTCGATACTTATTGAATAAATATTCAACAGGTTATGCCTCTGATAAACAATCACGACAAGAATTTAATCGGCAGGTTGCTCGTATTGGGAATAATTTAAATCAGATTGCTCGTTGGGCTAATACTTATAAAGATGATGCTGAAGCGACTCAGGTGATTAGCAGTTTAGCGAGAATTGAATCGTCTTTACTTGAATTGAGTAATGAGTAATGAGTAATGAGTAATGAGTAATGAGTAATGAAAACATTAGTATTCAAGAGAGAACTGAAAATTTTGCGTGAAGAGTCGTCAAAGCTTACTCCGAACTCAATAAAAGGCATTTTGCGGACGGGCGCGGTCTTGGGGGTTTCCCCCATGAGCGACCCGTTCAAGAAGATGACGCAGGCCAAATTTTGTCTAAGCAGTTTTTAAGAAGCGGAACGTCAAAAGGTGCGAATGATAAAAAGACTGTTTACAGCTTCAATCTAATAAGGGTGTTAGTAGAAATTATACGGTAGCCCTAAAAGAAGCCCAACAGGATTTCCTAAAGGATACCCCCATTCGAGGTGTTTAAGCCCGAATGAGTACTAAGCGCTACGCATAAGCTTCGCGTCACGAACGTAATGAGTAATTGGATAAAAATAATGATTAAATCCGTTACTTGGTTCTCAAAAACTAGATTTCAAAAAATGATAGAAGAATAACGAACGAATCATAAAAATACGTACAGCCTCAATCAATAAACTAAAACAAAACAATCAACAAGGATAAAAACTATGTACTCATTACTTATTACTTATTACTCATTACTCATTCCCAAAGGTGCTGGTTAAGTTTTTTGCCAGAGGGACTGGTGGCGGTCGTGGGCCAGTGGAGTATATTACTCGCAGAGATGATCCAAGTACGGGTTCGCTACGCTCTCCTGCCCCAGAAGTCTTGAGAGGTAATCCAGTAATTACTCGTAGATTAATTGATGGGCTGGAATTTAAACACAAGTATCGCAGTGGCGTAATCAGTTTTGCCCCAGAAGATGCGCCAACTGAATCAGAAATTGAAGCAGTAATTGATTCTTTTGAGAAGTACGCTTTTGCTGGACTGAATAAAGATTCCTACAACACTCTTTGGGTTAAACATACTCATACAGGAAATAACAGAGTAGAACTTCACTTTGTCACTCCTAGAGTAGAACTGTATACGGGTAAGAGTCTGAATATTGCCCCTCCAGGCTGGCATGGTTATTTCAAACCCTGGCAGACCAATTGGAATATCAAACAGGAATGGGCTAGACCGGATGATCCAGCGATCAAAAGAATTTATGAACCTGGTTGGCAAGCTTTGATTAATGCTGACAGAGAAGCCAAAGGCAATGAACCGATTGCCGATACGAGAAAACTCCTGACGGAGTATGTCATAGAAAGAGTCTCGTGCGGTTTGATTAACAATCGCAATGACATTATCGATTTGTTTCAAGAAGAATTAGGTCTAGAGATTACCAGGGCTGGTTTTGACTACATCACAGTACTAAAGACCCAAAAACGGAAATAAGATGTCGCTTAAAAGGAAAACTTTATGAAAGAGAATTTAGACCTCAACCAGAGATTACAGCGGAAATTAGATCAGGAGCAACAAATAATTCAAAAGTTGACTCAAAAGAGTTACCAGCAATTACAAAACGAATTAAAAGCAACTACCAATACCGCTCTAAATACCATCAAAAAAGATATGGAGCGTCAAAACTTGGTTCTGAGCTTGATGCTGGGCAAGTTCTGGCTAATTCCAGCCTCAGTGGGGTTGAGCCTTTGTCTGGGTATCTTCGGCGGCAGTTGGGGAGTAACGCAATATTTATCGAGTCGGATAACCAAGAAACAGGAGACATTGGATTATCTGGACAAGAAAATCAATTCCCAGTTTCAGGAGTTGAATTGGCAACAGCAGACTCTGAAGTTAATACAGTCGGAGACAGGGGGGATAACTATCACTCAAACGGACAACGGAACATTTCTGACTCTGCCTCCCTACTCGACTCTGAACAGTGGTTGGCAATGCCAGGGAAAACCCTGTATGAAATTGTCGCCCTAAAGGACATTGCCCTAAAGGATACACCTTCGGATATACCCTTGTGGTATACACCTTCGGATATAGAAGATGAGCGAACTGGAAAACAGATTGATGACCGCATTCTCAAAGCTATCGCAGCAGTACAAGCAGGATCTGATGAATTTGTCCCAGCAAATACAGCACGGACATGAATCGGTTAGAGAAGCAGAACAAGCAGCTTCAAACTCAAGTGATGGACTTGAACAAACAAGTCAAGGGCTTGAACGGGCAAATCGAGAAGGTGAATTGATCCAACAACAAACTGATCTCAATCTTCCAAGAATCAGAGGAGATTTAAAGAAAAAGAAGAGTCAAGCAACTGGAACGGTTTAAAATCGAGATTAATCTCGTTGATTATGCTCAAAGCCAGGGATATGAATATCTGACAAGAGAATCTAGCCCCAATAGCGCAGTACTGCGTCATAACTCAGGAGACAAGATTGTAATTGTCACTAATACCCAGGGACAGGGTATTTATTTTTCGCTCAAGGACGATAAGGATCTGGGGACAATTATTGACTTTCTTGAGCATCGCCGTAATTTTAGTTTAGGAGAGGTGAGAAAAGAGTTACGTCCTTGGTTAATCAAAGGCGATAAGCCTGCCCTAAAGGATACCGCTTCGCACATTGTACCCTTGTGGTATAACGGCATGGCTTCGCTACGCGATGTGATTGAGTCGGTTGCAAAACCAGAACCTATGGGTAGAGAGAAAATCAATGAATATTTACAAAGGCTACAAAATCTCAACCAGCCTTCACCCCAGCCATCTAAACGAAAACAGAAGAAACGGAATCAATTAGAACTTTAATCGTAGTGGTAGCGACATTGTAAAAAATAAATGCGATTGTCTTTAATACGGTAGACCAGACGATGCTCCAAATTAATGCGCCGTGACCAAATATTGGAGTCCACATATTTGAGAGGTTCTGGTTTACCAATTCCTTTAAATGGTTGCTCGCAAACTATCTCGACCAAATCTAAAATTTTATTGATTTTGAGCGCGAGACACGGCGAACCTGCGTCGCCATGTGTAATCGCGCTGTTGGCAGGGTCTTTTTTCGCCCACCAAAGCAGATGTTCTCGAAAAGTAGGGGTGAAAATAGGACTCCAAGCTTTATTCTCGGACAATGCCCAAATCCTCACACAAATCTTCTACGGACTGAGACTCAACTGTCGCCTCATCCATTTGCTTAGATTCATCTATGGCTTTAAATAAATCTTTAGCGTTAGCAGGAGAACGTAATAGGTAAACTGTTTCTAGCAAACTATCTAACTCTTCTTTGCTAATCAAAGCCACATCTGGCTTGTTTCGACGATTGATAATTACAATTTCTGAGTTCTTACTAACCCGATCTAATAAAGATGCTAGTCCATTTCTGGCATTAGTATAGGCGATTGAATCTGTTGTAGAAATCATATCCTGACAATATAGCTGTACAGGTTTAATCTAACATGAAGAATAGATGCCTCGATTGTTAGGATTTACTCCTCCATCGCTGCAATAAAATGATTGAACAATTTGTTAGTGAATATAACTATGCCAAAACAAGATGATGACATCTTTAAGTTTGACCCAGCAAGTTTTAGAGAAGAGCGATGTTTAAATAACTGTTAATGAAGGGACGGAAATACGTTGAATATGTTCCTGCTTTTAAGTTGTCAGCAGAGACTCAAAACAAAATCAAAAGACAATCAGACCGAGAGAATTAAGATAAGAGTCATTGGAGATCGTCACAAATAAAGCGGATTGCAGATATGGTTAGATAAAATTATCAGCTTCCAATAGCTCAATAGCAGATCAGTTGAAGGAATCTTTTCACCCAATCGAGCTGTACAAACATCCTTTTCAGAATAACTGGAATAAGACGCAAGTTAAACGTAAGAATCCCCCTCTGCCATATAACGGTACAGCCTGGCTTAATCTTTTACAGTTTCCTTAATAAAGCTGGTAGCAGACTCAGAGAAGCTTTGTATCAATTTGGCTATTTGGCTCAAGATATTCTCCGAATTGACCCCTATCACGATGAACTAACGCTTAAGGTTAGCAATTCACCTCACAATGGACACAGAATTCATACATCGTGAACATACCGAGTTGAAACTTTGCTGAAACATTTGTTACCTCATACCTTTATCGACCAAGCTCGTAACGATAAGTTCGTAAAGGATATGAACTCAAACAACGTTGGGATAATGCTTTAAAGCTGTTAATAAATCTCAGATGGCAAATTCAATTCGATGAATCTTATCCAGAATGGTTACAGCCTGGAACTAATGGCAAAAAAGCCATCTGACGCTAGAAACATGAAAATTCCATCGAATGGTTACTTAATGCCAAGATAACCATCAAACCTCCAGAACCAATACTCGAATTGCTGGCAAGCAAAGGAAAGCCAAAACAAAAGGTGAAAAATCAAAAACGAATATCAGCAACTGGGATAACGAGCGATCAGATCCGAAAAGGTAGAAACGCCAAGGGTTGGAGTCAGAGAAAGCTAGCGGGATGGCTAGGAGTTACACAAACATTGGTTGGCTATTGGGAAAAGGGCAAACGAACACCATCAGAAGCGATGGAAATTAAGCTCAGGCAAGTACTAGAAATAATTGACTAATTTTGGTTTTTTTGAAAACTAATGATTGGCAATTGCCCTATTGTGTTTTCAAGTTGTTTTCAAGAAAAAACTTTTTGTTTTCAAAAAAAAACTCTTCAAAACAGGGCTACAAGCTTTACTCTATATAGCTTTAGGCTTGAAAACAAAAACTCTAGTATCCCCCGACCCAAACTCTAGTATCCCCCGACCCAAACTCTAGTATCCCCCGACCACTCATTTTTGAAACTCTTATCTGGAAACAGTTTCAGCTTTGCTAACACTCCTAATTAGTCTAATAAGACTAATACAATAAGAAAACAAAATTCAAAAACTCAGGCATTATAGTGCTTAATGTCCACCACACAAGGGATAAAGAGCTTTATGTCAGAGCAAGAAGCTTTAAATTATGCTGACCATAATAATTCCTCTAATTCAATTCAGCCCCATCACTTAACCGAGTGGTCAAACAGTTCAGTTGACCAAAAATTAACAACTCTTAACATAACTTCCCTATCGGGATTAACTAGCTACGACTATCTCCTCTATGCTCTACCCTCGTCATATCGTCGTAACGATGGCCGACTCCGCGATAAGATACTCAAACGCTATCAGCATCTAGAACATGGGGGCTGGTATATCGTCGGGCTTGACCCTGAAACCAATTGGATAGATGTCATGGCGTGGGGTCGCTTTAAACCCGACCAACCTCGTACAGCCAGCAATGGCAAGTCAGTTAAGTACGAGTCCCCACCCAAGACCCCCAACCGAGTTACCTATTTTCGCGTCCCGCTGCACCTCTGGAATCAAGTAGCATCCCGTTACGGCATTAAACGCTATCACTCTCCTTTGGCTCTGCGTTTAGCCGATAGAGAACAATCTGTTAACTTCTGGTCGTGGGTTAAGAGCCGTACTGAAATTCCCGTTGTCCTCACTGAAGGAGAAAAAAAGGCGGGTTCGCGCTGATCTCTCAAGGCTATGCTGCTATTTCTCTGCCTGGTATTTGGGGCGGTAGAGCCAAGAGCGAAGAGAAAGAATTACATCCCGATTTATTGCCCCTAGCTCAAAAGGGGCGTACCTTCATCATTCTCTTTGACTACGACCAGAAGCAATCTACCCGTGAGGCAGTTTATAAAGCTACCCTGGCCACTGGAAAAGCTATTGAAGCGACAGGTGCTAAATGTAAAGTCGCCCTACTGCCTGGGCCAGAAAAAGGGGTTGATGACTTTATTACCGCACGGGGAGATTCAGCAGAAGCCTATTTAAGCAAAATCATCAATAATGCCCACTCCCTTCAAGAGTATCGTTGGCTGGCTAATCCATTAGATGATGAGTTAATTAAATATGCCCCCGATACTGCTATTAATATTCCTTATCTGCCAGATTCCAAGGCAGTTGACCTGGATGCACCAGGAGTAATCGGCATTAAATCTGAGATGGCGACGGGCAAAACCTCAAAAGTGAAAGATTTCCGTTTGGATCATCCTGACCAACGATTTCTGGTCATTGGTCACAGAATAACTTTACTCAGGGAGCTTTCAGGGTCAAGTAAGTTAAATACAACTATGTATTCAGATCTACCCCCAGGACAACTAGATAAGGTAGATTCACTTTCTATTACCGTAGATAGTCTCTACAAGCTTAAAACGGCAGCTAACAAATATGACTGCATTTTCCTCGATGAAGCTCGTCAGGTGATGAGACATATCCTCTCTGCTAAAACCTGTAGGTCAAATCGTCATGAAATTCTCATGACTTTGTGGTACTTCATTAGGAGTGCCAAGCGAGTCATTATTGCTGATGCTCACCTAGACGACAATACCATTGACTTCTTTTTGGCTATGCGTCCAGAGGGAGAAGCTCCCCTAATTATCAAAAACGACTATCAAAATCCTAGTCGCGATGTCTATTACTACGAGGGTAAAGATAATAGTGCTTTGGTCGCTAAACTCATTGATGCTGTAAAGCGGGGTAAGAAAGTGATGGTGGTTTCTGACTCTAAGAAAACTATCTTAAAATTGGAATCCGTCTTAATTAAAAAACTCGCCGATAACCATATACCATTAACTTCTAACATTGATGAGGAGAAGAAACAGAATAAAGTTATTTGGACCATCCATGCTGATAATAGTGGCAGTGAAGAAAACCAGCACTTTATCAAAAACATTTCATCGGCAGTAGAAGATGTTGATGTGCTTCTAGCATCCCCCAGTCTGTGTACGGGGGTAGATATTCAAGGCGAGCGCTTTGATGAGGTTTATGGCTTTTTTAATGCTGTTTCACTCTCGGCTACAGATTGTCTCCAGGCACTTCACCGCTACCGTAAGCAAGTCCCTTTACATATCTGGGTAGCCCCCCATCCTTCCTTTGGCTATCAAGATACTAACCCCACAGTCATCAAGAATAAAATGCTAGAAATTGCCGAATTTAATGGCTTCTTGATGGGCATTGATTTTGAGACTGGTGAGAAGTCTCCTGTTAATGGTTGGGCATTTGATGCCTACTGTCAGGTAGAGGCTAAACGGAATCGTTCTCTTAATAATCTACGAGATCATCTGCATAGGTTATTGGCAAGGATGGGTTACAACGTGATGACTGTTGAGTCTGAAACTGATTCAGTAGCTAAAGAGGAATTAAAAGAAGCTGGTCGAAAGATTGATGAACATCATGTGCAGCAGGTGACATCAGCAGAAAAGATCGATCAGCAGAAGTATCTTCAACTGAAGAATAAGGCTAATCTCTCTCCGACTGAGCAGTATGAAGTTGAGAGGTTTAGGATTGAATCTGGTTATGGGCAAGATGTTACAGAGGATTTGGTTAAGCGAGATAAGGGAGGAGCATTATTAGGGCAGTTAATTGAATTGTCAGCGGTTTTATCTTCTGCACAAGGAGAAGTAATTGACTCGAAAACTAATAAAAAACGTCCTGTACCGCCACAGATAGTTATGGATAGAGATCGATGGGAGTTGGAGAATTTGCCCTTCCTGCCCGATAGACAGCATCATTGCGCGACTTGGCTGATGTGGCACGTTTTGGGATTGCCGAGGATTCTAGAGCGTCTGTTTGCGGGTGAGGAGTATTCGGCTAATGACCCTGATTTGATTAGGATGGCTGAGGTGGCTATTCTTTACAGGGATAATATTAAAGCGATTTTAGGTTTTTGGATTCCGCCTAATTGTAGTCCGACGTGGTTATTGGGAATGTTGATTGGCAAGCTTGGTTTGAAGACTGCATCTCGTAAGAAGGGTAGTAGTGGTGAACAGGTTAAGTTTTATAGTTTGGCGGTTGAAGAACTTGCTTTTGCGACTCAGGTGTTGTCGTATCGGCAGGAGCAAAGGGTGAAAAGAGAGGAGAGGAAGTTACAGAGACAAGAGGAGAATCGACTTTATCAAATTATGATGTCAACCCAATATGAATTGGCGACCGATAGCATATCCACCCCCGACCAAGATACTAATATTTTTAATAAACAGCAGGGGGTGGATATGGCTGAAAGTCAGTTACCAAGCATCTTAGATAAGATTAAGCCTGGTATCGATTTGTTGGAAGAGATAGTTAGTTTAGGGATCGAAGTGATTAAAGGATTAATGGATGTGGCAAGTTGTCTAAATTGGATACAAAATTTACTAATTGGCGGAAATATAGGGTTCGTGCGACGAAGTGCAGCCTCACTTAATTTTTGATACCAATCCTAATGTGATTAATAGATGAGACGGTGATGTTGCTTTTTTGTGTTTAAGGGTTTAATCCAAATTCATATTTATTGATAAATAAGCCAATTACTAGATCGTGCATTTCTTCAGTTTTAGAAAAGCAAATTGTTTTACTTGAGCTGCGAGATTGTAACAAGGTGTTAATTGTTGCGCGTTGGCTCCTCGTTCTATTCCTGAAAAGAAAATTGCGATTGCCATAACCTTAAGAAATTCTTTTCTCATCTTGCTAACTTTTAGAAAGGCTGTAATGTTTATTGTATGCTCCTATAGTTCATAATAAGCTGATGAGCAATAATATTCAAAATCTTGACCAGCCTACTATACTAGCAAACTTGCCTAGTAAAGATGCTAAGTACAGCCTTAAATTTTAAAACAATAAATGTTGTAAATTCAGCAGTTTTCTTAACAGTAATAAATAGTAGTTTTACACCAGTTTTAGCTTCCTCGATCGCTCTTCCTAAAAGCAAAACAGAGAACAAAAACATTGCTGCGGGCGATCGCCTGAAAAGTCGCTATGTAGCACAACTACCTAATCCCGTCACTCCCGATGTTCCGCCCAAGCCACTGCCTAATCCCGCTACTCCCGATGTTCCGCCTCAGCCACTCTGACTTTTCACGGTATCTTTTTTTCAATAAAGCGATCGCTAAACCACCGATTCCCCAAGGTTATTTTTCGATCAGCTCAGCCACTGCCTCAATTGCCAAGCGATCGCGATATTCCCTTTAAATCGCCTCAATTGCCATCTACCGATGCTGAAGACTTACTCAATATTCCAGGGTCTATTTCCGTGAAGGGGTTTCGGTTTGAGGGTAATACTGTATTTAGCGATCGCGAATTAGCCAAAGTTACTGCACCCTATACCAAGAAAGATCTAAGTTTTGTGGAACTTTTGCAAGCAGAAGCAGCAGTTAGAGACAAATATCTCCAGGGATGCGATTCTGATAGCGAACAGAATGCTACTCAGGAAAATCAGCCATGTTATGTCAATTCTGATGCTTTTATTCCCATTCAAAAGATCGAAGATGGCATCATTACCGTGCAGATAGTAGAAGGGGCGATCGAAGATATTACCATTACGGGGACAAAATACCTCCCTCCTAACTATATCAAGAGTAGATTAGAATTAGTAACTCAAAAGCAACCGTTTAATCTCAACGAACTTCTAGAGGCTTTACGCTTACTGCAACTCGATCCCCTAATTGGTAGTGTGTCGGCAGAATTATCCGCAGGAGTGAGTCCAGAGAAAAGTTTACTGACGGTCAAAGTTACAGAGGCAGAGAGTTTTGATTTTATCCTCACCACAGATAATAATCGTTCTCCTGCTGTCGGTAGTTGGCGGCGGGGATTGAGTTTTAACGAGGGCAATTTATTGGGTTTTGGCGATAGTTTCGGCTTTAGTTGGTTGAATACCGATGGTAGTGACAGCTTCGATTTTAGCTATGGAATTCCCGTTAATGCCCGCAATGGGGAAATTTTGTTAACGGGTGGGTTTCGGAATACAGAAATTATTGAAGAACCATTCGATCGCCTTGATATTACTGGAGATTCTTGGTATTCTGAGTTAACTTTCCGCCAACCTGTGGCTCAATCGGCACAGGAAGAATTTGTTCTGGGATTTACTCTTTCCCGTCAGGAAAGTACCACTAAATTACAAGGAGATAAGTTTCCTCTCTCTCTTGGTGCTGACGACGACGGTAAAACTAAAATTTCGGCAATTCGTTTTGCTCAAGAATGGACAAAGCGCAATCCGAAGAGCGTCTTTGCCGCCCGTTCCCAGTTTAGTCTGGGACTGGGGATTTTTGATGCCACCGTCAATGATAATTTACCAGATAGCAAGTTCTTTGCTTGGCGCGGACAAGGACAATACGTTCGTTCCTTAACCAGAGATACTTTATTGGTGCTGCGTTCTGAATTCCAGCTAGCCACTGATGAGTTATTACCTTTAGAACAATTTTCCCTGGGGGGATTCAATACCGTCAGGGGTTATCGCCAGGATTTCTTGCTGACGGACAATGCGATGTTAGTCTCGGCTGAGGCAAGATTGCCAATTCTGCGGGCACCAGAAGTAGGAGGAGTATTACAGGTTATCCCCTTTATCGACTTTGGCGTTGGTTGGAATAATGGCGACTTACCCAATCCCAATCCCAATGTCCTAGGGGGGGTTGGTGTGGGGTTGCAGTGGCAAATGCAAGATCGATTGAATGCCCGCTTTGACTGGGGCATTCCTTTAACAGATATGAATATTGAGGAAAGAACATGGCAAGAACAAGGACTCTATTTCAGCGTCAATTACCAACTGTTTTAATCCCTTTGCTGGCGGGAATCGCTCTTGCTCCCAAGGTAGCTTACGGGCAAATTGTGCCAGATGAAACTTTGGGGGAGGAAAGTTCCACTGTCAGACAGGATGTTGTCAAAGATGTTGATAGTGATGTCATAGAAGGAGGAGCAACCAGAGGCGCGAATCTCTTTCATAGCTTTCAGGAATTTAATGTGGAGGCAGGAAGGGGAGCTTATTTTGACAATCCCGCTGCTATTGACAATATTCTCAGTCGGGTGACAGGGAGCAATAGCTCGTCAATTTTGGGAACTCTGGGGGTTTTGGGGGATGCTAATCTATTTTTGATTAATCCTAACGGCATTGTCTTTGGCGAAAATGCCCGTTTGGATGTTGGTGGTTCGTTTTTTGCTTCTACTGCGGATAGTTTGTTGTTTGAGAATGGGTTTGAATTTAGTGGAAGTAATCCAGAAGCACCGCCATTGTTGACGGTTAATATTCCCGTTGGGTTGGGGTTTAGGGATAATCCTGGCAGTATTACGAATCAGTCTAGAACAGTTGATAGTAATGAAAGTCCTGTCGGACTTGAGATAAAGCCAGGAAAAAATTTTACTTTTGCAGGTGGCGATATTACGTTAGATGGAGGGATTATAACAGCACCAGGGGGAAGAGTTGAGTTAGGAGGATTATCAGCAGCAGGAGAAGTTAATTTTAATGATGATAATAATTTGAGTTTTCCTGAAAATGTAGAGCGATCAGATGTACTTATTACTGATCGTGCTGCTGTTAATGTGGTTGCTGATGGAGGAGGAGATATTGTAATTAATGCTCGCAATTTAGAAATTTTGGAAGAAAGCGATTTGTTAGCTGGAATTAGAGCCAAAGGAGGATTTACAGACAGCCAAGCAGGAGATATTGTACTGAATGCCTCAGAAGATATTCAAATAAAGCAAGGAAGTTACATTGAAAATATAGTAGATTTTGACGCTATTGGGGAAGGTGGAAGTATTTTGATTACTGCTGGTTCTCTATCGGTTGTTGCTGATGGAAGAATAAGAGACACGGAATTGACTACTGATGCCCGTGGAGTAGGAAATGCTGGACAAATCAAAATTAATACTCGTGATACCATTTCTTTCGAGGGTTTTTTTGCTGAAGCTTCTAGTACTGCATTTGGAGGAGCAGTTGGGAATAGTGGGAGTATAAATATCCAAACTGGTTCCCTATTTTTGATTGGTGGCGGTCAACTTACCACTAATAACTATGGGCAGGGAAATGCAGGTGAGATAAAGATAGTTGTGCGTGATAGTATTTCTCTTGATGGTAATCTTAGTGAAATTAGCAGTGAAGCTATAGGGGATAAAGCTAACGGTGCAGATATTAATATCAATACAGGTTCATTATTTGTTACTAATGGTGCTCGATTAACATCTAGAGGGTTTCAAGCCAATGCGGGTAATATCAATATTACTGCCCAAAATATTGTTTCCCTTGAAGGAAGAGGCGATGATATATTTCCAGGGGGGATATTAACCAGTTTAGGTAGTGAAATTGCTCCTCAAGGAGAAGTTGTAAGTATTGCTGGTGATATTAACATCGATGGAGGTTCGCTGTTTATTAGCGAGGGAGCTCAGATAAATAGTAGTACTTTTCAAAAAGGAAATGCTGGAAATATAAATATTAATGTTCGCGAAGTAGTTCATTTCGATGGAGAGAGTGATGATGGTTCTACCAGTGGAGCTTTTAGCAGGGTAGAAGAAGGGAGTATAGGAAATGCAGGAGACATTGAGATTAAAGCTGACTCTGTTTTCGTCACCAATGGAGCTGAATTAGAGGCTGGTACTTTTGGACAAGGAAATGCAGGTGATATAAAAATCGTAGCTAGCGATCGAGTTTTTTTAGCTGGTGAACGTAGTGTTAGATTCGCTAATGGTATTTCAAGTACAGTAGCAATTACAGCAGAGGGAAATGGGGGTGATATTGAAATTACTGCTGACTCGCTTTCCGTCAGTAAGGGGGCACAAATAGATGCCTTTACTGTAGGACTCGGTGATGCAGGTGATATAAAGATTTCAGCAAGTGATTCAGTTTCTATCGATGGAGAAAATAGTGGTGTGTTCACCAGTGCAGGAGTATTTACTCCAGGTGCATCTTTGCCAGGCAATAGTGGCAATATTAATATCTTCACTAATAATCTTTCGGTCACTAATGGGGCTGAAATAGGTGCTAGCCAACGTGGACAAGGGAATGCAGGTGATATAAAAGTTCAAGCTCAAAATGCCATTTTACTCCAAGGGGTAGGAATTGATGGTTCTGCCAGTGGGATATTTAGCTTTTTAGCTGAAGGAGCTACGGGAGATGGAGGTGATCTTACCCTGGAAACTAGTTCGCTTTCTTTACAAGATGGAGCAGCAATAGACAGTAGTAATTCAGGTCAAGGGAATGCTGGAAATATCACCATTAATACAAATTTTCTATCTTTGACTAATCATGCTCAACTGAATAGTACTACTTTTGGACAAGGAGATGCTGGAACAATAAAGATTTTAGCTGAAGAAGGCGAAGTGAAGCTAGTTGACGGCTATATCTTTAACACTGTCGAAGCAGAAGCAGTAGGGAATGGAGGTACAGTTATTATTGATTCTGGTTCTCTGTCTTTGCAGAATGGTGCTGAAATAGTTACAAGTACTTCGGGCAATGGTAAAGCAGGAAACATAGAAGTAGATACTACAGATTCTATAGTTATCTCTGGTGTTGCTCCATCAGTCCTTGAGGACGGCAGTGCAGGAGGTTTTTCTAGTGGCTTGATTTCAGGGACAGAAGAAAATGCACAAGGACAGGGTGGTGAAATTAAGGTTAATACCGATCGCCTGCAAATATCAGATGGAGCGGTTTTAAGTGCCCGCAGCAGAAGTGATTTTCCAGGTGGAAATATCGAGGTTAACGCTAATGTTTTAGAAGTAACTGACGGTGGACAATTGCTTACTACTGCTTTTAATAATGGCAATGCAGGTAATATCGATCTTACTGTCAGCGATCGCATTTCCTTGTCGGGTAGCGATCCTACTTTTTTTGACAGGTTTAATCAAGTAGCTGAAGCATTTGACGAGTCGGAAGCCAGTGCCATAATCGATCCTGTTAGTCCTGAGAGCGGACTGTTTGCTAACACAGACGAAAATTCTACAGGTGCTGGAGGCAAGATAAAAATCGACACATCACAGTTACTCGTCTCTGATGGGGCACAGATATCAGCTAGTACCGATGGTGCTGGTAAAGGTGGAGAATTGACCATCCACGCTCGACAGGGAGTGGAACTAAGTGGAACTGGCTCTGAGAAATTCGATGAGGCTATAGAGGAAAGTTTGAGATTAAGGGGAGCTAACGGCGATTTAAGAGAGCTTCTCACAACAGCTCCCTTTTCTACTGCTACCTTCAGTACTGGCGCAGCAGGCACTATCACGATTGACACTCCTTCTTTGTTGCTGAGGGATGGGGCAATTCTCAGCAGTACCACCTTTGGAGAGGGGGATGCGGGAGGAATCGCCATCTTCAATGCCGAATCTGTGGAATTGTTCGGCTCTGGTTTGGTGGCAGGGACATTTAATGCAAATGCAGAAGCAGTAGGAGGGAACATTGATATTGACACTGGCAAGTTGAGTCTCCAAGAAGGGGGAAGAATCCTTACTACAACATTTGGTAACGGCAAAGGGGGAAATGTAATGGTCGAAGCCACCGAATTTGTAGAATTAGGTTCGACACCTGCTGATGTTATTCTGCCTACTACCATTAATACTAGCTCTGTCTTCGGCATGGGAGGAGCGGGTAATGTCACCATTGATTCGCCGAAGCTGATGGTTCGAGATGGGTCACAGATTGTCACCTCCAGCGGTTCAGATAGCCTTGCTAAACCTATTGAACAGGGTGGAACAGGAGGAAATATAGAGGTGATAGCCTCCGAGTCAGTAGAAATAAGTGGCACTTCCCCTGATGGGCGGTTCAAGAGTGCTTTGACTGCTGAATCTTTCAGTGGTTCAGCCGCAGGAAATATTAAGATTTCTTCAGATTCTCTGACCCTTGACAACAATTCAGAAATCTCTGCTGCTACTGCATCTGGAGAAGGAGGAAATATTAACTGGCGATCGCCGATATCTTACTCTTAGAAAATAATAGTCCCATCACTACCGAAGCTCGTGGTTCTGGCGACGGAGGTGATATTGCGATCGCTGCCGACTTTACCATCCTCAAAGAAAGTGACATCATTGCCAATGCCTTTAAAGGTGCAGGAGGCAATATTAACATCACTACTCAAGGACTATTTCAGCGCAATAGTAAAATTGATGCCAGTTCTGAATTAGGGGTTGATGGTGTGGTAAAACTTAATACTCCAGATATCGATCCCAGTCAGGGATTAGTAGAACTACCAGTTAATGTGCAAGATCCCAATAAACTAATTGCCCAAGATGCCTGTAAACAAGGAATTGGAAGCTCTTTAGTGGTCACGGGTAGAGGGGGTTTACCCCCTAGTGACAATCAAAGTTTTAATAGTAATTGGGTTGATGTAGATTTGATTCAACCGCTGCCTCCAGAAGACCAATCTTCATTAGAATCAGATCGAGAGGCTAATTCGGTTCCCAGTGCCGATGCTGCTAATCAAAATCGTCTTATCCCCGCCGAAGGATGGGTAGTGAATGAACAAGGCGAGATCTTTCTAGTTGCTTACAAATCCAGCAACGCTAATAGCCAACGTCAGAATAATCGCGATCATTGTCAACCAAAATAAGGTTCTAACGAACTTGCTCTGCTGGGTTTTCGGCAATAGGCAAAAGTCATGAATATTGAGGTTGAATAACAGTTAACGATTTACTAACATATGCTAACATTAACTTACATTTAAGTTATAGTGACTACATGAGACCTCTTGCATAAGTCTGATAAATCTCGGTTAAGTTTAGGGAAAAGGGGAAAGGGAAAAGGGAAAAATGATTAATTTTGATTTCTAATTTATTTTTGCAAGAGGTCTATGGCTTATGTACCGTTAAGAAAAGCTGTCGAAAGACTGGGGTTGCATCCGAATACACTGAGAAAATATGCAGACGAAGGGAAGATCCAAATCATCAAAAACGAAGCAGGGCAAAGACTGTACAACGTCGAAGCCTATGTCCGTGGAGCAGCTTGTGCTTCCCTTATTTGCTACTGTCGAGTCTCCAGTTCAAAGCAAAAAGACGATTTGCAAAGACAAATTGCCTATATGCAATCTCTCTACCCAGAAGCAGAAATTATCAAAGACATCGGGAGCGGACTCAACTTCAAAAGAAAAGGTTTGCGTTCCATACTGGACAGACTTTTGCGAGGCGATAAGCTCAAGATTATTGTTGCCTGTAGAGACAGATTGTGCCGATTTGGGTTCGAGCTTATACAGTACATGGTCGAACAAAACGGTGGAGAAATCGTGGTTCAGGAGCAAACTGTTCACTGTCCGCAAACCGAACTTACGACCGATCTTCTCAGCATCATCCACGTCTTCTCTTGCAGGATGCACGGACTTAGAAAGTACAGTAAGAAAATCAAAGAAGATAAAGATCTGCCTTACTCCAATTCAAAAAAATCTGGTTAAACGTTGGCTCGGCACATCTCGATTTGTATTTAATGAAACTGTTAAGTATTTACAGCAACCAGATACAAAAGCAAACTGGAAAGCGATTAAAACTGAGATAATTCACGGATTACCTGAATGGTCAAAAGAGATTCCTTATCAAATCAAATCTATTGCTATTAAAGACGCTTGTTTAGCAGTCACAGCAGCTAAGAAAAAATATAAACAAACAGGACAAATCAACAAGGTTAAATTCCGTTCTCGTAGAGATAAAATACAGTCTTGCTACATCCCCAAGTCAGCCGTTACAGATAAGGGGATTTATCATACAAAACTTGGTAGTCTCCGCTTCACAGAAGAACTACCAACAAAGATTGGGGATTGCAGGTTAGTAAGTCATCTTGGGATTACTTACTTGTCTGTACCTCATGAAGTGCAGCGACCTTTGTCCGAGAACCAAGGACGGGTCGCTGCACTAGATCCAGGTGTCCGTACATTCATGACTATGTTTTCTGAAACCAGTTTTGGTTGGCTAGGAAATCATGATATTGGACGCATCCAGAGACTATGTTACTACTTAGATAATTTAATTTCTCGTACCGCGAAAGTTAACGCTCTTAAGCGATATCGAATGAGAAAAGCAGCAGATAAAATCAGGTTTAAAATACGTAATCTTGTAGACGAATTACATCATCAAATAGCAAGATTTTTAGTTGATAACTTTGATATTATCTTGCTTCCTACTTTTGAAACTAGTCAAATGACTATCAGAAAAGGTAGGAAAATCAGAAGCAAAACTGTACGACAGATGCTTACTTTTTCTCACTATCGCTTTAAGCAGTTTCTTAAACACAAAGCATTTGAAACTGGCAAATTAGTATTAGATGTAAATGAAGCGTATACCAGCAAAACTGTTAGCTGGACGGGAGAAATCATTCACAATCTTGGTGGCAGAAAGAAGATTAAAAGTAGTGATGGTCGAGTAATGGATAGAGATCTAAATGGAGGACGAGGGATTTTCCTTCGTTCATTGGTAGATATTCCCAGTCTTAATGACTGCATTATTAACAATTGTTAGTAAAAACATATCGGAAAGAAGCAGTCGTGTTTGATAATTATGTGATTGTTATTATTATTCAACTTTTTTTTGTTTAACATAATTATGGAAGTCCTCTATAGTGAGCCTATCTAGCCATTGATGGCGTTCTTTGGTATAGTCACCATAGCCCACTTCTAACTGCTGTAAAAACTTCAGCGTTCCTGCTACCCCTAAAGCATCAATTAAAGCTTTATATCCTTGTTGTCTAATTTCTTTCAGTTTCATCGTTTTTTTCCTCTGTTTGCAAAATATTCATTAACCAAATCGTCGGATTTTCGACTTTAATTTGGAAAATATCTGGAAATTGTTGTGCTTTCCTGAGAAGTCGATCATCAGTTGTCAAAAATACATCTGCACCCCCCGCTTCTGCAAAAACTAAATGTAAGGCATCATGATACTTGAAGCTTAACTTCATTAATTCTTCTGCTCTCAAATCGATATCTTCAGTTAATTTGATATAAATTTTTGCCAGATTTAGGATTGATTTGACCTGTTCTTGTTTAAATGAATCTGAATGTTGACTAACCTCAAATTCAATAATATCGCTATTCATCAAGATCCACTTGCCATCTTCGCAATTTTGAATAATCTCCGTTACTGCTTCAGCTTCCATACGAATCCGAAATTGTTCTAAATCGTCCAGGGTTCGATTCAGACAACAAACATCAAGATAAATATTGTAAATTTTACTCATGCTGTTAATTTATCTAAAATTATTCCTGTTAAGAGAGTCTTAGCGTGTATTATCTGAATAAACAATAGACTTGTTGGGAAATAGCGTTAATTAAATTCTTAATGAGAGGAATCGCTCATGGTAAAGAGAATCATTGCCTTTGCCACAAGAATATTAAAAAAGCGATTACCCCCATTCGAGGGCAAGCGCATTTGCGTACCCTACGGATCGCCAATTTTAATTGCTTGTTGGTTCTTGATTTCAATGATAATCACTCCCGTAATTGCTCAAGTTTCTAGTCAACAAAATGCCTATCAATTGACCAGTCAAGCTACAGAATTCTATCAGTCTGGAAATTGGCAACAAGCGGCCAAATTTTGGCAACAAGCGGCAGATATGTTTGCCAGCCAAGAAGATAAGTTGAATCAGGCAATGGCTTTAAGTAATCTTTCTCTGACATATCAGCAATTAGGTAAGTGGCAACAAGCTAAAAAAGCAATTGAAGAGAGTATCGCTATTCTTAAAAACCAACCCCACAGCGATTACCCCCATTCGAGGGCAAGCGCATCTGCGTCCCAAACTAAGCGGGATAAATACCCTACGGATCGCCAGCAACTATTATTGTTCCAAAGCTTAGATATCCAAGGTAAATTACAACAGGAATTGGGACAATATCAATATGCCTTGGCAACTTGGCAACAAGCAAGCACAATTCAACGGCAAATTGGCGATCGCCCTAATAACATGGCTGGTATAGGCGATCGCCTATACCAAAATCAAATTAATCAAGCTGAAGCTATGCAGTCTTTGGGGTTTTATCCCCTAGCTTGTAAAACTCTCCTCAAATCTTTAGATTTAGAATCTAGTGAATGTAAACTGCCACAAGACTATCAAACTTTATTTAACCAACCGCTATCCCTGGTCAAAGCGAAAGCTTTATTTAGTCTGGCGGATGTCTTGCGAGTAACGGGTAATTTACCCCAATCAAAAGCCATCATAGAACAAACTCTCCAGTTTAAAAAAGCCATATCCCTGCCGATAAAAAGTAAGGCCTTATTAAGTTTAGCTAAGACCGAAGAAGCTTTAGGCAGAAGATATCCTGTAGATTCAGCAGCAGCTAATAAAAATCTGGAAAATGCCTTAATTCACTACCAACAAGCGATAAACAAATCTAACGCTCCTCTAGTTAATGCTCAAGTGTTGCTAGAACAATTTAATCTCTTAATTGACCGCGATCGCTCTACGGCAGCAGCAAATTTATTACCTGCTATTGATCATTATTTAGGGCAGTCGCGATTAAATAGTCAATCAATTTATACCCAAGTCAATCTGGCAAAAAGTTTAATTTTTCTCCAGCAACAACAATCTAAATATCCTCAAAGCAACAATCAATTATTACCAGAAGCTAATCAATTACTCACAAATGCGATCGCACTAGCGCAACAAATTGAAGATACTAGAGCCGAATCCTATGCTGCTGGTAATTTAGGTAGACTTTACGAATATCAACAACAGAACAATCAAGCTCAACAATATAGCAATCGGGCTTTGAAATTGGCTCAAGCTGTTCAAGCTAAAGAGCTTGCCTATCAATGGGATTGGCAGTTAGCCAGACTGTTTAAAGAAACGGATATCTTGGCTGCGAAGACTTATTATCATCAAGCCTACAATATTCTCAATGACTTAAGGACAGATTTAGTCGCTCTTAATCCTGAGATCCGCTTTTCTTTTCGCGAAAATATTGAACCAATTTATCGAGAATATGTAGATTTACTGCTCCTTGCTCCTCAACCTAGTCAAACCAATCTTAAACAAGCTCGTGATGTTCTTGAAGCACTTCAACTAGCTGAACTAGATAATTTCTTCCGAGATGCTTGCGTAAATGTCAAACCTGAAGCAGTTGATCAAGTAGTTGAGAACGCTGAAAAACCAACGGCAGTTATTTATGGAATTATCTTAAAAGACCGCTTAGAGATCATCCTTAAATTACCTGGAAAAGAGAATATAACAAGTTACAGAACGAAAATATCACAAGAAGATGTAGCAAAGAATCTCAATCAATTAATAGAAAGATTAAGAGATCGTACACGTTATTCCTATCAAGTTCAAGAATATTCCCAAAAAGTATATGAATGGATTATTCGACCAGTTGAAGAAAAACTACAGTCAAATAACATTGAAAACTTGGTATTCGTCTTAGATGGTCTGTTGCGAAATATTCCGATGGCTGTTCTCTACGATCAAAATGAGCAAAAATATCTGATAGAAAAATATCCGATAGCTCTAGCTCCTGGTTTGCAACTTTTAAGTCCTAAACCGTTTAAAGATATTGAACCAAGTCAGCTAAATGTCCTAACTGCTGGACTGAGTGAAGAACGTCTCTTTGAAAAAGAACAGCGACAGTTTAACCGCCTTGATTACGTAAAGCAAGAATTGGAAAAGATTCAGCTTGAAGTACCTGCAAGTTATGAACTTTTAGATAAAAACTTTGATAATCAAAAACTGCAAGCTCAGCTCGCGACTAACAAATATAATGTAGCCCACTTCGCAACTCATGGTGAATTTAATTCAGATCCTGATAAAACTTTTATTGTTTTATCGGATAAGCTGCTTAAGGTTAGAGATTTGGATAATTTACTTCGAGTTGAAAAAGGAAATCAGTCAATTCCTATCGAGTTACTGGTTCTCAGTGCTTGCCAAACGGCAGTTGGCGATAATCGGGCTACCTTGGGGCTTGCTGGAGTTGCAGTAAGAGCAGGGGCACGCAGTACAATAGCAACCTTATGGTCAGTAGGAGATGAGTCTACTGCCGAACTCATGAGTAAGTTTTATCATCAGTTAATCAATACAGATGGTATCAATAAAGCCGAAGCACTCCAGAAAGCTCAAATAGAGTTTTTACATGATGAAAAACTGCATAATAAATACTGGGATCGTCCTTATTACTGGTCTTCCTTGGTTTTACTGGGAAACTGGCTTTAATTTCGGGACATAATCACGCAGGAAATAGGCAACCCTAGTCAATTTAATGTTAATTTAATTTTTGGGAACTACAGAACCAAACATAGATTCTTCTGCAAGTTCTTCCAAACCAATCCCTTTTGCTGTCATTAAATCATTCCAATCCTGCTGTAATTTTAGATCCTGTGGAGCAAGACGGCGACGTTCGGCCAAATCAGTCAGCGCATCATACCAAATGCGATTATTTAAGTAGCTATCGTAATTATGTTCAACTGAATCAAGCGTTACTCGTCTTATAAATCCGCCGACAGCATATCTATTCTCATTGTTACAAACAACTCTGAAGTACCAACGGTCAATTGTGCTAGTTTCTAGAGAGTATTCTGGTTTTGGGGAAATAGTAACACTAACGATTCCTGGTGTTTCTTGCAGCTCATAAGGAATTCGATCTATTTCTTTTTGTTCTGCCTCATTTTGTAAAACTAGCTCAGCGTATCGTACATTCTTAGATTCATAAGGAATATAGATCCAAAATGTAGGATATTCAGCAATGCTTAATCCATTATTTTGAGGAACCAAAGCAGTCAATTCTTTGTCATTAATTCCTTCACAAGCACCACGGCTTCCTGCCGCAGTTTGCTCATTAGGTCGCCCAGTACTTGAAAAATCAATACTCTCATCTTCCGTATCTTTAGATGATTGTACCTGGATTAATTCGGCATGGGTAGAGTTACTACTAGAATCTGCTAGTACTGATTTGGCATAGCTTGTCAAGCTAATAAATTCCAGAACAATAGCAAAAACCAAAGATAGCTTGTGGAAATGTAAATCAATCCTCATTATCTTCTTCAACCAGTTGCATCCTTGGCAATAGGCAGTTCCTTCCACTGACATCCCAGGTACAACAGCTTCAAAATGTAGTTAAAAATTGTGTGTAAAGAAAGTTTTGGCTGAGGGCCACGATCACCAAGATGCAGATGAGGCAAGACAAATCTTTCAAATTGTTCAATGGTCAAATGAGTTGGAATCCAATTCCAGGATTGGGATTGAGGCATTCTTGTTTCTGTCGTCTCTCCAATTAAAATGACTTGAGCCACTTTAACTTAGATTGTTGAGAGTCCAAATAAACTAAGGCTTCCAGACAAATTCACCTAGGGAATAAAACCCGCAACGAGTTCATTGTGATCGCTATGCAGTTAGGCAGCCCGACCGAAGATTACCGCGATCGCCGACTCGATTGATAATTTCTGATTGTAGTTTGTGAGAATTCAAAGAACTATAGTTCAATTAAACTAATAGAGGCATTTCTTAAGTTTTATTTTCTTGGCTTGACATTGCTGTTGATCTTCTCTATAAAAATTTTAGACTTAACTGGCGTAGTACAGAATACCTCCTTTAAGCTTTTCCTCTTTCCCTTTCCCCCTAACCTCAAAAACAAACTCCCGCTTAGTACATTCAAACCGTCTCAAAAAGTACAAGTTTTGCCACATCAAAAATAAAAAAGTTCATATTAGTTATTTTGTATTGCGCCAAATAACTCTAAACCCGCTTTTCTCACAAAAAAGGCGATCGCTAAAACCAGAAGCCTTACCTCATCTAGGTTTAACCCTGGTATTCACTCCTGCGGTCAAATTACAGTGTGTTGTTAGAGTTGCCACCTGGATCAGAATCAATTAGAGTTTGAACAAAAAGCAATTTACTTAGCGTAATATTTACGCAAATATATTTAGTTTTGACCTAAATATTATTAGATAAATAAGTATAAAATTAGATATAATTTAGTCATAAAAGTAATTTTAATTTCTCTATTTTAATGACTCCCAGTTCAACTCAATATACTTCCATGCAACTAAACTTTGGAAGCCTAAAAGGAAGAAAAGTAATAGCTGATTTTACTGGAGGGAGAATCACCTCGGATGCAGGAATTGTGTTGCTAGCAAAGTTAGACAAAAAGCTCAGAATTACGTCTCATTTTACCGAATGTTTTCGAGATTATCGAGATTTATAGAGATGTAAATTATTCAGTTCATCAATTACTAGCACAAAGAGTTTACGGCATTATCTTAGGCTATGAAGATGTCAATGATCATGATAAATTACGCTACGATCCAGCATTAGCAATCGCCTTAGAACAATTGAATTTTATTGATTCAAACGAAGGTGTTTTAGCAGGGAAAAGTACAATTAATCGGTTAGAGTATTGTCCAGAAACAATTATCAATCAAGAGTCAAGTCGTTACCATAAAATAGAGCATGACCCCAAAGAAATTGAAAGAGCTTTTGTGGACATATTTTTAGCATCTTATAAAAAGCCTCCAAAACAAATTATTCTCGTAACCGTTCAGGGGGGGGAACGAAATCTGGTAATCTAAGAGGTATGGATGAGAAGCACCTACTAGAGACGGCAGGAATTGGCACCGACGATTGGGAGAAAACTCCCGTCAGTGTCAGAAAGTTAGTGGTGCAGTTAGGCTTGAAGATAGAGCAACTAGAGCAACACCTCAAAGAATTACAAGTTCAGAACCAGCAGCTGAGTGAAAAAAGCAATCGTAACTCACAGAACTCCCATAGCCCTCCCGCTTCAGACTCCCCTAACTTTCAGAACATAAAGAAAAAAAAGAAACCGCGAAAAAAGCGAGAAAGGACTTGTCCGCATCTAGGACAACCAGGTCATCGGGGTCATAGCCGTTCCCTGTATCCAGTAGAAGAGTGTGAGCTCCTCAGAGATTACTATCCCCAGACTTGCGCTTGTTGTGGAGAGAGACTGACAGGATTTGACCCCAACCACTATCGCCATCAAGTTGTAGAGATTCCCCCCATCCAACTCCACATCGAAGAGCATCGCCTACACCAACTGGTGTGCTGTCATTGTGGTCAGAAAACCAGAGCTTCCCTACCCGAAGAAGTAGAAGTCAGCGGCTACGGCTTGAGAGTGGTATCGATGGTCTCGTTGATGAGTGGGATGTATCGTCATTCCCATCGGATGGTACTTTCAGCCATGTCCGACTTCTTTGGGGTCAAAATGTCTCTAGGCAGCGTCAATCGTCTGAGAACCGAAGCTTCTGAGGCGGTGTCCAGACCAGTGGACGAAGCACAAACCTACATCCAATCCGCGCCGATAGTGGGAGCCGATGAGACAGGCTTCAAGCAGGGAAATGCCGATGGACAAAATCCCCATAATCAGAGAGCTTGGTTGTGGGTAGCCGTAACTCGGGGTTTGAGTAGCAACTGTAAGAAACTTACGCTAAGGCTGTACTGTTGCTAAAAGTTTTCAGCTATAAAATGCAAAGCCGTGATTTTACTTACCATAAATCCAAACTATAAACTTTAAATCCCTCCACCGAATAATATACACAATAATAATACGGAACAAACACCTTACTTCTCTTGAATTCCCTCTCTGAACGAACCCAGTAGGTATCCACACACTAATTGGTGACTAACCCAATCCCCAACTGTTCTTCTTGACCTTCGCAAACGCTGACGATTCTCCGCGACGACCAAGAAAAGCTCTAGGATCTGTCGGTTAGGAAAGCTGATGTAAACTACTAAATGTAAATAGGAGAAGTGATGGGAGAAGCTCATCAGCAACAAATTACGAAATTGATAGACTGACATCACCCCAGTAAATGGAAGGGTGGCTGGATACAAATAGCCTGGCTCGCTTTGTGGTAGAAATTGTCGACAGTTGGATACCAGTGAAATAGAAGGGGCTTAAAAGGTGGTGGCAGTGCCCCTTACCCCCCAAGATGAGTTGGTCTTGTTGTTTTACTGCTATGCCAAAGGGATATTTGCCAGTCGCCAATAGAGAAAGCAACCTATGAGCAACCCAGGCAAAGGTGCCACCCACCAACAACAAAAATTCCCCTTCTACAATACAACCCTTGTTGTACAGAATGAATCCTCTGGGGTTTAAGCTGGGGGACACAGATCGATGGCACCAAAATCCAGGCCAATGCCAGTAAACACAAAGCAATGAGTTGGGATGGGTGCCAACAAACTCGAAGAGTACTTGAGAAGTGTCAGCGTTGTTGCACAATCCCAAAGAAGCAGGAGAAAGCTTTGGGGACAAGACATTCCCCAAGAACTCCAAAGGCGGCAAGAACGCCTGGAAAAGATCGCTCAGGTCAAAGAGAGATTGAAGCACGGGCACAAGCCAGAGCTGACCAGGAAAAAGCTGAAACGAGGCCAAATAAGAGAGCGGGAGGCTAAAGAAAAGGTCCAGGTCGCAAATTGGGAGCAAGCAACCCTAGCTCCTGAGGCAGGTCCAAAAGCTAAAGACCAGGAATTTCACGACGGCGCGCGATATGCCAGTTCAGGAGGCGGGTTTGAGCAAGCTTACAATGCCCACGCTTCTGTGGAATGGACACGAGCTGATGTAGGAAACCAATCAGTCAAAACCCCAACGATAAGCAGGAAGTAGACCCACGCTGGACAACTAACAACACCTGAAAATGCAAGTAAAAGCGGCTCTGGATTCGGGGTTTTTCATGAACACAATGCCAAGCGACTGTCAGAAAACGAGATTACCCCTACATCGCCTGCGGTAGGGCTTGCCATAACTTAACCCTTGAAGAACGCTTGGCTGTAGCACCAGCCCCACCAGAAACCCTGAACGATAACGGCATAAGCATCGCCTGAAAACCAAGTCGGTAAACAATTCTAGCTAAGCGCAAATCGAAGTGGACCTATTCGGCATATAAGGAGGTGATGGTTTCCGCCGTTTCCTACTCGGGGGATAATGCCGTGACAGGTGAGTGGACCTTGTCTGATCCTTCAATAGCGTCTTTGCACCATCAGTGTGTAAATAACCAGAAATTGCCTCAAAACCGAACTGAGCATCCAATGCACTTATCGCCCCAAAACAGACTAGTATTATCCAGTGACTTCCAGTGCTTTTTAATGTCAAAGAATTCCTAAGTCCGACGATCCTACAAATGTGACTTTCTCCACGATATTGGGTAGGAACACGGCGATAACTTCATCATCAAATAGTTAAGCAATATAAGGTTTTGGTAATTTGCCCAACTCTCCGATGGCTCTGGATAGTAAGTTTCTTTCCTCGCTGTAAGCTCGATAACTCTGTTGCACTTACTGTTCCTAGTTTCAACAACCAGCTCTCTCAAAATCATCCCAATTCTGCTCGATTAGTCATTTCACTGTCTGTCGCGCCAATACCAGCAGCCCATAATCAGCTTCAGAATCTATCTCCAAAACGGGCAACCCGCATTTCTAATCGGGGTGAGAATTGATAACCCAAGAGCCAAAACAAACCAAAACACATCGCTGTAACCAAAGTACGGTATAATCCTTGGGACGCAACTAGTTTGCTGTTCCAACAACCTACCAAGACAACCAACGAATCCCTCAAATACCAGGAACAACTACACCATGAAAGCCAGTAAATGGTTGGAAGTGTAATTATAATAAGTGATCCCCGTCCGCGATTAAGTATTTACTATTTGCCCCTCATTAGAGTCTGAACGGGAACAACGAAGCGCATCCATCGGCCTACTTCACCACCACCCCAGCTTTTGACGTGAATTTCTCTTACATCAACTAACGTGCATTACTTTGGTACATCGGGGCGAAAAATTTTTTCGACCCGGATAGCGACCTCCGTAATGCAGAATCTCTTTCTCACCAGGAATAGTCCAATTACACCTTGACGATAATACCCACAGAATAGTTAGAGGTCTTTGACCTTGGCAAAACTTTCGTTGAGATGGCTAAATTCGTCCAAAAGCCCGTCTTGGCGTTGATTTCCAACAAGACTTCGGGAAGATCGACCTGGGGCTAAGACTCTACTTTGTCTTTCAGTTTTATAACTTTCTGGTCATCTATTATCTGATTGCTGATAGTAAGGCTTTCCTTCCTTTTTTATCTACCTCAATCTGACCTCTGAGTTTTGAGTAAATTCTCAGCAGTTTTGGTATAAGCCTGGTTTAACTGCTCCTGTAAGACCTTCATTTGGTTCTGGCTTAGGGTCAAGTTCCAAATCCGACAGACAATGTTCGTGATGATTCCCAAGCTTTTCCCTTTAGCAACTTGGCACGGGATTACTCCATCGTTCTCCCTTGGAAACAAAAGATCTCACGGCTAATCCTTCTATACTTCCCAAAACGCAGAAAGTATAAGCTTGACGGTCAAACTGCCATCTCATCAATGACCCAAACAGCCCACTTTTTATCTACTATCTTCAACGGTGCAGCATCCATAGGGGATTTCTTTTACCTTCAATAGATTGAAGAAATTGCCATGCTTCAAGAATTTTCTGACCACTTGATTCCTTCAAAATCAACAATTGATAGTAGTTTGGGAAGAAACCACGAACCGAACGCCATGCTTGAGTAACTCATAAAAGTTATCTTCTGGACACTAACTTCAACAAGTAATACTCCTTAATTTTCTGGGGTTAATTCTGCCAAACCTCTTCTCTAACTTGAGTATCTTCCGTAGCAGGATTAATAAGGACTCTACAATCAATAGCTAACTGTAAGGAAGCAGCATCTAAATCTTTGAGAGTACGTAGACGATTCTTCTTCCCATCTGTTTGAGATTTAGCCAAAATATCTTTGACTAAAAATTTAGGACATCAAGAGCATCATCAATGGCAATTGCTTCCATGACATACGCCCAAGCCACCAAAGTACAATCTTCTTTCAGTAGACATTCTAACTATAGCTTGCGCTCTGAGGGTAAAAGCTGTTTTAGAAAGAGCCTTGAAGCGAATGGGTGGAATATTCCCTACGTCTAACTGATTAATGCCTAAAGCGCGAATTGTAACTAAGCGATTCAAGGCATTAACTAAACTGGGCGCACTTTTCCTAGTAGGTGATTTTCTGAGTTGTTCTAGGGGAGTCGCTCTAACTTTTTATCCGACAACAATCAGTGCTTCTAGATTCTCTATTTGTTTGGTAGAGGGAAGTTTCGAGAGTGTTTCCCAAGTGCGATTGGCTACTCTTTCTCTCACTGCTGATATCAGTCGAGATAATACCGTTACCCCTGGTAGTAAGGTTTTCTGTTCGACTAATCTAGCGGTGGTTAAATCGAACATCATGGAAGGACTTTCCCCTCCAATCCAAGCCCTTTGGTATAACCAACGAACTAAACGCCAGTGTGCTGGCTGCTCGCTGAAATCACGATAACCGTAATGTTTTTTGATGGCTTGAGCGTGTACCCAATGAGTTGTTGGACGAGATAGATAATTTGGCAAACACTCCACATCTACTATCTCTAATTGGGATGCCAGATAGTTAACCACCCCTTGAGGAACATCAATGGGATTAATTAGAAATGTTCCCAAAAAGCGAACCGTACATAATTGGATAGCAAAACCCAGTCGATTATAGTCACCACGACGTTTTTGGACTAAGTGTTTGGCTGTATCGTCAAGATGGAAGTAGTGACCTAATTGAATCGAAGTCGGTTCGCCAATATAACGTCCATAACTATGTTGTTGTTCTTTACTAAGAAAGCGAGATGACACAAGGAAAAAGGCTCGTAATGTATCATTAAAACTATAGTCTATTTGGGACAGGAAAAAGTAACGACACCGTAAGGGTTTGAGCCACCTGTGGACAGAGAGGTTTAAATGGTACAGAAGGTAGCTATTTATTGCCGAGTTTCGACTACTGACCAATCTTGTTCTCGTCAGGAACGAGATTTATTGGAGTATGCCCAACAAGCTGGTTACGAAGTAGTTGGCGTGTGGAAAGAAACGGCTTCGGGAAGTAAAAATAATCGCACTGAAAGAAAGCAAGTAATAAGTTTAGCTCAGGCTCATAAAATAGATGGGGTATTAGTTACAGAATTAACTCGTTGGGGTCGTTCAACTATTGACCTGATAACTACTCTACAAGATTTGGCTCATTGGGGAGTATCGGTGATAGCTACGACGGGACTTCAGTTTGATTTGACCACTCCTCAAGGAAAATTAATTGCTTCTGTGATGTCTTCTCTAGCTGAATTTGAAAGGGATTTAGTCAGAGAAAGAGTGCGTTCGGGATTAGCTGCTGCTAAAGCTAAGGGCAAAAAATTAGGTCGTCAACCAGGACAAAGGATTAAAGCCGATAAATATACGCCTCAAGTTTTGCAGATGGTAGGTGAGGGTCATTCCTATCGCCGAATAGCTCAGTCACTTCATCTGAGTAAGACAACAGTGAATGAGATTGTCAAACGTCAGAGACACGCCAATATAAACCTCTAGTTCATCCTCAACCATGACGAATTCAAAAACCATCTATCAACTGAAAATTAGTCTCAGAGATATTAGACCTCCAATTTGGCGACGAGTCCAAGTACAAAGCTCAACAACTCTTTCAGATTTGCACCTTATGATTCAGGCAGCAATGGGTTGGTACAACTGTCACCTACACTCCTTTTCCATTCAGGGAATTGAATATGGCAAGCCCGAACCTGATTATGGGTTGGATCTAAGAGATGAAAATAAAGCGAAACTCAGTTCCGTCATTAAACAAGAAAAATCAAAGTTCTCTTATATCTATGATTTTGGAGATAGCTGGGAACACTCCATTTTAGTTGAGAAGATTTTGCCCAAAGAACCAAAAGTTTCTTATCCTTTATGTATCAAAGCTAAACGAGCCTGTCCTCCCGAAGATTGTGGTGGTGCTTGGGGATATATGGAATTTTTGGAAGCGATGCAAGATCCGAATCATCCCGAACATGAGAATTTTCAGGAATGGATAGAAGGAAATTTTAACTCTGAATTTTACGACCTTCAGGAGATTAATCAACGGTTAGCTGACTTTGAAAGCTTGGCACAGCAATACTTGTAGCCTTAGCGTAAGTTTCTGTACAGTTGCTACTCAAACCCCAACTCCTTTAGTGAGCTTCTTTCAAGTGATGTTGGCTCGCTCTACCGCAGCGGCTCAGGATTTATTGGGTCAGGATTTTCGAGGGATTCTCAATAGCGATCGTTATAGTGCCTACAATTGGGTCGATGTTGACCAAAGACAACTATGTTGGGCGCACCTGAAGCGAGAGTTCACCAAAATCTCTGAACGCAATGGTGTATCTCGTCAAATAGGACGAGACCTGCTGGCTCAACAGAAGAAGTTGTTTCGCTCTTTGCATCGAGTAAGAGATGGAACGATCAGCCAGACTCAGTTTCAGTCATTAGTATCGCCGATTCGCTCTTCGTGTGAGAAGTTTACTCTCTTCAGGGGCTGATTATCAGATTGGCTCAAGGGAGAAAACTCCTCTAGCTAAGACTGTGCGTACTTGTCGCCAATTACTGAAAGTGGAACCAGCCCTGTGGCTGTTCGTCACGGTAGAGGGCTTGTCCCCAACCAATAATGCTGCCGAGAGAGCCATTCGTCCAGCAGTGTTGTGGCGGCGCACTAGCTTCGGTTCTCAAAGCTCCGCAGGTAGTGTTTTTGTTGCTCGGATGCTGACGGTGGTGACCAGTCTGCGCTCCCAAAACCGTAATGTCTTGGAATTCATGACCGAGGCAGTGAGGGCATCTCGTGAGGGCACTTTACCACCTTCCCTGCTTCCTCAACCCAGTCAGTCCCATCCCTCAGATTCTATAGGCTTGAGCAGTCTGAATACTGACAAGCTCTCAGAAGTAGCGCACCGCCAAGGGGCTCTTGAAGAGATCGCCTTGCGCTAGGTAGCGATCGCGGCTCTCAAGTTTTGGGAGGGCTGTGAACGGTTACTTATTCTCGACATGGATGTAACAGATGACCAAGTACATGGTAATCAAGAAGGAGCATTTTTTAATCCTTATTATAAAGGAGTATGTTATGCACCTTTATACATTTTTTGTGGTCATCATTTATTGGTAGCAAAACTTCGTTCTTCAAATGTTGACCCAGCCGCAGAAGCCTTACCAGAATTAAAAAGAATAATTGGATTGATTAGAGAAAAATGGCAGGATACTCACGTCATAATCAGAGGAGATAGTGCTTATTCTCGTGAAGATATTATGGCCTGGAGTGAAAGACAAAAAAGAGTTGATTATGTTTTAGCAATGGCAACTAATAGTCAATTAAAGTTAAGAGCTTCAGACATTGTTGAAAAATCTAAAGCTGATTACTTGCTGCGACTTGCACCTGTTACTCAAATAAGGTCGACATTATTTTCCCCTGATGAAGAATTGTCAGAAGCAAATAAATTAGTTCCAGAATCAACTTGGTATCGTTCCCTTTGCTATAAAACACAAGAGTCTTGGAGTCGAAGTAGAAGAGTTGTCACAAAAGTTTGTCATGGTAGTAAAGGTTCAAAAATGCGTCATGTTGTCACTTCTTTACCAGCTTCAAAAATCACTCCATCTTTACTTTACACTGACAAATATTGTCCCAGAGGTGAGATGGAAAATCGTATCAAAGAGCAACAACTTGATTTATTTGCTGACCGAACTTCAACCCAAACATTTGAGAGTAATCAACTAAGACTTTGGCTTTCTTCAATGGCTTATGTTCTTGTCCAATCCTTTCGCCAAAACTGTTTATCAAGAACCTATGAGTGCTAAAGCGACAGTCGGAACAATTCGTCTTTCTTTCCTTAAATTAGGAGCGAGAATAACAGTTAGTTGTAGAAGAATTTTAATTGCTATTGCTACTGCTTATCCCTACCAAGATATTTTAGCTATTGCTTACTCAAGAATTCAAGCAATTCCTGATTCTGGATGATTTTAATTTTTGAGCAAAATAATTAAATAGTTGTTTAAATGGCTGTTAATATATTGCCATTTATTTTGTCATGGTCAATTTTTCTTAATGACTGAATGTTTAGGTTCTTTTGTCGAATTTTCTCACAATTTAGCCTGATTTTTTATCGTCAGTATCTCAAATTTTTCTTGTTAGAAAAAATCTTCAACTTTTAAGCTTTAAATTGACTTTCAACTTAATTTGTGAGAAATAGCGGGCTAGATTTTATTAATTCAAAAAAAACTGAATTAGCTGGTAAAAGTACAATTAATCGACTAGAATATTGTCCCGAAACAATTATAAATCAGAAAGAAAGCCGTTACCATAGAATAGAACATGACCCAAAAGAAATTGAAAAAGCTTTTGTAGAGATATTTCTCGCATCCTATAAAAAGCCACCAAGAGAAATTGTTTTAGATATGGATGTAACCGATGACCAAGTCCATGGGAATCAAGAAGGAGCGTTTTTTAATCCTTATTATCATGGGGTATGTTATGCTCCTTTATACATATTTTGTGGACATCATTTATTAGTAGCTAAATTACGGTCTTCTAATGTGGATACGGCAGGAGAAGCCTTACCAGAATTAAAAAGAATAATTGGATTAATTAGAGAAAAATTGCCAGATACTCACATCATGATTAGGGGAGATAGTGCTTATTCTCGTGAAGATATTATGAAATGGTGCAAAGATGAGCCCAAAATTGATTATGTTTTGGCAATGGGAACTAATAAGTACTTAGGCAAAATTAATTACATATTCACTGCCAAAATTATCAAGCACTTTTTTGAGATATTTAACTAGGTTCTTTTGACTACTATAAGCATCAATATCTATCCATTCATATTTAATAAATTTCCAGAGAATTTCAATTAAATTTAGCTTCGGCGAATATGTTGGCAGCCAGAATATTTCCAAGTTTTTCTGTCTCCATTCTTCTAATTTACGTAAGAATTCATCACTCGTATGAATTGAAGCTTGATCGAGAATCACTACAGTTTTTCTTTCTATTTTATTACTAAACTCATCTAAGAATTTGATGACATCTTTGCTTTTGATACTCTGTTCAATTATCTCGTAACATAGTTCATTTTTTCGATTCATTAACCCTAAGACATTTACTCTCTTTCCTGTTCTACTTTTAATAATTATTGTTTCGTTTTTTTCTTGCCATCCATAGGGTATGTATGGCGCTAAAGAAAAACCACTTTGATCTAGATATCTTAGATCTACTTCCCCTTTTTTCTCTTCCTCTATTAACTCTGTAAGTACTGGTATCTTTACCTCTAGCTCCCATTCGTCAGGTTCTTTAGTTAATCCTCTTTTCATTCTTTTCCATCTCATCTCCAGCTTTTTTATAATTCTTTTTACGGTATCCTTGCTGATCCTTATTCCCCACTCTTTTCTCGCTTTCTCTACTATCTTTAACAGTATCTTCGGCTCTTTTTTTATCCAAGCCTTTATTTGTTCTTTCTGCTCATCATTTAGCTTGGGCTTTCTTCCTCTTCCCTGATTATTATATAATCCAACTACTTTTTCATCTTCCCACTTGGTAAACCAGTTATATATAGTTTTACGACCTACACCAAATATTCCCATTAACTGCTTAATTGATAATCCTTGATAACTTAGAATCAAGCATTTGGCTCTATTTCTGACTTGATAATATTTACTTTCTTTATTTATTCGCTGTAGTAGCTTAATATTTTCTGGAGTTAGATCTCGAATAAATCTCATGAAGATACTATTTTTGTTTTTTTATATTATTTTATATATAGGTAATTAATTTTGCACAACTACTTAATCAATATAACTGAATTTTTAAGTTTTTTTGTCGAATTTTCTTACAATTTAGCCTAATTTTTTATCGTCAGTATCTCAAATTTCTCTTGTTAGAAAAAATCTTCAACTTTTAAGCTTTAAATTGGCTTTCAACTTAATTTGTGAGAAATGCGGGAATAGACTCAAAAAAACAATGTTGTAGTTTATTAGTTTTTAAATGAGTTTTTAAATGAGTTTTATGAGTTCCCAAGACTAGAAGCACAACTAAGATTAAACAAATATCCGAAAGAGTTTAATCATGAGACAAGTAACCACTCAAGCAACAACAACTCAACCATCCTATCAGCCTGTTAGGAAAGTTATAGTCGGAGCTTTTACTGGAGCTTTAATTACTTTAATAGTACTAATTCTTAATACTTACAGTCCTTTCTTTGAAAAGAAACCTATATCTGGTGAAATTGCGGGAGCTACTACTACTTTACTGACATTTATTGTTTCTTATTTTGTTTCTCCCAGCAAAAAAGAATATATCGCCTTAGAAGACGATCTTACCAAGTCAGCTAGAAAATAACTTGTAATTGCTCAAATTCATATATTTTCTTAGATATTTTCTCACTAATTTCGGTAGGAGTAATTCCCATGATTAGTCAAGTTTCCGAACGAACAATGCACCTTGTTAGATGGGTGCTAGTAGTAGGATGGCTGCTATTAATTTTCTCGTTATTTTATGATCCAATCTCTGATCGTCTCAGTGACCCAGATAGCTTACTTAGTCCATTTCGAGATCAAGTCATTAGTTTGGCAGTAATACCCAATAAGTGTGTCCAACTCCAGGGAGAATGTCTGAGAGAAACCCCTTATCCCATGGGAACTAGGTTTTTTTGGGGCATGATAGTTCCCAATGCTATTCTCATCGTTCTTTTATTCGGTCACGAAACTTGGCGACGGATTTGTCCCCTTTATTTTCTGTCCCAAATTCCACGAGCCTTGGGACTGCAGCCAAAATTAGGTATTGATAAAAACTTTTGGCTGATACAGAATCACTTATATGTGCAATTCGCGGGGCTATTTATCGGTTTAACTAGCCGTATTCTCTTTATCAATTCAGCACGTTTGGTTTTTGGTTTTTTTCTAATCTTTACTATCTTTTCCGCCATAACTATAGTTTTTCTATACGGTGGTCGAAGCTGGTGTCATTATGTCTGTCCTTTTGGCGTGGTACAAATGGTCTTTACTGGACCTAGAGGATTATTAGATAGTCAAGCCAACAAAGCGACCCCTAGAAGTATTACCCAGTCTATGTGTCGAACTATAGATAGCAGTACTGGTCAAGAAAAAAGTGCTTGCATTAACTGTAAATCTTCCTGTATGGACATAGATGCAGAAAAGTCTTATTGGAAGCATCTAACCAAGCCTGGTCGCAGACTAGTTCAATACGGTTATTTAGGATTGGTCAGTGGGTATTTTATCTACTATTACTTATACGCAGGTAATTTTAATTATTATTTTTCTGGTGCTTGGACTCATGAAGAGAATCAGTTAGCAACACTTTTCAAACCTGGCTTCTATCTGTTTAATCAACCAATTTCTATTCCCAAACTAGTTACAGTTCCTCTGACCCTCGCTGTATTTGTGCTAGTCACTTGTTGGCTTGGTACTAAAGGAGAAAAAGCCCTCTTCTCATATTCAAGAAAGCGTAACCCTAAGATAGAGCGTCAACAAGTATTACACAAAGTCTTTTCTCTTTGCACCTTTATCGCCTTTAATGCTTTTTTCATCTATGGAGGTCGGCCAGAAATTTTGCGCTTACCTTTCTTCGCACAAGCCAGCTTTAATGCCTTCATTGTTCTAGTCAGTACTTTTTGGCTTCATCAAACTTGGGGTCGCAGTTACCAACAATACAACAAAGAAGGACTGGCTTATAAATTACGCCGTCAACTCAAAAAACTTTCTCTTGATTTCTCCCAATTTTTAGAAGGACGTTCTTTAGAAGAGTTAAATTCAGATGAATTATACGTTTTGGCCACAGTACTGCCCAGTGTTACAAAACAAGAATACTATAGAGTTTATAAAAGCATACTCCAAGAAGCTCTTGAAGAGAAGCGTTTTGAACCAAACATCAGTAAAGAAGCTCTCCAACAACTTCGCCAAAAGCTTCAGCTTAAAGATCAAGAACACGACCATGCCTTGTCAGAAATTATCCAAGAAAATCCTGAACTATTGAATTTAGTAACTTCCAGAAGCCCAAAACTTGGTAAGGCTAGAACTAAACTTAAGGCTGTCAGAAATGACAATAGTAATCAATCAGGAACTAAACCAATATCCCAAAATTATTTGCACGAAGCATTAACCCAAATGAAGCCGATTAAAACTCAAGGCCAGAAGAACTCTTGTCAAGATTCACCTACACAAATCAAACGAAGTTCCGAAGACCACAATTAACTCCAATAGTAATCAGAAATTTGAATTTATCTCCCAAGAGGTATCTATGTCAGTAATAAATATCAATACGGTAATTGGCAGGAGGAAAAAAAACTTGCAGTCCTCTACCATCAAAATCAAAGCAGTTAATGGAGAAACAGGTGAGTTTAAAGAGAAGCTCCTCACGCTAACCAATGGCACACAAGCAGAATGTCTTCTTGGCAGACATCCTAGTTGTGACTTAGTTCTAAATAGTGAGGAAGTGAGTCGTATCCATGGTCGTATTTTGTGCCAAGATGGACAGTGTTTCTTTACAGACCTCGGTAGTACAGACGGCTCTCAAATTGATGCACAAGAAGTTGAAATCAATCAAGTTTATCCCCTAAAACAGAATAATCTACTCCGCATTGGCGGATTTGTGCTGACGATCACAGCTAGTTCTGCTTTAAATAGCATTGGGGAAGTACACTCATTAGCAGGACAAGTTGCGATCGCTCCCAGCCAAACTCTTCGGAGTCGTTCGGAGGAACTGACCGTTCGCTGTATACAAGTGATTAACGAAGTCCACGATGTCAAAACCTTTCGCTTTGTTGCTGAACAATCCGTATTGTTCTCTTATAAGCCAGGGCAGTTTGTGACCTTAGATTTAGAAATTGAGGGAAAAAGGGTAATGCGCTCATATTCCATTTCCTCGTCCCCTTCTCGTCCCCATATCTTAGAAATTACTGTTAAGCGAGTCCCGCCTCCCACTGATTTAGCTAATGTCCCACCAGGTCTAGTTTCTAACTGGTTACATGATTGGATTACTGTCGGCTCACAAGTCAAATTAAAAGGCCCCATGGGTCAATTTACCTGTGTTGATAACCCAGCTCAAAAACTGCTATTCATTTCCGCTGGCAGCGGGATTACACCAATGATGTCCATGTCTCGCTGGCTCTGTGATACGGGAGCCAAGGTTGATATTGTCTTTATCCATAGTGCCCGCAGTGCCCGCGATTTCATTTTTCGGCACGAATTAGAGTCGATGGCGGCGCGGTATGCAAATTTTAAGTTGGTAGTTACAACAACTCGCTCTGAACCAGGTCAAGCATGGGTTGGATACACCGGCAGACTAAATGAAGTGATGTTGCAAGCGATCGCCTCTGACTGGCAGGAGCGTACAGTTTATGTCTGTGGACCCAATCCTTTTATGGCAGGAACTAAAACCATGTTAGAAACTCTTGGTTTCCCAATGAAAAACTACTATGAAGAGAGTTTTGGCAGTCCCAAAAGAAAGCCATCTGTAAAGACAAAAGAGAAAGATGAGATGACGAAAGCAGGTGAAGCAGAGAAACAGAGAGAGAGAGAAAATACTACCCCTGTTCAGACAACTCAGGCTCAAGCTCAGTTACCTGTAGTGTTTTTTAGCAAGGTAGATAAAGAGATTGTCGGCGATGAAGAAGAAACTATTTTAGAAATTGCCGAACAAGAAGGGATTGAACTTCCCTCTGGCTGTCGTATGGGAGCCTGTGGTGCCTGTAAACTGCCTCTGCTAGAAGGAAAGGTTAATTATGACGACGACCCTGGCTGCGAACCAGGGCATCTTCTCACCTGCATAGCCAGACCCTTTGGGCGGGTTGTCATTGAAGCTTAACAAACAAAAACGTTGGCTCAATAAATATTAAGATTACCTTTCCTCGCCCTTCTCTGCCAATTCCTGAATGTATTGTCTGTTCTCATTGCAATCATCGGCATCCAACTAATGGCAACTTTTGTACCAAATGTGGAAAACATTTGTATTTTGAAATAAAAGACTGAAAGCTTCAACTTCCTCCAGGTAATGAAAAATGCGACCCATTAGACAACTAACAGCTATGGATACTCTGCTCAATTCAGGTGATATTTTAAACTCACGCTATCGGATTTTACGCCAGCTAGGACACGGTGGTTTTGGTCGTACCTACTTGACAGAAGATATCAATCGGTTTAACGAACTCTGCGTCCTCAAAGAATTTGCTCCTCAACTCCAAGGCTCATTTGCTCTAGAAAAAGCACAAGAGTTGTTCGAGCGCGAAGCAGGAGCTCTCTATCAACTAGAACATCCCCAAATTCCTCGATTTCGTGAGTTG
Source organism: Cyanobacteriota bacterium (assembly GCA_942490675.1). Taxonomy (GTDB): domain Bacteria; phylum Cyanobacteriota; class Cyanobacteriia; order Cyanobacteriales; family Xenococcaceae; genus Waterburya. The sequence goes on along the minus strand of CALNYB010000043.1, from coordinate 94,188 downwards.
CTGCGTTATAAACATGAAGGCAAGGGATACTTGCTGTTGGTACAAGACTATGTTGACGGTCAAACATATCATGCGCTGTTAAATAATTGCCCTCAACAGGGAAAGAAATTTAGTGAAGCCGAAATCAGCCATTTACTCTGGCAAATATTGCCTGTTTTAGAATATATTCACTCAATGGGAGTAATCCACCGCGATATTTCTCCTGATAACCTAATCTTACGTAGTTCTGATGGACTGCCTGTGCTAATCGACTTTGGAAGTATCAAACAAGTAGCACGTCAAGCACAGTTAGAATTGATGGACGAGATGATATCCACCCCAGAAACTATCTCGATGATTGGAACAGTAGTGGGTAAGAGTGGCTATGCTCCTCCAGAACAGATGGATCAGGGTGTTGTTTGTCTCCATAACGATTTGTATAGTTTGGCTGCAACTGTAATAGTTTTACTTACTGGCAAAGAACCTCAACAATTAATTGACCCCCATACTTATGAGTGGCGTTGGCAAAAGGAAATTACTATTAGCCCTAAGTTGGAATGGGTACTGACTAAAATGTTACAGAGATCGCCTAGAGATCGCTTTAGTAGCGCCACTGAAATTAGACAAGCACTGCAAAATGGCTCTTGCTTAATTCCCAATGTTGAGCAAATGGCTCTTTCAGCTTATACCAAGAAAAAACCGATTGTTCCCCGTTTGATTTCTAAACTACCTATTTTTGCTACCTTAACAGCAGCAGTCTTCTTAGGAAGTCTGTGGTGGTTACAAAAGCAAGATTCAGTGATTTTTGAGCCAAAAATTCCTAATTCCCCACATTTGATTCAAACTGAATCTCAATTAGAAGAGAGATTTAGCCAAGGAGAAAGAGTTCTAATCTCCCAAACAACCACCCCAGAAAAAGAGGTTGCTACAGTAGCATTCGCTCAGGGTAATTACGATAAAGCTAAATTGTTATTTTCAACGTCACTCAAGACTTTGGCCAACGACCCAGAAGCCTTAATCTATCTAAACAACGCTCGGATTGGTCAAGAAAAATCATTTAGCATTGCTGTCTCTATTCCCATTGGCAGTAATGTTAATGCAGCTCAAGAAATTTTACGGGGTGTCGCCCAAGCTCAAAATCAGGTTAATCAAGGGGGCGGAATTGACGGCATTCCTCTCAAAGTCCAAATTGTTAATGATGATGATAACCTCAAAGTAGCACAACAAGTGGCGAAAACCCTCAGCCAAAATCGCGATATTTTAGGGGTACTTGGTCATTATGCCAGTGATGTTACCTTAGCCACTGCCCAAATTTATCAATCTGCTCACCTAGTGACAATTTCCCCAACTAGCACTTCGGTCAAGCTATCTAATCTCAGCCCCTATTTATTTCGGACTACTCCTAGTGATTATATGTCTGCCAGAGCCCTAGCCGAGTATATGCTACATCAGCTCAACCAGAAAAATGTTGGGATTTACTATAGTTCCCAAAGTAACTATAGTAAATCTCTCAAATCGGAGTTTATGACAGCTGTTTCCCTTGGCGGAGGACGGGTAGTTGGTGAATTTGACTTGTCTGATGCTAATTTCAGTGCTGCCGAAAGCCTTAAACAAGCGATTAATGGAGGGGCAGAAGTAATAATGTTAGCGGCTAACACTAGTACCCTCGACCAAGCTTTGCAAGTGGTTCAAGTCAATCGTCAACGACTCACTCTGTTGGGAGGAGATGATGTATATACTCCTAAGACTTTACAAGTAGCAGGAGAATTCGGGAAAAATATGGTTTTGGCAATTCCTTGGCACAGTAAGAGTAAACCCCAAGGTGAGTTCAGTCAAGTTTCCAGAAAACTCTGGGGTGGGGATGTTAACTGGCGTACTGCAATGGCTTACGATGCTGCTGTTAGTTTAATTGCGGCTATTGATCGCAGTCCGACCCGCATTGGCTTGCAAAAAGTACTGTCCAATCCTAACTTTTCTGCCAATGGTGCTTGCGACCAGATTCACTTTTCATCTTCTGGCGATCGCCTAAAACCTATCGAGTTAGTCCAGATTCAAGATAGCAGTAACAACTCTTTTCGTTATGAATTTACTCCAAATATTTCCGCCATAAAACAATAGTTTTAGCTGACATTCCGCACGTTATAAATGAAGCATGATAGATTATCGTGAAAATCGCTGATTTTGCCAAATTTTCATTGTCGTATTTTTGAATTGTTTTAATTTCTCATGATTGCATGATTTTGACTGAAACCACTAAGAAGCCTTTTGGGCAAAGGTTTTGAGTGAAATTTTTCTGAAATATGATGTAATATGCGGAATGTGGGTTTTAGTCGGATTGGGGTAAGACCGAGATACGTGCGGAATAGGCCTTGGTATAGCAGAAGAGAAATTTTGGTCGCTAAGCGATTTTTTTATGTTAACTGTCCCACTTTCGATGATTGGATAATATTTCTAAGAGTGCCTGTAACGACTATTTAGCAATAGTTTCAGAAAAAACTGTCCCAGTTAAAGGTAAAAGTGGGACGCTAGCTTAAGAATGATCGTCTTTTTCAGAAGCGATGCCTACGGCTAGCTTCGCAATCGCCATACAATTTTACTCTTAAAATCAAAATCCTTTATTCATAAGGGTTTCAGTACTTTAATTTTTCTTAGCGACCAAAATTTCTCCGTTGCTAAACAAAGGCCGTACACAAGCTAGCCTGAAAGTATTAACGAGGCGATCTAAGAAGAAATAGAAGTGTAATCCCCCGTTAAAGCTCGATTGAATGAAGAATATTCGCGTTATCCCCCACTTTTCTAACTCTTCCTTGAGTTGATTGAGGGATTCTTCTTTTTCTCTGGGGTCGTGGATGCTGCCCAGATCGATGTCACAGAGTCCGTGTCTGGTTTTTGTACCAAAGCGTAATCCTAAGATTTTGTCTGGATCGGTATATTTATACCATTGCTTTTGTTCGGTAAGTTTATATTTTTTTATAGTTTTCCAGTTTGATTCTGGGGTTTCTTTAAGGATGAAATCCCAACCATGCGGGAATAATTGATTGAATTTCTGTCTAAGCGCGTATAGAGCAAAGTGGCTGGGGTTTGGACTTGGATTTTCGGAGAAAGAGCCTGAAAAAGACACGATTTGGGTTCATTAATAAGTTTTACGATTTGAAGCGATCGCATCGTAATAACCGATAATCGTGCTAACCTGAACTATAATTAGATCAAGTCACGACGACATTGGTTGATATTGCTGTCGGCTAGTAGTAGTCATGGCTGTTCACAACTCAAGTGAATTAAGAACAAGTTAGATTCGACCTTTTAAGCGACCTTATTAATTTACAGTTAATAAGAATCGCGGTTGAAAATGATGAACTTGTACTAAAGCAGAAATTAGGTTTTTTCGGAAAAAATATGGCTAATTTCTTGCTTCCGAAACAATTTAACAGTGCAGTATTGGCGATTTTTGAAAGGTATTCCCTTTCTCAGTCGCAATTTTGCATCTTTATATAAAGGCGGTCGTTATTTTATTTAAGTAGCGATCGCTTTTATATATTTCAATCCGCTTCACCAGCAATTATCTAATATTTATCAGCACGAATACGAGAAAATCCGATTCAGCTTAAAAAGAATTATTATTTTGTAGTTCAGGCTAGAGTAAAAAGTAATTTAGATTACCAGGAATTTCTCAATATATCGGCTTGTAGATTAAATTGACTAACACAATCCTTAGTCAAACAGACATCCACCTCTGTCATGAGATTGAAGAGGAGAGTATTTTATTTATTTTCAGAAAGATTCATCAAATACTTGCTGCGTCGTTGACGATTATCTTTCTCCAATTGCGAAATTAGTTCTTCTAGCTCAATTGAAGCTAATTCTAACTCCCGACGACGATGGCGAGATTTAGAAACTGTCTGCTTTATTCGTTTGGGATCGGGTATGCTTTGCTGGTTCATGATAAACCCCAATCAACTTTAACTTCTTGGACACTTCTTTCTAAAGCGGGAACGCGATTAGAAATTGTTGCCACCCTATCTGTCAATAACCCTAACATATCGGGAGTTATGTTGGGTTGTATCTCTGCTGTTCTCAGAAGCAATCTAGACATTTGAACATAAAGCTCGCCTGCTTGTTGGGCAATTACTGACAATTCATCAAGAATCACAATAGTTTGTTCGGTTTCACCATAACGTTCTAAAAGAATAAACTCTACTGCTTTAGCATCGTCTACGATATAAAGAAGAGCTTGCTGTAGATTTCTGATAGTTAATTGAAATTCACTACTAATCCTAGCCAAACCTTTACTGTTTTATTGGGTTGAGGTTTACTAGCTTAAGATAAACTAAATCTGCTGAATTATCTTTGTGATTTTTTCCCTTTTGCCAATTAGCATCTTTTTCCTTGCTATTTTGCCTAACCTTCAGAGGCTTATCAGCGACGACCTAGAACTAGCCAATCAATAGTAATCAAAATGACAGCCGAAAAAACAGATCTCCAAAAACTAGAAGCTCTACTTCATTCGGCAACTAATGAACGTCAAAGAAAGATGTACCAATCTTTACTGACTAAAGCACAGGCATTATCGATCTCTTCTGATTCTGCACAAACAACTCACGAGTTTGAAAAAAGTTCAAGCCCCGCATCCTCTTCAGTAGAGCAACAGACAACGCAATCATTGACGAAGAAAAATAATCCTAAAGCTTCTACACACAATAAGTTTCGAGGCAAATCATCAACAAACAAAGCAGTATCAGTTAATAATTCAACCAAAAAATCTGTCGCTTCAAATAATTCAACACTCAAGTCTCAATCCGTTAAGGAAAAAAAATCTATAGTCAGCAATGCCAATTCAGTAACTGAAATCAAACAACATCAAGAGACTAAAACAGGAGTAAAGGCAGAAGCTAAAAAACAATCCAAAAATAAGACTCACCAAGACAGCGATGTTGACAAAGCAAAAACGACTGAAACACATCAAAGCAACAAAAATCATGCTTCGTCTCAACCTGCCTCCTCTTCTACTGAGCCAGCAATATTTCAAGCTGTAGGGATTTTAAAAGGTATTCCTTGCCTGGAAGACGAAGAACTTTTCGTGAAAATTGACGAGCAAAAATACCGAGTAGAAAAAAAAGTAGAAGCTTCGCGACGACAAATTAATCTTCTAAAGTCAAACCTCGAACAGAATGGCTCAAGGGAAATGCTATTAAGAGTTTATCCCAATGTTTCTTACAATCCAAAAAACAAAACTCCTAATCATTTGTTCAGATTAATTCGTTCCTATATCTATGAGGAACAACATGACCAATATAGAGAGGGATTTACCATACGTGGAATTTGGCGACATATTCCTCATGGCGACAATACTGTAATTACTATTCATCGTAATATAGCCAGATTAGAAGCCTTTAAACAATTGCCCAGAAACGTCAAAAAACCATACGTTAAAGCACACGATCTTCCTGTAATTTGGGAGAATGCCCCCGTCGAACCTTTTGTCTACCATCCTGAAAGAGCGGACTCAGAACAAATGCCTTGCTATTTCGTCCAGGTCAGAGCAGCTTTTAAAGATGGTCTATACATAGTTGAAGAGATGTTAGAAGAACCTACAAGAAAAATTCCCAAATATATTCGACATATTCGACGCTTGCGGAAGAATCCTAAGTCCCGTCAAAATGCGACTAAAACAGTTTCTGAGTCTAATAAGCAGTCAATTTCCTAAAACGGGAAGATGCTTCAATCTATTCAGGTAGGTTAAACCGACGAACGTTACCCTGCTCATCTAAAATGCCAGCTTCAGTCAAAGAACGAATAATATACTCGTGACTAGGTATCATTTAACTCTACTTGAGTGAGATGAGCCTGTTTTGGAGGATTTGGTTTTACTGGTTTGCCCTGAAGTGTTGCTAATCTTGCTTCTAAAACCGATTGTAAATCGAACATATTGAATATCCAATAATTAATTGTTAGCCAACCAACTTGATAGATCGTCATAGCTAGAAAAATCTAACAAAGCATCACCTAAAGCCAGGGCTATTTCATTCTAAAAACGTCCATGAGCAGATCTAGAGATTGTGAGCAACGCCGTTGTGCCTGAGCCATATTAGTCCAGCCAGATTCTCGATAAAGATTGAGAGCCAGATTAACGCTAACTTGTCCCTAATTTATTCAATTAATCTTTTTCTTCAAGATAAAATACGGGTTTTGGGAGATTTCTTTCGTATTTCATCTGTGGGGCTGCCGAATGTGGGTTACAAATGGATGTCCCATGAGCCGATTTTTGTCACCAAAAAAGGCAATCCCTCTCGCCATCAATATTTGGGGAAAGCTGGAAGTGAAGCCTATTTGAAGGCGGTTGAAGCTTTATCTCGTCGTGGTAGAATTGAAGCCTTAGATAGAGCCTTGAATACGCTCTTAATGGGGTTGTCAGATTTGGTCGAAGAAGCATCCCGATTGAGTCAGGGTTAGCGAGTTATGTTACACAACTAATATCTCTTTCCAAAGATGCCGTGAAAAGTCAGAGCGGTTGATAGGGCTGCCACCCCCTTTAAATCCTCTTCTCATTGAACACTCCCGCCACTAAATATTGGAATTATCATTAGTAAGAGCAGGCATAAGCTAAATGAATGCTCTGAAATTTCAGCTATTTAATTAAATCATACACAAGTAAAAGTCAATGATATAAGTTCTGGTTCACAAAGATTTAATATTTAAAATAACGGTAGATACAAGGAAGCTAAACCACATCCATCTTGAGACCTGGAGTTTTTGGCAAAACTTTAATATTGTTAGGAAGAAGGCTAAATCAAACAAAATCAAGATGCTAAAAGTAGACTATGAGAGGTGGGTAGTGATGTGCAAGTAGTGGTAAAATTCAAACCTTTGCCAGCTCTGCATTGTAAGCATGAATGAAGTACATAATCACATTGGAGTGATTATGTAGTTTTTTGGAGAATGAGAGACTTTTTCTTACTAGGCGAGAAATACGCTGTCTAGACGACCACAACTATTACATTGATTTTTGGGTTTGCCATTATGAATTGAACCATTTTTAATCAGGTGTCGAGAACCACAAGCAGGACAGACTCTTTTTTGGGACTTCTTCACGCTTTTCCTGGGATAATTCTCCCGACTCTTGTACTATTTTAGATAAAAGCAAGATAAATGAAGAAAGTAAAAATGCCATAAGTAGTTGTCATCAAAAATTCTAATTTGTAAGTGATTATTTAGAAACTAATTGTATTAGCTAATATTGTACACAACATATACAGATCATAGATTCTATCTCACCACTACTTGCACATCACTACCAAGGAATTGAAAGTTGGAAGAAGATTACAGGAGTTATTGTCTCTAATCAAGCTTAAAAGAGGCATCTTTATAGAATATTTGTACTCATCATCGTTAACCTGACAATACCGTTCGGCGATATACTTTGCACCGAAACATCCCATAGCCAAGAATTAGTTGCTCGTAAAAGCATACTGAATCTTGTAGAATTACAATGTGGACAATTCATTTAGGATTTAGAGATAGATAAATTCGGTATATTTCAGCATATCAGAATTCACTTTTGGCTACCCAGTCCTGACAGTTAAGAGTAAGCTTTTCCTAAAGATATAGCTGGGCAATTCCAGTAATATTATTATCACCATATCCCTGTTGAATTGCTTTAGTAAAGATATGCTGTGTAGCTTCTACCAAAGGTAACTTGACATTGTTTACTTGAGCCATTTTAATCCCATAGTTCAAGTCCTTCTCAACTAATTTAATCGGGAACATCGGCGAGAAATTACGAGCTAAGATACCTCCTGCTGCTGCTTTGGCCGCTGGACTACACACAGGAGTTGAAGTTAATATGTTTACGGCTTGAGCTTCATCCAATCCACATCCCCGCATTAAACCGATCAATTCACCCAAAATCGCTATTTGAGTACCAAAGAGGGCGTTAACTGCCAGCTTAATCGTCATACCGCTACCAACTGAACCGATATGATGAATTACACTACCCATAGCCTCTAAAATGGGGTGGGCTTTAGCAACTACTTCGGTATCACCGCCAACAAAATAAATCAGTTTGGCTACATCTGCTTGTGGTCTTGTTCCTGCTACTGGAGCATCTAAAAATGCCCTGTTGTGTTCTTGAAAATGCTGTCCTAGTTCTTTCGTCCAAGCGACGGTTAATGTAGAACTTTCAATAGCGACCGCATTTTGGGATAGACCAGCTAAAGCCCCAGTCTCGGAGTCTAACCACACCTGTTTTGATGCCTCATCATCCCGTAACATAGCGATCGCAAAATCTGCATCTTTTACCGCAGTGCGAGGTGTTTCCGCGACTTTAGCACCAGCTTTTTCAACTGACTCGGTTTTACCCAAACTGCGATTCCAAACCGTTACTTTATGTCCGGCTTTGAGTAAGGATAATGCCATCCTTGAACCCATTGCACCCATTCCTAATACAGTTATTTTTGCCATGATCTTTTTCCCTTCTGATAGATTTAATTGGTAGGTCTAGAGGATAGAGATAGCTCCATCAATTTCTTTTTCAACTTGCTCTGTGTGTCCGACAACAGTAGCTTCATCGGCAGTAGTTGCCTGAATATTAAAAATCTGAATTTCGGGAATACCCAAAAAACTGAACAGATTTTTTAAATAAGGTTCTAAAAAGTTCAAGGCAGAAAATGCACCATCGTCTGTATATCCACTTGCTCCATAAGCACATATAATATAGGCACGTTTCACAGTAACTAATCCCGTAAAATTTTTGCCATCGTAAGCGAAAGTATCCCCAATTCTGACAATTTGATCGATCCAGGCCTTTAAGGCTGAGGGAACTGAAAAATTATACATTGGCACAGATAGCAACAATATATCTGCGGATTGAAGTTCGCCGATCAATTCATCAGATAATGCAGTTGCCTTTTTCATATCTTCAGTATGTTGTTCTTTGGGAGTGTAAAATCCCGCAATTGTTATATCTGAAATATGAGGACAAGAATTTTTAATCAGATCGCGAACTATAAATTTATCTTGGGGATACTTTTCAAGCCAAGCAGTATGGAAATAATCAGCAAGACTTCGAGAATGAGAATCTTGTACACGTGAACTGGAATCGATTCTAAGTATTAGAGCCATGTTCAATATGAATCTATCTTTACTTTATGCAATAACTAAAATCTCAACTTGAGTAAATCATACTTAATGTAAACAACACAGTAAACACCAAATAAAGCAAGACTGTCGTGTACAATACGCATTAATTTAGCAATATGAATCTAGTAGGTTTCAGTTTTACTAATGGACATATCTGTATTGCAAACATTTATTGAAGTCATGAGAAAGGGAAGCTTTGCTGCGGTAGCAAGAGAGCGCAACATCGATCCATCTTCTGTTTCTCGTTCTATCTCTAGTCTAGAAAAAGAACTGGGAGTGCGACTATTTCAAAGAACAACAAGACAGTTATCATCCACAGAAGCGGGTATTACTTATTTTCATCGTATTGAACCACTTGTGGAAGAAATACAGCAGGCAGTTGATTTAGTAAAAGAAGTTTCTGGACAGCCGAAAGGAACACTTCGCGTTACTACTTCTGTCTCTTTTGGACTTAAGTGTATTACCCCCCTATTAGCTGAATTTGAAACAATCTTTCCAGACCTTGCTGTTGATTTATTGCTTACAGATTCTAGGGTAGATTTGTTGAGTGAGAGAATTGATTTAGCTATTCGTTTAGGTGCATTAGAAGACTCTACACTAATTGCCCAAAAGCTGATGTCCACCCTTTATTTAGTTTGTGCTAGTCCCGACTATTTAAAAGAATGGGGTCAATTAAATCAACCTGAAGATATAACACAACATAATTGTCTACTCTTTTCCCTGGCTGGTTTTCGCGAGCGATGGCTCTTTCGCAATAATCAAGGAGAAATCACTGAAATACCAGTTAAGGGCCGTACTGTTATTTCTAATGCGATTGGTCTTCAGCAATGTGCGATTGCCCGAATGGGTTTAGCATTACTTCCCAAATGGCTTATTAATGATGACTTGGAAGCAGGGACACTAATTAATGTCTTTCCAAATTATGATGTCACAGCAACGGATTTTCAGACCTCAGCTTGGCTTGTCTATCCCTCTCGTGACTATATTCCTCTCAAAGTTAGAGTGTTCATCGAATTTCTAAAAAACCATCTTTAGGTATAGCAGTATAATAATGCCCACAACTTTTTCGGTGATAGTTGTTAGGAGGGACGTTTTAAGTAGTTGTGCAAAATTAATTACACATTTTACTAAGCTAAAAGTCTTGTCATACGGTAGATACAGAAGATCCAAGTAGGTAATTAATTTTGACTAGGTACTTATCAAACTTTTATTCTGTACATTATTAATTATCTCCCTCATTCCTCATCTCTTCAAAAATTTTTTCTATGAGGTTTTTTATGAGTTCTCGAATGAGTTTTATGAGATTAAACCATTAAAAATCAAATTAATATCATACCAAGATAGTAGACAACAATAGCAATTCTGGACTTTGAACAAACTTGATTTTTGTTCAAAGCTCGATTCTAGTCCTAATTGCGACTTATTAAACAATAAAAAGTATCAAGTTGGGACTAACTTTCTTCAGTCTGCTGTCAAAGAAATTGACCATTGAGATATTTTTAAATAGGTGTAACTGATGAAATACGATACTGATCAGATCACGGAAAGCCAGGTGGAGCATCAGGCTGCATTACGTGTACAATCCGACGCTCTACGCCTCGCTCAAGATGACAGCAAGTTATATGAGGACTATTTCGCCTCAGATGAATGTGTTACAGGATTTGGATATGGTGGTAGTGAGTCTATGACTCTATTTTTGCAAAAGCCAGGCAAGGAAAAATATGTACGGAAGGTTTTGAGCGAGCGTTTAGTCACTCCAGAATGGAATAGAAAAGGAAAGGATGTAATGCTTCCCCCTTGTCCGAAAGCTAAAAGTCAGACTCAGTACTTGATGAACTTACCAAATTCAGTCAAACCCCTTTTCCCACAGGTACTCGATATCACAGAACGTACTTACTCAGCACAACCAGAAGAAAGCACGGGACTTTACTACGAATATATCTATGATATGACTTTTGTTCCCGGTATTGAAGTCAGTCAGTTTGTCAGAAACTACCGCCCGTCAAAAGAAATCGTAGCAGCACTATATGGAATAATCTTTCAAATTCTCAAGCAAAAAATTCATAGTCAACGTCGCCGCAAACCTTTGTTTCCTACTTTAGAGCAATCCTATTTCAGCAAGATTGAAAAACGTCTTGCTCTAGCTCAAAAGACAGCACCAAAAACTTTTAGTAACGAGCTACTGAAGGCTGAAATGATCGCGATTAACGGCGTAGAAATGCTTAATATTCCGAGCTTACTCCAAGAATTTCGCAACAATCCTGTATATCGTGAAATCCTAGAACCAAGTTTTCATTGTTTAGTAGTTGGTGACACTAACACGGAGAACATTAAAATTGGCAATATCGAACCATTACTTAAAAAATGGGATAACTTTTCGGTAAATAATCCTCCATTTACGGCTGAAGACCTGGAAATTCGGTTTCTCGACCCCCGTGCTATTGGATTTCATGAGGATGGTGTTGATACTGGCGCAGATGATTATATGTACGACAATAAGCCTTGGCATAACAGTTTGGGTAATTATGACAAGATTCATGGCGAACACTTCGATCTTACTTATAGCTTCTGGAAAATACCTCGTTTAGCTATTGCTTTCCATGAGGATAATCCCTATGAATATTCATATCAGTGCATAGAAGAGCATTTTAAAGAAGTGATGTCTGCGGTATGGGAATTGGACAATTTTAACTCTGATGTAAACCAAAATGATCCTAATTGGCTGGTACGTTTTACGTTTCTCATGGGTACTCATTTTATGGCTATGCCACCATTTCATTTCAGCAAAAATGAAGACTCTATCTTAGTCGATGAAGCTGATCATCAGCGCCGACCTCTAGCTATCTATGCGGAAGGAATCAAATGGCTTAATTTAGCTTTGGATATGTTGCAAGGAAATGTTAAAAACTTTCATGGCTTTTCTGTTCCCATTGCCTTACCCGAAGAACGTCTTGCTGCTTAAATATCAGTAACTCAAAGATAAGTTACATGATCTCTGGAAAATCACCTGTATTCGTTACACCAAATTTTCGATTTTCCCAAACTTTCACTCTACTATTCTTTTTGATGAATCTTTGAGGATCGCTATAGCTAAGAGCCCAAAAAGATTGTATCTGTAGCAAGCATTTAAATATTTCAGATTAACTAGTGCATCTGTGTTTATCTGTATAGCCCTCGACTCTGCTCAATACTGTTCGGTTAGTCGATCAAGTTATTTTTTCTGCCCCCTAGATCCCCCAATAACGGGGGACTTTCAAAGATCTGGCTCACCCAAGGTTGGAGGATGGGGGCTTAAACGAATAGTATGGCGACCCTGGTAACACAGCGCATCTGTGGACATTATCTTATCCAATCAAAAAACAAGGTAAACCTCAGAAATTTATCAATCATTAGTAAAAATAAAGAGGCAAAAATGCAAACCGAGATCACCGTTTCCATAGAAAATCTTGCTCCCAACGGAGGACAAATGATTGCACCTGTGTGGGTTGCCCTACATGATGGTAGCTTTGATTTATTTGATGAAGGCGCACCTGCTTCAGCCGCGATAGAAGCAATGGCGGAAGATGGTTTTGTTGGCAACCTTCCTTCAGAATCAGTCGAACAACTCATCAATAGAGGAATAGACTTAGATGGTGTACCAGCCCCAGAAGAAACAATTGCTGGTACTTTTGATTCCAGCCAAGCAGGTGCAGGTGTTCAGAATGTTGTCTTCTCTGCCGAAAATCTACCTGACCAACTTCCTACAGAGTTTGAAGTCGTCGAAGAACTATTATCTTCCATTAGTGCCGGCGATCGCGACGAATTTCTGAGTTTGCAAACTACCGATGTAGTTTGGGAAGTTGAGGGCAATGAAGTGCCAGTAACTCCAACTGAAGTGAGGGATACAGAAGTAATTCCCTTTGCTGGCGACTGGTTTGGCACAATTGGTATTAGCCAAACTGCAGGAGACTTTTTTGATGAGTTACAATCTTCCCTGGACATTGAAACATTCGAGCCATTAGATTTCTTTCGAGAAGGAGAACAGGCTCTGGCGCGGGTACACTTAGAAGCTACTGTTACAGAAACTGGACTGCCCTTAGACCTAGATTTAGCTTATCGCATCGAACTAGAGACTGCGGAAGATGGCAGAGAGTTAGTTGAGTCGGTGCAATTGGTATATAACAGCTATCCAGTTGCAGAAGCTTTTGTTGCTCAAGAGCCATCCGCTGAAGCTGTAGCACTTTCGGCACGAGACCCCTTAACAGGGGCGGAACTAAGCAATGATGCAGCAGCAGACTCAGCAGTATCATTGCAAGTAGTTCGAGACGCTTATGAAGCACTACAGATTGGAGATATTGAGAGTTATATAGAAGCTTTTTCAGAAGATTCTATTGTCACCTTAAATGCAGACCCGGCAATTTTAGCTACAGGCAATGTGTGGGAAGGACAGGATGGTCTAGAGGAATTGTTAACCGAGGTAGTTCCCAGCCTAGATTTTTCGATTCGAGCCATCAATCCTACAGATATTATAGCCAATGGCGATCGCGTCGCCGTATTTACTAATTGGGAAAACTCTAACAGTCGGACAGGACTTAATGGTTCATTCCCCTTAACACAGTTTTTAACAGTACAAGACGGAGAAATTATCAACGGACAGTTTATCTTTGATACCCATATTCCCGCTACTCTGCTTTCGGGAGAGCCAATTTTCGATGTATAGACCGATAACCCTAACACTGTTGCCTGAAGATTCCGTCTTTGGTGGATAAAGAAGATCCATTAGATTCGGCTGCTAATCCAGCTCAAATCACTTTGAATGTTTAAACTATGGATTCCTTAGAACTTGAACCACAAATCAAGCACAGCTTTAAAACAAGTAAGTACTTTACTGCGCTATCAAATGAAAGAAGGATTTTTGCAACTCCTTGGCATTGGTACGTTCATGGCTTAGGAATGGGTCAAGAAACAACTGGTTTCGACCCAGAGAAAGCAACTCAGTTACTAGAAATAAGTTTGGTTTTATGCCAAAAAACTGAAAGTACTTATCATAAATTTACTCACCATTTGCTGAAGGGCATTGTTGCTACTTGCGAGGCCCTATCTTCTGGAGCAGGTCTTGCTCCACAGAGGGTAAATGAACAATTTACCAAAGCAATAGAGCTTTTACCTGATCACAACTCATGGGAGTACGCAAGAGCTTGTGCCTTATTGACAGAAATCCTAGTCAAGCTCGGTCAGCTTGAATCCTATCGGCAAAAAGTTCATGATCATCTGACTAGGGCATTATCAATAGTCGCCCAACTCAAGCCAGCCAATCAAAGACTACGCTATGAGCAAGCACAACTTTTAGCTAATCTCTTATTGGCGGCAGGACAGGCAGAATTCACAGACTTACTGACATTACGACAAAACAATGCTGAAACCTATGGAGATCAAGCTTTACAAGTTGCCACAACTATTGCCGATGTATTTTACCTTGGGAGAGGTTCAGCAATTATTTTTACGATTTTAGGAATAATCGGACAGGGCAAGACAGTATATAGTGGTCAGCACAATCATCTACAGAAACTTCTAGATATTTTTGATTCAAAGATAAACAACCTATCCCCTAGAGATTCGGATGGAGTTCATCAGGGGATAGACTACTATCTATTCCCTTTGTCACTGATACTTAATGCGATCGCCGTATTAGGGTGTCATGATTATCTAACTTACAAAAGAGACTGGGTCGCACAAGCTAAATCTCTGTTTCAAGTTCTTGCTCCTGCTTCTCAAGCTTCACAAATAACCTTTTTACTCTCTGCCTTAGATAATCTTGGGGTACTTAATTATCACATACCTGATATAACCGATTGTTTCTACCAATGCATGACAGGATATCTAAATTCTACTAATGGTTCTCAAGTAGATGATTATTTACGATGTACTTACCTAATTAATTTGGCTTATCAGTTGGGAATATCAGACACAATTCACCCTCGTGTTTGGTCAATATTGCAGGATAACGTATCACGGCTTCTAGGTTCTGAATCTTATTTAGAGAGTACTTACGGTTCTAGTTATATGGTGACAGCATACGCAATATCTGCATTCGATAAAGTAGGTAAATTAGATGTGTTATTTGGAGAAAAAATTGGTCTGCCCAATGCCATTAGGTCTTTTAAAGATGATCCCAAAGTCACAGCCATACATTCGCCAAGAACAGCATTTGCCCTAATTGAAACTGGTTTAAAAATGCGTCCTCTCAAATCTGGTGACACACTGCTTTTAAGAAACTGGAAATTAGCAAATTTCCCAAAACTTGAGTTGAGATAAATTCACTGGAAAATCGTGATTTAGGAGTATAAATTATGCAACCAAATTTGAGCTTGTACTGGATTAGTGGTAGCCCACCATCCTGGCGAGTCATGCTAACCCTAGCTGTGAAAAAACTTTCATATCAATCTATTTTGTTAGATGCATCTAAACAACAACAAAAACAAGCATATTATCTCTATCTCAATCCCCGTGGTACAGTTCCAACCCTAGTGATTAATGATAAATCAGTAAGAGAATCCTTAGCTATTATCCGTGTCTTAGAAAGTATTCAACCAGAACCAGCTTTATTTGGTCACAATTGGCAAGAGACTGCCAAAATCGACCAGTGGATTGCCGAGTTTAATCACTTTTTTGGCAAAGAATCCGCTTTTATTGCCCGTTCTTTATTTCGTAGACAGATTGAATCTCAAAAAGAACTGTTGGTTAATTCTATTTCTGTGCTTCAGAAAGAACTAGATACCTACATAGAAATCCTGGAGTCTAGTCAAGCTTATCTCTGTGGTAATAATCTAACTGCTGCTGATATTATCTTTTTTCCAGTGGTGATGTGGCTAGAGAGGGCATTCTCTCAAAATCCACAACACTCCCAGGAACTAGGTTTGACTAGCCTGTTAGCAACATACAAGCCTCTCCAAGACTGGACGGCAAGGATCAAAAGCATAGATGGTTATGAAAACACTTATCCGCCACATTGGAAAGTTAATAATTAGGAATTGACTAATAACTAACAACTAATGACATCACAACAATAATTTTCAGAACTCAAACAAGATTGCTATAGATACAAAAATTTATATGAGTTTTATATGAGTTTTATGAGATTGAAAGATTAAGAACCAACTAATATCAAAATCAGATAGGGAATTTTTCATACCGATGAATACAGATGTTGACTGTACCTCATGAACCCAAACAACAATATAGAAAAAAAAGTCTCAAGTTTAGACTTCACTGGCAAAAAATAATTTTGTCCCAAGTTCAAAACTTAAATGCAGAGTCACAAAATGTCTAAAAATATTGGCGTGAGTGATAAATCAATTATCACACTTAAAATCAATGGAGAGGACAAACAAGTTAATGTCGCCCAAGACACACCGCTTCTATGGGTGCTGCGAGATTATCTAGGGTTAAATGGCACTAAATTTGGCTGTGGTATGGCATTATGCGGTGCTTGTACAGTTCAGCTGAATGGTGTTCCTATACGTTCTTGTATCACCCCTGTGTCCGCAGCGATTGACCAAGAGGTTTTGACCATAGAGGGTCTTGACCAAAATGGAATTCATCCAATTCAAAAGGCTTGGGAAGATTTGGATGTGCCTCAGTGCGGATATTGTCAGTCGGGACAAATCATGACAGCTGCAGCACTACTTTCACAGAAGTCACAGCCTACGGATGCAGATATTGATGCAGCTATGTCTGGTAATATTTGTCGTTGTGGAACTTATCAACGGATACGGGCTGCTATACACAAAGCTTCTAAGTTGATTAAAGACCAATGAAACAAGATCAAATTACGCGACGGACTTTTTTTCAGGCATCAGGAAAACTGGGAATAGGTTTATTACTCGGCTTTTATGTACCGCCAATGAGTCGATTACAAGCTTCGACGACAAAAGATATTAGTGACCAAAACCATTCCCAGATTAAGGCAACACAGACTTGGAAGCCTAACGCTTTTATCCGTATCATGCCGGATAGTATGGTCACGATTATCTTACATAAATCTGAAATGGGACAAGGAGTCTATACCTCTTTACCGATGATGATAGTCGAAGAACTAGAAGCTGATTGGGACAAAATCCGCATTGAGTCTGCGCCAGCCCATCCTGATTATTACCATACTGAGTGGAAAGTCTATCAGGGAACAGGAGTAAGCAGTAGTATTAGTTCTACTTGGGAACAACTACGATTAGCTGGTGCGAAGGTACGTGAGATGTTAATCTGTGCTGCTGCCCAGACTTGGAATATATCACCACAGTGGTGCTTTGCCCAAAAAGGTTATATTGTGAATCGCCTTAATGGGCATCGTCTATCTTTTGGCGAATTAGCAGAGCCAGCAGCCCAGATAGAAGTACCTCAAAATGTGGTTTTGAAAAAACCAGATCAATTTAAACTAATTGGTAAACCCATTAAAAGGTTAGATACTGCTGACAAAGTTAATGGCAAAGCCATATATGGTATCGATGTTCAAGTTCCTGAAATGCTAGTATCGGTTATTGCCCGTCCCCCAGTTTTTGGTGGATATGTACAATCTTTTGATTCCAAAGCTGCCAAGATTATCGCAGGAGTAAAATATATCGTACCAATAGAAACTGGTATAGCTGTTGTAGCAGATAGTTTCTGGGCAGCAAAAAAAGCTCGTGATGCCCTTGATATTCAATGGAATGATGGCAACAATCGAGAACTTTCTTCAGCACAGCTACAACGCAAGTATGCAGACTTAGCCAAAAGTCCTGGTCTTGTCGCTAGAAAAATTGGTGAAGCAACAGAAGCATTGGAAACAGCAGCTCAAACTCTGACAGCTACTTATGAAACTCCTTACTTGGCGCACGCACCAATGGAACCTTTGAACTGTGTAGCTGATGTACGCCCAGATAGTTGCCATATCTGGACTGGAACCCAAATGCAGACTACAGATCAACAAGCAGCCTGCACAATTACTGGATTAAAGTCAGAACAAGTCCAGATTCATACCACCCTCCTGGGTAGTTCTTTCGGTAGAAGGGCGAACCCCCACGCGGATTATGTGAAAGAGGCAGTACAAATATCCAAAGCTATTGGTAAACCCGTAAAAGTAATCTGGACTCGCGAAGATGACATACAAGGTGGTTATTATCGACCAGTACATTACAGCCAAATTGCTGCTGGATTAGATCGAGATCATAATATTGTGGCCTGGACTCATCGTCTTATTGGTGAGTCTATTGGAAAAGGGACTCAGTTTGAGAAGGCATTAATTCATCATGGAATTGATCATCTTTCAGTTGAAGGAGCATCGGATCATCCTTATGCCATCCCATACCAGTTAATAGATCATCACCCAACTGATAACGGGATACCAGTACTGTGGTGGCGTTCGGTGGGTCATAGTTTTACTGGATTTATTGTGGAATCTTTTATAGATGAACTAGCTGCTTTTACTGGACAAGATCCAGTTGAATTGCGACTGGCTTTGTTAGAGGAGCATCCCCGTCATAGAAAAGTTCTGAAACTAGCTGCGCAAAAAGCTAATTGGGGAAGCAAACTTCCATTGGGAATATCTAAGGGAATTGCTTTACATAAATCTTTTGGCAGTATTGTTGCCCAGGTAGCAGAAGTATCTGTCACTGAAGCGAGAGAACTTAAAGTGCATCGGGTGATTTGTGCAGTTGATTGTGGCATTGTGGTTAATCCTGATACTGTTCGGGCGCAGATAGAATCGGGCATTGTCTATGGATTATCAGCTGCTTTGTCTGGAGAGATTTCTTTGAAAAAAGGTCGTGTGCAGCAAAGTAATTTTCACGATTATCCTGTACTGCGCATGAATCAAATGCCAAAAGTAGAAGTTTATATTGTCAGCAGTACTGAAAAGCCCACTGGTGTGGGTGAAATTGCTACCCCGGTAATCGCACCTGCGGTTTGTAATGGGATTTTTGCAGCAACGGGAAAAAGAATTCGACGCTTACCTGTCAATGAGGAAATGTTACGAAAAACCTCAAGGATTTAAACAAATAAACAGGAGATAAAATCAATGATGACAAAAGCAACTGCGGCAATAGTACATGAACCCCAGGGTAAATTTACCTTTGAATCTATCGAACTCGAAGAATTACGTAGTGATGAAGTATTAGTTCGCAATGAGGCCAGCGGTATTTGTCATACTGATTTTGTCGGACAAAATATGCTGAGCTTACCAGGAGTTTTTGGTCACGAAGGTGTTGGAATCGTCGAAGCAGTAGGATCTGGGGTGAATCAAGTTCAAGCTGGCGATCGCGTAATCGTCTCCTATCCTTCTTGTGGTTTGTGTTCTGGCTGTTTAGAAGGTCGTCCCTATTATTGCAATCATCATATTGCTTTGGGATTTGGAGGCACACGCTTAGACGGTTCTAAAACTATTAAGTTGGGTGGCAAATCTATTTCGGGCGCATTTTTTCAGCAGTCTTCCTTTGCGACTCACTCTATTACAGCAGAACGAAATCTAGTACCAGCTAAAGGTAATCAAACTGCTGAGATGTTGGCTGCCATTCCCTGTGGCGTACAAACAGGTGCAGGTTCGATTCTTAATACATTCAAAGTTAGTCCTAGAGAAAGCCTTGCCGTTTTTGGTGCTGGTGCTGTGGGATTGAGTGCTGTTATGGCAGGTAAGTTAGCTGGTGCATACCCTTTGATTGCGATTGATGTAGTAGAAGAACGTTTGAATCTCGCCCTGGAACTAGGTGCAACCCATGTCTTAAATGCCAAAGATGGAGATGTGGCGACCCATATTAAAGAGATTGTAACTGGTGGTGTTAACTACAGTTTAGAAACATCAGGCAATGAACAAGCTCTCAATGATGCGATCTCTTGTATCGGTACAGGGGGAGAATGTGGCATGGTCATCGCCCCCCATTTTGGGCAAAAATATCCTTTTTCGCCAACGGAAGTATTCAAGCGGGCAGCCAATTTACGAGGCATTATTCAGGGTTCTTCTGTACCCAAGACATTTTTACCAACCTTACTGAAATTAAACCAACAAGGTCGTTTTCCCTATGAACGTTTAATCACTGTTTACGATTTTGAGGATATTAATCAAGCTGTGATTGATACCAAGGCTGGTAGAGCAATTAAACCAGTACTCAAAATTTACTAGGCTTCTGGCAAAGTTAAGCTGCTTCAGGATTATTTATCATTCGTTATTTGTCATTTGTTACTTGTCAAAAATTTCCGATATTTAAGGACTTATCCCAGAAGTCTAATATTCACCAAATTTGTTCACTCTTAATTTTCACAGGAATACCAGTCATGCAATTTATCGCATTTTTATTCACTGCTTTCGTAATGGGTGCTATTACTCCTATCTATCTACCAATGAATAGCTCAGTAGCCAGGTATGTGGGCTCACCTGTCGTTGCTAATGTAACTTTCTTTTTAATTGCTTTGATCACAACTCTAATCGCCCTAACTACAACCTTATTACTAATGTCAGGCACCGATGGATTAGTAATAGTTTCAAAACTAAGAACTGTTCCCCCTTATTTGTATCTAAGCGGAGCTTTGAGTGCTTTATTAATCTTAGGTACGACTGTCTTAATTCCCCGTTTAGGAGCTAATACCTTCTTTGTCCTCTTTGTATCAGGTCAGGTAATCATGGCTTTGGCGGTAAGTCATTTAGGAATCTTAGAATCTCCCCAAGATCCAGTCTCCTTGCCCAAAATCATTGGAGTTATGTTCTTAATCACTGGTGTAGCAATTACCAGCTTTACTAATGCTCAAGAAATCAGTTGGCTCCCCTCTGCATTTAAAGAAATAAGCCTAAATATTTGGAGAATATAGCATGCTGATTGAATTGCTACCCAAGGTTTTCATCAAGAATTGACCGATTATCTACTTGCTTAATTAACCTTTAACTAAACAGTATTGCAACCCACTGTAGTCGTTAATTATTACCAACTTTATTCATCAGTAAAATCATCATGTTAGTCAACGTTAAAACCAGTTCTGTAATCAACGCATCTATTACCCAAGCATGGACAAAAGTAAGAGACTTTAATGGTCTTCCTGACTGGTATCCATCTGTAATCGACAGTCACATAGAAAATGGCGCCTTGAGCGATCAAGTAGGCTGTATCCGTAATTTTAAACGGGATGATGGACTATATTTTCGGGAGCGATTATTAGCACTTGATGATCGAGAACATCTTTGCACCTATTTTTTATTAGAGTCGAATACACCCATGAAAGATTATTTTTGTTCGATCAAGTTGTTACCTATAACAGATGGCGATCGCACATATATGGAATGGATAGCAGAATTCCAATGTGTGCCGGAAAAAGTTGAAGAATTACAGCAGAGCTTGAAGACAGTATTTCAGGTTGGTTTTGATGCCTTGAATGATTGTTTTAGTTAGTCATTAGTCATTAGTTATTATGGATACTAAGAAACGATCTTTTTTAAAAACAGCACTAGGCTTATCTGCTTATTCATTACTGAATCCTTTTGTCTCGTCAACTGCCCAAGCAGCAGAATACCCCACTCAGGACCAGAAAAGTAACTTTAAAAGGATAGCTATTGAGGAAGCTTTTGCGACGCCAGAAATATTTGATGAGTGGCGCAAACTAATCGCTTCGGGAGTAGACCAAGAACCTGGATTCCAGAAATTATATGAACCTTTTTTAAAAAGTTCAGCAACCAAGACAATGCGCCAAAAGCTGCTTGATGTAGGCTCAGATCGGATTAGAGATATGGATCAATCTAGAATTGATATGCAGATTCTATCCCTAACTGCACCTGGGATTCAGGTATTTAATACTGATAAAGCGATCGCTCTGGCGAAGAAAAGTAATGATCAACTAGCCGAATTTGTCAGTGCTTATCCCAATCGATATGCAGGACTAGCAACCATAGCACCACAAGCACCAAATCAAGCAGCCCAGGAGTTGTCAAGAGCAATCCAAGATTTGGGAATGAAAGGTGCAATTATTAACTCTCACACCAGAGGAGAATATTTAGATCAATCAAAATATTGGGTTTTGTTTGAAGCAGCCCAAGCTTTAGATGTACCAATTTATTTACATCCAAGAACTCCTTCTCCAGAGATGATCAAACCTTTTTTGTCATACAATCTTGAAGGGGCAGGTTGGGGGTTTGCCATTGAAACCAGCACCCATGCTATGCGTTTAATACTCAGTGGTTTATTCGATCAATTTCCGAAGCTAAAGTTTATTTTGGGTCATATGGGCGAAGGTATTCCTTTTTGGCTGCCTCGTATTGACAGTCATTTTGCCGATGGAACTTGGAACAAGATGGATACTTCAGGTCAAACAAAAAAATTACAAAGAAAACCTAGTGAGTATTTTATGGATAATTTTGTCATTGCCACCAGTGGTTTAAACTGGTCGCCAGCACTAATGTTTGCTATGTCGGTATTGAGTTCTGAGCGTATTTTGTTTGCTATTGACTATCCCTATGAATCTACCGCTTTAGCAGTTGCAGAGATAGATAAGGCACCGATTAGCAATGAGGATAAACAAAAAATCTATCAGCTCAATGCGGAAAAGTTATTCAAACTGAAATTGGCTTAAGTCATACAGAGTAAAGGGTTGAGACAATTTAACTATTTTAACTTGCCCAAAACCATGAAAGAACTCCAAGAAATTATCGAAACTTTAAAAAGGTTGGAAAAATCTAGCCAACCAGCAGCCACAGCAACTTTGGTCAAGGTAGAAGGCTCTGCTTATCGTCAACCAGGCGCGAGAATGCTCATAACTGACGAAGAAGAAGTCATAGGTGCAATAAGTGGTGGTTGTTTAGAAAGAGATATCTGGGAGAGAGCGCAGTTAGTTATCAGAGACAGTAAATCCCAGTTGGTTAAATACGACACTACTTCAGAAGAAGATATATTGTGGGGATTGGGCTTAGGCTGTCAAGGAGTGGCTCATGTTTTGATCGAACCTTTACACTCGCTCAACTCTTTATCTTTTAGCTTGATTGAGCAGTGTTTTCAAGAGAGGACTTGGGGGGCAATTGCTACTATTTTCCGAGTAGAAGGAAAATTAGAGGTCAATACAGACGATCGCCTGTTATTGGGAGCAGAAACAATCATCAATCATATTTCTGATGAAGAGTTAGCCACCAAAATATTTAATGATACTAGCACTGCCCTACAGCAAAAGTGTTCGCTGGTGAAAACCTATCAACATACTAAAGGCACTGTAGAAGTTTTTATTGAGATAATAGAGCCACCCATATCCTTAATAGTTTTTGGTGCAGGCTACGATACATTACCCTTAGTTAGCTTTGCTAAACAATTAGGATGGCAAGTTACTGTAGTTGATTCTCGTCAGAGAGAGGCAACTAAAGCTCGTTTGGCTCTTGCTGATTTTGTCTGGCTGGACTCTGCCGAACAAATTGTCGAAAAATTGACAATAGATAGTCGCCAGGCTGTGGTGATAATGAATCATAATTATTTAAATGATCTAGAGGTATTGAAAGTTCTGGCAAACTTTCAATTGCCCTACTTGGGTATTTTGGGTCCCAAAAAAAGAACTGCTCGCTTAATTGATGAATTAACAGAGGCACAAGTTACGTTAGCAGCACAACAGCAATCTTGTTTCTATAGTCCTGTGGGATTAGATATTGGTGCTAATACTTGTCAAGAAGTTGCCTTATCCATCATTGCTGAGATTCAGACGGTTATGAGTGGCTGTCAAGGAGAATTTTTGAGAAATCGTAACGGTTCAATTCATGGGAGGAATGAACAATAACTATGCTAAAGGTAGGTTTAATAATATTAGCAGCAGGAGCTTCTGCTCGAATGGGAACACCCAAACAACTGCTACCATATCGAGGACGAAGTCTAGTTCGCCATGCAGCTGAGACTGTTTTAGCTTCTATTTGTTGTCCTGTGATAATCGTGTTGGGAGCAAATGCAGAACAGATTCAACCAGAACTAGAGCAACTATCAGTCCATATTGTAAAAAATCCTCAATGGCATTTGGGAATGGGAGCTTCGATTCGCTCTGGTATAGAAACCATAATGAAAATTGAGCCAAAGCTTGATGCTGTAGTAATTTCCTTAGCAGATATGCCTTTAATTTCTACCAACCATATTAATAATTTGGTAGAACGCTATGAGCAACAGTCTTGTCCAGTAATTGTCGCTTCTGCTTACAGAGCGACAATAGGCGTTCCGACTTTGTTTGATCGCTCTATTTTTTGGGCGTTAACTAATCTCCAAGGAAAAGCCGGAGCAAAAAGCATTATCAAAAAATATGCTAATTCGATGTCACTTTTGGCAACTACTGAAGCTAACCTCGATATTGATACTCCCGATGACTACAAAAACCTACAAGTACAACGGAAGTAATAAGCGCGGACTTCGTATCATCCTTCATCCCTACGAAACTAATAACTAAAATTATCTTAACCAATTACTTACTACGATAAAAATGGCTATCTTAAATAAACAGCATCACTACAGGCAACTAATTTTAGAACGGTCAAAAAAACCAAGACATAAAGGACAAACCAATCCGATTCATTGTCGAGAACGAGTACACAACCCTTATTGTGGAGATACTATCGAACTTACTCTGGCTTTGAACGCAGCTAACAAAATCCAAGATATCAAATTTCAAGGCTCAGGTTGCGCTCTCTGTTTGGCTTCCACAGATTTAATGGCAGAGGCAGTTAAAAATCAAAAAACCGAAGTAGCACTTTTGATGGTAGAGCAGTTTCGCCAAATGCTCCAAGGTCAAACCCAATTCGAGTTTTCCTTAGAAAAGCTAAATGCTATGAAAGGAGTCTCTCAATATCCAGTTCGGATTAAATGTGTTACTTTACCTTGGCATACTTTAAAAGCAGCACTTCAAGCAAAGACCGATTCATAAATGCGGTTCTGAACCCTCAACATTCCTTGTTGCTTAATAACTAGTCCTGATAACAATAATTCTTTTTCCTCTGCACTATCAACTGCAACTATCTCTTTGTGATGTAAAATTTTTCGGTAAAGCTCCAATAATTGAACCGATTGTTTACTCTTCAAAAGGCGATCTCGAATGGTTCTTAGATGTTCTGGTTCATCCTGAGATTCCCAGTTCTCGATGACCCGAGTTTGCACTAAATTGGCAATCCATTCTGCTTCTTGGTTGGTAGGAATAGGAAATGATTCACTGCGGATGATTTGACAAAGCTTTTGAGTCAAGAAAGGCTGACCGTTAGTCCAAGCCAATACTTCTTTTAGTACTTTTTGAGGACTGCTCACTTTTTCGGCAAATCCTTGTAGTAAAGGTTGAGCTTCATACTCTTTAAACCCTCCTAGTTGAATAGCTTGACCAATGTTAAACGGGGTTATTTGATGGTCGCTAATCAAATCACTAGGGATAGCAACTCCCAAAAAAGCAAAGGTTAAACGTCTATATTCAGGATTAATACTCCGTTGGTTATAGCAAGAGCGAATCAGAGCAAAAAAGTCATTAACAGGAAAATTCAAGCCCAAGATACTATCAATTTCATCAATAAAAATTACCAGGTTTTTTGAGAGATGGTTATCTTGTTGACCTGCTTCAACTAATAAAACTTCTTCAATAAATAAACTTAATCGTTGAACGGGAGAAATATCCCCTCGCTCCTGCCACCAAGTTTTCAGATTAACTTTTTTCAGCAGACCAAAAATGCGCCATAATTCCACGATCAAGCCCTTGTACCACTGTTCAGGCGTAATATTTTCGCTACCAATACGGGTTAGATCAATTGCTCCACAAGTAAATCCCTCATGGTTCAGATGGTGCATCATACGTACCATTAAGCTGGATTTGCCCATTTGTCTAGGATCGAGGATGTAACAAAACTCGCCACGTTTTAAAGTTTTGTAGAGATACCGATCTGCTGAACGCACTACATAGGTAGGAGCATCCATCGGCAAACTCCCCCCAACTTGATAATCAAAGGTAGAAGGTTGTTCCGCACTTTTGAGTAACTCGTTTTCAAATAATAGTTCTGCTTGGGTGGCTTTTAGAATTTCTAAGGTTTGGGATAGTTCTTGAGTGCGTTCTAAAACTTTTTTTTCTAAGGTACGATTAGATTCGGCTAATTCATCTTTTGCTTGTTGCAGAGCGATATTATTTTGTTTAAGTTCGCGGGTAAATTTAATTCGTTCTGTTTCTGAGCGTTTGCGTTCGGTAATATCAGAAAAAGCCGCGATCGCATATCTAATCTTACCTGTTTCTTCAAAAATTGGTGTAGCCGAAACTTCCAAAGGAATAGTTTTATTGGGTAAATGAAGTTCGAGATCGTCTTTGGTAATAGTTTTGCCAGAGAGAGCTTGCACTATGGGTAATTGCTCTGTCGGATACATTTTTCCTGTCCCTGCTTGATATACCTGATAAGCTTCGGAAAATTGCTCTGCCTCAGTTTCTAAAGAAGCATTGCTTGCCTGAGCTAATTGCTTAGATATCTGATTAGCGTAGTAAATTTTACCTGTGGGATCCAGAACTGATACCCCCACAGGCATAGCTTCTAAAAATTGAGCCAGTCGATTTTTAGTTTCTTGTAATTCTGTGTAGAGTTGAGCATTGGTAATTGCGATCGCAGCCTGACTGGATAAGAGTTGCAGTACTTCCAATCTCTCTTCTGTAAAAGTTCCTACAGCGAGGTTATTTTCTAAATAGATAATACCTTTGAGTTGACCTCGATCTAGTAATGGCGCACACAATAGGGATTTAGTCTGATGAGCTTTGAGGTAGGGATCATTAGTAAAATTATCTTGGCGAGTAGCATCGTTGCGGAGAACAATGGTTCGAGTACGGGCAACATAATTAATAATCGATCTAGGCAAAAGGTTATCAATAGGCAGGGATTTTAATACAGCAACATTATCTTCTGCCACTGAACCAGAAGCTTGAATCAATAGTTTTCCTTCTGTTTCTATGATTAGATATCCAAACTCAGCTCCTGCATTCTCAATCAAAATTTTCATTAAACTCGTCAGCAACTTAGGCAAAACAATCTCGCTAGAAATAGCTTGAGATGCTTTCATAATTGTCGCTAAATCTAAGACTTCTCCCGAGTGAGCATCTGTGTTATTTGTTGTTGTTATGCGCTCGGTTACAGAAGTAGCAGTGGAGGTTTTTACTAGTAATTGAGGATACTTAGCTTCCAAATCTTGTACCTTTGCCGTTGCACCCCAAAGAGAATAAAGATAGTGCGCCTCGCTCAGATAGACTTTAGCAATTTTATCTTTACCCCAGTTGAGATAGAATTTTGCTGCTAGCTCATTAGCAAGAGCTTCTTCATTGATATAATCATTTTTTTCCGCTAGGGTGATCGCTCGATCATAATAATCCATTGCTTCTACATAGCAACCTTGAACACGATATTGTTCTGCTTCTAATAAATACAATTTGTGCAAATAATTCATCGGCGCATGAACTGCCCATTGCTGCATTTTTTGCTGATGGGCAAAAACCCTAACTGAAATCTGCTGTTGTTCTGCATTGGAAACCGAATCATAAACCGCCAGGTTTGCCAGAGAATCATAAAAATAAAACAGAGGAATTAGTAAGGTTGCTGTTGCTCCATCTAGATACTGTTGGGCTTGTTGGGCATTAGCTACTGCTTGGTGATATTTCTCAAATAAATAGCAGAGAAACAATTTATTAAACGATAAAGCACAAAGAGCATAGCGATCGCCTGTTTCGCGATGAAGATTCACCATGATTGCTTCATCATAAAATGTTCCCTGCAAATCACACAGATTTTCCGACTGTCCGAGCAAGTTTAAGACAGTTTGACCGTAAATTCTAAGATAATTAAGGGTATTTTTTTGTTTGAGCTTTCTTAAAGTCAAATCATAAGCTGCTATTTCTGATCCCAATTCAGACAGATCTTGTCCCACAAAAGCAGAATGAAAGGAGTAGAGGTAAGCGCAGGTAGTTCCATAATACAAATCTCCCATTTCTAAGCCAATGTGATACGCAGATTGAAGTGATTTCAAGGAGTTTTGGACTGGCTCTTTCCAAATTCCGATGGTTGTGGAAAATACAGCAGTTATTTTCGGAATCAGTTCTTGAGTCTGAAATTTATGGGCAATGTTTAAAGCTAGTCGTCCAAATTGATAGCCTTTTTCCAGTTCTTCTAAAATGCCACAGAGAATTAATCCATAATTAACATAGACGAAGGCAGACAGAGAAGTATTACCATATTGAATTGACAAATTAACTTGTTTCGCTACCAGTATGGGCAAAAGTTGAGGAGCCGCAATATATATAGAAGAAAATACCGAACTAGCTATTTTCATAGCAGCTATTTTTTCCGCATCCCTCATGGGAGGTAAGTTAATTAAATCCTCAATGTGCTTATTGGCTAAATTTGCTTGAGTTTTGGCTAATTCTTGTTGAATATCCGATATTTGAGGTGAATCTAAAAAAGTAAAATCCAGATTTTTAAGTACCGGAAGCGCAAATTGAATTGCTTCTAATTCTTTATTTTGGGCATGATAAGCTTCGAGTTTAACTTGATAAACTTTAACTCGATCTAACAAGGTTTGGGCTTGTTGTAAAACAACTGAAACAAAATATTCCATCTGTTCAAAGTCGCCACCTAAATAAGCAACTTCTGCTGCCTCTGAATAGAGAGTTAAAGTTAAATCGTAATTAGACTGCCAACCTACTTGAGTTAAAAGTTCTTGACCGATTTTAAAATACTTTAGTGCTGCTTCATAGGCATTGGCCACCTTCGCTTTTTGCCCCGCTGATAAATTGAGTTTAGTAATTTCAATTTTTTCCTTTGGCTCATGAACCAGTTGCTGTCCTAGATTAAGATGATCGACAATTTGAAATATTTTCTCTAATAATTCCTGGGGTGGCGTATTCTCCCAAAGCAAGCGACCAATTTTGAGATGAATTGAGAATTTTTCTGATTCATCAATTAAAGTATAAGCAGCTTGTTGAATGCGGTCATGTCCGAATTTATAATCTTGAATTAATAATTGTTCATCTAATTCTGATAGGGAAATAATCAAGCCTTCAGCGATCGCAATATTTAAATTATTAAATAGCTCTTCAGAAGATTTACCAAGGATCATGGAGATAGTATTTAAGTCAAATTTTGCGCCAAAACAAGCTGCTAAACTTAAAACTTCTTGGGCAGACTGGGGCAATTTTGCCATCTTGCCCATCATAAATTTGACCATATTATCGGTACTGCTAATCTTTTCAATCTCTGGCAAATTCCATTGCCAAGCTGTTTTGCTATCCTTACGAAAAGACTGTTCAGTAGGATTGAATACCAGCAATTTGTCCGAGTAGATGGTTTTCAAAAATTCATTGACAAAAAAAGGATTACCATGAGTTTTTTGCCAGACTAATTCAGCTAAAGGTTTTACGTATGCTTCTGAAGTGTTTAGTGCCTCAGCAATTAATTGATTAACGCTATCTAAAGCCAGAGATTTTAGAATAATTTGATTAACGATTATTCCCTGTCGGCGTAGTTGGTTGAGAGTAATCTTTAAAGGATGAGTAGAGTTAATTTCATTATCGCGATAAGAGCCGATCAAGAATAGATAATCAAAATCGACATCCATCATAATTAGTTCGATTAACTTGAGGCTAGCAGAATCAGCCCATTGCAAATCGTCTAAAAAGATCACTAAAGGATGTTTAGAGGTACAAAAAACGCGAATAAAATTTTTAAAGACTAAATTGAAACGATTTTGGGCTACCGTTGCTTCTAATTCCGATAATTCTGGCTGTTTACCAATAATCGATTCTAGTTCTGGAATTACATCGATTATTACTTGACCATTCACTCCCAAGACGGTTAAAAGCTGGTTACGCCATTGATAAAGTTGTATTTTACTTTCCCCTAAAAGTTGCTTTACTAGACTGGAAAAGGCAGTGACTATAGCGGAATAGGGAATATTACGCTGAAATTGGTCGAATTTACCAGAGATAAAATAGCCCCGTTTTTCAGTGATTGGTTTATATATTTCTTGAACTAAAGTTGTCTTACCGACACCAGAATATCCTGTAACTAAAATCATTTCGGGTTGGGATAAATTCGATGCTGTAACCCTCGCAAACGCTGATACTAAAGTGTTAATTTCTGACTCTCTACCATATAATTTTTGAGGTAGATAAAACTTATTTGTTATATCTTGAGTTGCGATCACAAAATCGTCAATTTTCCCTTTCGCTTCAAATTGTTTTAAGCATGATTCTAAATCCGCTTTAATCCCACAGGTACCCTGATAGCGTTCTTCTGCAGTTTTCGCCATCAGTTTCATGACAATATTAGATAATACCTGGGGAATCTGATAACTGCTAACTGAAATTGGTTGTTTGGCTAGATGAAAATGAATCAACCCCAAAGCATCGCTAGACTCAAAAGGTAATTTACCAGTGAGTAGTTCATAAAATGTGACTCCCAAAGAATAAAAATCAGTACGGTAATCTAAACTTCGATTCATCCGTCCTGTTTGTTCTGGAGAAATATATACCAAAGTACCTTCTAGAAGGTTGGGACTTTTGAGACTGGGAGTTTCTCGCTTGAGTATAGTGGCGATACCAAAATCAATAATTTTGAGTTGCCCAGTTGTGGGGTTTATAACGATGTTAGCCGGGTTAATATCTTTATGAATAATATTCGCTGCGTGAATTTGACCCAAATGGGTGACTATTTCAATGGCAAGACGCAAAAATTCTGGCAAAAGTAAGGGTTTGCCCTGGCTAAATTTTCTTAAAGAGACTGCCCCAAAATCTTCTAGGACAATTACCAAAGTTCTTTGATAGGATTCTAAATCATAAGCTGCGATCGCCCCATCAAAGTTGAGACTACGGATAATTTTGTATTCTTGCTTGTAGCGAGTCAGCTCTGCAACACTAGGATAGTCTTGTTTTAGTACTTTGAGAATTACCGGCTGCTTATCAGAGATACGAATGGCACGATAAACTTCTGAGTTAAAGCTTTCATAAATTTTGTTGAGAATTTGGTAACCATTCAGAGTAATCATTAAAAAAGAATCAATAGCAAATAGTGTTTTTCATTACTTTTGTTATGCGCCTGATTCCTATCCGGAATGACGATAGTAAGGTGATTTCCATCAAAGAAAGTACCAAGTATTGCTGTCATATCACTAGCTGCTCTGTCGATTTACTGGTATATTTATTTCTAGAAATCACCTAAACAGAACCCAAAATTCCTCAAGGCTAAAAGCTTTTAGCTAAACATCATTATTTGTATTTAACCTCTCTGTTAAGAAGATTATTAGGTTGCCTAAAGATATATTCACTAGGAACTTTGAGCAAACTACCCAAAGCAGATATGATTCTATTCACCTTGTAGGTTGATTGTCTTGGGGAAATCTCGTCAAAATACTCTGAATGTAAGGTAAAACCAAAGTTAATATCTTCAGGAAGACTCATTTTAACGATTGCTCCTTGTTGCAGATTATCAGCAGCAAAAATCCAAGCTTCTGGTCCATTAGGAGTAAAAACAGTAGTAAAAAGATAGCCCTTATCTTGAGGAATAAATTGAATACTATCTAGAACATGATTTTCAGGAAAAATATAAAAATCAAGCTCATCACCTAAGTTCCTACCAAGTTCTGACAGAGGAATATTAGAATTTTGCTCTTGGTTTTGTTTTCGTTCTGCCTCAATTTTTTTAGTCAAGTCGTCCCAATTGCAGTTTAAAGAAACTTTTGCCAACACCGAAGGAATATCTGTTTCAGGAAGTTGCTCGTCTGTTAAATATCTATTTTCATCGTCGCGGAAAGTAAGATATTGACGACGAGAAATCAAATCTCGGTAATATCCTGCATAAACTTGATAAATAGCAGAATATCCTGCTTGTGTTTTTAATTCTCGTGGATCGGCAGTATAAAGGGTGGTACTAAACCAGCCTGGATGGATAAAAGCTTCTTCCTCAATTACTTGAGCATCTTTAATTACTACTTTACGTAATACTCCAGGATCGAAGCCAAACATCCAAGGGATACCATAGTATTCATTATTTTGCCTGTCCAGAAAGAATGACATCATTCGGTCTAAGTAATTTCCATATTTATCTTCCTCACAATAGCTGTTGCCACTAAAATGTTTAACATCATCTGGCTCTATAGCTTCAGTTAAACTAATTGTTGGTTGTTGTATGGCAACCATCTTAATCGATCCATCTTTTTGGTGTTGGTAGTTGCACAAGAAATGGTAGCTATCGCCATCAAACTTTACTAGACGTGATGGCACAGTCGCCTTGTTTGCTTTTTGGTCTTTATCTTTGAGTTTTTCACGGTCAACTACATAAATTTGTGTTTTGGGATAAGCTGGACGAGACTTGATTTTTAATCCCAACAGCTTTGCCACTCCCATCTGAAAAGGCATATCAGGAATCATAATCAATTCTTCTGTCACAATACTGGTATGGGGACTACCATCAAGAACTGCGCCGTCTAATTCCCAATGTCTGATGCCAGTATTATTTTTGTCTTGCCTATTTTTGTCTTTTCCATCCCACAGAGTTATGTAAACTTTACTCTCCATATCAGTAAATAAACTTCCAAGGCGAAGTTTAGACTTTAATTCGCAAGTAATTAGTTCTTCTGTTTCTGAATCATAAAAAGGGTGAGCTGTATTTGCCACCATCGGGAAAACGGAGAAGGGCACAGAAACGATATGTTCCTCAAAGTATCCTATTGGCGTTATGGTTTTAAGGGTTTCTGGATCTACTTCCCAATAACGCCCTGCATCTGCGGTCATAATTAGTCTGCCATCCATGTTGACAAGAGCAGTATTAGCTATTTCAGCTACACCAAAAAACCCCAGTCTGGCGGGAAAAAATGCTTTTGGCATGAGTTTACCGTGTATAAAATGCCAAAAACTATCCCAAGTATCTAATTTCTTGCTGTGGACTTTAATTTTTCCTTCTTGAGGTTGGAGATCCCACCTGATAGTTACGCCTTCTCCAGCAAATAGATGACGGTCATTGGCTCGGTGGTAGGGAGCGACAATAAACACATGACCTGATAAATTCTCTGGTAAAGTTCCTTCATAAACTTTGACATCTTTACACGAATAACCTGTTGGAATTGAACCTCGAAACTGACGAACAATATCAATTAACATCGACATAATAGATTAGGGGCAGAAAATAAATTTAATTGAGAAATGAAGAAAGAGGAATGTGACTCATAACTAATAATCTTTTGTCTTTTATTCTTCGTCCTTCGTCTTACAATCTCGCGATCGCTTGTTTAAGATAAAATAAACTTTTTAAATCTCGATTAAGTCTCCACTGATGCTCTGAAATCTAAAAATACCAATTTCTTCGCGATAGGTGCGTTTGATGTCGCGCAACATACTAATTGCCATCTTCTCGCCTAGTAAGTTACCACCTGTTTCCAAACCAGTGTTAGAACGAGACTCAGAATTTAACCCCAAAGCAGTTCCATCACTACGCCAGTGCATTCCAGCACCATCACGGAACAAGGTAGCATTAGCAATCAGTTTATTTAGTTCACCATGAATAGTTAGGGGTTGACTTCTAAAACTGTCTAGTTGCTGACCGTTATTAACTGGAACTTGAGGAGTAGGAAACTTGCCATCAGCAAAAAAGGCTTTGGCAATAGTAGCAGCAGCAGCAATAAATGCTGAATGACCACCAGGATAAGCAGGATGAGTTGGAGAGCCTTCAGGAAAAGCGATCGGCAACAACCAAGTACCATCATCACCACGATTTTGCGCTAAATTCTGTTGTTTATTGTGTTCAAAAATACGCTCAAGAACTTGGGTTTGGCGCCAAACATCTGCACCTTCACCAAAAAATTCGTTAAAAGTAATATCTTGAAATGGCTGACCAGGCGAGTTGCCTAAATTTCCAAGTCGGAACAACTCTAAACGCTGACCATATACTTCTGGGCGCAAACGTCTATGGACAGACCACTTTTGGAACCAGGCATGTTTGAGGGCATATACAGCTGCAAATCCACTCTGAATTGTAATATCCGGTCCGCCAAGACTACCAAATGGATCAGAAGTTGTGATATCGCCATTAGCATAGGGACTAGCATCTGATATATCTACACCCAGTCCTAAAAGAATAATAGTCGCCCAAAGACCTGACTGATGAGGAAAATCAATGTGTACCCACTGACCTGCATCTCTTAGGGTAATAATATGGCGCGTACCGTCAATAATATCTGAACCAGTAGGGTCGATATCTCCATTGTTTACTTTGTTCCAAGTTTCAAGATCGGTCAAGTAATCAAGATTTTCTCGGGGATACCTTTGTAATTGCTCAATTGGTTGATTGCCAAACTGAAAATTCTTTAACAGAAACTGAGAGACATGAGGCCCTACATCACAGCCCTCGTAAGGACCACGAAAGATATTATCTGGGGTGCATTTAAAGCCAAACTCTTGCTCAAAGCCTAAATTATTCAAGTCTTCACAAGCATCTGCAATTAAGGGACTATTACCATACTGATCAAATCTTACGTCTCGACACAGTGCCATCCAGTAGCGTTCAACCATATCTACTGCTGTATTACGACTCGAAAATTTGGGAGCAGGAGCCATACGGGCGCCATTAGAGTCATTGCCAATTAACTGGAATGAATAAGCATTTAGAGGATTGGCAAGCAGACGCTCTCTGCCGCCAAGTTGAACATTATTAAAGCCGTCCTGAGAAGCTTTTTGGATAGCTTCTAATAGAGAATTAAAAGAAGCAGGACTTACTAAGCCAATTGAGTTATGTTTAAGGGCTTTAGAAAAAGAAGCAAAGCCCGGCAGATTTAACTTCTCAAAACGTTTTTCATCTCCATTATTAAGAAGTGTAGAAGTTTCAAAATCATTAAACGCATCATCTCGTGTCAAGTCACGGACTTTAGCTGCCTGTTTGCGTCGAATAGAAAGGTCTCGTTCTTGGTCATTTTGTTGATAGTTATAGTCAACTGTTTGAACCATAGGAAATCTCCTTGATGAATATTAAGTAAACAACAACATAAATAATTCGATATTTAGGGATGAGAAAGGAAAAGAGTGAAGTTTTCCCTGTTTTTAAAGAATTTAATGAGGATTAACTCAAGTATCATTATCTAGGTTTGATATTAGCTATTTTTTTTGGGTCTTCAACTCATAAAACTCATGGAAATACTCATAGAAATACTCATAGAAATACTCATATATAATGATTTGTGGTTAGTTGAACGATAAAGCTATAAAAGAAGATATTACATATTCATGGGTTGTTGTAACTGTTGGATATAAGATCGCAAATATCTTCTATATAATTCACATCCGGCGATCGCTTTATTGCCCAATTGTTTAATTACTCCCATACTACTTAGCTTGTAAGCCCAGATCGGATTTAAACTAACTGGTTCACTATTGTTTAAAACAATATCCAAGGCTTTTGCTAATTCCGGTTGCAGCGCTAAGATTGCACAATGACGCTGCAAGTGATGTGCATAAATGCCATTAGCTGTATGAGCAGTTTTGAGCAGTTGCGCCAGAGATACCTCTTCCTGACTAAAATGATAGATTGCTAAGTGAACCAAAGCAGGATGTCCTTCTACCATAGACATTAGTTCCTTGGCTTCTTCTGCTTTCTCCCAATTAAGTCCATAACGTTGGGCTAACTGCTGTACTTCTTCTTGGCTAAAGTTATTTAACTGAATCGGTAATCCTACATTAAACGGAGACTGATTTAGTTGCAATGGAACATAAATTTCTGTCGAATGAACTACTACAAGACGAAGCTTTCCCCAAATAGGTAGTCTTTTGGCTTCTTCATACCAAGAGCGCAATAAAGGTAGAAAATCTTTTGCTACTTGAGTATGCTCGAAAATTTGGTTGAGTTCATCTAACGCCAGAATTAAGGGAGTGTCAATTTGCTCTAAAATATATTCTTGAAAATATAGAGTACAGCTAATTTTGCCACCCATATCTTCATCCCAATAATCATTTATTTTTGGTTCTAGCTGCAGTTGACGGGCGACGTTAGCACATAACCAACGCATAAATTGATTTAGGTCGCTCAAAATTGCTTGGTCAACTTGCTCTAAGTTCAAACTTACTGTGCGGTAGCCTAGCGTTTTAGCATATTCTAGACTTCGCAACATTAGTGAAGTTTTGCCCATTTCTCTAGGAGCTTTAATTCTGATCAATGCCCCTGGTTTTTTTATTTCTTGATAAACTTGTTTTTCGAGGGAAAGGCGTTCCAAGTAAAAGGGAGAGTCAACCGATATCGAACCACTAGGATAACAAGGTGAAACATCTTGATTAACCTCAGCATCAAATTCAGCAGGATAAGGCTTTAATGGCTCTGCTTCTCGTATAGGTTGTTCTGTAGCATAGGACTCTAAAAGCATCTGACAGTTTTTCTTGGTCACTCGCTGACCAACTAATTGGGAAAGTCGCTGATATAACTCTGGAGCAACCACGTTAGTGAAGTAGCCAGGGCTATAACCTGCATCTATGGCAATTTGATTGTAAGTTCTATATTGCCAAACGCCTTGTAGAATAAGAGTCTCTACCGAATTTAGAGGGCGATTTTGACTCTTAATTAGCTGGTGGTCAATAATCTTGAGGAGAAAATTAAGATTCATAAAAATTACAGAAAAAAAGAACAAAATAAATACAGAAAAAAGAACAAAATCAGTTCATTTACCTTTTCCGAATCCACTCCTGGTGCTAAGAACATTGTAGATGAGAGCGAAAAAAAGTGGGGGAGATAGCTTAAAATGAGCTTATGCCAGAAACTAACTCACCAGTCGTATATCAATTAAAAATAGTATTACTCGGCATTAGGGATTTCGACCGAAAAAATCGTCCCATAGTGTGGTAGGGTTCAGGCATAGCTGAGACTCGAGGAGAGGAGAGGAATGAAACTGACTGCAGAGCTAAAAGTTTTGTTCATCGAAACCAGTCAGACGTTGAAGGGACATGAAAGACGTATATTTATGGCCAAGGTTGTCCGTCTCTTAGGTCCAGGAGGTCAGCGCCAAGCTGAAACCGAATTGGGATGGAACCGAGGCACAATTAGAAAAGGAACTCGAGAGTTGAGCAGTGGTCTTCGCTGCGTCGATGCCTTTAATGCCAGAGGACAGAAGAAGATAGAAAAGAAATTACCTCATCTGTGCGAAGATATCAAAGGGATTGTGGATGCTCAGAGTCAAATTGACCCCAGTTTCAAGACTCAACGTCTTTATACTCGTTTGAGTGCGGCCGAAGTACGACGCCAGTTAATTAGCCAAAAGCAATATACAGATGCTGAATTACCCAGTGAGCAGACGATTCGCCGTCGCCTGAATCAGTTGGGCTACTATCCAGCGCGCATTGCCAAAACTAAACCCCTGAAAACAATTCCTGAAACCAATGCCATCCTGAAACAGGTTAGTGAAATCAATCGGCAAGCAGATGCAGATGAAACAACACTGCGGATTTCTCTCGATGCGAAAGCCAGAGTCAAATTGGGGGAGTTCTCTCGAGGAGGCAAGACTAGAGTGAAGAGTTTTGCGCTTCGATCATGATTTCGGTGAGGACACTTTGGTTCCTTTCGGCATTTTGTTGCCCCTGTGGGCAGAATTGTTTTTATTTTTCAGTGCCTCCCGATTAACTAGTGACTTCATTGTGGACTGCTTGTCACAATGGTGGGAGAGGGAGAGAGACCGCTTTGCTCACATTCAGACTCTGGTTATTAATCAAGATAATGGGGCAGAAAATCATAGATGCGGCAAACTTACGCCTTTCTCGTCGTACCCAGTTTCTCAAGCGGATTGTCGAGTTCGCCCACAAATACCATCTCAACATCCGTTTAGCCTACTATCCTCCTTATTACAGTAAATACAATCCGATTGAACGAACTTGGGGCGTGCTAGAAAATCATTGGAATGGGAGTCTCTTAGACGAGGTAGAGACAGTGCTCAAATTTGCCCAGACCATGACAAAGAAAGGCAAGCACCCACAAGTGACTCTGATTGAACGGACTTACGAAAAAGGTGTACGCCTCAAACCAAAAGAGATGGAGCAGTTTGAAGCTCAGGTTCAACGCTTATCAAATCAAGGAGAAGAAAAGATGCCCGATCTCGGTAAATGGTTCGTTGATATTTCTTGGGACACTGCCTAATCATGGGATGATTTTTTCTGTCCAATTCCCTTACTCTCTACTCTTTACTCTTTACTCTTTACTAGTCACTGGTCACTAGTCACTGGTCACTGGTCACTGCTTACTGGTCACTGATTACTGGTCACTGGTCACTGATTACTGATCACTGCTTACTGAAATGGATAATAAAGTACTCGATACAATTAACCAAATGGTTGCTCAACAGGGTGGAGTAGCTGAGTGGAGTTCGGATCAAAGTCTGTCGGTTTTGTTACCTAAAAAAATTGCTTCTGCTTTAAAGGTAGGGGAATTAGTCACTTTTACTACTAGTGCTGATACAAATAGCAGCAGTTATTTTGTGACCTACAATTCGGATATTCTGTCACGATTTGAGGGGTTATTGGACAACAGTGGTTATGTGGCAAGTTATGGGATTAAATATGACGGCTATTTGAAAACAAGCGGTTTTGAAAAATTGGTGGCTGAGACCTTATGTCCTCAAAATGGCTTGATTCGGGTACAGAATGCCGTGCCTGCCATTACTCCCTATGTCTTGTTTAATGTTGACTATACTGCTGAAGCATCGGAAAAACGCTTGGGAATGGTTTCAAATTGGGTCAATGGGGTTACAGGGGTCACAGGAGTTGACCTTGGTGATGCTTTATTGTGGACGGTTGACCGCATCGAGTCTCCATCAATTGAAGAACAGACGGCTACGGCTCTTAATTATGAACAATTACTCCAAATAGGCTCGCAGCACTCCGAGCAACTGATTGATCGAGAATTAATTCCCTGGCGACAAAAAAATCAACGCCAACTGCAACGAGATGAGAAGCGGATTACTGAGTATTACGAAGACATTATCAGAGAAATCAAAGGGAAAATAAAAAAAAGAAATAAGATGGGAGAAGAGTTTGAGCAAGAAAAGAATCGTATTGAAGCTACTAAACTTGAATTGAAGCGCAAACTTTTTGATTTACACGAGCGTTCTCGTATTTCAGTCAAAGCACAGTTACACAGTGCTTTGATTGTCTGGTTGCAAACGGTTCATATTAATTGCCAACTAATTCGCAAAAAGCAAAAGCGCTCCGTAGTGGCAGTTTGGAATCCTTATCAGAAACAAGTCGAGCCTTTGCGTTGTGAAAAATCCAATAATCCAGTTACCAACTTTTATTTGACGGATGAATCAGCTACTATTGTCTGTCCCACAGTTTGGTCATCGTGAACTACCCGCGATTTATCGCGTGATCTTCTCTCTACTATGTCTAATCAAATTTTCTGGAAAAATAGGGCGATCGCTCTCCACTAGCTAGTAACGATCTGTTCACTTAAAAACCCAAATCGTCAACATCATCCACCTCAACATCTTCATCTGACTCAAATTCTCCATCAACTTCATCTCCCTCGTCCAGAGAATCATGAGTTGAATAAGCATCTTGACCCCTTAGCGCGCTGGCGATCGCAGGAATCTCCCCCAATTCAGCATATTCACGAATCGCTCTGGCCCATGCCTCACATTCTGTCGCACAGCGAATCGCCACGGAGCGAAATTCAGGTTCATCTTTAGCCATCGCAAAAGGTAGAAAACGGCTCTGTAAAGTCGTTGATGCCAACTCCTGTTGATTATTAGAACCTTGTTGAAGATGAGTAATTACTCGTCCCAGACCACTAGTAGATGCCGCACGGAGTTTTAAATGTTTATCATTTCCCATCTTTTATCACCTCTCCTGTATTACGGTCTAAAATCAGATTGAGGTCATATTTAACAAACGGCACGAAAAATCCCCAAACGTCGGCAAAACGAACCGCCAAAGACTCTCTCATAAACCTTTCCTTCCTGGGGTCTTTACCGTACAGTAAATATCTCTTGAGTTCGTTAGCCGAGTCAGTATCAAAACATTTAGCCGACAGAGAACTAACGTAGCTAGAAAAATGAGCGGATAGCAGATCGTAACTGCCACCCCCCAAGACAAACGCATCAATTTCAGATGTTCGCGGTAGAGTTTCTTCTAACCAATTCTTCAACAGACGACCGTACTCAATTAGACTGACATCATAGTTGTGCTTAATTTTTTCCAGGTCTTTTTCCATTGACTCAGAAGGAGCAGATTTAACTAAATTCGCAAAATTAATCGTGGCGGTCGATTCTTTATAACTAAAATAAGTTTGATTATTACCAACTCTTCCGTAAGTCTCCTCAAATTCACAGTAGATCTCCCTTAAGATATCTGACCGTGTAAGATAGGGAACTTTCTCAATTAATTTATCGAGCAAAGTATAAAAACCCAGATCCGTCGTCCCACTCTCTAGTTTCCCTACTTTATGTCAAAGAATTCCTAAGTCCGACAGACTCTAGTTTACTGACCGTTCCTCGACGGAAAAACAAACAGCTAGTATTACGATAGCCGAGCATAACTACCGCCGTATTGCCTTGGTGAAAATAATCAGCCGACTCACATCTGGAGGTAAATTTAGCAATGCCATACCCTTCAGGCTTACATGAAAAACTGGAAAGCTTAACTTTGAATAATCGATCTTGAAAATAAAAGCTCGACAGAGCAGTTTTCAATTCACTCGACCAATCGTGTGAAGAGCGATATTCACTGTAGGGAAGTAAGATTCCCAATTTTAATTTAAAGTTGTTGCCTAACTTTTCTCTTGATGCGATTGCTCCTACCGCAGCCAGGATCTTAAACGGCAGAGATTCATGCTTGAGTTTTTTAATGCTAACGTCAGCCCGATAATTACTCGCCACAAAACCCACAGCATGACATTCATCTGATGAGGATAATCTAACCCAGGCATTATCTTCAGGTTGACCCATACCCGAATCAATCGGTAAAGATTCAGCACTCTCACTCGGTAAAGACAGATACTCCGCTCCCATCGTCATCCACTTCACCGTACCCTCATTGACAACGTAGAGAATCTTCGATAGTGAAGTACCAGGGTCAACAACTAGCTTTATTATCGGTTTCGGTTTCGATTTAGCTTTTGGTTTAAGCTCAGCTAAATTATCTTGCTCAATATTATCAAAGGTCATCTAATAAAAGATTTTTAAATTACAATATTAGATTGCCCAAAAACACCTATTTTATTCAACTACGATCAAAGCGTATTAATGGTTGTTTTTCGTTATTTAACGTTACTCAAATGTATTGAA
Organism: Cyanobacteriota bacterium; assembly: GCA_942490675.1. Lineage (GTDB taxonomy): Bacteria > Cyanobacteriota > Cyanobacteriia > Cyanobacteriales > Xenococcaceae > Waterburya. The sequence goes on along the minus strand of CALNYB010000043.1, from coordinate 52,837 downwards.
TACCCCAAATAACTTAATTTAATAGCTCGAAGTAGCTGTTAATCAGACAAGAATTAATAACGTTTAGCACGCCTGCACGACGTTTAGTAACAATGTGTTTAACTAGAGCTAGTCAAAAAAGTCTAATTTACTTTAATTTTTGGCTATTAAAATTATTTGGCAGAGTCGATAAATAAACTGAATTAAACTTACGGCAATTCAGTTATGTGTTTCCCCCTAAAAATCAAAACTTTATAAACCGATTAAAATCTTTTTTTTAGCTTTAACTAATTAGTTATTGCCGATGTTAGCCTCGATCTAACTAACACTAAATATGCCTTTTTGGTTGCCTAAGCCAGCCGACCCTTACGTGCAACATTAATACTACTTCGTTGTTCATGAAATGTCGGGCTGGCGGGGGAAAGGATTCCCCTCGACCCCTTCTGGCAAAAACCAGGGGAGATTTGGTCAAAACATGGTTTAAAGGTCAATTTATCTAGTTAAATACTTATTTTTATGCCTACTAAAGTCAATAAAACTAATCATATCGGTATCAGGGCTACTGATGATGAAAAGCTCAATTGGGAGTTAAAAGCCCATGCCTGCGGTCTAAAAACGTCTCAGCTTGCTCGATACTTATTGAATAAACATTCAACAGGCTATGCTTCGGATAAACGATCAGCTTCGCTGGTGCGCGGAGCGCAATCGCGACAAGAATTTAATTTACAAGTAGCCCGTATCGGTAACAATCTCAATCAGATTGCTCGTTGGGCTAATACTTATAAAGATGATGCTGAAGCGACTCAGGTGATTAGCAGTTTAGCGAGAATTGAGTCGGCTCTGCTTGCTCTTAATCATCGTGCTGGTTAAGTTTTTTGCCAGAGGTACGGGTGGCGGTCGTGGAGCCAGTGGAGTATATTACTCGCAGAGATGATCCAAGTACGGGTTCGCTACGCTCTCCTGCCCCTGAAGTCCTCAGAGGTAATCCAGTTATTACTCGTAGATTGATTGACGGACTTGAGTTTAAACACAAGTATCGGAGTGGCGTACTCAGCTTTGCGACTGAAGATGCACCGACAGACCAACAGATTGAGGCTTTGATTGATTCTTTTGAAGAATATGCTTTTGCTGGACTTAATAAAGATGCCTACAACACCCTTTGGGTTAAACATACTCATACGGAGAACAACCGAGTAGAACTACACTTTGTCACTCCCAGAGTCGAACTGTATACGGGTAAGAGTCTTAATATTGCCCCTCCAGGTTGGCATGGTTATTTCAAACCCTGGCAGACCAATTGGAACATCTCTCAAGGATGGGCCAGACCTGATGACCCAGCCAGAAAAAGGATTTATGAACCTGGTTTTCAGGCTTTGATTAATGCTGATAGAGAAGCCAAAGGCAATGAACCGATTGCCGATACGAGAAAACTCCTGACGGAGTATGTCATAGAAAGAGTCTCGTGCGGTTTGATTAACAATCGCAATGACATTATCGAGTTGTTTAAAGAAGAATTAGGTCTAGAGATTACCAGGGCTGGTTTTGACTACATCACAGTACTAGACCCAAAAACGGAAATAAGATGTCGCTTAAAAGGAAAACTTTATGAACCCATCTTCCGCACTTCAATATGTAATATAACGCAATCAAGACTAAGGGCCGAATCAGAGAGCCGAATAAACAGTTCCACCAACATCACTAGTAATAAATACTTAGAAAGTCGACCATGTCGTCCAGAAATTAATAATCCGTTTAATTAGTTATTAGGTAGAATTCAAAAAATTGCCCAATAACTGATAAATAAATACAATAAGTGCTAGAAAAACTCGAAATAAAAAATCTTAATCATCTGGGAATAATAGCAGGAATAATAGATGAAATAGGGATAGTAGAAATAGTAGATGAGCAACTAGGAACAGACTCCAGAGAAATTGTCAGTCCAGGAGTAATTATCAAAGCAATTATTATTAATGGATTAGGATTTCTTTCAAGACCGCTTTATTTATTTCCCCAATTTTTTGAAGATAAAGCAACAGAACATTTGTTAGGCCAAGGCATATTGCCTGGACATTTAAACGACGATAAAATTGGTCGAGTAATGGACAAATGTTATGGCTACGGAATCTCAGAATTATTCTTGTTGATAGCTTTAGCTGCTGCGAAGCAGTATCAAATTAATCTGGATTATTCTCACCTGGATTCCAGTTCTTTCTCAGTTCATGGAGAATATAAAGACTTATTACCATTATTAAATAAAACTTCAGAAGCCACAACAAATAAAGTTGATGATTATCAAGAAATCCCCATAAAAATTACTCATGGTTATTCAAGAGATCATAGACCAGACTTGAAGCAATTTCTGCTAAATATGATAGTTTCAGGGGATGGAGATGTCCCAATATTTATAGAGACAGGGTCGGGAAATCAGAGCGACAAAAAGGTATTTGGAGAAATTGCCCGCAAATATAAAAAGCAACTAAAATTCGAGACCACCATCGTATCAGATAGTGCTTTATATACTGAAAATAACTTGAAATTAATGAAGGGAATGTCGTGGGTAACAAGAGTTCCTTTCTCAATAAAACAAGCTCAAGAAATAGTAAGGAATTTATCTACTGAAGATTTTAGCTCTAGTGAATTAGAAGGATATTCTTGGAGAGAAATAGACAATAATTATGCAGAAATAAAGCAAAGATGGTTAGTAGTAGAAAGTCGAGCTAGAAAAGAATCAGATCTCAAAAAATTAGAACAAAAAATAACTAAAGAATGTCAGCTATTCTCTCAAAAATTAGCGCGTTTATCCCAAGAAGATTTTGCCTGTGAAATGGAAGCTAATTTAAGGCTACAACAAATTGCGTCAAAACTCAAATATCATCTCATCTCTCAAATAAAAATTACCGAAAAATTAGCAAAAAATAAACAATCTATATATAAAATAGCTGCTGAATTAAAATTAGATAATCAGGAAATAATCTCCTTAAAAAGAAAGGCAGGAAGATTCATCGTTGCCACCAATAAGTTAGATAATGATTCTTTTACTTCAGATGATATTCTGAAAAAATACAAAGAACAACAAGCTCGCCCAAGGGGTTTTGCCTTCCTCAAAGACCCCTTATTTTTTGCTGATAGCATCTTCTTAAAAACGAATCAAAGAGTTGAAACTATGGTTATGTTTATGGGATTATGTCTGATGGTTTATTCTCTTGGTCAGAGACAAATTCGCTCTGCTTTACAAATCGCCAAAACTGGTATCAAAAATCAATTGAATAAATTAACTGAACGACCTACATTACGTTGGATATTTCAATGTTTTCAAGGAATCCACCTAGTAACATTTCCAGGAATAAAACAGGTGGCAGGTGTCACTGATGAGCGTCAGTTTACTTTGAACTTTTTTCCCTTATCCTGTCGAAAATATTATATTTTGTCTGGGTAGTTGCTCAGATTTTAACTAATCTGAAATGAATTCATATCTGTCTTCTAAAAATCCTTTTAACCAAGTTTTTAACGCTTGGTTATTGTCAATAAGCTATGACTAATGATAATTAACTGCTCTTTTTCGACATAGTTCGCGAATGTCATTCGCGAACTATGTCGAATTAATTATTCTGCTCAAATATGAGTGAGGATTAACTGTTTATTTTTGCCGATTGACTTAATGCTACATTTTGAAGTGCGGAAGATGGGTTATGAAAGAGAATTTAGACCTCAACCAGAGATTACAGCAGAAATTAGACCAGGAGCGACAAGTAATTCAAGAGTTAACTCAAAAGAGTTACCAGCAATTACAAAACGAATTAAAAGCAACTACAAATACCGCTATAAATACCATCAAAAAAGATATGGAGCGTCAAAACTTGGTTCTGAGCTTGATGCTGGGCAAGTTCTGGCTAATTCCAGCCTCAGTGGGATTGAGCCTTTGTCTGGGTATCTTCGGCGGCAGTTGGGGGATGACGCAATATTTATCGAGTCGGATAACCGAGAGACAGGAGACGTTAGATTATCTGGACAAGAAAATCAATTCCCAGGTAATCGAGTTGAGACAGCAACAACAGACTCTGGATTTACTACAAGAGTCAACAGGGGGGATAACTATCACTCAAACGGACAATGGAACATTTCTGACTCTTCCTCCCTACTCAACTCTGAACCCTGGTTGGCAATGCCAGGGAAAACCCTGTATGAAATTGTCGCCCTAAAGGACATTGCCCTAAAGGATACACCTTCGGATATACCCTTGTGGTATACACCTTCGGATATAGAAGATGAGCGAACTGGAAAACAGATTAATGACCGCTTTGTCAAAGCTATCGCAACAGTACAAGCAGGATCTGATGAATTTGTCCCACAAATACAGCACGGACATGAATCGGTTAGAGAAGCAGAACAAGCAGCTTCAAACTCAAGTGATGGACTTGAACAAACAAGTCAAGGGCTTGAACGGGCAAATCGAGAAGTTGAATTTATCCAACAACAAACTGATTTCAATCTTGAAAGAATCAGGGGAGCTTTAAAGAAAAAGAGAGTCAAGCAACTGGAACGGTTTAAAATCGAGATTAATCTCGTTGATTATGCTCAAAGCCAGGGATATGAATATCTGACAAGAGAATCTAGCCCCAATAGCGCAGTGCTGCGTCATAACTCAGGAGACAAGATTGTAATTGTCACTAATACTCAGGGACACGGTATTTATTTTTCGCTCAAGGGTGATAAAGATCAGGGGACAATTATTGACTTTGTACAGCAACGTAATAATTTTAACTTGGGTGAGGTGAGAAAAGAGTTACGTCCTTGGCTTAATAGGGGCGATAAGCCTGACGGCATGGCTTCGCTACGCCATGCGGTAGAGAATATTGCCAAACCACAACCGACGAGTAGAGACAGAATATCTTTAATCAAAGAGTGTTCAAGATTTTCTGCCCCAACTTCTAATTCTTATTTGGCTAAACTGGGAATTTCTGACTCTACGTTAGGGAGTGATAGATTTAGAGGTCGTATTGCCATTGACAATAAGGGGAATGTGATTTTTCCTCACTATGACCAAGATGGACTAACTGGATACTCGTACAGGAATAAATGCGAGAAGGGTTTTAGTCCAGGTGGAACTAAAGCTCTGTGGAAATCAAACCGTGATGAAGAGGATACTCGCTTGGTAATTACGGCTCGTGCCATTGACGCACTGTCTTATCATCAATTATTCCCTCACGAACATACTCGCTATATTTCCACAGAGGGGAAGCTATCTAGTTATCAAAGAGAATTAATAGGCTCGGCGATCGCCGAGCATCTAGATGCTGGGAATGAGATAATTATCGCCTACTCTAATGATGAGACGGGTAAGCAGCTAGCAGATACCCTTGTCTCTTTAGCTCCTGATGGTATTCAGGTGAAGCGTCATGTACCTTATCGTGCTAGGAGTTGGAATGAGTATTTACAAAGACAAAAACACTTCAACCAGTCTTTACCCCAGCAGTCTAAACAAAAACAAAAACAAAGGAAACAAAGTCAACTAGAACCTTAGAATAGAGAAGAGTAGTTCCACGCTTATTAAAAAACAAATTTTACTGCCTTGGTTACTGAAAATTAGTGATTATATGCTTATAAATCTCAAGCAGCAGTTGATTCAGGTGCGGGTTTAGGCTCTTTCTTTTTAATCTCGAAGATATTAATCCCCGCATCAACTAATTCCACCACCCCATCTGCTGATATGCTCTGCATCTTACCTGATAGGGCAGCTACCCAATTCTCCCAGGTATCCATTTTGTCTACTACTTTCTTCAAGCTTTTACGATTGACCTCTGCTTTGACGGCGATATCGTTTTCACCCTTGACTTCAATCGTCGCTTTTTTTCCTTCTGTTGGAACATTCTGGGGTCGTTCGGTGAATTTTATAGTTAGTTCTGGTATTCTTCCGTTAATCATCTTTGTTCTGAGAAATAATAGACAGCACAAACTTGTAGACAAGCTATTGCTATAAGCCTAGCGATATTCAGAACTACTACCTCAAAAACTTCAGGTTAAGAAGAGCGTTATTTAAGCTATTTTGTGTGACTCAAGTCTCGATGGAACTATGAGTCACAAACTTTATTGGATTATTGAGATAGCGAATTAGCACTTTTTGTATTGGATTTAGATCCAAAGTTGGGGGAAATAATCCTCGAATTACATCCTTTCCTAGATCTACTAAATCCGTCAACAGAGTTAGAGTTGCTTGCATCTTCTCTATGACCCAAGGCGTATGGCTTTCACCCATATCAATCCCCTGCTGTTTATAAGGAATATTATTATTACCACTGGGGGTTGATATGGCTTCAGTCGGATAATCAGTTTTAAATTGAGTCGCCATCATAATTTGATGCAGATAGTTTTCTGATTGGCGTTGTCGTTGGCGTTCCTCCTTGAGAATGCGCTGCTGCTGTCGGTACTTTAAGACTTCGCGAGCAAAGATCAGTTCTTCAACTGCCAAGCTGTAATGTAGAACCTGCTGACCGCTACTACCTCTTTTACACGATTTAGTTTTTAATCCCAGCTTGTTAATTAACATTCCCAAAATCCAAGTAGGACTTGATTTAGTTGGAATCCAAAAACCTAAGACAGCTTGAATTTCTTGACGATATTTACCAACTACTTCTGCTAACTTAATCACATCAGGATCGCTCTTTGAATACTCTTCACCCGCAAATAAACGCTCTAGGATTTGAGTAATGCCCAAGGAGTGCCAAATAAACCATTGAGCGCAGAAATGCTGTCTATCGGGTAGGAAAGGCAGGTTATCTAATTCCCAGAGGTCTTTGTCCATAACCAGCTTTGGTGGGATTGGCATTCGTCGCTTGGTTTTTGGGTCAATCCTTTCTCCTTGAGGCGGTGAGAGAACAGCTTCTAAAGTAATTAATTGACTTAGTAATGTCCCTCTACTATCTCGTTTGACCAAATCCTCATCGACATCTTGCCCGTAGCTATCTTCAAGACGAAAACGTTCCATAGCAAACTTTTCTTCGGGAGTGAGATAAGGCTTATTCTTCAGTTGTAAATACTGTCCTCTATCGATTTTCTCTGCCACAGTTACCTGCTTAATGTGATGTTCGTTGACTTTTTTTGTAGCTTCCTTAATTTGTGCTTTAGCCTCATCGTCAGTATCAGTTTCTACTACTGTTATCTGATAGCCCATTCTTGCCAGTAGCCGATGGAGATGGTCACGTAAATTATTGAGGGAGCGATTGGATTGAGCTTCTATCTGACAGTAAAGCTCAAATGCCCAGTTGAGAATGGGAATATTTTTACCAGTATCGGGGTCGATATTTAAAGCGAAATTGTTAAAGTCGCTTATCTGCCACTTTTTATCTCTGATAACTTGAGCATTAGTGTCTTTATAGCCAAAACTAGGACGAGGAGCTACCCAAATATGAAGGGGTACGGGGTGACGGTAACGGTGGAGGGCTTGAAGACAGTCTGTAGCCGTCAAAGCCACTGCATTAAAGAAGCCATAGACTTCATCAAAATGGTTTCCTTGAATATCTACCCCAGTACAGAGACTGGGAGATGCCAGGAAGACATCTACATTTTTAACTGAGTCAGAGATGTTATTAATAAAGTGTTGATTCTCTTCACTACCACTATTGTCAGAATGGATCGACCAGATTACTTTAGAGTCACTTTTATCCTCGGAGTGAGTGATAAACTTATCAGTTAAAACCTGCTCTATTTTTTCAATCGTACTTTTAGAGTCAGATACTACCATCACCTTTTTACCCTGACTGACAGCCTGGGTAAGTTGGGCTAATTGGGCAGTATAGTCTTTACCCTCGTAATAAAAAACTTCACGACTGGGATGCTGGTAGGTATTTTGGATAATTAAGGGAACTTCTCCTTCTTGGCGCATCGAGAGGAAGAAATCGACAGTATAGTCATCGAGATGGGCATCGGCAATAATTACCTGACGGGCTTTTCTAATAAAATATTGAAGTTTAGAGATAATGTCCTGGCGATGTAGTTTGCAGGTGGTAGCCATCAGAATGTGTCTGAGTACCTGACGAGCTTCATCAATAAAAATACAGTCATAGTTATTGCCGTAACTTTTGAGTTTATGAAAACTATCTACGGTAATCGATAAAGCATTTTCTCGCTCCATCTTGCCTATTTGAACGTCTGAATACATAGTGGTATTCAGCTTGTTCGGCTGGGAAAGTTCCCTTAAAAGAGTGATACGGTGTCCGATGACCAGAAAACGTTCGTCGTCTTTTGCGATACGGTGTTCTTTGACCCTTGTAGTTTTCCCCGTAGCCATTTCCGATTTGATAGCGATCAGTCCTGGGCGATCTAAGTTAACAAAAGCCGAATCGGTTAGGTACTCAGTACAAATAGTATTCTCAGGAGCGTATCTAATTAGCTCCTCATCGTTAGGATTAGCCAGCCAGCGATACTCTTCCAGGGGATGAGCGTTAGTAATGATACGGCATAACTCTTTGGCTGCACTTTCTCCCCGTGCGGTAATAAAGTCATCTACCCCTTTCTCCTGTCCTGGCAAGAGAGCTACCTTACAGATAGCTCCAGTGGCTTCAATGGCTTTACCAGTGGCGAGAGTAGCCTTGTAAACTGCCTCACGGGTTGACTGTTTCTGGTCGTAGTCAAACAGGATGATAAAGGTACGTCCCTTCCCTGCCAAGGGCATTAGGTCATCGTGTAGCTTTTGCTCTGGGTCTTTTTCTTTGGAGTTGCGACCGCCCCAGATGCCAGGGAGGGAGATAGCAGCATAACCTTGAGATAATAATGCCCCCGCTTTTTTCTCTCCTTCAGTGAGGATTATGGGAATCTCAGGGGTATTCTTGACCCACTCCCAGAAGTTAACGGGCTGCGATCTTGCAGTTAGACGTAGAGCTAGGGGAGAGTGATAAAGCTTGATGCCATACCGTCCAGCTATTTGCCTCCAAATAGGTAAAGGAACGCGGAAGTAAGTAACTCGGTTGGTCGTATTCGGTGGAGATTCATACTTGATTGGTTTCTCATTGCCGTCAATACGAGGGCGATCGGGTTTAAAGCGACCCCAGACCATTACTTCGATCCAGTTGGTATCAGGATCTAGTCCGACAACATACCAGCCTCCATGTTCGAGATGTTGGTATTGTTTCAGATAGCGATCGCGCAGTCTGCCATCGTTACGACGCTTATCTTGAGAGATCGCATATAGGAGTCGTTCGTGGGGTTCGTACCCAGCCAGAGAGGTTATGTTATCTCGGATTAGTTGCTCATCAACCGAGCTTGCTCGCCATTCTGACTGATGGTGGTTGAGAGGCTGGTAAGGGAGAGAGGTTTCGCGGTGGGAATTATCCCCAGAATAGGTCACGGTTCTATTTTCAATTACAAAGTTTGCAAAAGATGAAGTGATGAACCGTATTTGATGTACCTTGTGCTAACCTGTTCTATAATATAAACAAGCACAAGGTACTGTTACGCCAAAGTCGTCTATCCCTAACAGGAAAAACGCTCAAGGGCGCAAACGGATTGTGTTTTAAATCAAAAGTCAAAATCGCTTGATCCCGACATTCGATTCCAAAAACAATTGGATAAATATAATGACTAATTGTTGGAATTCTCAAATCGCTTTATACATCGTCACATCTGAAAAGTTGTCAGCTCCTTCAGGTGTGATTTGGTGTATGGGTAAGAGAACTCGAAAAAGTTGTTACATTCCTCTAATCCTAAATCACTTCATTCATTGGGTAGATTATCCAACATAAACGGGTAAATAGCTTACTTTCTTGCTATTTCTTAAAAGGTCTTAATCATTCTCTAGCACGATCGTGTTAGGGATATTTGCTATTTAGAGATATTTTTGGGTGTAGAAGTCTGTTTTGTAGGGGTGTCAGGAAACATGGATTATATTGTAGGCGATCAGCTTCGAGTAAAGTGCGCGGAGCGCAATCGCTCGCAAATGTTCGGGTGTAGAGATGTAGTAATGTGTACTTGTTTACATGAAGACATGAAAATAATTTCAGTACTTTCTCAAAAAGGTGGAGCAGGTAAAACTACTTTAGTGGTTCATTTAGCAGTGGCTGCCCTGATCGATGGCAAATCAACGGCAGTAATCGATCTTGATGCCCAGGCTAATGCTGCCGAGTGGGGAGATTCTCGCGAGCTGGATGAACCAGCAGTAACCTCTGCCCAGGCTACTCGCTTACCAAAGATTTTAGAAGCTGCTAAGAACGCATCAGCAGATCTAGTCATTATCGATACTCCAGCGAGGTCTGAAAGTACGGCTTTAGCTGCTGCCAAGTGTGCCGACTTAGTTCTGATTCCCTGTCGTCCATCAGTCTTCGACCTTCAAGCAATCAGGATGACGGCAGATTTAACTAAGCTGGTTAACGTTCCCACTCGTGTTGTTATCAATGCAGCCCAGTCCAGCTGCCAACACAGACCAAGTTAAGAATGCTGTTTCAGTTGAAGTGGAGTCAACCTCAGAAGTAGCCGCTCCAAAAAGTACAAAATCCCCAGCCCCAGCCAAATCAAAGAAGCCACCTTCTCGGATTAACACCAAAGCCATAACAGGTCACTTCGATCCTGATGTCTCCAAGCAGCTTAAAATGTTGGCAGTGACTAAGGATAGTACCGTTCAGGCACTTCTCCGCGAAGCTCTTAATGATTTGTTCGTCAAGCACGGTCAGAACCCAATCGCTTAGAGTAAGTCTAGCTGTTCCGTGAAGAGAATATTTTTATCTACCCATATTTTGAGCTTTAGATCGGACTCGATCCATCGCCTCAAAGCTCTGCTCGTTTGTATCAGCGTTATTCCCAAAATGCCTCGTAAAAATATCTGTCAGTCATAACGTAGTGGTAGACAAGCGCGAAGATATGTCTGCGGGTTGATAGATAACTTTCGTGCGCTTGGCTAATGACTGGCTTGGGGGTCTGGGGAACTCCCCAGGCTGGGATTACATCTTTTCTATTAAAGTTTGAATGACTATGACTGACGGCTACCGTGTACACACAAGTTGATTCTGAGAGAGTTTCCAGCCCCAGAAAATAGATTCAAATCGCCTGAGTCCATGAACTAGAGTAGGCATCCCAGGAGGTCTCTGAGAGCGATAACCAGACCATCCACCCAGACGAGCAATCAACCAGGTAGCCCAGGGTAAAGAAGCAGGAGGATAGGGGTTTTGTTGTTTTGGGGTCTTTCCTTGATAGGAAGGTGCAATTTGGGATAAGCATTCTTGTTGTTCATCATCAAAAGCAACAGAAGCAGGTAATTCACAATTATCTCTTCCTTCAACCATTTGAAGAGTTCGTACCGCAATCGATAAAGCGAGGACAGTTAGCTTTTGAATTGCTCTGGGAGATTCTAACTGAGTAGCTTCGAGATTTAAGCCGGCTTTTTTGAGGGTGGCAAACAACTGTTCAATCCGCCATCGCCATTTATAGGGGTGTGAGTAGCATTTGTACAGAAAACAACGCTAAGGCTGAAAGCCTTATCCTGTAAGTATCCTAGAAGCTCATCTCGCGATCGCTATTAGTGTATCAATTAAAGTAAGGTCTATTTAGTACAGAAAAAATGAACGAGATTTCAAGGGTTTGAGGTGTCTAATTTCTAGAGGGTTTAATTGGTACATTCCTTAGCGTGGTTTTCTGCGCGGTTGCTACTCACACCCCTCTATTCAAAAAGCTCCCAAGATTTTAGTGTACTGGGTAATATACATCCTCATCAAATCAATTCTTCAAGAGAGTGGAAACTTATCAACACAGATCAAATGCATTTACTGTGGAAAAGTCAGGTTATTCCTGCGGGAGCTAATGTAGTCGTGTTAGATGGTAAAACTGTCGCTCCTTATGATTACCAGGATGATATCATTGCTGGCTTTGAAGAGATATATAAACTATTAATCCAACATAAAAAGACTCTGTTAAAAACAGGGACATTTTTAGCTAATTTCCAATTGGCTAAATCGCGATTTATGACCCGCTCTAACTTAAGTTATCTGGACTTTAGGAAAGGACAAGAGAATAATCAGCCATAATCCTGATAGAGTAATAGTTATACTTGAATGGCAGTCCTAACCTCCAGAATGAAAGAAATAACCCTGTCGGCGATGCCACCATGCTTTGAAAAATGGTGCAGCAAATTTGACGATTTATGGAAAAACCAAGGTCAAAAAAAGGGATTTCGTTACTATTTAGCGGGATTGTTGGGGGAAAGTAAACGCAAAAATATTGCTCAAATGACCGATAATATAATCGGTTCTTCTTATCATAATGTTCATCATTTTATTAGTAAATCTCAATGGTCAGCCTCGAAAATTAATGAACGTCGTTTGAAACTTATGAATAAGTGCAATCAGACTAGAATCAGGAATGGTTTTGCTCTGATAATAGATGATTCTGGACACAGAAAAAGTGGTAACTTTACTTCAGGAGTAGGACGACAATATATAGGAGAAATTGGCAAAACTGATAATGGAGTAGTGATAGTTACAACTCATTTATATGATGGAGTAAGAAGTATTCCATTGGACGTTGAATTGTATCAACATGCTGATTCCTTACCTCAAGGAAAAGAGGATAAAGATTTTGTCAAAAAGCCTGACATAGCTCTAAAATTAATCAATCAAACAATAGAGAGAAAATATCATCCAGGAATTGTTTTAATCGATGGAGGATATGGAAATAATTCTAGTTTTTTGAAGGATCTAGAGAAGCTACAACTCAATTATATCGGAGGTTTGGCTAAGAATCGTCTAGCTAGTATAATCAATCCAGAAACAGAAAAAAAACAGTCAGAAAAAAGGTTAGATGAAATAATATTTTCTTTGCCTAAAGAAGACTTTGAAGCTGTTACTTTAGAACTTGATAAACCGAAAACTGTTTGGGTAGCTACATTTGAAGCTGAGACTAATGGTCTTTCAGGTAAGAGAACTATCGCAATCGTCATGAATGCTAGCTCTCCAGAGTCAGCTACTGAAATCGATTATTTAATCACTAATCAACCAGGTAATAAAGCAACAGGAGAATGGATAGTTAAAAACTTTTCAAATAGAAACTATATTGAAAAGTTTTATAGGGAAGCTAAAGGATGGTTAGGGTTAAAAGAATATCAAATGAGAAAAAAAGAAGCTCTAATTCGTCACTTTATTTTAGTATTTACTGCTTATACTTTCATTATTTATCAGCAATTAATGGGGGGGCTGAGAAAACGCTATGCTAATAAACCTTTAACAACTTTTGCTGAAACTGTAGAAGCTTTTTTAACAGGTGTTTCTTACAATTTCTTGAGCTGGCTACAAAATAATATGGAACTGTTTGCGGAGCATAAAGCCAATCAGGGATTTATTTGGGGATAAAATCAGGTAAAAAGACTACTGTACCTCTAGTTCAATGATTATTAATTACTTTTTTCCGAAAGTCCAGTTATACCATTGCAGCAAAAAAAAGCCTTAGTCCACAGTATTTAACTAATGGTTTTGACTATAGCTTGCTGATTGATATCTTAAATCTAAATTATTCAACCAAAACTAAGCTGAATTATCAAGGAATTTTAACTGCGGAAGCCAACTCTCTACAACAGCAAGACATTCCTTACTTTTCTGTAGCTTGTGACAGCAATAGTTTACAAGTTGAATCCCATCAATCTATTCCCAGCTTTTTTGCCACATCTAGTTATCAACAACTAATTTCTCGGCTCACGCATCTGAATCTAGAAAACTTATCCTTACAGCTAAAAATGATTCAGTTAAGCCTTTATGCTAAAACAGCCCATCATAATAATAGAAAAATAGTTGTATTATTTACAGCTTGGTTAAAATCAGCCATTTTATAGAAGAACCAAAACTTATAATTAATGCTCAAGATTTGGCAAAGTTGATTACTCCAGAAGTTATTGCCAAAGATCAAAAGTTAGATATTGTTTTTGGCGTAGCAGGGGCAATACCAGGTTTATTATCTCTTTACCAGGAAACTCAAGATAAAAGCATTTTCGATACAGCTATTATCTGTGGAAATCACTTGTTATCACAGCAAACTGGTACTTATCCAAAAGCTTGGAAAACTTTAGCAGAAGCTAAAGACAATGGGTGCAACTCTTTTCAGGTAAAGTTTTTTAACGGTGTGATAGAGTTTTCGGGAGATTGTTTTAGGTTATAGAGATTAAGGAAAGTGACATATCCGTTTGTTGATAGATAGATCGGGATAAATCACCTTCTATGTCTGCAGTATCTCCCCCAGTCAACCATGTATATCCTAGAAGAAGATTTCTTTAAGCTAGCCAATGAGCAGTATGCCGAGTTAGTGAACAGCTTGAAGGCAGAGGATGCTCAAGCCTGGGAGCATGGCGAGGTGGAATCATACATAACCGTGTTCGGAACCGAATTAATGAGGCGGTTATTGCAAGGTCATCTTGACCTGCGCTACGCCCAAGAGGAGTACCAAAAAGGTGTATTGGGTTCCGATGGAGAACCACGCCCCCATCGCCGTCAGAAAACGCAACGTCAACTAGAAAGCCTGTTTGGCGAGGTAGTGGTGAGGCGAGTGGGATATAGCACGCAAACACCTGAAGTGAGCGCCCTATATCCCCAAGACGGCAAGTTAAACTTAGCAACTGACAAGTATTCTGACGGAATTCGCCGCCGAGTGGCGGAAGAAGCGTCAAAGGTCTCCTTTGCGGAGACCAGCGAGACTATCGCCAAGACAACTGGAGGGGAGATTGGGAAGCGTCAATGTGAAGAGGTCAGTGTGAAAGTGGCCAGGACTTTGAAGACTTTTACGCCCAACGCCCCCAAAAAGGAGCAGAATCAACCAGCGACTTACTGGTGGTGACCACGGATGGTAAAGGGATTGTGATGCATAGCAAAGACCTCAGAGAGGCGACCGCTAAGGCCGCCAAAAAAGCCGCCCAATCGCGACCAACTCGATTGAGTCCGGCAAAAGCGGCAACGAAAACGGATGGCGACGGTGGCTTCGGTGTATAGTGTCCCCCGATTTGAACGACGACCTGAGGACATCATCGGTGACCAGGGTGACCCGACCTCCCGTCCTGCCATCAGCAACAAACGGGTCTGGGCGGACATTCGACAAGACGCCAAGACAGTTATTGCCAGTGCGTTTGAAGAAGCTGCCCGACGTGACCCTCAACATCAACGAGAATGGGTGGTGCTGGTGGATGGCGAGGAGCGTCAATTGAACTATACCAAAGCCGCGGCTAAGAGAGCGGGCGTAGAGGTGACTATCGTGCTCGATTTTGTTCATGTGTTGGAATACGTCTGGAAGGCCGCCTTTTGCTTTTTCGCGCTTGTGGAGCGAGGCCGCCGAAGCCTGGGTGATGGAGCGAGGATTGCGAATACTCCAAGGCAAAGCCAGTAATGTGGCGGCGGGGATTAGACGCAGCGCCACGCTCCAAAATCTGTCCTCATCAGAGCGAGAGAAGGCGGATAAATGTGCCGACTATCTGCTGAAATATCGCCCATATCTTCGGTATGACCAGTATTTGTCCCTTGGCTATCCCATCGCCACCGGAGTGATTGAGGGTGCCTGTCGTCATTTGGTCAATGATCGCATGGATATTACTGGCGCTCGTTGGCGGCTGGACCGGGCGGAGGCGGTGCTGAGGATTCGGGCGCTCAGGTCCAGTGGAGACTTTGACGAGTATTGGCAATTCCACAAAATGCAGGAATTCAAGCACAATCATGCCAATAAGTTTCAAGACCCGGAAAGATTGTTAGCCGCTTAATCTCTTTACTCCAAAAGAGTCGCACCCAAAGACAATCCCATGACAGGTTTTTCTCATGGTGCGTCGGGTATTGCTTTATCTTTATTACGCCTCTATAGTGCAACCTCAAATACAGCCTACTTAGAAGCAGCTAAAGAAGGGATTGAATACGAACGTAGTGTCTTCGATAAGTCACTAAAAAGATGGACAGATTTCCGCTTATCAAAACAGACAAATCAACTTGATGTCATATATGCTTGGTGCAATGGGACACCTGGTATTGGCTTAGCTCGTTTAGGTAGTCTGCCAATTATCGCAACTGAAGAAAGCTATAGTAATATCGAGATTGCTTTAGACATGACTCAGAAATACGAACTATTTAACGGTAGTCGTGATGTAGATTATTTATGCTGTGGTAGTTTAGGTAGGACAGAATTATTTATTCTCGCCTCTGAAAAACTTGATAACCAAGATTGGTTAACGTTTGCCAGACAAAATACTGCATTAATCGTTTCACAAGCTAAGGAAAATAGCGAGTATCGCCTCCTACCTCATTTACCTGACTCTGCTTTAAGTCCTAGTTTTTTTAAAGGGAGTGCAGGATTAGGCTATCAGTTTTTACGTCTGGCAAATCTACAATCTTTACCTTCAGTACTTATTTTGGAGTAGAAACAGAATATTTATCATGATTTGAATTAAAGACATATTAGTTACTAGTTAAATTATAGAAATCAGCTTACTAAAATTAATAGGCTGATTTTTTTGTTTATTTTTAATAAGACTTAGAACATAAGTAAATTAATTAAATATATTAAAACAGTCAAATAATTGCAGGTTAGTTTGATTTTAGTATTCAAATGGCTTGAATCTATATATATTAGGCAAAACTGCATTTAAACAAACACAATAAAATAATAGTTTTTGCATTCAAAACAATAGTTATTCTTGTGGATTATCAATCATAAATTGTTTACTATTAAATCAGAAATCAAAAATAAATGATTTCTGTCAATCAACAAATTCAAACTTAATTGGAGACAAAACAATGGCTAATATCAACATCGAAAATATCTCAGACTTAGCTCTAAACGGCAACGATTTGTTTACAGATTCTGAAAGCTTTATTACTGAACTTAGTGATGATAGCGAACAAGAATTTATTGTAACCGTTCAGGGGGTAACGGCAGAATGAGGGTTTCAGGCACTCAAACCGAAGAATTTAGCCCTGTTCACCCAAGTTTCTAGGCTGAGCGATGGCTCAAACCCTATTAACTTCATCACCCCCCTGAACGGTTACAATTTATTATGGGTGGTATTGTTGCACCAGGGCCAACTTGTGAAAATAGTTGTATTGAAACTCCTTTCCCTTTACCCATTCCCCCCTACACAACATGTTAGTTAAGGATTAGTTGTACTGTAACTGAAATTAAAACAAATCAGTAATTCAGAGAAAACTATCTCTAAAGATATATAAATTTTAGAGACACAAAGAAACGGAAGCATCCTACTTTTTAATACACATATTTTTTATCATAAGTGGGATGCTCTCTTCTTGCAAGCTTTTATGGCACGTAACAGTTTATGCAAAACTATAGATTCAGAAATATCAATTAATTTACAAAAGCAGATTACTGAAGACTTTTCTAAATACACGTATCTACCCAGTATTTTAAAAACGTGATATCCTAATAAATTATATATTTATAACTATTTGATAGAGAAAGCGATCGCCTGAATCTAGATTGCGATCGCTTTAGTGCATCGTAATTTTGCAGATACTCTAACTTCTAAGATTTTTTATCACATAAAACTGTAGATTTAATGTTCATAATTATTATCTATTTTACAGACTTATAAGATTATTTTACTTACTATTAGATCAGAGATCAGAAATGAATGATTTCTAATGATCAACAAAAGTAAAATAATTGGAGCAAAAACAATGGCTAATATCAATATTGAAAATATCTCTGATTTAGATCTAAATGGCAATGAGTTATTTGGAGATTCAGAAAGTTTTATGACTGAGGTTGGTGATGATAGCGAACAAGAATTTATTATGGGTGGTCTTGTAGGATCGGACACTGTTGCATGTTGGATTTATGAACCCATCCGTCTTTTCTGCTAAATTATATATTTAAAACTATTTGGTAGAGAAAGCGATCGCCTGAATCCAGATTGCGATCGCTTTAGTGCATCGTAATTTTGCAGATACTCCAACTTCTAAGATTTTTTATCACATAATACTGTAGATTTAATATTCATAACTATTATCTATTTTGGTAGACTTACAAGATTATTTTACTTACTATTAGATCAGAGATCAGAAATGAATGATTTCTAATGATCAAAAAAGTAAAATAATTGGAGCAAAAATAATGGCTAATATCAATATTGAAAATATCTCTGAATTAGACCTAAATGGCAATGAGTTATTTGGAGATTCAGAAAGTTTTATGACTGAGGTTGGTGATGATAGCGAACAAGAATCTATTATGGGTGGATTACTACTAGGAAAGACTTGCCCAACTTTTGACTGTATTTTAACTGATATTACGCAAATATGAGCTATTTGCTCTCGAAAGAGAAGCTAACTTCGAGTTATTAATTCGAGACAAGTATAATCGTCGCATCAAGCATGAACTGAAATTTGTTAAGGAAGCAATGGCGCAAACTCCTTCGAGTGGTAAATTGCTTCCTTATTTTTTGTTTATGTTTATCATTATCGGCTTACTCAAACTAGTAGGTTAAATTTTTATTGCTTTTAAAAAAAAAATAGAACACAAATATACTATTTTATTTCTAGTAAAATCAAAATACACTATGGTTTTTATTGTTTTGATTCTCAATCGATTTAAAAATTTATTGATTGACTTCTATATATAGTTTAAAATTTAAATTAATTGTATTTTTTATGTTCTAGCTTCTTTGAGATTTTGTAGATTATTTAGATTGATTTGTTTATTATTAAACTAGAAATCAAAACAGAATGATTTCCAACCAACTATTAAATCCAAATTAATTGGGAGACAAGAATAATGGCTAATATTAACATCGAAAACATCTCTGACTTAAATCTAAATGGTAATGACTTATTTGGAGATTCAGAAAGTTTTATGACTGAGGTTACTGATGATGAATTAAATATTATTGGAGGTAAAGCTTTTACCGATAAAACGTGGCATTGGACATCAGTAGTTCCTGGTTCGGGGCTCGTTGTAGCTACTGTAGCCATCACTATAGGAGATACCAAGGATAATAAAGATAAAAAATAGAGAATAGTATAACAGTCAAAAATACAGCTAAATCAAAGTCAAGCCAGTCAGAATATTAAGTTATATGATTGGCTTGAGCAATTATAATAGTTTAATTTTTTTAACTGAACTCAATCTACTTCTTTGCTTGTTTCAATAGACTGATGACTTGAACTTTCTCCGTACGTTGCTTAAACCATTCAGAATATAAATTAAGCATAATTTTGTTTTTTAGCCTATTATCTAATTCTGCTTGAATAATCTCCTCAACCAAAACTAGATATACGCCATCAGCAGTGATAATTGGCTTAAGCAGTTGTGATGATGTAGCAGCAAAAACCGCTGCTGAAACTTCGGGCTTCATATCTGCGCGTTTTACTTTTCCTCGATAGCCTCCTTTGCGTCGCAATTCAGTATCTTGAATATACTGCTGTGCAGCTTCAAAAAAGCTAATTTCACCCTCTTGAATTTCATAATAAAGCTCGATCGCTTCATCTTCATCATCTAAGATAATTTCATAGATAACTGCACCAGCATAATCTAATTGATGTTCGTAGAAATAAGGTTCTACTCGATCAGCAAATAGATGATTAATTAATTTTCTAGAAATTAGAGTAATATAAACAATTTCTTCAAAATCATCAAGAGAAAGACCATGTTTTTCCAACCACGACCAAGTGGCTTGAGCATCTTTAAGTTGACTCATCGCTCTCATTTGATCCGATGCTACTTGTAATTCCTCCTTAGTTACTTCAATTCCTGCCTCTTTTGCTGTGGAGATAATAATTTTACGTTCAACAATTTTTTCTACCATTTCAGGAATTTTGCAAGACAATTGAACCTGGTGAAAGATATCTTCTTTGGTAATAGTGATAGTTTTGTTGGAATCGATTAGTGCTTGTGACATGATTTCCTCCTTTATTTGAGTATGTAAAATGAAAAGTTTGTGGGAGTAGAAGAAGAACTTACAATAGAGAAGTAAGAGATTAGATTTTAAGCATTAGCCTGACTACCGATAGTCAACGAAATTACCCATGCAAATAACTTCAACGCCTACCCTAGAAGAATTTTTAAAATTACCAGAAACGAAACCTGCAAGTGAATACATTGATGGGACAATTTATCAAAAGCCAATGCCACAGGGAAAGCACAGCCGATTACAAACCTGTTTGTCTACTGCTATAAATCAAGCAGGAGAACCTCAAAAATTGGCATTAGCATTAACTGAACTGCGCTGTACTTTTGCTGGAAGATCTATAGTTCCCGATCTAGCAGTATTTGAGTGGCAAAGAATTCCTTTAGATGAGAATGGTCAAATCGTCAATAGATTTGAAATAGCCCCAGATTGGACAATCGAAATTCTCTCACCAGAACAATCGGCAAATAAGGTTATTCGCAAAATTGTATTTTGTCTCAAAAATGGTACAAAATTAGGCTATTTAGTTGATACCGATGATGAATCGATTACAGTCTTTCAACCAGATCGATTGCCAGAAGTCAAAGAAAAGCAAGATATATTACCCATATTAAATGTTTTGCCAAACTGGCAATTAACAGTAGAAGATGTATTTGACTGGTTGAATTTCAGCTAAATTTTTCCTTTGTTTTTTTGTTTTTTACAAATCCAAACCTCCCCTTTGTAATTTCTTAAACGGATCGAGAATAAGATCGATAATGCGACGCTGACGGACAATTACTTCTGCTGTTGCGGTATCTCCAGGACGCAAAGCAATACATTTATTAGCCGTAGGTAGACAGTCGCGGTCTAGTTCAATTTCTAGATTGTAATTAGCGACTTGTCCTTGCTCGGTATCCGTTATTTTGGAGGTAGGAGAGATACGGGTTAGCTTCCCTGTGACGATTCCATAATCTTGAAATGGATAGGCATCAAACTTGAGCTTGACGGACATTCCTTTAGTTAAAGAGCCACTTTCTGCTGTCGCCATCTCTGCCATAACTACCAAAGGTGAACCTTCGGGGGCTATCTCTGCTACCATATCTCCTGGCTGTAATACCTCCCCTGACTTTTGAATTGGTAGATCGAAAACTGTGCCTTTAACGGGGGCTTTAAGCAACCTTTGTTTTAATTCATATTGGGCAGAGGCGATCTGACTTTTGCTTTGGGCAATTTCGGCGGTGAGAGTAGCAATTTCTGATGCGGTGTTTTTGAGTTGCTCTTGGCTACGTAATACAGCCAAGTTTCCTGTATGAGTCAGAGTGCGATCGCTTTTTTCTTGTTCTTGGAGTTGTAATTGAGCTTCATCAATATCAGACTCTGCTTGACGAACTACTTGGGTGTAAATTGTAGCGATAAATGATACTAAATCTTTAGAATTAAATGACACTCATAAGTAGCTTTGAACTACTTATTCAGATACCTGTAAACGCTAGCTTTCGATAAATTATAATCAGCCATCAGAGTTTTAATCAGAGTTCCTGACTTTCTTCGCTCAATTAGCTCCTCAACTTGTTGATTGGTCATTTTTTTCTTTCTGCCAAAAGGAACTCCTCTCTCTTTAGCCTTGTTAATCCCATCCATTTGACGTTCTGCCCGAATTTCCGTCTCAAACTGAGCGATCGCACCCAACATATTGAACAGCAGCCGTCCTGTAGCATCGCTAGTATTGATATTCTGGTCGAGTACCTGAAGGCTAACTTGCTTACTTTTAAGGGTTTCAGCAATTTGACATAGATGCAGAGTAGAACGAGCCAGTCGATCGAGACGTGTCACCACTAAAGTATCCATTTCCCTGACATACTCTAAACAAGCTTCTAATTTGGGACGTTTATTGCTCGTACCACTTTTCTTCTCTTGGAAGATTTTGTCGCAGTGTTTCAACTTATCAATTTGAACATCGAGACTCTGACCGACAGAACTGACCCGCGCATATCCGACAAATGCCATTCTTTACCTTTTTCTGTATCATTAGTTCTAAGAGGTTGTGATAATTATATTATGAGACATGAATTGAGACTAGCTATTTTTTATGTCCCAAAAGGTCTACTTTTTGAGACAGTGGCAAAGGGTAATTTCTAAGGGTTGTGATTTGTAAAAAATTATGTCAGAGAAAATTTCGGCTTCGGAGCTAAATGAGTCAGACAGAACAATTGCACTATCTCGGTTCAAAATTATTCAACCCTTTTTAGAAGATGGTGTTCCTCTGCCGAACATTGTAAGTTCAGAAAATATTTCTCTTTCCACTGCTAGAAGATGGGTATCCCGTTATCGCCAAGATGGATTAATAGGTCTAGTTCGCAATCAACGTAAAGATAAGGGAGTACATCGCTGTCTCAATGACGAAGTTAAAAACCTGATTGAAGGGTTGGCGCTACAAAAACCGCCCAAGAGTATTGCCCATATTCATCGTCAGATTAGAAATTACTGCGAGCGCCAAAAATTACCAATTCCATCATATAGAACTGTTTACGGAATTATCCGCGATTTAGATCCTGGTTTGGTTACTCTGGCTCATGAGGGGTCAAAAGTTTATAAGCAAGCATTTGACTTACTATACACACAAGAATCGGAACGTCCCAACGCCATTTGGCAAGCAGATCATACCCTTCTAGATATTTGGATATTTGATGAAAAAGAACAACCTATAAGACCTTGGCTGACAGTTATTATCGATGATTACAGTCGAGCGATCGCAGGCTACTATATTTCCTTGGATGCTCCCTCGGCATTACAAACAGCCTTGGCATTACGACAAGCCATCTGGCGAAAAAACAATCCTAACTGGCACATCTGCGGTATTCCTGAGATTCTCTATACAGATCATGGCAGTGATTTTACCTCCCAACATATCGAACAAGTTTGTCTCGACCTCAAAATCAGACTGATCTTTTCTACGGTAGGACAACCACGAGGTAGAGGAAAAATCGAACGATTCTTTCTCACAGTCAATCAGATGTTGTTATCCAAACTTTCTGGATATGCTCCTGTGGGACATAAATCTCCCAAGCCAGTATTAACTCTAACCGAACTGACAGAAGAGTTCGATCTCTTCGTCTCTGAATATAATCAGTCCCCCCACAGCAAAACCAAAGAAGCTCCTCAAAAACGTTGGTCGGCAAAAGGGTTTCTGCCCCAACTTCCCGAATCAATCGAAGAACTAGATCTACTATTACTGACTATTAAGCAGAAACGACGCATTCATCGCGATGGGATTCGCTTCCAAGGATTGAGATACATTGACCCCTTGCTAGCCAATTATGTGGGAGAAGATGTTGCTATTCGCTACGATCCAAGGGATATGGCGGAAATTAGAATTTACTATCAAAGTCGCTTTCTCTGTCGAGCAATATGCCCCGAATTAGCATCGGAGACTATAACTCTCAAAGAAATAGCTGCTGCTCGTTATGCCAGACGCAAAGCACTAGATCGACAAATCAAAGAAAGAGTCTCCATTGTTGATGCTCTGATGGGAGTCAAGAGTAAATCCAAGACTAAATCAGACTTTACAATATCAACCAAGAAAACCAAATCCAAGCCCAAATCCCCTCGCTTAAAGCGATATATTAATGAACCTTCTCAAAAAAGCCTGGGGGGCTCGCCACAAAAAGTCAGGCTAATGACATCGAGACTGTCTCGGCGAGGTCGCCCAGGCTAACCTTGGCTTTCTGGGCAATGATTTTCCCTAAGGTCGGAATCAAGTTTTGACCGCCGACTCGATCGGTAAGGTACTCCCAGAAGGAAATCCCCAACTTGCGACAAGTCTTTTTGAGGCTGGCGAAAGTATCTCGACACCTTCGTCCCGACTCACTACGAGTGCTGCCACTGATTTTTCGTTTAGTCACGAATTCTCGAATGTCTTGCTCGCTGGCATTGTTGTGAAGCGGTAACTCTGGCCTGTCTAAAACTTTGAGGAGTTCAGCTTTTCGCCTCAATAGCCTTCGCAGCAATTGGTTGAGGGTTTCAAAGGAACTGTTCTGGGTAAAGATTTGGTCGAAACTCGCTTCGAGTATAGCTTTCTGTTGTTGCTGTTGTTCGGGGGTCAAATTCTTGTAGCTTTTCAAATCTTGATACAATGACCAGATTTGGTCTTGAACTGTTTCAATGGTCAGTCTTTGGGCTTCAGTGAACGGAATCAGTTTATTAATCAAACGTTCAGCATGAACCCAACATAAGCCATGAACGAACAACCGAAATTGTCCAGCCCCATCACTGATAATTCCTAAATCTGGAGATACGCCACTAGCGATAACAGCTCCCAACAAGGCTCCTTCGGTGGCGGTTTTGACGTGGGACTTTTTCTCGATACCCAACTCTTTGAGGTAGGATAGCCATTCTTCTTGGTCTTTGAATACTCGCTTAATTGAAAAGCTCAGAGGTAGCCATTTTGACTGGGGCAACTTGTGTTCAGCCATGTAGGTCAGGGCTTCACTACTCAGAACATAATCTGTTCTTTGACCTCTCAAGAGTTCGAGGAAATTAATCCGATTCTTACGAGAAGTGGTTTCAAACCACGCGAACCATTCATTGCCAATCTGGGTGCAATAGCTATTGACTCCTTGATGACGGGCACTGGTGTCATCAGTATTGATGTAGCTAGACACGGCCAAGCCAACCCTTAGAATGTCTTGCTTCTCCGCATGGTAAGCCTCTTTGTTTTCTACTAAGATGCAGTTCAATTGTCCCGATGAGATGTCAATGTTCCATTCCCTCATTTGTGACAAGAGCTTGGGTTGAGTCACATGGCAATGATGGTATTGATAGAGAAGGTAACTTCTGAGCATTACGCCAAAGTGTCCCAGTTCTCTGACTTTTTCTGGTAACTTTCCCTTCAGATATTCCCCTGTTGGCGTTTTCCAGATGGCCAACCGATAGCGCGTATTATGTACTTTAATAATTAGCTCTTGAACTGTGTAATCTTGGTACCCCCTAAATTCTGAGCCTGGGGGAATTTCTGCCGTCGGTTGAATAATTGTCGTTTCGTGGATAGGTAAAGAGGCGGTCTTGTGTCGCTTAGCTGAGCCTGGTCGTTTCTTCTTGGCTTGACCATCTACTGGCGCGTCCTCTTCTGTCTCCTCCTGCTGACCTTGAGCTCTCTTTTCTGGCTCTAGTCGGCTGGGCTTAATTTTTGGCTTTCCCTTTTCTCCTTTCAGACGGGCAATTTCATCCTTTAGTTCTTGGATGCACTCCTCTCTCTCCCGCAGTAACTGCCACAGGAGAGTCTCACGGCTGGAGAGGTCTTCACAGGATAGCTCAGGGAGCTTAGTCATTTTTATGCCCATAGTTGAGGATTTTACCAGTTAACGATGGAGATGGGAAGTCTGGTGAGCTCGCCCTCGCCCACTCATTTCTCTGTCCGTCCTCGTTTCTTTCGGCGAGCCCTCCCAGACTTATTGAGAAGGTTCTATTAGTGACTGTCGCACTTTGCTTTATACGGCAGAGATTACTAGTACTCCTCGCACTATCAAAGAAAGTATTGGCAGCATGCGGGTTCAGTTAGGACGTTTTGTTGAAGAACTTTTGCCTAAAGAGCAACGAACCTTGATGGCGAGAGACATTCCTAATTACTGTCATTTAATTATCGTTGATGAAACAGAAAGATTGAAAATGGGAGGTATCGAACAGTTTCGAGAAATCTATGACAAGGGTGATGTAGGCTTGATTTTTATTGGGATGCCTGGACTTGAAAAACAATTATCCCGATATCCTCAACTCTATTCCCGTATTGGCTTTGCTCACAACTACCGCACTTTAAGTAAAGAGGAAATGAGGTTCTTGCTGGAAATATATTGGGAGCAATTTGGTTTGAGTATGAATCCCAATGACTATACAGATGCCGAAGCTATTGCCACTATCTGTCGTATTACCAACGGTAACTTTAGGCTGGTCAATCGTCTATTTCGTCAGATAGAGCGCATTATGAAAATCAACTCTCTCAGTTGTATCACCGCAGAGGTAGTAGAAGCTGCCAGAGAATGTCTGGTAATCGGTGTGGTTTGAGGGGAAATGAAAATTGGCTATATTTTTAGCGTTGGGGAGAAGAGAATAAATACAGTACCCGAACAAATAGAGGCTCTCAAACAAGCTGGTTGTCAGGTTATTTTTAGTGATGTACATCATGATTTTCCAAACCAGCAGCCTAATCTAGAGTCAATTTTTGAATATGCCAGAGAGGGAGATATTTTAGTAATCTGGCAAATCTACTATTTAGCCCCAACCGTTCGGCGATTTGTCAAAATTGCTCAAAGATTACATCAAGAGAATATTGGGCTGCAAATCCTGACGGGGAAGCTTCTCAAATCAAACCCCATACCTCAGATAGTGAAATGATGTTGGCTACTTTTTCCGCTTTTACCAATCTCGAACGTGAATATGCTTCTTCTAGAACAAAAAAAGCGTTAGAGAAATTAAAGGTTCAAGGCAAGGTTTTAGGTAGACAAAGTAATTTTGAGTATTGGAAACCTAAGCTGCTTGAGATGCAGCAATTGGGCTATTCAAACTACAAAATGAGCAAAGAGACGGGACTGGCTTACGAAACTATCAAAAAATATTTGAGCCAACTTGACTTAGAAAGCTAGTTTTTTCGTGGCTCGACAAACATTGATAAGAAAAGCTAATTAAATAGATCAGGAATTCTTTGTTACATTTGTTTACACTTACTCTAAGATAAGTACATACATCAAAATACATACCAAACAAACGCAATCATAAACACATGCAATCAACACTACAACAAAGCCAAGCCCAAGGTAATTGGGAACGCTTCTGTGAGTGGGTAACAAGCACCAACAACCGCATCTATGTCGGTTGGTTCGGTGTCTTGATGATTCCTACCCTCCTTGCAGCAACCACTTGTTTTCTCATCGCCTTCGTCGCAGCACCTCCAGTAGACATCGACGGCATCCGTGAGCCTGTTGCTGGTTCTTTACTCTACGGAAACAACATCATCTCTGGTGCAGTTGTTCCTAGTTCCAACGCCATCGGTCTTCACTTCTACCCCATCTGGGAGGCAGCTTCCTTAGATGAGTGGTTATACAACGGTGGACCTTACCAATTGATTATTTTCCACTTCTTGATTGGTGTATTTTCATACCTCGGTCGTCAGTGGGAATTATCTTACCGCTTAGGAATGCGTCCTTGGATTTGTGTAGCTTACTCAGCTCCCGTATCCGCAGCAACAGCAGTATTCTTAATCTATCCTTTAGGACAAGGTTCTTTCTCTGATGGTATGCCTTTAGGAATTAGCGGAACATTCAACTTCATGTTGGTCTTCCAAGCTGAACACAATATCCTCATGCACCCCTTCCACATGTTGGGAGTAGCAGGTGTATTCGGTGGTTCTTTATTCTCCGCGATGCACGGTTCTCTTGTAACTTCTTCACTTGTTCGTGAAACAACTGAAACCGAATCACAAAACTACGGTTACAAATTCGGTCAAGAAGAAGAAACTTACAACATCGTAGCTGCACACGGTTACTTTGGTCGTCTAATCTTTCAATATGCTTCCTTCAATAACTCTCGTGCCTTGCACTTCTTCTTAGGAGCATGGCCCGTAATCGGCATCTGGTTTACAGCAATGGGCATTAGCACCATGGCGTTCAACCTCAACGGATTTAACTTCAACCAGTCCGTAATGGACAGTCAAGGTCGCGTAGTTAACACTTGGGCAGACATTCTTAACCGTGCTAACCTCGGTTTTGAAGTAATGCACGAGCGTAACGCACACAACTTCCCCTTAGACTTGGCAAGTGGCGATGTTGCTCCTGTAGCAATGACTGCTCCTGCTATCAACGGGTAAGTTTCCAGTTAACTGTCAATAAAATTCTGACAGGAGCGTCTCTCTATTCTTGGAGGGACGCTTTTTACATAAACATCACTCAATCTAGATACCAAGTTAATATTGAACGAGGGTAATAATCATCATGTTTCTAATTTGTCTATTGTTAATTGGTTTTCTGGCAGTGGCATATCTGAGCGAGAAAGCATTTTTAGCTTTTGAAAGCGCAGAATTTGTGACTGTGAGGGTGAAAGTCGAGGGACTAGAAAGTAGAGAGAGACAGCATCTTCGCCGTTAAGGTATGCAGTATAAACTTCACGTTAGCCAAAAGTTTTATGAAAAAGAAAGAGTCCGTTTTACAGATTGCCAGTACTGCTCTGATCACTATACAGATTGGACAGAAACTTAGCGAGGCGAGAAAACTCATGCAGGTGAATCAAATTCACCATGTTCCAGTACTCGACGGTACCAAGTTATTAGGTTTGCTGAGTGCTGTAGATTTAGCCAGTCTGAGTTTAACCAGCTTTGGCGGAGATGAACGTTCCAACGATACGATGCTCGATAATCAGTTTAACCTAGAAGATGTCATGTCGAAGAACATGGTGACAATCAAACCCACTACCTCGATTCGAGAAGCCGCCGAGATGCTAGCGGAAGGGCATTTTCACTCCCTACCAATAGTTGACAAGGAGGGGGATTTACAGGGACTAGTTACCAGCACAGATTTAATTCGATATTTGCTGAAGCAGTATTGACCTACCAGATCTCTGACACAACATAATTTAAGTCTAATTAATGGTCTTTAGACAAAAAATAATATGGTTAAGCATACACAGGCTCAAATAACACGAACTGTTAATAAGAACCAGCCTAGTGAAGTACTAGAGAAGACCCAAAATCAGATGGAGTACTATATGGGTGCTAAGTTGGTTGAGATTGAGGTTGACCCCAAATCAGCTATTTATCGCTGGTCAGTATCCAACCAGGATAATGAAAAGCTCTGGACTCTAACCGCCTACTGGGGTTCAGACAAAGAAAAACTGCTCTCTGGAAAAATGCCTCTGAGCGGGATTGATTTAATCGACTGTGCCAAGGCTAATGCTCCCTCTGGACTGGAAACTACCGCTATGTTATGTGGTTATGGCTCAGATGTTAATAGCTTTCAAGCAGCCTTACAGCAAGCTTGTTCGCAATTAGGGCTGAACATTAAATCTTTGAATAACTCGCTCGAGTCACAAAGCAATCGAGGCATTGATTTCGCTCCTGACAATAACTCTTCTCTCTAAATACTGATAATAGCTTGAGTTAGATTAAATCAAAAGTGTGAATCCAGTACACCAATAGGTAAAGCCGAGAAAACCTAAACAAGTACTGACAACAAGAAACAAAATCGAGATTTCACTGCTTTTCATCATCTATATCTATAGTCCGCTGATTCCGAAGTTTTGATTAGCTAATAATGGACTCAAGGCAACTGCCCTGAGTCCATTACATGGTTTTTGGAGATGTTATATGCCAGCCGTTTTATAAGTTAGGTGGCTGACGGTTTTTAAAGTATCTACTCATAATTATCGGATAAATATGTACTTTTGTAACAAAAACTTGACGAGGTTTTAAGGTTTTTACATCCTGTCTTTTATGGGCGACACTAATTGCTACTACGCCTAGCTAGGCAACGTTCACAGCTTGTACTATCTGATTGGCGAGAGTAAGAGGATCGAAAGGCTTAGGAAATATAGCTTTTACTCCAAGAAGGATTTAAAGCATATTTAACCGATGCGCCATGCACATATTAATGTTTGCGGGTAGTACCATTTCAGTCCGAAGCAATTTAGATAAATATATTTCTCGAAAGACTTATCCCATCCCGGTTTTTGACCTTAGCGACCAACATTTCTCTGTTGCTATTCAAAAGCTTTGTCGATCTGTTTTTTTGACTTCTTGAGTGTCATTTAATTCTAAAGATTTAGTAGCATTTATTGCTACAATTTACACTTAATTCGTCATGGTTACAATGCCAAAGCTTTGGCTGAGTTGCTGAATATAAGAACATCTGAGGTGCGTTCTTTTTTACACGGTCAGCTACCTCCAGGTCGAACCACTGATATGAGAGAGCAGATGCTCAAGATTGGTATTCCTTTATAAGTATAGGTTTTGCAGATAATGTGAGTCTGAATTGGTTTTTGTGAGCCATTTGCAGATTAATGTGGGTCGGTCTGCAAATATTGTGAGCCGAAGCGGATATTTTTGGCAGATTAATCTGAGCCTAAAACCAGAGTTTTTGCGAGCCGAGGCTCTAGCTTTTGCAAGCCACTACATGTAGCAATCGATTTTAAATTTAACTATAATTTGACTGAAAGCAACCTAAGCAAATAGCTTGATTTATTTAACTGTAAACATAATTTTAAGTAAGGAGAAAAACCATGGAATCTACATCACAGATTAATAGCAATCTACAAATCATTAAGCCTAAACCAAATCCAATACCTGGAAGAATTGTTAATTTGAGTTACCAGGGAAATGGTAATAATCTTGTAGAAATTAAAATACAGGACAATAATTCTGGAGATATATTTACTCTTACTGCTTTCACTAATGTTAATTTATTAGACTCTAATACGATCAAAATAATTAATTTCAATGATTTTCAATTTAGGTTGCAAGAAGCTGCTAATAATAATAGTTTAATAAATATTTCCTATGAAGATGACCAGATATTTTTATTAGAAATCATTTTACCTAGATTAGCGTTCGCAGGTAGGCCAAGTAGAGGTAGTGGTGGCAGTGGCAGTGGTTTACAATAGAACAGAAAAAGATATAACCATGGTTTACTTATACTTTTTTACCTAGAGATGTAATTGATTGCAACAATTTTGATGGCAATAAAATCGCCTTTTAGCTAATATCAAATTTAAAGGAAGCAGATTGGTAAAAATTTTCTTTCCGCACGTCAAAATGTCATACATTGAGATTATATTTCCTGCCTAGGTGAGCGATCGCGCAGCGCCACTTTGCGATCGCCAAAAGCAAGATTTTTTAAGTATAAATACTCAAGAAAGAATTGAAAAAAAGACAAAACTAAAAATGATTTGAACAAAAAAATTTATTTTAAAAATTAAAATAAAAAAAAAAAACTAAAAAAAAAAAATAATTAGGATAAACCCCAAAAGTTAAAAGGAAAATTGAAAATAAATTTTAACCTTTTCCAGACCTATATACAATTTAAGAAACTACAGAAATCTCTTCGGAGGAAAGTTCGATTTAATAATAAAATGCGAGTAATGGAAAACTACCAGTTACAAATTTTCTAGTAATTCTTTAACAGCTTTGAAAAAAGGAATTAAAAAAAATTCATATACACTAAATTCAACGAACACAAATAAACCTACACCTATCAAAATAGTTCATGATATCAAAGGATAAACGACCAGATAAAGAATTTTAATTAATTATAGCAATACATATACCCCTATTTTTAGAAGTGGAAGGTAGATAACGATAAAGCTAAATGCCCAACTATTATCTAATTTTAAAAAACAAGTAGATTCGAGAATTTGGCGGACAGCGCTCTTTATACCGCCGACAACTTATAGTAACGATTAAAATGGATAACTAGTCCCACTATCAAAAAAGCAGCTCAATTTATGTGAAACCCAATCTGAATTTATTAAAACTGATAGAGAAGGTTATAAAGCAGTAGAGAAGGAGAGTAATTATCTGGAATAAAACAAAAATGGTTAAAAAGAAAGTGCAGCTAGAAAAGAATCTGATTTAAAACAGTTAGCCAAAAAAATAAGATGAAGCAAAAGCCAATCTTTATTACTTCTTTACCCCGAAAAAAATAAAATAGAACGGAAATAAAAGCGGTATTTAACTGCGAACAAAAAAAGCTAAAAATATAATAGTCTTAAAAGATGTGGCTAAAACAAAGATAAGAAAACTAAGAAACCGTTTATAAAGCTACGATAATTTTCGAGAAAAAATCTGAAGAAATAGCAGAAGAAAAGAAAAAAGCTGGTCGTTTTATCTTAGCTACTAATGTTTTAAAATTTAATCCCTCGAAATTCTACGATAAAGGACAACAATCTTGTGAAAGGATTTAGATTTCTCAAAATCTTTATTGCTGATTATTTTTTAAATTCTTTCCGCACGTCAAAATGTCATAATTGAGATATATTTCCTGCCTAGGTGAGCGATCCCAGCCCACTTCATCGCCAAAAGCAAGATTTTTTAAGTATAAATACTCAAGAAAGAATTGAAAAAAAGACAAAACTGAGAGAAAATGATTTGACAATTTAACTTTATTTAATAATAATTACCATTGAAGTCCAAAAAAATAGGATAAACTGGAAAATGAATAGGATAAAAAGTTAGGTATAAACCCCAAGAAAAGTTAAAAATGGAAAATTGTTAAATATAATTTAAAGCCCTGGGTTTTGTCTCAGACCTTTTATTTATTTACACAGTTTTTAATGATAAAGCTACAGAACATCTCTTCGGGAGGAATATTCAAGATTTTAAAGATAATTGTCAGTAATGGATAAACTTTACCAATTGGATTGACCTAGTAATTGCTTTAACAGCTTTGAAAAAAAGGAATAAATAAAATTTCATTTAGATCTACGTCGATTTCTGTAGAAGGAGATACTAGTTGTCAAACTGTAACATCAAAATTAGAACCTACACCTATCAAAATATTCATGGATATTCAAGGATAAACGACCAATTAAGCAATTTTTAATTAATTGATAGCAAGTACGAAGAGTACCCCTATTTTTAGAATGTGGAAATGGTAATATAACGATAAAGCTAAATTCCCAACTATTATCTAATTTTAAAACAAGTAGATTTCAATAAGTCACGCCTCTTTATACCGCCCACTTATTAGTAATCAGCATTTAAAATGGATAACTAGAGTCCCACTATCAATAAAAGCAGCTCAATTTTAGTGAAAGACCCCAGATTCTGAATTTATTAAAACTGATAGAGAAGGTTATAAAGCAGTAGAGAAGGAGAGTAATAGCTGGAATAAAACAAAAATGGTTAATAAAGAAAGTGCAGCTAGAAAAGAATCTGATTTAAAACAGTTAGCCAAAAAAATGATTAAAATGAAGCAAAAGCCAACTTTAGTTACTTCTTTATCCCCGAAAAAATATGAAAATAGAACGGAAATAAAAGCGGTATTTAACTGCGAACAAAAAAAGCTAAAATAAATT
The DNA here is from genome assembly GCA_942490675.1 of Cyanobacteriota bacterium. Lineage (GTDB taxonomy): Bacteria > Cyanobacteriota > Cyanobacteriia > Cyanobacteriales > Xenococcaceae > Waterburya. The sequence continues at coordinate 19,971 of CALNYB010000043.1, read as the reverse complement.
AGTCTTAAAGATGTGGCTAAAACAACAGATAAGAAAACTAAGAAGACCGTTTATAAAGCTACGATAATTTTCGAGAAAAAATCTGAAGAAATAGCAGAAGAAAAGAAAAAAGCTGGTCGTTTTATCTTAGCTACTAAGTTTTAGAGAATTTAAGTCCCTCGGAAATTCTGACGGAATAAAGGACAACAATCTTGTGAAAGAGGATTTAATTCTCAAAGATCCTTTATTTTTTCTGATCATTTTTTAAATACCCTCAAGAATAGAAACTAGGCGATGTTATGGGGTTACTTTATTGGTTTATACTATTGGTCAAGACAACTTAAGCCAATCTAAAACAGAACAAAAGGGGTGAAAAATCAGTTAGGTAAAATAAGATCGACCGACACTACGTTGGAATTTCAATGTTTTCAGGGCATTCATGTAGTTGTTTTAAATGGAGTCAAGCAAATTGTCAATCTCACTGATTCTAGAGTTAAAACTATTAATTATTTCTCCAAGCATTGTCAAAAATATTATATTTTATCTGGCTAGTACTCAGAGTTTTACTTAATATTTTAAACCTTAAAAGAGCGAGAAATAATATTCTCTTGCCCAGTTATTCTCAATAATTATTGGTTAATGAGAATGACTTGGAGCAAAATATTTTGTCGCCCAAAAAGCACCTGTTGCTGGTTGCTGAGCGAGAGATAAAAAGTGCATTCAGACCGACACTTTTTACCAACTACAAACTGAAGTGCGGAATGAAAATTTAAAATATCCCTCAAGAATAGAAACTATGGCGATGTTAATGGGGTTATCTTTATTGGTTTATACTATTGGTCAAAGACAACTTAGAGCCAATCTAAAACAGAACAATACAGGGGTGAAAAATCAGTTAGGTAAAATTACAGATCGACCGACACTACGTTGGATATTTCAATGTTTTCAGGGCATTCATGTAGTTGTTTTAAATGGAGTCAAGCAAATTATCAATCTCACTGATTCTAGAGTTAAAACTATTAATTATTTCTCCAAGCATTGTCAAAAATATTATATTTTATCTGGCTAGTACTCAGAGTTTTACTTAATATTTTAAACCTTAAAAGAGCGAGAAATAATATTCTCTTGCCCAGTTATTCTCAATAATTATTGGTTAATGAGAATGACTTGGAGCAAAATATTTTGTCGCCCAAAAAGCACCTGTTGCTGGTTGCTGAGCGAGAGATAAAAAGTGCATTCAGACCGACACTTTTTACCAACTACAAACTGAAGTGCGGAATGAAAATAAAAAAGTCCCCTAGAATTGGTAGATTTAGGGGGCTAACAAAATAACTTGAGTGACTGATCGAACAGGATTAGGCTTATGCGCACTCCTAAAACTAAATATTCTCCTCACTTAAATGTTGTGAAATTTTCTGTTAATGGTTTTCATATTCTTTCAAGTATTATGTTTGGGTTGTTCGTCAATAGTCAGATGGCTACAGCCCAATCCATCCAGACAGATAGCACTACCCCTACCCAACCAGAAAGTTGTTCTGGTGATTGTCTGATTGAAGGTGGATTACAGCAAGGGGAAAATTTATTTCACAGCTTTGAGAGGTTTAACGTTGATGTGGGTGCGACAGTGTTATTCCAAGATCCTGGAGTGGCAAATATCTTTGGTAGAATCACGGGCAATGAACTTTCTGAGATACTAGGAACTCTTGGTGTCAGTGATGGTAATGCTAATTTATTCTTGCTCAATCCTAATGGCATTATCTTCGGGCAAAATTCTAGCTTAAATCTCAATGGTTCTTTTTTGGCTACTACTGCTGATGCAATTCGGTTTGGCGAACAGGGGTTACTAGATACTGTCCCCAATGAAATACCTCTGTTAACTATCAATCCATCTGCTTTGTCCTTTGCTAATGCAACTCAGGAAGTTATTCGCAATGAATCAATTGCACCCGCTGGAGCAGATATTTCTGGCATTGAAGAAACTGCTTTAGGGTTGCGAGTTCCTGATGGTAAAAGCTTTCTGCTAGTTGGGGGAGACATAATTTTTAATGGCGGAGGAGTTAACGCTTTTGGAGGTCGGGTAGAGTTAGGCGGATTATCGAAAGTAGGAGAGGTTCAGCTTAACTTTTCCGATATTGACGAGCAAAATATTAGTCTCAGTTTTTCTGAGCAAGTTCCAAGATCCAACGTATTTCTGACTAACGAAGCTTTGATTAATGTCCCTGCTGATAATGGAGGGGATATTATAATTAATGCTAATAATATCAATATTACAGAAGAGAGTATACTCAGGGCTGGTTTTGGGATAGGTTTAGGAACTGTTAACAGTCAAGCAGGGAACATTACTCTAAATGCCAACAACAAGTTAGAAGTAAATAATAGTAAAGTATTTAATCAGGTAGCAGAAGAAGGCAATGGTACTGGTGGAGATATCAATATTAATTCTGGTTCACTGTCGGTTCTGAACGAAAGTGTTCTTCGAGCAGTATCTTTTTCAAGAGGAGATGCTGGCGACATTAACATTAATATACCAAATGGATTGGTAACAATTAGCACTAGTTCACAAGTTGCTACATTTGTTGAGTCAATAAGGACAGATGACTTTGAATCTATAGCAATAGGAGATGGTGGAGATATTGAAATTGTCGCCCAAGAAATTTTGTTAGAAGACGGCTCTTTTATAGATGCAAGCAGTCTGGGACAAGGAAATGCTGGAAATATAGATATCTTTCTAGAAGAAGGTTTAGTCATTGCTTCAAATAGTGCTATTCAAAGCGTTATCAATCCAGGAGCGGTAGGTAATGGTGGAAATATCAATATAGAAGCAAGCACTATAAATCTTGATAGTGGTTCTCAATTGGTAACTAGTGTTTTTGGAAACGGTCAAGGGGGTAGTATCTTATTGAATATTCCTGATTCAGTCATTATTAGTGGATCTGGAACAGAGGGTTTTTCCAGTGGTATTATCTCCGCAACAGAGGCAGGAGGATTAGGTCAAGCAGGGGGAATTACAATTGACACTAATAGATTTCAGATCGCTGATGGTGGGCTCGTTAGTTCTCAAACTCTTAATGAAGGTGATGGCGGTAGTATCTCAATCAATGCTAATAATTTTACAGCTATTGATGGTGGACAAATAGCTACTTCAGCAGCTAGTTCTGGTAATGCAGGTAATATCAATATTCAAGCTTCAGAAAACCTGTTACTGTCGGGCAGTGAAACTAACTTTGCTAATCGTCTAGCTGAATTTGGCGATGTAATTGTTACCAATGAACTTCCTGGAAATAGCGGATTTTTTGCTAATGTGCGTTCAGAAGCTTCGGGGGCGGGTGGTAATATCAACGTTGAAGCTGGACAGTTGGATATTTTTGATAATGCAGAAATCAATGTTAGCGCAGCAGGTTCAGGAGCAGCAGGAAGCTTAGGCATAGATGCTCAAGAGATTACTTTAGATCGTGGCAGTCTCACTGCCGAAACTAGAGTGGGCGACCAAGGTAATATTACCTTAGAAAATACAGATACTCTCTTGCTTCGCAACAACAGCCAAATTACCACCAACGCTACTGAATCAGCTACGGGAGGAGATATATCTATTGAGTCAAGTGGTATTGCGCTGCTGGATAATAGCGACATTACCGCCAATGCAGTTCAGGGACAAGGGGGGAATATCCAAATTACTACCCAGGGTATTTTTCAAGAGCCTGATAGTCAAATTACTGCTGCTTCTGAGTTAGGTATCGATGGCACAGTTACTTTTAATACTCCTGATGTTGACCCCGCTTCAGGGATATTTGAATTACCAGATGTTCCAATTGATGCGGAAGGAATCTTGGCTCAAGACTTGTGTAAATTAGAAGATGAGAAGATTGCTAAAGGTAGTTCGTTTATTATTACTGGTCGCGGAGGTTTAACTCCAACTTCTGAAGAATCTTTGGAGAATCGCGATCACATTGTTAACTGGGCAAGTCGTGACGATCTAGAAGTTAGTAAAAATGGCTTAGTGGGAGTTCGTCAACGTCCAGCCAGCAATACCTCATCAGCAAAAAAACATCCCGTTATTCAACAATCCCATGGGTTAGTCGCAACATCCGATGGTAGCGTGTGGTTGGTAGCTAATACTCCTGAAACGACCCCTCAGAATTCGGGAATTGACCATCCCGATTGTAGGACTTTACAGGAAAAAAGGTGAAGAAATGTAAATTGATGCAGCATATTTTGTAAAACCACCGATAAGTCTTTAGGAAAAAGATTTTCGGAGGAAAAGTTCAATGGAAATTAAGTGGAATAAGTTGATCGCTAAAATCATTATTTGGTTGGCGGCTGAAATTTTATTAACCTTTTTAGGTTTAGATGACATAGCAGATTATAGTGAATTTGTTCATGAACGTCCTACAGTGACACTCATAGCTTAAACAAACAAATAAACAAGTTGATTTATGGATATCTAACAGTAAATTTTGACTATAAATGACTATAAATAATGTCTATTTACAAAAATATCAATATTAAAGTTAAACTTAGCCCAATATTTGGGCTGTTTACTGTTTTTTTATTATCAATCACTAATTTAGCTAAAGCTCAAAACATTCTACCTACCTCTACTCCACCTTTACCACCCCAACCCGAACCAGTAGAACCAAAAACTTTACCATCTTTAGAACAAATACTACCCGAACTGGAACAAACACCCCCCAAAGATTCTCCTAATGTAATTGAAGGTGTTGCTAACACGGTTTTTGTCAAAAAGTTTGAGATCGTCGGTAGTACAGTTTTTACTCCCGAAGAATTAGCCGAGGTACTAGAACCCTTTACTCTACGTCGTCTTTCTTTTACGGAAATTTTAGCCGCACAAAAAGTGATTGATCGCCTGTATTTTGAGCGCGGTTATATTACATCAGGAACGTTTTTACCGCCACAAAAATTAGAAGATGGCATTGTCACAATTGAAGTAGTAGAAGGAACGGTAGAAGCAATTAACATCGAGGGGTTAAACAGATTAAATACTGGTTATGTTCGTAGTCGTCTTAAGATCGCTACTGCTGCGCCTTTAAATAAAGACAAGCTGCTTAACGCTTTACAGCTATTACAAATAGATCCTTTAATTGAAAATTTAGCAGCGGAATTAACCGCAGGAACTAGACCTGGAAGTAGTATTCTAGAACTTAATCTACAAGAGGCAGATCCTTTCGATTTAATTTTAAGTTTTGATAATTATCGCGCTCCCAGTGTGGGAACAGATCGTAGAGGCGTACAATTAACCCATCGTAACTTAGTCGGATTAGGCGATCGCTTTAGCATCGGTTATCTGAATACCGACGGTAGTAACTCCCTCGACGATCTTAACTATTCTCTTCCCTTGAATCCTAAGAACGGTACGCTTAATTTCCGCTTTAGCTATACTGATAGCAAAATTATAACCCCGCCTTTCGATCGCTTTGATATTGAATCAGAAAATACCAATTACGAATTTACCTACCGTCAACCCGTACTGCAAAAACCAATGGTCGATGTAGCCATTGGGTTGACTTTTTCTCAAAACAATTCTGCAATCACCTTGGATGGCGAACCCGAACAGTTATCGCGGGGGGCTGAACCTGATGGTGAAACAAATATTAGTGCGCTGCGCTTTTTTCAGGAATATACTAAACGTGATGCGAATCAAGTTTTAGCTTTACTTTCTCAGTTTAGTTTGGGTATTGATGTTTTTGATGCAACTATTAATAATGATGATCGCCCCGATGGTAAATTTTTAGCTTGGCGAGGACAGGCTCAGTATCTTAGACTCCTCAGTTCTAATTTTACTTTACTCTTGCGATCGGATTTCCAGATAGCAAATGATGGTCTATTACCCATAGAACAGTTTAGTTTAGGGGGGGGGTTAAGTGTTCGGGGTTATCGTCAAGATGCTTTGTTGGGGGATAATGGCTGGTTTAACTCCGCAGAAATTAGAGCCACAATTCTCCGCATCCCTAAATGGAAAACTAGCTTGCAGCTAACTCCTTTTGTTGACTTTGGCACAGTTTGGAATTCTGATGATTTTAAATTAGATACTAATACCCTAGTCTCTACAGGTATTGGTTTACGCCTCCAAATTAGTGATTATTTTGCCTCTCGTTTAGATTGGGGAATTCCCTTGGTGGATCTAGATACGGAAGGGGATAGTCTACAGGAAAATGGAATTTATTTTTCCTTGGAATTTAAACCACTTTAAAAAGGATGAGGGATAAAGGATGAAGGATGAGAAATACAAAAAAACAGTTTTTAACAATAAATATAAATTGAGCAAATTATTCTTGGTTTTTGCTAGTGCGATCGCTCTAATTTTATGCTTACAACAGCCAGTATTTATCTTGGCTGCTGACCAGCAAACGGTTCAAGGGATAGAGCAAGAGGCAGAACAGCTTTACCAACAAAATCAATATTCAGAGGCAATCTCAACTTTAAAAACAGCAATTGAGCAATATCAAAAACAAGAAGATTTGGTAGGAAGTACTGTCGCTACTCGTAATTTGGCTTTAATTTATCAGAAGCTAGGAGAATGGAAACAAGCAGAAGCTACTCTAACTGAAGCGGAAAAAATTATTGCTACTATCGATAGTGAACCAGAAAAGAGTCAGTTATTAGCTCAAGTTTTAGAAGTTAAAGGACAAGTAGAATTATCTTTAGGGCGATCGCAGGAGGCGTTAGAGACTTGGCGACAGGCTACCTCTCTTTACGAAGAACAAGGAAATATTACAGGCTTGACTCAGGGGAAAATTTATCAAGCTCAGGCTTTACAGGCATTAGGTTTATATTCTCAAAGTCTTAAAACCCTCACTGCAACTAATAACCAGCTTCAAAACGAACCAGATACTTTAATTAAAGCTCAGGCTTTACTCAATATTGGCAACGTTTTAAATCGAGTCGGTAAATACCAGCCTGCTAACGCTACATTAAAATTGGCTTTGACTACTGCCGAACAATTGGCGGATAAGCCGACTACCGCTGATGTTTTACTTAATTTAGGAAATAATGCCAGATTTCAAGCTCGACCAAAAGCAGCAATAGATTTTTATCAACGGGCGATCGCAATTACATCACAGCCAGACATTCAATTAAGGGGAAAACTAGATCGACTCAGTGCTTTAATTAGCTTAGAAGAAAGATCGACTGCCTCTAACTTAGCAGCAGAAATTCAACAGCTTTTAACTCAACTTCCCCCAACTCAAAATACTATCCAAGGACAAATTAGTTTAGCACGTCATCTAATTGAATTAGACACCGAACCAAGACGAGTAGCCCAATTGCTAGTTAATGCCGTTAACCAATCTAAAACTTTAAATATCACCAGAACTGAAGCTGAGGCTTTAGGTGTTTTAGGCAATCTCTACGAACGCCATCAAAAATGGCAGGAGGCAAGACAAATAACCGAAGAGGCTTTAATTAAGGCTCAAAGCGTTAATGCGATAGAATTAACCTATCAATGGCAATGGCAACTAGGTAGAATATTTAAGGCTCAAGGAAATACCAAAAGCGCGATCGCAGCTTATACCCAAGCAACCGACAGTCTTCAAGCTCTCAGAAGTGATTTAGTCGCTATTAGTTCTGACATCCAGTATTCCTTTCGCCAAGAAATTGAGCCAGTTTATCGAGAGCTAGCAGTACTACTATTACAACCCAAAGCTAGCCAAGCTGATTTAAACCAAGCCAGACTGGTAATTGAATCTTTACAGGTAGCCGAATTAGATAATTTCTTCCGCGATGCCTGTTTAGATGCTGAACCTGAACAAATTGATCGGTTAGATCCTACCGCAGCTATTATTTATACTATTATCTTAGGCGATCGCCTCGAAGTTGTGGCAGCTCTACCAGGAAAACCGCTACGTCATTATTCTAGTGAGCTACCACCATCGGAAATAGAGCTTGTCATTGCCTCTGCTAATAGTCAACTAAGTTCGCCTCGCCGTCTTAATTTAGAGTTGTTTCAACAAGCTTATGACTGGCTGATTCGTCCCTTAGCAGAAGAGTTGAAAACCAGCAAGATCAAAACATTAGTCTTTGTTCCTGACGGTATTTTGCGTAATCTGCCCCCTGCTACCCTACACGATGGCAAACAATATCTGATCGAAAAATACAGCGTGGCGATCGCGCCTAGTTTACAACTTACTGAGTTACAAGCTACAGATAAAGATCGTCAAGATATCTTATTAGCAGGGCTTTCCGAGGCTCGACAGGGCTTTTCTAGTCTGCCTGGAGTCAAACAAGAAATCGAGCAGATCCAGCCTCTATTTGCCTCAGATGTATTGCTAAATGATAGTTTTACCGAACTTAACTTTAATCGCTCTGCCAGTCAAACTCCTTTTCGGATAGTTCACTTAGCAACTCATGGTCAATTTAGCTCGAAAGCTGAAGACACCTTTGTCTTGACTTGGGATAATCGCATTAACATTGATGAGTTAAGTCGCCTGCTTCGTGGGGATAGTAAACAACTACGTCCGATTGAACTGTTGGTACTTAGTGCTTGTGAAACAGCTACAGGCGATCGCTTGGCAACATTAGGGTTAGCAGGGATTGCCGTTCGTGCAGGGGCGCGTAGCACAGTAGCATCTTTGTGGGCAGTTAGCGATTTAGCTACAGTAACCATAATGACTAATTTCTATCAGGAATTGGCTCAAGAAAATGTCACTAAAGCCGAAGCACTGCGTCAGGCTCAAATATCAACTCTAAAAGACAATGCTTTTGACCATCCTTTTTTCTGGTCGGCATTTATCCTAGTCGGAAATTGGCAGTAATCATTCAACATTGAACATTCTTTTTACGAAGTAGGGGTAAAACTATTTATTTTCCAGACAGAATTTCCAGACAGAATATGAATACTTAAAATCTTCGGTTTTGCCACAAACTCTTGTTGAACTGGTTGCGGGTTTTATTCTTTGAGTAATTCGAGCAATTTGTCTTGCCCTACCTGCCCATCGGCAGTCGTGGTCCTCAGCCAAAACTCTCTTTACACATGATTTTTAACTACATTTTAAAGCTGTTGTATCTTGGATGTCAGTGGAAAGAACTGCCCATTGCCACAGACCAAAATGGACAACCAGAGATTCACTACACCAGAATCTATCGGGCATTTCGACGCTTTGAAATTCATGGGTGCTTTGATGATATTTTTGTGGGTTCTGTATTTGTGCTACACCAGAAGAAATACCTTGATATCAGCGTTATCCACGGAGATGGAACAACCACAGCCGCCAAAAAAGGTGGCGATAATCTGGGCTTCAACGGTCACAAGCATCTGAAGGGAGATAAAGTGGTGGCATTCTGCGACCGTAACTGTAATGTAATCGCTCCTTTTGTGACAGCTCCTGGCAATCGAAACGAATCACCACTCTTACTGAATGCATTACCACAAGTGACAAGAATCGCTTCATTGGTCGGACTCAATCTGGAAAATACCATCGTTAGTCTAGATGGTGTTTACGATAGTCGAAAAAATCGAAAAGCCATTTTCAATCGAAGCATGGTTCCGAATATTAAAGAAAATCTGAGGGGGAGAACCACTTCTAAGGCAGGTAGAAAGAGGATTTTCGCCCTTACTATCTTTCAAGAAAGGTTCCGTACCCGAAGAGCGAGTATTTGCCTGGGAGGATAAATTTAAGCGTTTGCTGCTTCGTTTTGAACGAATTAGTGAGTTGCATTATGCCTTGAAAAGTCTGGCTTACACCATGATTAGGTGATTTCTAGAAATAAATATACCAGTAAATCGACAGAGCAGCGAGTGATGTGACAGCAATACTTGGTACTTTCTTTTATGGAAATCACCTTAATCTTCGGCATTTCTGCCAGAGTTAAAGTTAGGTTTCTAGCCAATTTTTGTCAGGTCTTCAGTATAGAGACCTCGATTTATTGTGCCTTGCTGATAAGAATTTTGACTAAAGACTCTGGAAAAACCTTAAAAAAGATCTTTGTACTGCTTCGGAATCTATTTTTTACCTTGCTGTTTAATATTCAGTTTCAATTTTTCACAAAACCCGCAACCAGTTCATTAAGAAATTATTCCACTCCATTCGCGAAGGATAGGTAAAATTAGAGCAATGGGAGCTTGCTTGTCTACAGTTACCCGAGCGATAGTCGTAGTTCCAGAAGATATCTTTAAGTTTTTTGGTCCAGTTGAAGATGACCACTTATAACCACTAGGAGTAGATGAATCAAGCTCTAATTGTGCTTGTACTGCAATTACTGAGCCTAATTTAGACACCATTTCTTCTATTACTTCAGCATTACCCACTAGGCTAGAAGCTCCCTGTTTGGTGATGGGAAAAGCCGAGACTTTAGTTACAGTTCCGACAATACCTCCAAAGCGTTCACGACGGACTGAATCTGGTGTAATAAAAATCTTCATTCCCGATTGAATCTTTTTGCCATCGCCGACGGGGAAATAAGCTACGCTGGATATGCTATCTGATACATCGTCAACTTTAATTGAACCAAGACGATCGCCTGGATTGAGAACTGAACTATTGTCGGCGGTGAGTTCGAGGATACATCCACTATAAGGACTTTTTATTTGTTGATTGTATTCAAGTTTTTTTTCGAGTTGGGCAATACTGTGTTTGACTTCTTGAATCGGATTTTTCCTACCCGCAGAAGCTTCAAGATTTTGTTGTGCGAGAATTTTAACTTGGGTATCGAGTTGCTGCAACTCTGCTTGTAATTGCGAGATAGTGCTTAAATTCTCTTGATATTTTTGTTGAGTTTCCGTTTCTTTAATATCTAATTCTCTCAATCTGGCTTGATATTTGCTAATAAGATCAACATTATCTAAATATTTCTGTTGGACTTCGGTTTTCTGAGTTTCTAATTGTTTTAACTCGGCTTTTAAGCTGGAGATGTCTTGCAAACTTTGTCTATATTCTTGTTCTGATTCGAGAACAAGGTCGTCAGAGATTGCTCCTTCCTCCGCTAAAAGGCGACGCTTTTTACTCCTTTTTTCTAATATGGGAGCTTGGGTTTGGGCATCTTGGAGTTGTTGCTCTAGACTAAGCTGTTGTTCGGCGATCGCTTTAGTTTCTTTATCTCGCAGTGTGGGAGTTAATGCTTGTACATCCTCAATTTGTTGTTGCAGGGTAGTTTGCTCTTGTTCTATGGCACCGATTTCTCGATTTTTGAGAATGGGACTTAGTTTCAAAGCGTCTTGGAGGCGTTGTCTTTTACTTGCTTGCTCTTGTTGAATTGCTTTGATTTCTAGATCAGTACGTTGATTTTGTAGGTTATCTGCTTCTTGTTCGTGATCTTGTAATTGCGCTAGCTTTTCTTGTTCGAGTTGGAGTTTTTGGCGGATTTCAAAGGGGTCTATGGTAGCGATAACTTCATCTTTTTTGACACAATCCCCAGGCTTTACCTCCAGTTGTTTTAATTGTCCTTCCACGGGAGATTGAATATTTACTACGCGACGAGGAAGAATTAGCAACCCTTTACTAGTAACATTTACAGGAATTTTGCCAAAGATACTCCAAACAATGGCTGCTATGACTAATGCGCCTAAAGTTGATAGAGGTAGCCAGTCTCGGCGATCGACTATTTGCATTAGGCGATCGAGTCTTTCTGGAGATGATAAGCGTTCTAAAGATTCTGCTCTAAATATTTGTTTTTTTTCTTGTTCTTTCATGGTGGATAGCTAGATGAAATTTAAGTTTGATAGTAAGAAATAAGGAATAAGGGTAAAAGATAAATTAATTGAATCGGAGAAATGGCTTTTTAAAAATCTGTATGCAATACATAAAATGATTAATAATTGCGATACCTCATGTTAATAACTAGATTGAAAGCAATTAATTTTAGGTAGTTAAAAATAAAAATGAATCTTTTAATGGAACAAAATATCCAGATATCAAGTAGCGATCTGCGTTATTCGTTTGTCTTAGTAATTGTATGTTTGTTAACCTTGATTTTAATGTGGTTGCCAGATTTACTCAAAGGAGAAAGAAAATAAAATAATTACTCCAACTGTCGAGCAGCTAGTCGCGCAAATAACCCTTCCTGCTGAATTAATTCAGCAAATGAACCTACTTGAACTACTCGACCAGCTTCTAAAACATAAATGCGATCGGCATGGCGAATTGTACTAAGGCGATGAGCGATAACAATACGGGTGGTATTTAGGGTTTCTAAACTTTGAGTAACAATTGCTTGGGTACGGTTATCTAAAGCACTGGTAGCTTCATCCATCAGAATTATTTTCGGGTTGCCAATTAGGGCACGAGCGATTAATAATCTTTGTCGTTGTCCTCCTGATAAATTACTCCCTCCTTCGCTAACAACTGTGTGCATACCCATAGGCATTTGTTCGATATCCTCAGTTAAACCAGCCATTTTTGCTGCTTGCCAAGCCTCATTAAGGGTTATCAAAGCTCCACAGGCAATATTGTCAAAAATTGAACTTTGCTGAACGCGACCATTTTGCAGTACTACCCCTAGTTGCCGTCGAACTGAGGTAACATCCAACCCTGTCAAGTCTTGTCCATCGTAGTAAATAGTGCCACTTTGAGGCATCTCAAAGCCTAATAACAGCCGAAACAAGGTTGATTTACCACTACCACTAGGTCCTACTATGGCAATAAATTCCCCTGAATTAGCTTGCAGGGAGACATTATCGAGAATTGGTGAGCCATCTTCTCGATAGCGAAAGGTAATCCGATCTAAAACCAGACGACCTGCTAAACGACCAGAATCAGTTCGATTGGGATCGTATTCGGTAGGGGCTTGGACAAGGGACTTGGCTCGCTCCCAGAGAGGAACAATGCCTAAAATATCGGTTAGGGTGTTACTTAAATCGGTAACGCCACTAATAAAAGTGCCGAAAGCAACATTAAAAGCTAAAAACGTTCCTGGGGTTAAACCTGTTGGATTGCCCTTGGCTTGGGCTATGTGGATAAAAAGAATTGCAAACCAAAACAGCAGTACCGAACTAATTAGAGGAAGAGCCTCATTAAAAGTCGATATGGCATCGTTAATCTCTTGAATACTAAAGATAAGTTTAGTTTTTTGGCTGTATTTCTCTGCCCAAGTAGCAAAGGCTCGTGACTCGGCTGCTGCGACTCTTAGTTTTGCTACACCACCAATTAACTGCACCGTTAGTCCATCGATTTCACCATCGAGCTTTTCTTGTTGACGTTCTTTGCGGACTAAGAGAATACCAGAAGTTATGGTGACGATAATTGCTAAAACAGATATACCCATGCCAATCAGAGCAAGTTTGACACTATAAACAAACATCAATGCTAAGTTGAGCAGGGAAAAGATCCCACTGAGGAGGGTGCGTTGAGTAGCACCGCTTAGTTGACTGCGAATTTGCCGAACTGCCAGCAGACGATTTACTAAGTCTCCAGAAGTATACTGGCGGAAAAAAGCAGGAGTTATTTTTAGCAGTCGATCCCAAACAGCCAACTGTAAGTTAACGTCGGTGGCATTTTCCACTCGTAGGGTAATGATTCCTTGAGATAGTTGAAAAGCCGATTTACCCAAGGCTGCTGCAAACAATGCTAGCCCAATTTGCCATAGTAAAAGGCGATCGCTATCGGGAATGGCTTTATCGATTAACATCCCCGTGGCTTGGGGGGCTACCATGCCAAGAATAGTAGTCAGTGCGCCAACTAGGATAATCAGCAGGATGTCTTGGTGATAACCTTCAATCCCAAAGCGGAAGAGTTCAAATATACTATGTACTATCAGAGGTAGAGGGCGATAGAAAACGTAGGCATCAGTCGCTATAGTTTGAGCTACTGCCTTAGTTACTAAAGTTCGAGTTTCTTTAACGGGGTCGAATAAGAGATAACCTTTGCCTTCTGGATTAGGTAGCAAAGCTACAGGAGCATTATCATTACTTGTATATGCCAGGATTGCCCCATGTTCTTGTTGCCACCAATTACCCACTAACTGAACACGACGAATACGACATTGAGAAGCACGAGCGATCGCTTCAATCGGATCTTGGAGTAAGTTGAGGTCTTCTGAGGCTGCGGGGGGCTGAATTTTAATCTTTTGGACTCGCCCAATTGCCCCCACTGCAATTAACAGAGGTGTTCCTGTATGATCTGCGGTTACAGGTTGAGGTTGTAGAACTGAAGCTAGTTTACCGAAAGCGGAAGTGGTTAGTTGTTGATTTAACTCTTCTCTAGCTTGAAAACGCTGAAATTCTGCTTTTTTTTGCTCTTTTAAGTAGAAATTTAAGGCATGGCAGAAATATTCGTGAAAAATCGCCAAACTAGCGGTAAGGCGATCGCGATCGAGATATTGAAATGTGGGAATAATTTTTATTTCAGTTGGATTTTCTGCGGTCAACCACATCCCTTTAACGAAAGGAAACCAAGGAGAGTCTACCTCTAATAGTAAATCGGGAAAACCCTGCCAAGAAGTTTGCCCTTGGATTACTTTGACCCAGACAATTTGATTGGGAGGGGGTTGGATTAATTGATTTGTTTCCAGGGAATAGGGAGTGGGCAGAGAACAGGGAGCAAGTAAAGTATTCTCTGGACTGAGAGTTGTCTGTAAAGATTCCAGGGCTAAGGTTTTGCCTAATTTTTTAAACCAGTCTTCTAAACTTACTAAAAATGTAATTGCTCTCAAATTTTTAGTAGCAAATTGTAGATCGATATCATCTAGGTCGAATCGTTGAAGCTCTACATCTTCTAATGCCACTGCTAACAGACCCAAATCTTGAGTTACTGATACACCACAAAGAATCTCCTCAGGATTAACATTAAACAGATAGCGACGCTCTCCTCTGGGCTTGTAATTACTAACTTGGGTAGCAAATACTGATACCTGTCCTGAGATAACCAGCCAAACTACTTGAGGATTAAGCAGTAGAAAAGGCTGATTACTTTTAATTTTGTAGGTTTTGGTTGCAAGCTTTTGCTGAATCACCATATCAATTACTACCAATCAAACTAGTATAAGTACCTTGCTGTTCTCGTAACTCTTCATGAGTACCTCTTTGGACAACTTTGCCCTGTTGGAGAACGATAATTTCATCACAGTCACGAATGGTACTAAGGCGGTGCGCCACGACAATACATGAACAACCTCGCCTTCTGAGATTGCGGTCTACAATCTGTTCTGTTTCCGCATCTAAGGCACTGGTAGCTTCATCTAAAACGAGGATGCTAGGATTTCTCACTAAAGCACGAGCAATCTCTAAACGCTGTCGTTGTCCTCCACTCAGATTACTTCCTCCTTCACCTAGTTGGGCATCATATCCCCCTGGTAAAGATAAAACCGTCTCGTGAATTGCTGCATCCTGACAAGCTTTAACTAAATCTGCTTCGGGAATTGTCGAGTCCCATAGAGTGAGGTTATCTCGAATCGTACCCGCAAACAGAAAAATCTCTTGTTCTACCATAGCTAGAGAGTTGGCAAGGACAGAACGGGGTATTTCGGTACGAGAAATACCGTCAAAGAGAATATCCCCCGACCAAAAAGGATATAGTCCACAGATCAGTTTAGCAATAGTAGATTTGCCCGAACCACTACCACCCACTAATGCCACTCTTTGTCCTGGTTTAATAGTTAGATTTAAGTTTTCAATCAGGGGTGCTTCTAAATTACTGTAGCCAAAAGTTAGCTGACGCAGTTCGATAGAGCCTTGGAGTTGAAATGAATCTGGAGAGGTCAGAAGATTTCGTAATTGGAGGACTGAGGAAATGGGGGACTGGGAGTTGGGGAGACTGGGGGATTGGGGAGATAGGGAGTTGCGGGATTGGGGAGACTGGAGAGATGAGGAGTTGGGGAGTTGGGGGAGCAAATTAGAGTCATCCAGGGGATTTTGCAGGACATCATCGAGACGATTTAAGTCTGATTCTAGTTCTTGTAAAGTACTACCAAAGTTAATTAGACTATTGACTGGTCTAAGAAAACTAGTAGCCAATAGTTGATAAGCAACCAGCATTCCAATACTAAGACTGCCGTTAATAACTCGAAACCCTCCGATAACCAGAATGGAAGCCGTAGCTAAGGCAGTGAGTAAAGTTGGCAGTGTGTTCAGAATGCGAGTTTGTAAACCTAGTTTTTGTTGAGCATTAAGCGCCTTAGTATAGTAGCCAGCAAATTTAGTAAACAGGTCGGATTCTAATCCCGAAGCTTTAACAGTTTCAATAGCTTGAATGCCCCCAATAGCAACACCAAACGATTTGCCATATTCTTGAGCGAGGCTAATATTAGCATCCACCCGACTACGAGAAAGAGTCCGCAGAGCCACAAAGTTGAGGGCAGCAAATAAAATCGTGATAGTAGTTAACAACCAGTCATAGGTCAGCATCAATACTGCATATAACCCCATCATTGCAGTATCAATCACTGTAGTAGCCAGACGACCAGAAAGCACCTCGGCTACTTTGTCATTAAGCTGCATCCGACTACTAATCTCTCCCGAAAACCTTTGAGCATAAAACCCTACAGGCAAGCGCAAAATATGCCAGAGAAACTGTCCCGATAGGGTAACAGAAAGTTTAATTAACAATTTCCGTAACGCTCTAAGCTGCATTCGCATCAAAAGACCCTGAAGAATAGCAGCAATAAGCATTCCTAGGATCATCGGACGCAGCCAGTCCTGTAAGTTTTCCACTAAAATGCGATCAACAAATACCTGGGTAAAGGCTGGTACAGTCAAGCGGGGAAAAGTTAGAAATAATCCCGTTAGCAAACAGAAAAGTAAAGCACGGCGAGAACTAGTTAAACGGGAAGCCAAAGCAGCAACCATACTCCTCTGCTGACCACCCTTTTGAAACCCTTCTCCTGGTTCCATAACCAAGACAATGCCAGTGTAAGCCTCGTCAAACTCTTTCAGAGATACTTTTCTACGACCAGTAGCAGGATCGTTAAGATATACACAATCCTTGCCAAAACCTTCAACCACCAAAAAATGATTGAAGTTCCAAAAAACTATATAGGGAGGCGCAAGAGTCTTAAGGTTTTCTAGGGATTTTTTAAATCCTTTAGCAGTTAAACCATAACTCCTGGCAGCTTTAAGGATATTAGAAGCTTTACTACCATCCCGTGAAATACCGCATTTTTGACGTAATTCAGATAGAGGTATAATGCGATCGTAGTAACTTAGAATAATTCCCAATGAAGCAGCACCGCATTCTACGGCTTCCATCTGTATCACAGTAGGGGTATATACCCGATGGATAGCTTTTTTATCAACCCCTTCAACTAAGTTCAATTTACTTATTCAAGCGTCTGATAATAATTTACACTTTTAGGTCTGTCTTAGATTATTTAAATGCTATTTTGGTCTTGTCGAATTCCATGTAGAGGATAACTCTATCAGCATCTGACATATTCAATGCGAAATGCTCGTAGGAAGCATCAAAAATGATTGATTTTCCATTGTATTGTTCCTTAAATGTGCCATTCACCCACAGATAACTTTTTCCCGTCACAACATCTAGTCCCAAATGATAAGACAGTATATTACTACCTTCAACATCTCCATGTGAATGAGGTTCAATAAAAGAAAGCGGTTTCATCAAAGAAAATCCACACATTCTAAGACCATTTAGCCTAGATAGTAAACTGGCTGTAATGGGAAACTTATGTTCTGCTTCTTGTGGAAACAGACCTTGATAAGACAAGCCATATGTTAGCCAATTATAATTGGGTTCGTTAGAATTAACTCTCCAAGAATATGTCCAACCGTTATTACTCAATAATTTATTGGCATATTGCTCGTAAGGAATACTATCTCGGTAGAAATCAAGTATTTTGTTATCAAGATTAAAATATTCGTCACGAATAGCACGCCAATTATTTTCAAATTCTTGAGTAAAATCAAATAATAATGCATCATAAAACATTGTTTACCTCTACTAAAGATTGCCTGTTTTTTTGAGTATTAAAATCAAACAAATAGATATTATTATTGAGTTAAAGAAAAATTTATTAACTTGGAAGATAAAAATTTATTTTTTCAAATATCAACTAATAATTTAGAAGAACAACTAACTTCCTCTAAAGAATTTGTATAAGGAATCATATGTTTTTTAACAAAGCGTAGCATAGATGAATTATTAAAGTTAACACGCCATATGCCTTTAGGAATCTCGGCTTTCGCTTGAAGTCGTATTGCATTAATAAACAGATAAATGCCCCGACCTAACTTTTGTAAATCTCGTCTTACAAACATACAGTTGTAATAAATAGTGTTTGATGCCATGCGTTCAGTTAACATCCATCCAACGACCAGACCTTTGTAACGTAGACCCAGACTATTTAAGGGTTCCATATTATTCTCATTCCGAAAAGGATTTCGACTTTCGTCGAACCAAGGCTCTGATTCTTGAGTTTGTTTGATTACTATGCGCTCTCGATCAGTAATTTCTGCCCAGGGAAAAATTGTCATGTCAAAAGGAATACGAAACTTAATTTGAAACCAAGGAGCTTTAGCTATTGTGTCGAGATCTGATTCACAGACTATATCCCACGGTCGAGGGGTAGACCAATTGCAACTTTCGAGTAAACGTTCTAGAGCTAACGATGTTGGTTTACCTGTTTTATAAAACAATTTAACTGTTATGCAACCTCGTGTATGCAGCTCTTGCTCCAAAAAGGTAAGTAAAGCAGTCCCAATTTTCTGACGACGATATGCTGACACTATGAAAATAGAGAGTATTTCAGCAGAGTTGTCCTCTGGAAATACTTCAGCCATAACCAAGCCAATCGGCTTACCTAGATTAGAAACTCCAATTGCTATGCTCTTTCCATTGGGTGTCAAGGTTCGTAATCGAGTACGAAGCCAAGAATAAGTAAATGCGTTGTAGAAAAATGCCTCACCAAAATTATTAAGGCAGATTAGTTTCAGTTTATACATTTATGATTTTCATCAACTTAGCAACAACAATGGTTCGGACAAAATTTAATTAATAAAAGAAGAATAGGGGTTTGAGACCTGTTTTGAACTGAAATAATCAACTACAAATTTCCTTTTACAAGCATTAAAAAAAAGTCCGAACTCTTGAATAAACATGGGTTTATTAAAGCAAATTAACTAACCTACAATTTTATTTTTCTTGATTTAATCTCATCACCCTCAAGACCACCAGCTAGAGCTTCTAACTCTTCTTGGGCTAACTCTCCTTCAACAATAGCTTCTTGCATTGCTCTTTCTAGTTCTTGTTCTGTAAATTTACAACCCTTTTCAGAGGCAATCTGCACTAAGGTAGCTGAATCATTAGCAGCTTTGACACGTTCTTGTAAGGTTACATCATTTTCGAGTAATTCATAAAATACTTTTACTGATTCGACAGACATAAATTTAATTTACCGCTAAATAACATCAAACGATTGAGTTTAATGGGGAAGTGAGGCGGATATTTATCACTTCCTTTTTGTTAATGTAATTAATATTATCAATCCAATAAAATTTTGCGAATACTTCTCTGTATTAGATACAGTATTTTCTAGTTTAGATTATCGCAATCTAAACAATAAACACTATAAATATAAAAATATTGATTATTAAGCTAAGTAGCTGTCTTAATAATGCTTCATTAATTAAAAATTAATCCTTTCCTATTTAGGACTACCAGTTTCTATTCTAAATTCAGGAATCAGATTTAGTATATTTTCTGTTAAATTATACTGTTCACAAACTAAGCTAATACGCGCTTGTGAACTTTCAACTTTACTAACTGAATGTTTTAAATTGCCCCGAAAATAAAGCAATGTATTTGCTTGAGGCTTAATTTTTTCAATTTTATGATCACTTTTTTGAAGTTGCAATTCTCCTCCTCTTAAATCGGGTGGTATTTTCACATATAGAACATTCACGATCATTGGAATGGTAGTAGCTTTTGTATAAAAAGAGATACTACTATCAACGTGAGGTTCTACAATAGTTCCTGAGTTAATTACTAAGGGATTAAGATAAAAAGCATTACAAGTAGCATTTAAAGTGATTGCCAAATATTGCTGGAGAAAGGGAAAATGATCTACAACTTGGTCGATTCTCGAACGTTTGAA
>CALNYB010000042.1:0-49024 GCA_942490675.1 Cyanobacteriota bacterium | reverse complement strand
ATGCGATTCATCTTAATGAAGCAGCTAACAAAAAAGTTGCCGAACAGCTTTACTATGCTATTTCTAGCTTTTCTAAAATGCAGGCGATTCCTAAACAAACAAAAGCGCCAACACCTAAAAAAGGTCAAAGCAAATTAGGTATTCGCGACCTAAGTACAGATGGGTGCAGCTCTTTTGAAGTAAAGATTGATAACGAAACCAGGGGATTTTTAGAAGATACTGCTAACTTTTATCAGGTGGGAGTGGAGACCTATGATTTTTTGGTAGTCCTGTAGAAGTAATGATATAAAATAATCGTTGATCTCAAAAAACTGCTGCCAATGCCAACTTGTCCGAACTGTTCTTCTGAGCAAACTGTCAAAAATGGTCATATTCACAACGGAAAACAAAGGTTTAATTTTCTGAGTTTTGTCGTCAATTTTTTTAAAATTCCCCAAAAATAGTTATTCAACTAAGTCCACCGAAAATTATTGAAAAATTAGTTTTTGAGAGGAGTTTTCACTTTTCGAGTTTCGCTTGCTCCCAAGATTTTTCAAAGAGATGTCCACAAATTTACTTTACCGAAAATTTGCCCTTCTTCCTTAAAAAATCCTAGTTATTTCAAAAAAAAAGGTAAGTTAACAATTCAATGTGATGAATTATGGTCATTTGTGGATAATAAGGGTAATAAACAATGGGTTTGGCTAGCCTTAGATGCTGACACGAGAGAAATTGTGGGTGTTCATATTGGGGGTTGGCGTGAAACGGGCGCCCAAAAATTTTTGGATTCTTTTCCAACAATTTTTTCCTTTTTTGTTCCGTTACATTCACTGATTTTTGGCCAACCGATGAGTTTTTACTATCTACCAACATACATCATGAAGTAGAAAAAGAGACAGGAACACCAACTTTATAAAATGCATCAACAACATTCTAAAACGAGTATTACCCTGATTCAGCAGAACAAACTCTGTCTCTATATAATTCCATAACCACATTGTAGGTACTAGGTGGTACTTACTTCATCACTACGATGCATCACTTCTTGTTCACCACTTCCCAAAAATGGGCATTGCTGAATAGAGAATGCTAATCAAGAAATCAGATCCTTGAAATATTGCTTTTTCGTGGATACTTGCATCAAAAGCATTACGCACTCACCAACGCCAGATTTTGGTAACGAATTAGGATTTTTATCTGCTACTTCTTGCCACTCTTTTACTAATGCTGTGGGTATATGTAAACGAGCAGAAGTATTATTTTCTAAAGGAATTTCAAGTAATAGATCGATTGTTGATAGTCTGGGAAAAATGTTTTTCAGATTGTATTGTCCGATGCTAGGCAAAGGAGGGTTTTCAAAAAATATATCGGTTGCTTCGTAACGATTGCTTGAGGTACTTATTACTAAAGGTTTTTGCGACTGAATGTTGGCAGAACTAAATAGCCCAGATAACCGTAGATTTAAAGACGTAACTTCTGGAGAATCAACTTCAGTAAAAAACATTACTTTCCATTTATGCCCTGCTTCATCGGTTAACATCTGTTCCGAACGACAATATTTTTGTCCTGGTGCAATATCGGTTTCAGTAATTTCAGCAATTACGGGCTGGATAGTAAGGAGGGAAATAATCAGAAATAAAATTAAGGTTGCAATTGCAAAAGCAATTCCCCATTCGAGATCCCGTAGTATTTGACGTAACATTTCATTTTCTCCCTAAACCAAAATTACTGACCAACTAAGACCAACTAAAGTTAAGGTTCTGACAGCCATTTTACTAAGGTTTATTTATTGCTTACAAACTTGTTGTAGATCAAGACTTTGAGAAACTTGTGAAGGTTTTTTATGTATGAAACCGCTAATAAGTAGGTAGGCGGAATTAAATATAAAACTTAGGACAGGAGTTTTTCTTGTCATTGGATTCCACCAGGGTTATTTGTCTCCAATTTTTAGCTTACTGAGAATTCCCCGATAACTCCAGTCTATTTTGCCACCCTAGAAAAAAAGCAAATTACCTAAACTTTTTAGCAGGCTCTCACAATTTTTACAAGTACGGTAATTTACCTAAAATTCATCTCTAATTCATCGAAAAATCAGTGTCTTTACTAGTTTACGCAGCATAATTCCTGCAACTATACTGAGACAGTAATAGTATAACTGGTGACAATTGTAGGGTATTTTGATTCTGCTTATTTTGCCCAAAATTATTTGCCTAAATACTAAAAAAAGTATTTTTGATTTATATACAAAACTGTCCTCAATATGAAAAATAAAGAGTTGCAAAAACTTTTAAAAAAAAACAAATCCCAACTTAATACTGGATTTACCCTAACTGAACTTTTGGTCGGTGTCATAATGAGTACCATTGTGGTAGGAGCATTAGGTTGGGGCGTAATGCAGATATTAAATATCACCCAATCTCAGACTTCAAAGTCGAAAATACGTTCAGAAAGTTCTCGCGCATTTAGTTTTATTTCTGACGAATTAAGGCGCGCTCAATCAATTGAAGTCGATACATCTAATGGGAATTTAAGTACTATAGATAATCCAGCCACTCCCGATATTAATGAAGAGGTAGCCCCAAGTTTTAGTCTACCTAGTGGCGGTAAGACAATTTTAGCTATGACGATTCCTAATGTCAGCGAGAGGGTAATTTACTACACCGCAGAACCTGACGGCGATATTTGGCGAGGTCCTTTAGTTATTTATCGCTGGGGCCCAGCTTTAAATGCTGATGGAAGTTACAGTCCTACAAGCATCACTGATCCCGCTAGTTGGCAAGCTCAAGCATTAATCGATAAAATTGATGATGTTGAACAAACAACAACTTGTAATAATGAATCTGTCACCTATAAAGGTTTCTATGCTTGTGTTACTGATGATGATGGCGATGGAATAGTAGAGACTGCGGATAGTAATAATGATAGATTTGTACTGGTTGCCAATGAAGATAAAGATGGTGATGGTATAGACGAATTGGGCGATACAGCGGCAATAGATGTCAATGGTGATGCCACAATTGATACAGAAGATTTAGACATGAACCAGGATGGTGTTGTGGACTCTGAGGATAATGCAGACAGCGATGGTTTAGGGATTTCAGCACAGCTCTTTTTTACTGGCTCAACGCATGCGTATGGGACTTTTATTGGAACTGAAGATGATGGGAACTACGCAAAAGAAGCTCAAGTAGTCGCTAGAGCCAGAACAGCTCCTGGTAATAATTCAGCAAACTTTACTTCCTACAGCATGAGTTATAAAACTTTGGGTGCAGTGTATGGTTGTAATCCAACTGGCACCCCCTCAGAATGGACGATGAGAACTGACTTTATTAATGATTCTAGTAATCCTAATAGTGAGCAAGGCAATAGAAATAAAAAATGGGTTCACGATCCTGACAGGCAACCTCAACCGATAAAAATCGATACCACAAACAATTTAACGATTAATTCTATTCCTATAGGTGATGGTATACCCGACTGCATCAGCAAGGGAGGTAAAGCATCAGGAGATAGCATTACTTATGCCAATGAAGATTTAACTGAAAATGGGATGGAGTCGGTTTATTATAACGACGGTACTAATTACACTGATGGCAATGGTAATGTTCTTCCCTCTGGTTCAGATCCAATTTTCAAAGATAATTCAGCATTAGGTGATGGTTCTGTTATTCATCGTGTATCACATACTATAGACTTTGAAGACCCCGTAACTTATAACGGCTATAGCGATGGTAACAATGATTTATACGTAGGTAATGGCTTAGCTAGTAGGGTACTATTTCTGAGACCTGACGATATAGTTCCAGCAGATCCAGGATATGATCCAGACGATAACATGACTACTGACAATGATCAAACATCTCTAAGAGAGTTTTTGGAAATGAAAGGTTATATGGAAACTGGAACAAATAAAGTAAAAAATATTGATACAAATGAAAGAATAGTTATTTTTGAAGTAGGTCAGACAGATACAACTCATCCAGGATTTGATCGACAAGATAATATTTTTATCCTTTCCTCTGATGCATTTGCTAAGGATGCTTCTGCTCCCTAATTTTTAGATAGGTAAAGCAATAAGTAATTATTTTTAATAGTCTCTCTTATTTTAATTAATCCAAATTGATTTATAGAGAGACTTTTTTTATAGTTTATTTTTTATAGTTTATTGTATAAAAATACATTGTCTATTTTATAGTCATACATTTTGTTGAAGAAACAGAACCTAGTTTATTTCCCATATACTTACCGACTCTAGTTATACCCGTTCCCAAAGCAATTACAAAACATCTTTGCAAATCAGTATTTTTGGAAGATAAGACAATAGTTCCCATTTTCGTTGTATTGCCTTTAGGAGAAAAAGAGATGTTGGGTGGATTTCCTAATAAGTTTGTTCTAATATCTATTTCATTTAAAATAACACGATTGCTTAATATACATTGAGTAGGATTTCCAGAAATAATATTGGTATCTGGATTGACATTAATTCTACAAATATTGCCTAGATATATAGCCTGTCTCTGAGTTTCCTTAATTGCTCCTTCTAATTGATTTATTGCTGCATGAACCCGATAACGACTGAGTAATCCTAATAAGCTTGGAGATGACATCGCAGCTAAAACACCAACTATTAAAATAGCGATCATCAGTTCTATTAGAGTAAAACCGCGATCGCTATAGCTTTTTGAATAATTAAACATCAAAAGTATTTGATTGAAATTGTAAAAAAATTAATTAAGTTTTAGTTCTGCAGGTATTGTTATCTACATCAAAATCACCAGTTCTAATTAATCCCAAACCATTAGTAACAACCAGACATTTTACATATCCACCCTCCTTAGTTGATACTCTAATCAAAGCCTCCGTGGTGGTATTTCCTTTAGATAAAAAAGTAACAGTATTTTGATCTGAATTAAGAGTAATAAAATCTTCAAGAATGCGGTTATTCAGCAAACATCCTGCAAAAACTTGTTCATCAACAAAAACTCTTCCAGTAACAACTGGGGTTGCATCCAAATCGGAATTAGTAATATTAATAGTGCATGATCTACCATTTTTAATGGCTAGTTTTTGGGCTTCTCTGATTGCGCTTTCTACTTCATTAAAAGCTGAGTTAGCAGCTTGTTTATTGTACCAACCAAGCAAATTAGGAGCAGCAACAGCAGCTAATACACCAACAATAATCGCTGCGGTAATCATTTCAACGAGAGTAAAACCGTCATTTCTGCTATGGGCATGACAAAGCAACATCTGGTATTACCTCCACAAAAGTTTCTGAGATTGGAAAATCTTCTCCGTCAGGAATATTGCCATTCTTATCAGTAAATTGGGAATTGTCTGCATCCCAAGTCCATACTCGATATGCAACTTTTAGAGTCCTGAAGGGCGCTCTATTAGTTACAGCATCATTAAAATGAAATCGCTGTAGTGCTAGAATGTCTCCTTTTCCGTTATCTGAACCATCAGCTTTAATGGATTTTGATAAAGTTTTAGTAGGTGGTGGATTTTCTGCCGAAGGTGGATTAGGTTCAAGAGCATCCCATAAAGCTTGAGCATATCCTCCAGCATAGTTAGCAGGATTGCAAGTTCCTCCCAGAGCAGTATTACTCCCAAGCTGGCTTATTCTTTCAATATCTTCTTGAATCAATTCATTAGCTCTCTGTTTTTCCTGTGCCTGGACTTTAATTGCCAAAGCATAGCCTATGCTTTGTAATGATACTGCTAGGAAAGCTAATCCTAAAATCATTGAAAC
Source organism: Cyanobacteriota bacterium (assembly GCA_942490675.1). GTDB lineage: Bacteria > Cyanobacteriota > Cyanobacteriia > Cyanobacteriales > Xenococcaceae > Waterburya. The sequence goes on along the minus strand of CALNYB010000042.1, from coordinate 43,296 downwards.
TACGACTTCTAAAGTAATAAATCCTGATTCTTTTTTAGGTATTTGATCTGGCTTTAAATTTATGTTTAACATGACTTTATGGTTGCACCTCCTCAATTTGCCAATTAGTAGGACTAGTAGTTAATGGTCGAGGAACTCTACTAGTAGTAGTTGTATAAAATTTGTAAGATCTATCAGAGGCTGTAGAGCTGCTATCTGTTATATCTGGATCGATAGTAACTATTGTTCCTCCATTGTTAATAAACTCATTTACCCAAACAGAGCCACCAAAGTTAACATTTCCCCCACCAGTAATAGTTAACGTGCCGTCTGGTGCATGAATCAAAGCATTTATATCAATTACTCCACCACCAGTAGTGATATTTACATTTCCAGTGGCATAAATCTCTAAATAGTTGGAAGAAATTTCACTACCAATATCAGCGTTAATGTTTAAATCTCCCCTAACATAAAGAGTAACTTTAGAAATACCATCCGTTTCAGTAGCTGCATTAATGGTTGTGCCCCCAGGCAAATCATAGTAGTAGCGACAATCACTAATATTTTTGCAATCCCAGTCTCCTGTGGCTCCATCCCGATTTTCGTAGTCGACAAAGACATTGCCAGCATCAGGTTCTACATAAGGTCTATCATTATTTGGAGGAGTGGCATATGCTGGACGACCTAATATAGGAGTCAAAGTATTATTAGTTTGAGCACCTCCAGCAGCAGTAATAGTATCTAAAACCGGCTGAATTGGAGGTATTTCGCGAGGATCGCTAATAATATTATTGGTTACACCCGTTACTCCATTTAGATTATCGGGTGGATTGATGCATCCCGGATTAACACCTTGAGCCTGATCTCTTACGACGATATTAGTATCAGAAATTGTATCTGGGTCATTACCATCAGCGACAGTCAGATTTCCCAAACTCCCGACATTTCCATCTCCAATCCAAAGAGCAGGGGCAAGATTGTCAACATCTTGCTGATTCAAACGAATTGGTATTTCAACTTGAATTTGAGAAAAAGAACGTTCATTATCTTGGGTGATGTTGTTTTGTGAGCTATCAACTCCATCAGCTCCAACTGAAGTACGTCCTTGAACTGTCAATATTCCTCTAGGATTATAAGTAACGTCGTTAAAAGCTACATTATCATTAGTGTTCACACTATCGTCAGTTTGAGAAAAATTACTGACCCAGGGATTTGTAGCTCCCAAAGTTATCTGTCTAGTATCTTCGTTAGTTTCGTCACCATCAATATCGTAGACATAACTTACTAATCTATATTGACCCATGTTAACCATATCGCTTTGGTCACCATCTCGATTAAAATCTGCACCGGCATTTGCCTCGCTAAGAGTGACATCATGCCATACAGTTCGATTGGCAAAAGTATCTATATCTGCACTACAGACACTATCTATGCCGAAAATATTAGCTGCACCTGTAGCTGTACCGGCTCCTGCCCATCTATTAATATCAATATCATCAGGTTGAGTATATACATTGTATAGAGCTAGTACTCTATTTGTATCTAACAGCTCTCGATATCTGGCAATACCAATTTCTGCCACCGCCAGGGAATCGGTACTAGAGTTTTTAGAAATTGCAGTTAAATTTTCTTCGCTAGCACCAGTAATATTTACTAAGCCGAGTAGGATCATGATCAATCCCAGGGCGATAACTATAGGCAGCGTAAAACCTTCGTCTTTGGCGCGACGCTGTAATAACGTTTTAAATAATAGAAGTTTCATGTAACGTAAAGCTAAAAAGGGTATATCAACCAGGCACAGAATACCTCTATCCAAGTATTACCTAGAGTACCCAAATAAAGTGTGATCGCGATCAATGACAATTAAAAAAATCTATCTTAAGTGACAAAAGAGGACTCCCGTTAAAGCTATTTGTGGAACGAGAGTGGAGCAAACTAGCTTGGGTGAACGAAAAAAGGTGTGGGAGTTAAAAAATAAACCTGTTTAAGTAATGAGTACCACAAGGGCATAACATAATAAGTAATAAGTAATGAGTAAATACCCATTACTTATAGAGTAAAATTGAATTACCACATTCTTTTTTTACTCATGATTAATCATAACGCAAATATCAGTATTCAAGAAAGAACTGAAAACTTTGCCATCAGAGTTGTCAAAGCTTACTCTGAACTAAATAAAAGGCATTTTGCGGACGGGCGCGGTCTTGGGGGTTTCCCCCATGAGCGACCCGTTCAAGAAGATGACGCAGGTAAGGTTTTGTCTAAACAATTTTTAAGAAGCGGAACATCAATTGGAGCCAACTGTTCAGAAGCTAAATACGCACAATCGACTAAGGATTTTATCAATAAGTATTCTATAGCTTTGAAAGAGGCAAATGAAACTCTTTATTGGATAAAAATCATGATTAAATCTGAGCTAGTATCAAAAACTAGATTTCAAAAAATGATAGAAGAAAATGAAAGAATTATTAAAATATTAACCGCTTCAATCAATAAATTGAAAGAAAAATAATTCACTCTTTCTCATGGGTATTTACTCATTACTTATTACTTATGCGATGTTATGCCCTTGTGGACATACTCATTACTTAACAGCACGAAAACTAATTTTTGCCACTGTAAATTTCGCTCACCCAACTAGCTTAGCGGTGAGATGAATTTTGTCCAACAAATAAAACCGCGCAGCGACAATATTTAAATACATTTTCTTGTTAAAAACTTGATCTTTGTATGTTTGTCTGGCATAAGTAATGAGATAATAGGGATGGTTTGAAACAGCCCATCGAATGAGAGTCAAAGGTAGGTCAGTAGCTAGCTTGATACAAGCGTGAAGTTAAGTCCAGAACCGACCTAGTGAGAGAAGTGTTTCTGTACCTTGAAAAACAAAAACATGAGTTGCGACAAGGAAAAGCCTGTTGTCGCGTAAAAGTTTTTCAGTTTCAGGATGAAAGAAATTATTACATTTCTTGATTGTACGGTGGGGCGCATCGTGCAATTCAAACAAAATGTCTGTGGATTCGTTCTGGCGGGGGCATAGCTTTGGCTGTGTCTAGTTAAGAGGAAAGGAAGCAGAAATCTAACAACGTGAGTGTTAGAATCCCCCATTAAACTGCTTGCAGTTAATGGTGGGAGTCGTCAACTATCTGCTGTACCCTAAAATAGGGTGTCTGGAATTTTGACATCCTCCCATCGGCATAGCCGAGGGATTCGCGTTGAATCAAGAGGTTCTTGGTTCAGCGAGTCCACTTAAACTATACTCCTTGCGGTGTTTAGTCCAGAGATGGTTCTCTCCCCAAGCGTTTAACCCATTGCAGAGTAGGTTCAGGGATGCCCTCCCTTACCTGAGAAGGGTGAACGAAAAAAGGTGTGGCAGTTAAACAATAGAGAAGCTTTGAGTAACGAGTAACGAGTAACGAGTAACGAGTAAATACTTATTACTCATTACTTATTACTCATTACTTAAACAACGCGAAAATTAATTGTTGCCACCGTAAATTTCGCTCACCCACCTGAGAATACGAAAAATTGTGTTTCTCTGTGCTTGAGCCAGTCCGTTGCGCGGGTTCCCCGCGTTGAAGGAACTGGCGTGTTGCTTCGGTCTTTTACCTGTTCAAGCTTTCCTGAACAGAACCCTATAGCCGAGTTTTCAAGGTGCGTTAGTCTAACGACTACTAGGTTTTTAAAGAGGTTTAATACCTTTGCCTCTACATTTAGGATACAACAGTTCAAACCCTTTCTGTGTAAAGATTATGTATCAAAAATGTGAACTTCAAAACCCTGTCCGTGATTCATCCCAACAGCATAGCTGTGGGTCTTCTCACGGAAGACAGATAAACAATTTACACCTGGAAACTCTGAAATGGTTAGCTGGTGAAAATGACCTAAAACACCACAAGGGGTTGGTGTATCTAATTCCTTGGTAAACTGATCTAGAGGGAAGTTATAATAGGAAGCTAAACAGCAACAAGCTGATACACAATAAACTAAAATCTAACATTCGTAATCAAGCAAGGAGGATAATTTTTAATGACCCAAGTGGTTGTTGGACAAAACGAAAACATAGAATCTGCACTACGTCGATTTAAACGTCAAGTATCCAAAGCAGGTATCTTCGCCGATATTAAACGTCGTCGTCACTACGAGACGCCCATTGAAAAACGCAAACGTAAAGCGATCGCTCGTCGCAAGAAACGTTACCGTTAAACTGGTTGATTATTTTGCCTACTGAGTTACGCTTAAACATTTTTTGATTCATCTTTTAGAGTAGCAGGTGATGCCAAGGCGTGTAATTAGTAAGATAAGTGTGAAAATAAGATTACTCTATTTAAAAAGGCGATCGCTATCTGAGGATACAGCAGTGGCGATCGCTTTTTTTCTGCCCATAATCTCAAGAGAGTCTCTTTAGCGGGCAATATCCGATTCCTGTTCCTCGTCTCTAAGATAATTAAACTATCAATTAATTTTATCTTTCTTCCAAAAGAAGACCCTCACTTTTAGTGATGGGATGAATTTTGGCCAGGGTCTAGGGGTGGAGAATTTTGTTCTTGAACATATTTTTTCAAGACATCTATAGTAACCCCTCCGCAACTGGAACGAAATAGCGCCTGTCCAAAACACTCGCTTGCGCCAATAAATCTCTTTCAGTTTCGGCTCGAACTTACGCCACATTGTCTTAGATGATGTGGCTTTTAAATTAGCTATTAAACTACTCAATAACTTGTGGGGTGGGTATGAAACGAGCAAATGGGCATGGTCTGCTTCGCAATTAAATTCAATCAATTGGCTGTCCCAAGAAGCAAGTACAGATTGAAAGACGCTAGCTAGTTCTTCGATCATTTCGCCATCAATCACTTTTCGTCTATATTTAGTTACCAGCACAATATGTACGGTTAGATTAAATACTGCTCTACGGGTACTACGATAATTGTTTTTCAAGATACTGAATATGTGTACAGCTAATGGTAAAATCCTCTCATGAGGAAAACCTATCAGTATAAATTGATGCCAACAGCAGCACAGCGACAAGAAATGAACGCTGGTTGTCTATGCTCAGGTATCAGTACAACTATTTGTTGGCGGATAGATTTCGCTGGTGGCAAATGAATCGCTGTAACCTAATTATTCCTCAAGGGGAATATTGTTTGCGTTGGTGCGAGCTAGGGAGTGGTCAACTTCGGAACAATCCAGATTGGCATTCTCAGTCAGCTAACCTCTACTTAAAAAGAACGTCCCTGGTACAAAGACATCTACTCACAGGTGCTTCAGGATTGTGTCAAAAGAGTAAAGCTGGCATTTGAGCGATTAAGGAGACTCAAAAGGTAACAGAAGTGGTCGCCCTCGCTTTAAAAATAAAGTGAGATATCGCACTTTACATTTCCTACTATCCCCGATGAAAATCTTGTCGGCAGTACTATTAAGTTACATGGGTTGTTTAAGTTTCGTAAATCTAGAAATATTGAATCTGGCTTCAAACTGAAAACTGTCTCTATTACCAGAAAAATTGATGGGTACTACATTAATCTTTCTGTTGAGGACAAATCTGTTCCTGATATTGAGATTAATACTGTACCGACTGAATTAAATACTGTTGGAATAGACGTTGGACTAGAAAAACTATATGTAGACTCAAATAATAACCAAACTTTACCTCAAAAACATATGAGAGAATCTGAATCAAAACTGGCACTTCTGCAAGAAAACTAGACGACAACACTCGAAGCAAGAAGGCGAAAAGACTCGTGGAGCAATATCTAGACTTCACCAAAAGATAGCAAGACAGAGAAAACATTGGCATTATAGCGAAGCACACAAATTAGCTAAAAACTCGGAAGTTTTAGCTATTGAAGACTGAAAATTCGCAATAGAAACGAAGGAATAAACCAAGAAAATCGAAGGGGTATTTGTTCTAAGGTCAAGCATCATCTTCTGGGAGAACAAACTGGGAAAAAAAAACAAAATAGTTAAGGTCAATCAAAAGGGACATCACAGCATGTAGCGAGCCTAAATCGAGTAGAAAACTCTATCAGACCGTTGGCACTCAGGAGTATGTAATAAGTGCGACAGAGATACAACTCTGCATGTAAAAACTGGGGATAAAAACCAAAAAGACCACGGAGTATCAATATGAGAGTATCTATACTCATGTCTAAACAAATTAGCTTAACTATGTTTAAACTGTGGATTTAATACCCGATATTGAAAATCAAGAATATGTAATTTGCGATCGCAATTTTATTGTCGTTCGACTTTCTCCTGACGTTCAAAAATATGCTGACCAAACTATTGTAATTGGTGAAGATATTAGAACCAGCTTTCCTGAGATTGTTGGTCTAGAATCAACTTGTCAAGAGATCTTACTCGGAAAACAAGCAAGTTTTAGCTTAGAAACGATTTCTCGAAACAAACCATTGGAGCCAGTTTTATATTTTAGTTTATTAATTCAAGCGATAGAAGAACATCTAGTCATCTTATTAGAAGATGTCACTGAATCGACAGTATTTCAACAATCATCAATGCAGAAGATCAATGAGGCAGAAATTAGCCTCAACAAACTGCAAAGATTTGAATACTGCACCAACAAAATTATTGCGTCCATGCGGGACCTTTTGTTAATTACCTCTCCTCAAGGAAAAATTGAGCGAGTCAATAAATCAACTACCGAACTATTTAAACAAAAGAAATCAGAACTAATCGCTCAGTCGATAGATCATTTGATTGAAGATCCTAGTTTTAATCATCAAAAAATATACCGATCTTTGTTAACTTCTCAAGATGCAGTCAGAAAGATCGAGGTTAATTTTATAGGAAAACAAGAGCAAATAATTCAGATTGAATTTGACTGTTTTATTGTCCCAACAGAAGTAAAAGACTTTTTTAATTGTGTGTATATTGGTAGAGATATTACTGCTAGAAAGCAGGCGGAAACAGAGATTCGTAATGCTCTTGCCAGAGAAAAAGAACTGAGAGAGCTAAAATCGGGATTTATTTCCATGGCTTCTCATGAATTCCGCAATCCTCTTAGCAGCATTTTTCTTTGTGTCCAAAACTTACGGGAAAATTCTAATATCAGTAATTCAAATAGTAAATTTTATCTACAATCAATCCAAGACGCAGCTTCAACAATGAATTCGTTATTGGAAGATATTCTAATTTTAAGTGAAACAGAATCATGCAAGCAAAAATTGAAGATAGAACCGATTAATCTTCAAGAATTTTGTCTGGAAATAATTCACAATCTGACTTCTATTTATGCTAATAAAAGAGTTTATTTTGATTATCAAATTAAAACTAAATTAGTCAATTTAGACAAAACAACTTTAAGAAATATACTCAATAACTTGCTATCAAATGCCCTAAAATATTCGCCTTCAGAAGCAACAGTAAAACTAATTATTTCTCATGCTAGTGAGCCAGCAGAAATTAAAATTGAGGTACGCGATCGCGGAATTGGCATTCCTCAAGAATCACAAAAACATCTCTTTGAATCTTTTTATCGTGCAGGTAATGTTAATTCTATTCCAGGGACAGGTTTGGGGTTATCTATTGTCAAGAAGTCGGTAGACTTATATCAAGGTTCGATAGCTGTCAATAGTGAAATTAGTCAAGGGACTATTATTATAGTTACACTGCCGATCAAATAAAAGTTTTGCTCTTGTAAGTTGCCTTGATCGATCTTTCATATAATAATATTATTGCGAGTTAAATTTATTCCAATTACTATAAGATAATTGATGAATTTTTACTAAGCATCTGTTTCCATTAAAATTTAACCAAGTCTAATTTATAGCTTTATTTGTTTGAGAAATTATAATCATGAACGAGATTACGAAGGCAGAAATACGAAAACGACTGGGGAACATCACTCAGCTTCAAGAACTTTTATTTGGCGAGCAACTAGACGAATACAATCAGAAATTAGAACAACACAATCAGAAACTCAATCATCTCGAAGCCAATTCTCAAAAATTTCAATTCGCGATTAAAGAGCAAATAGCTCAGCTTGAAAACAAACTGATTCACAGAATAAATTCACTTGCTAATTCTTTAGAAAGGAGAATCAAATATTTAGATATTTCAGCTCAAAAAGAACAAAGTAGACTACAGCAAGAGTTAAATACCGTATCAAAACACAGCCTGGAAAATATAGATTTTCTACAAAATAGTATTAATGCCAACACTAATAATTTAAAGACAGAAATAACCCAAGCTAAATCTGTCTTAGACCGAGACGTGCAGCTACTCAAGCAACAGATATTTGAAAAATTAGAATCCAACCTATCAGAGTTATCGAGCAACAAAGTTTCCCGAGGAGATTTGGCAGAAGTTTTGTTTGAGATATGTCTGAAGCTAAAAAGCTCAGATGTTGACATCGAGTTATCTAAGAGTCAAGATGAGCGAGAGATTTCTGAATCAAATCAGGCTCATACTGATTTAATGCTTCCCGAAACAAAATAATAATAAACCATAACGTAAATTGATTTAGGGTCTTCAGACTTTATTTATTTAATGATCCAAATATTCTCTAAACCATAATTCTAGAACAAGTAAAGCCCATAATCGATGAGAGTGATTATGCAATTTATTACTATGCTCATAGAGCAGTTTTTGAATCATGCTCGGTTTAAAGAAACCCCTCTGTCGAAATGATGTACTACTCAAAATATCCGTCATCCAATCGATAATATCCACTTCTTGGCGCAGCCAATTTTTCATCGGTACACTGTGACCTAGCTTTGGTCGATTAAATAAAATATCATCGGGCAAAAATCCTTTGAGTGCTTGCTTATAGATATACTTGGTATCAGAAAAACCTTTGAGCTTGAGGGCAGAAGGTATCTTAGCAGCATATTCCACCAAACGATAATCAAGCAGGGGAAGACGGTTCTCGATGCCAAACTGACGTAGGAGTTCTAGTCGCCGTAGATAAAAATTTACCAGAGTCCAATAATCACTGCTAAGACTGCGACTGAGAAGATCGGGTTCTTTTTGCTGAGTCTGTTTCAGCATACTGTCGAACAATGTGCCTGAAGAACTGTCAGTTAGTAAGGCATCGGTACAGAGGGTATTTAGTTCGGCTGCGGTATAGTAAATTCGCCAGCGATGACTCAGTAGCCCTGGAGGAAAGGCAATGCTGTAAGCAAATCGTTTGAGCTTAACCTGGAGATTCTTTTTTTGCTCGGTATCTCGAAGGGTTTGCAAAATTTGGGTGACAGGCTGGAGGATGAATTGGGGAACGCGATCGACATAGGCTGCAATCTTATCGGCGGTATAAACAGGATGACCGCCAAATAGCTCATCTCCTCCCTCGCCACTAAAAACGTAAGCTACTTTACCACTAGCAGCCCGACCTAAGAGAAAAGTAGCCATCTCAATGCCAATATCACAAAAAGGTTCATCCATACCAGCGATCGCTTGATCAATATGGGTAAGTTCTTTAGATTCATAGGGTACTTCAGTATGATCAGTGCCAAAATGATTAGCAATTAGACGAGCATACTGGGATTCATCGTAAGATTTGCCCTGACAACGAAAGGAAAATGTTGATAGAGGAGTCCTGCTTAATCCAGAGGCCAGACTCACCATCGTGCTAGAATCGATGCCCCCACTCAATAACACACCAGGAGACTGCTGAGTATCCATCCGCAATGCCACAGCATCTTTAATCAATGCAGGAATTTCTTCACCATACTGCGCCTCGCTTTTATGTTCGACGTTGGCAAAGCTTAATTTCCAATATTGACGTAGAGTAACTTCACTGCCATTAGTTTTGAGTAGATGGCTGGCGGGTAGCTTATATATTCCTTGAAAGAAAGATGTATCACGGCTCGGATTGTAACAATAGAGGAGATAATCGATAACCGCTTGGTGGTTAAGCTGCTTCGATATCCCTGGCACTTTGAGAAGTGTTTTAAGGGAGGAACTAAACAATAAACGTTCGCCGTTGCTGCTGTAAAACAGTGAATGGATACCTAAGCGATCGCGCCCTAAGGTCAGACTTTGCGAGCGCCGATCCCATACAGCGAAAGAGAATTTGCCATTTACCTCCTCTAACAAATCATCACCGAAGCGTTCGTAAAGTAAACCAATAGCCCTCCCAGAACTGTCAGTAGTTAGAAGGGAGTCATTTTTTAATCGTGACTGAATTTCATTGAGGTTATATAACTTACCTTCAAATACCGACACAGTTTGGTCGCTACGGTAAGGCTGGGCAGGCTCATCTAAGGTGGAAATACCGCTGCCAACCCAGGCAAGTGCGATGGAATCTTCCACCCACACCTTAACCCCAGGATCGGCGATCGTAGATTGTACTATATCCTGTAAAACATCTGGGGATTGGTGGGGTTCGTAAATACCAAAAATCATTTTGCTTTCTTAGTAAGTGGTTGGGGCGGGGTGAGCGAAATTTACGGTGGCAACAATTAATTTTCGCGTTGTTTAAGTAATAAGTAATAAGTAATGAGTAATAAGTATTAAGTATTTACTCGTTACTCGTTACTCTTTACTCAAAGCTTCTCTATTGTTTAACTGCCACACCTTTTTTCGTTCACCCGTTGGGGCGGAGCGGTTGAACCAAGAACTAGCTCGGTGTAACAATCTTGCAGTCTTTGTACATAGGATTGGGTGCTGTATTGTTTCGCCCTCAGTCGAGCCTGATCCGAAAAACTCGCCAGGGTATCTGGCTGTTGTAATAGATTGAGGGCTTTCTCGGCTAAAATATCCACATCATCGGCTGGTATCAAATAGCCATTCTCACCATCATTGATAATCTCTCTTTGTTCTCCCAGGTCAGTGGCAATTACTGGTTGACCCTGAGCCATTGCCTCTAGCAAATGTACCGAGGAAAAACGCTCGCTCAAAAAAGGTGCAATGAAAATATCCAAGATACTTCCCCACTCGTCCAGATTATCTGGCCACTCTATTAAGTGAACTTTATCTGCTATTCCTCGGTTTTCAGTCAACTGACGAAGTTGATTTACCGTATTGTCTAAATCGCCCTGTGTTATTTCCACATAGGCTTTGTTGGGCAAACGATGGAAGCGCGTCAGCTTATAGATGATTACTAACGCCGTATTAGATTGAGCTGTGGCAATTTTAGCGAACGCTTCAATTAACAACTCGTTTCCTCGCTGGGGACCGAGCTTAGTAACAGTTCCTAAAACTTTAGTGGCGGGGTTTAATCCTAGTTGCTTACGTAGAATAGCCCTCCGCTCCGTGGCGATTGGCTCAAACTTGTCAGTGGGAATCCCATGGAACATCATCTGAATTTTACTTTCGTCGATGTTACGTTTTTCCATTAAAAATCGCTTGACCATTGGCGAGGCTGCTACCGCTCCTTGAGTGACAGGAGCAAGTAGCCTATCGGCTAACTTCAGGTAACTGGGATAAGGAAAATAAACCTCGGTATCGTAATCATGGATGATTGTCGGTACTCCCTTGATTAATCCTGCTAATCGACCAAAAGTAGAGGAAGCATAACAATGCAGATGCATGACTTGAATGTTTTCTTCCCGAATTAATTGCAGGAATGTATTGAGAGTCGTTGGGTCAAATTTGCCCTTGTCGAGAATTCTGACGGGTACGGGAGCATCTTCAAACAATGACCGCAATGTGTCATTTGCCCTCAGCATACAGGGTACAATACGAAAGCGATCGGCATCGAACTGGTTCAAAATATTCCAAAAAAGCCTTCCTCCTCCATGCAGACTGCCATCATAGCAAACATGGTCAATCGCCCACAGAACATTGATTCTTGTCATATTTTTCCGTTTCGAGATTGAGGGGATCGATCAATTATACATAATTCAGTTACAACCTACATTCGCTAGGTTCTATCTTGCTGGGCAGCTTGATCGCCGCAATCCTATCAATTTCGATAAATTTGTTGCTGATGAGCCTTCTCCCAGTCAATTCTGCACCCTTTACATTTAGCATAGTTTAGATCAGCTCTTCATAAGTCCGACAGACTCCTAGCCAGTATTTATTGTTGAACAAAAATCAGCCCGCATTCTCAGACTTCGCGAAGCAAGTCTGGGTTAGGGCGTAAGCGAAGTGGGTTGGCATTTATGGTATACTACTTCTAATTGCAGAGGCACTATTGCCCCCCAGATATAGAAAACTGGTTTACTGGGGTAGATATAAGACCAACGCACCAAGGTAACAGCCGACCCTGTAAGTCTTTGTGTCGCCCGATAAATAATAGTAGGGAGCAAGCAAAATGGCATCTAAATACAAGAATTTTGTTTCTAAAAACTCTAACCAGAAATGAGTTAGAGGTGCAGTATGGCTAAAGTCCCTGCTGTTCACCGAGAAGCACGGTTTTCTGGGATACGAGTAGCTGTCTCAATTGAGAAGAGTGTCTTACCAGATACTCACACTTGCCTTGGGGCGAAGTGTGACAGGCTTCATATAGCTATAACCTGATAATCTGATGAGTGTTTTGCAAATTAATAATAACTGTTAACTGATTGTTAACTGATATGGCAACTACTACCTGGACAAGACGACATATCCTTTCCCTGATTGATTTCACCCCTGAAGAATACGAAACAGTGTTACAGACGGCTGCTAGTTTTCAGAAGGTACTTTCAGGAAGAACCAAAAAGGTTCCTGCACTTCAGGGAAGAGTTGTTGCCAATATGTTTTTTGAACCATCTACCCGTACCCGAAGTAGTTTTGAACTTGCAGCGAAAAGACTATCGGCAGATATCTTAAACTTTTCTCCAGGAAATTCTTCTCTAACCAAAGGGGAAACAATATTAGATACGGCAAAAACCTATCTCGCTATGGGTGCAGACATTATGGTGATTCGTCACAAACAGGCGGGAGTTCCGCAAATTATTGCTCAAGAGATGGATCGACTTAATTCTGGAGTGACGATTCTCAATGCAGGAGACGGTTTACATCAACATCCTTCTCAAGGGTTATTAGATTTATTTACGATCGCTTCTGTATTAGATGCTGATAATCCTCGTTTAGAATTACTGGCAGGAAAAAAAATTGCGATCGTCGGTGATATTCTCCATTCTAGAGTAGCTCGTTCTAATATTTATAGTCTCACTACAGCAGGGACAGAAGTACACTTAGCAGCACCAGCAACCCTCTTACCTACACCCTTTTTGGAAATGGTAGACGATCGCAGCAAGGGTAAATTGTTTCTTCATTGGGAGTTAAATCCTGCCTTAGAAGATGCCGACTTTGTAATGACACTACGACTGCAAAAAGAACGAATGACGGCTAATTTTATCCCTAGCTTGCGGGAATATCATCAACTGTTTGGCATTACGCGCGATCGCCTTAAACTATGTCATCCTGATGTTAAGATACTCCATCCTGGTCCCACAAATCGCGGTGTCGAAATAACTTCAGATTTAATGGATGATCCGAATCTTAGCTTAGTCTCCCAACAGGTAACCAGCGGTGTGGCAACTCGCATGGCATTACTATATCTAATCGGCATAAGTAATGGGAATTAACAGTTTTGTATAAGTAGAAACGTATCTTCCATTAATTTATAAGTTATCGAGCATTGATGTAACAGAACTGGGAGATCTATGATTACTCATCTCGTAGAATTGTTTTAGATACAAGACGAGTTTTTTTGCGATCGCCTTCAGATAAATCTTTACCAATCTGTAACCGAGTGGCGTTGGCTTGTAGTACTGTTGCTCCTTCTTTATCTCCTAATTGTAGGGCAGTTTTCGCGGCAGATTGTAGCATGGTGGCTGCGCCAGTGCGATCACCATCCTTGAGCTTAGTTTCGGCAATTTGGGTTTGACGATATTTAGCCAAAGTCAGAATATGATTTTTTACAGTATTACTAGGTTTTGCCTGATATAAATCCTGGGATTCTAGTTCAATAGCCAAAACATCGGAATGTAAATTTGACCGATTTGCTCCTGGATCGTCGTAGCGTAGTTGAACCGCAGCAATTTTATGGGTGCCTGGGGATAATTGATTGATGTAGAGGTTGATCAAAACTACCCGTGGTCGATCTATCATCAGATCACCCAAACGAACGGTGAAGTAATTACCCTCTAATTGAACGGGTAATTCAATTGTTTCGGGAGCTACTTGAGCTACAGGCTTTAATTCGGCAAGGCGAACCTTGGGCATCAATTCCACAGTCAAGGTGCTATTAGTTAAGCCCACAGATTGAGCGCGGGTAAATAGACGATCAAACTCGGATACTGCTTGATTTGGCTGTTCGATGTAGGCTAAAGTTCCTTGGGCTGAATCAGAAATCTGCTCTAAAACATCTTGATTCCAGTGTTCCCCAAAACCCAAGGTATCGATAGTCACATTATATTCTGCTGATAGTTCGGCTAGTCTGAGACAACGGTGATTATCACCATGTTCATTTTCCCCATCGGTTAAGATAAAAATACGAGATACGCAATGCTGATTATGGGCGGCAACTTCCTTGAGTCCGAGGCGTAACCCTTCATCAATTGCAGTACCACCATCTGCCACCATCTGCCTAATTTTCTGTTTAATCGGTTCGAGATCGGTAACTGTTTGATTGGGTACAATTACCTTTGCTTGATGATCAAAAGTAACCACGCTAATGTGATCGCCTGGATTCAGTTTCTCGATGATATTGATTGCTGCTTCCTTGACCATTTCCAAAGGTTTCTCCGACATTGAGCCACTGCGATCGAGAACCAAGCAGAGATTTAACGGCAACTGGTGAGCTTGATCATCGGGAACGGCTGACATCGCCAAGGATAGTTGACGCTGACTATTATTTATTTCAGCATCAACATTAGTATCGCTTAGGTAAGAATTTAGACCAACTCTCATGACTACTACGCCTAATTTGAATTACTTTCCTTCAGGTTTTTTGCTTTTAGCTTTTTAATAAAGAGGTTTGCAAGGTATTGACTAAGTTTTTAAAGATTAAATATTGTTGCTGAACAAAAAAAGGGGCGTTGAGTTTGGGTGAGCGAAATTTACGGTGGCAACAATTAATTTTCGCATTTTAAAGTAATGAGTAATAAGTGATGAGTAATAAGTATTTACTCGTTACTCGTTACTCGTTACTCAAAGCTTCTCTATTGTTTAACTGCCACACCTTTTTTCGTTCACCGGTTGAGTTTCCCCTAATAACTTTGATTATTTGAATTTAATCAATGCTGATGGAAGTGGGTGCAGAGGCACTTCCCGTAGTAGGAGGAATGTTGGAACCCTGACGAAAGTCGGCATAAAGACGATCGCGCCAAGCGAAGAAAGGTTCAAAGGTAATATTGTCGCCAATTCCTGGGATGCCTTTACCTTTGAGTGGATCAGGAATGTCGAGATAAGAACCTGCGGGAAACTTGAGTAAAATACTCAACCCAGCCACAGCTAAGTCCGCTAAGGTGGGGGTATTTCCTGTTAGATAAGGCTGATTTTGCAAAATCAGGCACAAGGCTTCTAAATCCTGAATCAGACTTTTTTTTGCTTCTTTTACGGCCTCACCACCATACCCTATTCCTGTACCCAGTACGTCTAGGATCTCACCAGGAATTGCGCCAACTGCTGTTTTAACTAAATCGGGAGTATTAGCTGGTAACAAAGAAGTCCGAAAATTTTGGTTCTGGTTTAATGCCCCAATAAAGGCTTTACGTCCCTTCAAACCAATAGAAGCATCTGCCCATTCTTCGATTAATAAACATTGACCTTTTGCCAAGGAATCTGTAGGTATGATGGGGCGTTCAGGATATTTACGTTCTAGATATAAAGCAATTTCGGTAGAGTCGGTGACATAAGTACCGCCATCTTTAAGCACGGGAACTTGGCGACTGCCAGATTTCTGCATCAGTTCGATTTGCCCCACACCAGGAGTAACTTCGATCTTGCGATATTCTAGCTGTTTATAATCAAGAATGAGGCGGACTTTTTCTGAATACTGAGATAGTTCAAATTGATATAGTTCTAGCATTAAAACTCCTGTTGATCAGATCAATTATAATGGTGATTGATTTTTCTTGTTAAAACAATTGACGACATCACTCTCAAGTCTAGACAGACTAATTTGTATCTTGAAAAAATCTTCTAGTTATCTTTAGAAAAGTGTCTGTGAATTAGGCATTTCGAGACTAATTCAGCACACGGATAAACTCCAGGGGTAAACCATCAGTATCGGCGATAAAGGCTATCTCGTAAATGCGATCGCCAATCATCTGCTGTTCTGGTGGAAGTAAAACTTTGAAAGGAGGTAGCTTTTCAGGTTCACTTTTTCTCACAGCCTCTATATTCTGCTCTAATTGTTGCAGCCAACTAGTTAAATCTGAGATTGAATCAGTTAAATCAAAAGACAAGTGATAGTAACCAACATAGTGTTCATCATGAAAAGCATCAGCAGCAGGTTTTGGTTCAGGAATTTGAATCAATTCGATCCTGCCTCCCAACCCAGTTATCCAGCAGGCTAGGGTGTATCCTGCGGTAAAACGTTCCTTGACCGTAAAGCCTAACTGTTCGTAGAAAGCGATCGCCATGTGGATATCGGCGGTGCGAATTGAAACATGGTGCATTTGAGTTATCAGTTACCAATGAACAGTGACCAACATTTACAGTCATATATTGCTGCAATCATGAATTTAGGTAAATTTAATTAATTATTAATTATTCACTACCAAAATATTAATTTATTCAAATAGAAAGCGATAAGGGTAGTGTCGAGGAACTCCAGGCTCTTTTTCGAGAGTAAAGTTAATGATTTCCCAATGGGGTTCAGGACTATTTTCTGGACTAAAGCTGATGGGCAATCCGTAGAGTTTGGGAGATTTGAACTCTGGGCTTTCTCTCCAGGGATGACTACGCCCTAAATATGAGCTAACCAAATCTCGATAACGACTTGCAATTATCACTTTAGTTGCGCGGTAACCTTCCGTATACAAAGCATCTAAAGCTTCATGAATTTCAAAGCGAATCCCGTCTGGATGAGTGTGCTGACGATACCATTGATTTTCCCAGCGTCGCCAACGTCTGCCAGAAGGGAGATGAACCAATTCTTCAATCTTGGGATCGGCTTCAAAGGCACCATGACGACTACAGAGATAAGCATCGGTTAAAGTGAGCGCAGGAATTGATTGCCGACAATGAGGACAAACAATTTCGGGACCAAAAACGGGGTATTGTAAAGCTAAATCCATATACTATAAGATTAGTTCCTTTTCCTTATAACACGGCTAAATCTTGTTAGCCTTGATTGTCTTGATATCGTTAGATAGCTTATTCTAAATCATGTCTCCATCTTCTGATTCTTATTGGTCTATCCCAGATTTATCGACTGCGGCATTTGTGGCTGATAATGCTACCGTAATCGGCAATGTTTCCTTAGCTGAAGGTTCTAGCATCTGGTACGGGGCAGTAGTTAGGGGAGATATCGAGAGAATTGTCCTCGGCAAGTATAGCAATGTTCAAGATGGGGCAATTTTGCATGGAGATCCTGACAAGCCGACAATTTTAGAAGATTATGTAACTGTGGGTCATCGAGCAGTAATTCATTCAGCTTATATAGAAACTGGCTGTTTAATTGGGATCGGCGCCATAATTCTGGATAATGTGAGAGTAGGTGCAGGTAGTATTGTTGGTGCAGCAAGTGTTGTAACCAAAGATGTCCCCGCGCGATCGCTAGTTCTCGGCATTCCTGCCCGTAAAGTCAGGGAGATCACTGAGGAACAAGCCCTAGAACTTTTAGAACACGCTCGTAACTACGCCAAGCTGGCTCAAGTTCATGCAGGGACAGGAAAGGATCTGGGGTTTAAATAGTTTGAATGATTGATTTGTTAAATCTCATTTTCTCTACAAATGGTGAGATATTTTGGTTGGCACTGCTTGATTTCGGCAGCAATGACCTGAGCTTGTTCTGCCATCAAATCTTCCAAATAACCGTCTTGTAAAGCTCTAGCTTCCGCGGCATTGTCGAAGGGTCCGAAGTAGTAAGTGCATTGAGGCTTTTTCGTTTGAATTTCCAGCCACCAGTGTTGAGCTGGTGGATAGACAGGTAAAGTGGCGTAAAAAGTGCTGCCACCTCTCAAGGTTCTCTCTGCCCAGACTTGCCCACCATGTTGCTGAACAATCTGATGACAAAGAGCTAAGCCTAATCCTAAACCATTATAAGAACGAGAATCAGATCGATCTATTTGATAAAAACAGTCAAAGATCTTCTCTAGTTGGTCGGAGGGAATGCCGATGCCCCGATCTTTGATTTGAAAGAGGACGGAATGTTCTTCTGGGATATCGAAGGGGCTTTTAAAACCCATCGAAACTGAAGTCGAGAAAGAGTCCTGATTCAAGGAATCCTGTCCGTCAAAGTCATGTTTCTGTGACTCACTCTCTCCCGATCCCCTTAGTGTAGCCGTCAGCGTAACTATTGAGCGATTCGGCGAGAATTTAATGGCATTGTTGAGCAGGTGAGATAGAAGCATTATAGTATAGAGAGGATCTGCCCAAACAGAAACGAATTTAGGCTTGAGGGAGAGAATTATTCTAACCTGCTTGTTTTTTAACTGTATGGTTTGAACTGCTTGCTTAAGTAAATCAGCAACACGGCAATGCTGTGGGACGATTCTGAGTTGACCTGACTTTATTTGCTCATAGACCAGAAGTTCATTAACTATATGCCTTAGTTTGTTGGTCTGCTGATATACGAGTTGCACTAAAGACTGAACTAATGCTGAATCAGAACCCAACTTCCCAGCAGCCAAGAGTTGAAGATATCCTTGAATCAGGGTTAGAGGAGTGAAGAATTCGTGAGAAAATACAGAAATCAAGTCATCGTTTTGCTGAGAAAGTATCGACGAAACGCTCTGTAGTTCTAACTTGATGAGGGAAAGCTGCTTAATACTGCTTGATAATCCCTCTGGTTGAGCTGACGACTGACTAAGATTTTGCCGCAGAATTTCCAGACTTTGCTCAGTGGAGAAAAGCTTCTGTTGAAGGGCGATATTTTTAGTTTTCATGCATTCTTGCAGCTTGTTCAAGAATTTTGAATAAGCAACTGCCTCGAAAAGTTTAATTATCTACATCATGCTTTTATTACAAAAGCATCCAATTTAATATTTTTCGAGTTTAAATAAAGATCTTGAATATCTTGTGAGGACAGGTAATTTTCTCAAATAGCATGAATTGTTAAAAACTAAATTGCGATCGCAAGGTATGGTAGATCAGATAGCAATCACAAAAAAGACCAACGGGCTTTTACTCAGATCTTGCACCAGTACAAAAAACTAAATATTTTGAGGTTGGTAATCAATTTAATGCCTTTTTTACCCTCATAGCACAGAAAGGAAATCCATATTACGTGCAAGATCTCAGTTTTAGCCGTTGGAGGAATTTCGACTCGGCACTTAAAAGTGCCGTCGCGTGGTGATCAGCTTCAAATCAATGATGCTTAAAAATCACAAAAGTCTTGGGTAAGTTGATTGTAACTAAATAGCTGACCAAACCAGGCATTTGATAAAGCAGCGGCTTCTGGACTACTAATTACAGAATCAACAAAATCTTGCCATTCTGGATCGTCGCCTGAAATGATCATCCCATAGCGATCGCAAGTTAGAGGAACATCTGGTATTAGAGGATATTCAGTGAGGGATAGTCCTTCCTGTTGTGCTTCGGCTCGCAACAGAATACCATCACTAATCATGGCATCAATTTTACCCTGTTCAACTGCCTGTATTCCTCTATTTCTGGCGGATACGCCTCTATATTTGCGCAGAGTTGCCGAGGGATAGCGTTGAGTAATAAATTTTTCGGTGGTGGTGTTGCTGATCACACCGAGGGTAGTGTTTTCTAAATCATTATCTACATCAATAGAATTATTTCGCCGCACCAAAAATTGTATCCCTGTCACAAAAAAACCAGTAGAGAAAGCAGTATTTTTCGGAATATCTGAGCGAATTGTATTTGGACCACATTCTAGATCGACTATATCTGCGCCCACTAAACTAAAGCGATTGCTTGGAGTAGATTTAAGCAGTTTTATAATTACAGTATTTCGTTCTAGCTTTTGAATCAATTGCGTTTCCAAAAGAGCAAAAAAATCTAAGCAGTATCCCTGTAGATCATTCTTGGCATTTAAATACCCAAAAGGTGGCGCATCTTCTCTAATAGCAAGACTCAAAACACCTGTCTGCTGAATTTTATCCAGAGTACTTTCTGCTTCAGCAGCGGATGCCAAACCAATAAACAATAAGCTACTAGTTAGAAAAGATGTGAGTTGACGACTCATACCTGATATTACTATTTTTGTGATCTTTTTGTGAGAGAAGAACATCACTTCCCCTGATGAGAGTGTCAATTTAAGGATAAAAACTAAGTTTGGGTAATCCAACCGCCTCATCCCAACCCATCATTAGATTGAGACATTGCACTGCTTGACCAGCTTGACCCTTGATTAAATTATCGATAGCGGACAAGACAATCACTCTACCTGTGCGTGGATCTACCTGAATGCCGATATAAGCTAAGTTTGTCCCACAAGCCCATTTTGTCTGAGGATAAATACCGTTGGGTAAAATTTTGATAAATGGGGAAGAGCGATAAAAGGCATTATAAATCGTAATCAAGTCTTCCCTAACCAAGCCAGGATCCCGCAGGGTAGCGTATACCGTTGATAAAATACCTCTAACCATGGGAATTAAATGAGGTGTAAACTGTACTGTGACTTGCTGACGAGCCAAAGTACTGCAAATTGCCTCAATTTCGGGTGTATGACGATGGTTAGCTACTCCATAAGCTCCCAAAGAGTTATCTGCTTCTGCTAACAGCATATTCGTTTTTGCCTGGCGACCACCGCCAGAAGTGCCTGATTTAGCATCAATAATCGCGGTGGCAGGATCGATTAAACCTTGCTTAAGTAATGGAGCAAGTGCCAACAAACTAGCTGTTGGGTAACATCCAGGACAGCCAATTAGCTGAGATTGTTTTATTTGTTCACGATAGAGTTCTGGTAAACCATAGATAGCAGATGATGCAGTTCCATGATCCTTTCTGTCTTTTTTATACCAGTCAGTATAGGTATCTAAATCCCTAAAACGATAGTCCGCAGAAAGATCTAGGACTTTGCAACCTTTTTCAATTAAAGTCGGTGCAATATCGCAAGCTAAACCATTAGGCAATCCCAGAAATACTGCCTCACAGCGAGCAGCAACTGCCTCTAAATCGATTTTTTCGATACTGAGATCAACGCAATGAGCTAAATGAGGATAAATAGAGCCATATTGCTTTCCTGCACTGCTATCACCACCTAAATAGGCGATACTTACTTTTGGATGTTCTAAGAGAAGTCTAACTAACTGGATTCCTCCGTATCCAGAAGCTCCGATAATTCCAATCGGCTTTTTGGATGTATCATTCATGATGTTGCGCCTCTGACTAATCTTTAATTGAATACTGCAATTTGATACTGCTCTTGAAGATCTATAGTTTAAGCACAATCGAGATGCATTAAGCAAAAAAATTTTGCCCACGATTGTTGTCTAAATTGTTAAGCAGTCAGGTTGATGTTTATTAACTCTTCAAAGATTACCATTTCATCACCAGAATTATGATGATCCCATAGGCAAATTTGCTCATAGCGCGATCGCTCTCATTATTGTTTTCCTGATCCTTCCCCCCTGATCCTGCATCTCTTTAAATTAATACCCAGTACTTTTTGTGCGATAATTCATAAAAGAAAAATATTTTAATATTTGCTTAATATAAAGCAATGAATGAGCCAGCTAAAGAAGAACAATTAGAATCAGAAGAAACTCCAGTCCAACAAGAGACTCTATCAAGAGAGAAAACTTTGGCAGAGCAGGCTCCAGCTAGCTATGAATGCCGCTCCTGTGGCTATGTTTATGTGCCATCTAAGGGAGATAATCAGGGTCAGATTCCTGCGGGGACTCTCTTTGCCGATCTACCTAATGATTGGCGTTGTCCTGTCTGCAGTGTCCGCAAAACTCAGTTTGTCAATATTGGCGCGCAGGGTGCACCTTCTGGCTTTGCCGAAAATTTAGACTACGGTTTGGGAGTTAATCGTCTGACTCCTTCTCAGAAAAACATCTTGATTTTTGGTTTGCTGGGTTTAGGTTTCCTGTTTTTCCTTAGCCTATATGGTTTGAACTAGTCTGCATAACTTGACCTGAAATAAATATTGATGGTGCAGAAGAAGATTTTTATTTTAGATCTCCTTCTCTGAGTTAAGTCGTCTATTGAATAGCCAAACATTGCTTTTATCTGCTTTCACCAGTCACAAAAACGTTTATGAGTTCATTGATTAAAAAACTAAAGCAAGTAGCTGTTTTATTTGCTGTCTGTATATTTTGTATTAGCTGTAGTCAAGTTTCTTCTACCGTAACTAACCCTTGGAAGGCACTTACTCTTCCTTCTGAAGCGATTTTTTCTGATATTGCCTTTACTAGTAATCCTGATCGGGGTTGGTTAGTTGGTACTCAAGCGACTCTGTTTGAAACTACTGATGGAGGAGAAACCTGGACACAGCAATCTTTAGAATTGGGGGATGAAAAAGTAACCCTAGAAGCCATTAGCTTTGATGGGGACGAAGGTTGGATTGCAGGTCAACCCTCTATTCTGTTGCATACGGGCGATGGTGGCGATAGCTGGTCACGTATACCCTTAAGCTCTAAGCTGCCTGGCTCGCCCCTGGGTATTATTGCTCTAGATAAGTCTACCGCTGAAATGGTGACGAATTTAGGTGCAATTTATAAAACTGAGGATGGCGGTAAAAATTGGAAAGCTTTAGTTGAAGGATCAGTAGGAGTTGCCAGAAGTATCCATCGTGCTAATGATGGTAGATATGTTGCGGTTTCTGCCAAAGGAAACTTTTTCTCTACCTGGGAGCCTGGTGCAACTGAATGGACTCCTCATCAACGAACTTCATCTCGTCGGTTACAAAACATGGGCTTTAATCAAGATGGAAGTCTGTGGCTACTGGCTCGTGGTGGACTGGTGCAATTTAGCGATACAGAAGATTACGATGACTGGAGTGAACCCATCTATCCTGAGTTTTCTGCTAGCTGGGGATTTCTCGATGTTGCTTATCGCACTCCTGAAGAGATCTGGTTGGCAGGAGGAAGTGCTAATCTATTAGTTAGTCCTGATGGCGGTCAAACTTGGTCAAAAGACCGTGATGTAGAGGATACTCCCTCTAATTTTTATAAAGTAGTATTTCTTTCCCCTGATAAAGGCTTTATTTTGGGTGAACGAGGAACACTACTAAAATATGTCCCCGAAGCTGGTACTGCTGTCTAGTTCCTCTTAACTAGTTGTAGGCGGTTACCCTTGTTTCGTATTATGTAAACAGAACTTTAAAACTTTTAATCAGGAGAAACACAATATGGCAGGTGATACTGGAGAGCGTCCGTTTTCTGACATTATTACGAGTGTTCGCTATTGGGTAATCCATAGCATTACTATTCCGATGCTATTTATAGCAGGGTGGTTATTTGTCAGCACGGGGTTAGCTTACGACGCATTCGGAACTCCTCGTCCCAACGAGTACTTTACTCAAGAAAGGATTGAAATACCCGTAATTAGCGATCGCTATGATGCGAAAGGACAAATCAAGGAATTTAATCAGTAAATAGCAGTTAACACAATAGGTTAAAAAATATGACAGGAAATAATCCTAATCAACCCATCTCTTACCCTATTTTTACGGTTAGATGGTTGGCAATACATACATTGGCAGTACCCACTGTCTTCTTTTTAGGCGCGATCGCCTCTATGCAATTTATACAAAGATAGGAATAACCAATGGAAAAAAATCAAAACACCAATAGACAACCAGTAGAACTAAATCGTACCTCTCTTTATTTAGGGCTGCTGCTGATTGCTGTTCTAGGAATTCTGTTTTCTAGTTACTTCTTTAATTAGAAGAGCCGTATCTCAACCGATTTAAACTTTAATAGCAAGAGGATTAATCAGAATGTTTGCAGATGGAAGAATTCCTTTGTGGATTGTTGCCACAGTAGCTGGAATGGGCGTGATCGCCGTTGTTGGTATCTTTTTCTACGGTGCTTATGCTGGTGTTGGCTCTGGAATGTAAAGTCACATCTCATAAATCTTAGAATTACAATAAAAAAACCGTTTAGTAACAATGTACTAAACGGTTTTTGGTTATTTGCAACCATTGGTCACAAGTTAAACAAAAGTTTGATCTGTCAAATACTACATATTTGGGAGAAGAGTAGATAAATGTTTAGGTAGCCGTAAGCTTTAAAATTAAATTAGCCATTGTTAAAACTGGTAGTTCCTTCATGAACGGTTTTGACCCACTTTAATCTTTTGGGACGAACAGACATTCGGACAGTGATACTCAGCATAACTATTTGCCAGTGGAGCATATAAATCAATCCTCGCCAAGATTGACCAGCAATATTTAGTAGTAAAGGCAGATTAATAGCTTTTCCTGATGAAGCCTGAATTCGGATTAAACCTCTGAACATGCCAACAAAACCCCAAACAAATAACAAAGCAGTTATGGGACTAAGGAGCGGCAATCGATGACGAGCGATCGCCATAACGCCATCGGGGACGTTAGCTGCAGGTACTATATATTGCAGTAGCATCCAACATAATAAGTCTATTCTTTTGCCAAACCCCATGGGAGTGCGAAAAATATAACGCCAATAATCGAGATAGCGTTGATAGCCACCCTCTGCCCAACGATTACGCTGATGCCAAAGAGAATTTGCGTTGGTTACTCCTTCTTCTAACACGGGGGGAGTGAGGAGAAAGCCGATCTTCCAATTATCGAGATGGAGGCGAATCGTGAGATCCAAATCGTCGGTGATGGTTTCTTCATTCCAACCACCACAACTATCTAAAGCAGTGCGACTGACAAATTGACCATTGCCTCGTAATTCTCCTATTCCTCCCACCGCAATTCGTTGTTGCTGGACATAGCTATCTAACGCCATTTCTGCTGCCTGTCCTTTGGTCCAGAAATTCTCTGTCGAATTGGCGATCGCTTTTCTTACTTGAACTGCCCCCATATCTTGAGCGGCAAACAAAGGAACAACATTTCTCAAAAGATCATTCGTAACTTTGGCATCAGCATCAAAGACGCCAATAATATCACCAAAAGTTTGCGGAATTATCTGATTTAAGGCTCCCGATTTACCACCACCAGCATTAGCAGCACGATGAACAACTTTAAGCTGAGGATATTCTTGGGCTAGCTGATCTAAAATAGCAGGAGTATTATCTGTACTGTGATCATCGATCGCCCAAACTTCATATTTATCTTCAGGATAGTCAAGAGTGCAGAGCATTGCTAGCAAATTTTCAATTACGGCTTCTTCATTCTTAGCCGCCACCAGTAAGGAGACTTTTGGCGCATCAGCCAGCTCACTATCAGACAAAACAGGGGGAATTTTATCTGGTTTAGTAAACAAGTAGCGTAATATTTGGATACCAGCCAAAGTAGTAAAACTAAGAACTAGCCAAATACCCCAACTTACTAAATGTAGAGTAATAATGACTAGCCAAATCGTCATCAAGAGAAAAGCAGCCTTTTGCCTCCGCCCAGCTAATCCTTGAAAAAAATCGGCTCTAAACTCTTCTTCTGCCACTTCGGGATCGGATAATTCTGATAAAAGAGAATTAATAGGAGGGAATTCTGTTTCGGCTTCTTCTTTTGACCAATAATTCTCTGTCATAGTTGTGTTTTAAAATCTGCCTTATGCTTTGTATTCCAGGCGATTACCCTTCGGGCTTGCACTTATTATCCCGCGAAGACGGGACGAATGGGTATACGCCTAATCCTTTGGATGTTATCCCATGAAGATGAGACTTGCTTCGTTTATCCTCAAGGCGATGAGGACAAGTGCCCGACATTTTGGGTGCAACCGCGATCGCAATTCTAATCATCAAATAAATCAGTTATTGTTAATCGCAATAGCTCAATTGTAGCTAAAAATGTAAACTTTCTTGACTAAAATTTAACACTCAATCGGTTGATCTCGGATTTTATTGGTTCAAACGCTTGTTTTTGGTTAAATTAAGTAGCAGTAGAATTTTAATTTTTCTAAATTTAGTTAAACTTACATCAACAATATGATCAGCAGTTGGGGAATGGGGTTAGCGATCGCTTTAGCTTCTATATTATGGGTAGAGTTGGTCAGAGACTTTTATCATACCTTGTCTCATCTTTGGCAACCTTTATATCGTCTCCATGTTTGGCATCATAAAGTTTTTCGCCGTGATTTGTCGGTTATCAGCGATGATATCTATCGTCAGGCTCATTGGTATAATGATGTTCCAGAAGCTTTAGTCATGTTGCTGTTGAGTATCTTACCCTGGCAGCTTACTCACACCTGGAATGTTTTGCCTCAGTGGGCAGCCTGGGGGGGGTCGATCTATACTCTCAGCTTTTTACTAAGTGCGATCGCGCGTGGATTGGGTATGCCCTTGATAGATGAACTGACAGACGTGACTCATCGCCCGGGAAAATTTACTAATTTACCTTCCCGTTGGTTGGTTAATCGTCCTTATCATTGGCGTCATCATTTTGATAATCAGGATGCCTATTTCGCTGGGACTTTTACTCTAGTAGATAAGCTTTTAGGCACAGCACTATCTCTCAAGAATAAACGTATTGCCGTAACTGGAGCATCAGGTACTTTAGGGATAGCCTTGTTAACCCAGCTACACTTAGCTGGAGCAAAAGTTACTGCCCTGACTTCTTCAAATGCTGAAATTACTATCGATATCTCAGGGGAAGCCATCCCCATCAAAACTTTATCCTGGCAAATTGGTCAGGAATCAGCATTACTGGAACAGTTAGATCAGATCGATATTTTGATTCTTAACCATGGGGTTAACGTACATGGACGGCGAGACGAAGAAGCAATTTCTAAGTCTTATGAGATTAATACTTTTTCTACAATGCGCTTAATGGAGTTATTTTTCCAGACCATTAAAAGCGATCGTGACATGATCAGAAAAGAGGTTTGGGTCAACACTTCTGAAGCTGAGGTAAATCCAGCTTTTAGTCCACTATATGAACTTAGTAAAAGAGCCACAGGAGATCTTGTGACTATGCGTCGCCTGGATTCTCCCTGTGTGATACGCAAGCTGATTTTAGGTCCTTTTAAAAGTAAGCTGAATCCAGTGGGGATTATGTCTGCTAATTGGGTAGCTAAACAGATTGTCAACTTAGCCCGTAGAGACATTCGCAATATCATCGTGACGATTAATCCCCTAACTTTTATCCTATTTCCGATTAAGGAGTTTTTTGTTGCTAACTACTTTCGGTTTTTTAGTTGAATGAACAACCTTTGTGATTAGACAGCAAAGTCTAGTCTTCACTCAACAAGACGATCGCTTCATTACCTAATTCAACAACTTAAAAATCCTTCTCTTGAGATGCTTCTTGCGTAAGTCCTAATTTTAATATATTAGGTTCTTACTGCTCCTGCACGGCAGTCTTTTAACCATGATTGAACTCCTTGACCAATAATGCCATTGGTAGTCTCTCTTGGTGGCGTAGGAGGAAGATTTTCAGCAGCATTACCAAATCGAGAAAACATCATTACAGTGCGCCAGCCACTATCGGTCTGAGTCAAAAATAGCCAGTGATAAGTTTGAATAACAACCATTTTGTTATTAAAATACTGTCTTTCTAAAACTGTAAAAAAGACCTGTT
This sequence comes from Cyanobacteriota bacterium, assembly GCA_942490675.1. GTDB lineage: Bacteria > Cyanobacteriota > Cyanobacteriia > Cyanobacteriales > Xenococcaceae > Waterburya. The sequence continues at coordinate 15,680 of CALNYB010000042.1, read as the reverse complement.
TGGGGTCTTGACTGTCTATTCGATTGTATTGGAGTCTCGGTAAACCTAAAGGCTCAAATTCCGCCTTGTTGGCAGTAATGATATAGTTTTCGATACCTGCCAATTGATTAAGATTTTGAGTTCTTTGGATTACACGGTTGCTGTAGGCTGGTAAATCATTTAGCAGTAGGGCTGTTAACTCTTTAACATCGTCAGGACAGGAAAAGCTATCTTCCCTAGAATTTTCTATCTCATTTTTGGTCAATAATATTTCAGTCCCATAAGCCTTTTGGTTGAGGATAGATCGACCAGAAACAAGAGCTAAGAAAGCCATTGTTAGTAAATTAAAACACCAGACTTGGAATAAATTAACCTGTAGCACTAATTAATATTTAGGTAACTAAGCGAATAAACTTTTTCTTGCCTACTTGTAGCACTTTTCCCGCTAATTCATCAGGGGAATCAAAAGCTAGATTAACATCCGTTTGGCGATCGCCTTCTAAGCGCACAGCGCCTCCTTGAATTTGTCTTCTACCTTCACCACTGCTTTTACACAAGCCACTAGAACCCAATATATAAAACAGTTTAGCAGGAAACTCTACTTCTGATAAAGAATATTCGGCGATATCTCCTCCTGCGGTATTGCCCTGAAGTACGATCTGTTCCGCTGTTTGTTTTGCCTGCAGTGCTGCATCTTTGCCATGAAACTGGGATGCGATTTCAATTGCCAGAAGTTTCTGCGCTTCTCGAGGGTTTTCGGGTAACTCTGCTAAATCTATACTGGTCAACAACTCAAAGTAATCTGGCAGCAAATTATCAGGGGTTTTCTCCAGCTTAGAATACATCGACAAGGCATCTTCCCGTAGTCCCACGTAGTTGTTTAAAGACTTCGACATTTTCTGTACTCCGTCTGTCCCCAGCAAAATCGGTAGTAGTAACCCAAACTGAGGAGTTTTATTAAAGTGTCGTTGTAAATCTCGTCCTACGGCAATATTGAACTTTTGATCTGTTCCACCCAATTCCACATCTGCTTCAATGGCGACAGAATCGTAACCCTGCATCAAGGGATAGAGAAATTCATGGAGAAAAATTGGCTTTTCTTGACCATAGCGTTCGGCAAACCCTTCTTTCGCCAGCATTTGCCCTACAGTCATCGTAGCCAGCAATTCTTGTATCTGAGCTAGGTCTAATTTACCTAACCATTCGGAATTATAGCGGATTTCCAAACGTCCTGGGGTATCAAAATCAAGGATCGGTTTTAATTGATCCAAGTAGTTTTGGGCATTAGTTTTGACTTCTTCTGGAGTTAGCTGACGGCGTACTTCAGATTTTCCTGTGGGGTCACCAATTTGAGCAGTAAAATCGCCAATGATTACTACGGCGGTATGTCCTGCATCCTGAAAAGCACGTAACTTACGAAAGGGAATACTATGACCCAGATGAATATCGGTACCTGTGGGGTCAATGCCTAGTTTAACTCTTAGTGGGAGATGCCTTTGGGCAATGCGCTGACTTAAATTCTCATTGGGATTTTCTGAGTCTGAGCGATCTGGAAAGATTTCGCTTGTGCCTCGATGCAGCCACTCTAAGTTATTATTGGAATCAGAAGATGACATTACCCCATTACCCGTTGAACAATTAACTTTAGTCAGATTACCAAAGTATCAGACTGTTTGCCTTAAATATATTAATCATCTCTTAATATAGAAGGAAACATATCAATAAATTTTGATGCGAGCTATTACTCAAGACCTTACCCAAATCGGAGCTGGTTTTCGCGCACTTTCCGAGCCGCTAAGACTGCGAATCGTTGAACTACTGCGTTCTCAGGAACTATGTGTATGCGAACTTTGTGAAAAACTAAATGTTAGCCAATCTAAATTATCTTTTCATCTCAAAAACCTTAAAGAAGCTCACCTGATTCGTTCTCGTCAGCAGGGTCGCTGGATGTACTATAGTCTCGATTTGGCTCAATTCGTAATTTTAGAGCAGTATTTAGCTGAATACCGACGTTTTGGCGATATATTACCAGCAAGGGAATGTGATTAGAGTATTTACAGCTTAAAGATTTCATTTACTCTTATCTTAAGTTTGAATAACTTTCCTATTAGACTTCTTGCAGAAGTCAGGGGAAAGGGAAAAGGGGAAAGGGTACGGGAACGTAAAAATAACCTTTGACCCTTACCCATTAACCTTTACCCCTCACTTAACCAAGGTTTATGGGACTTATCCAAGAGTTCTATTGTCTAACAAATCAAAATTATTTGATGTATCAATATTTTTTGATATAAGATAAAGCAACTCCTGCAGTTTTTAGTGGAGTAAATAATCAGATGAAATCAGAAAGTCCACAAATTAATGCTCAAGCCATCCAAGCCGGCGGTCAACTAAATTTATTTGAGAAATACCTGACTGTTTGGGTGGCACTCTGCATTGCTGGTGGGATTGCTTTGGGAAAAATATTTCCCGAGGTGGCTCAATCCCTAGATTCGATGAGCGTTTATAACGTTTCAATTCCTATTGCAATCTGTCTATTTTTCATGATGTATCCCATCATGGTCAAGATTGACTTTTCTCAAGCAAAGAAGGCAGCGCGATCGCCCAAACCAGTATTATTAACTTTAGTAATAAACTGGCTAATTAAGCCCTTTACGATGGTGGCATTTGCTCAGTTTTTCCTCGGTGGCTTGTTCCAGTCGTGGCTATCGTCAACTGAACTAATACGGGGTGTCGAAGTTACTCTAGCTAATTCCTATATAGCAGGAGCGATTTTACTAGGAATTGCACCCTGTACCGCAATGGTACTGATGTGGGGCTACCTGTCTTACAGTAACCAAGGACACACCTTGGTGATGGTGGCGGTTAATTCCCTAGCAATGCTGTTTCTCTACGCACCATTAGGAAAATGGTTACTATCGGCCAATAATCTCACCGTACCTTGGGAGACTATTGTACTTTCTGTCTTGATTTATGTCGGCTTGCCACTGCTAGCAGGAGTTCTCAGCCGTTACTGGATTTTACACAATAAAGGACGACGGTGGTTTGAAGAGAAGTTTCTGCACTATCTTTCTCCAATAGCGATCGCAGCATTACTGTTGACTTTAGTTCTTTTGTTTGCCTTCAAAGGAGAATTAATTGTTAACAATCCTCTACATATCCTCTTAATTGCTGTTCCCTTATTCTTACAGACTAACTTTATTTTCCTTATTACCTATGTCGCAGCCTTAAAATTAGGTCTGGATTACGAAGACGCAGCCCCCGCAGCCTTAATTGGTGCCAGTAACCATTTTGAAGTTGCGATCGCTACAGCAGTAGTTTTGTTTGGTCTTAATTCTGGTGCAGCTTTGGCGACAGTCGTAGGGGTACTGATTGAAGTACCAGTAATGTTAATGCTAGTGGAATTTTGTAAGCGCACCGCCAATTGGTTTCCCAGACATCCAGAAAAAGCTACTTTATTAGATCCCAGATGTTGTAAGTAAGAAGACAGGCATTGTGCAACTGACAAATAACAAATAATAACTAACAAGCTCAAAAAATTAATTTTTTTCACTGATTCATAATCCATGTCCAGTTTCGATCATCCACCGAGAATTCTATTTTTATACGGCTCATTAAGAGAGCGTTCTTATAGTCGCCTTGTCGCAGAAGAAGCAGCCCGAATCATTACTGATATGGGAGCAGAAGTAAAATTCTTTCATCCCCACGAACTACCACTACGGGGTCAAGTTGATGAAACTCATCCTAAAGTGCAGGAATTACGGGAATTAAGCCAGTGGTCAGAAGGTCAAGTGTGGTCGTCTCCCGAAATGCACGGCAATGTTACGGGTATTCTCAAAAACCAAATTGATTGGATTCCTCTAGCTATTGGTTCAGTACGACCAACCCAAGGGAAAACCTTAGCGGTAATGCAGGTTAGTGGTGGCTCGCAGTCATTTAATGCCGTTAATACCCTGCGGATTTTAGGTCGGTGGATGCGAATGTTCACTATTCCCAATCAATCCTCGGTAGCCAAAGCCTATCAAGAGTTTCATGAAGACGGCAGGATGAAAGATTCTGCTTACAGAGACAGGGTAGTAGACGTGATGGAGGAACTATATAAATTTACCCTGCTACTGCGGGATCAGGTTGATTATTTGACTGACCGCCACAGCGAACGTAAAGCCCAAGAACAAGCCGAGAATAAATAAAATTACACTCAATTACCTATAGAAAAAAAACATGAAAAAAGTTATGTTTGTATGTCGTCGCAATTCCTGTCGTTCTCAAATGGCGGAAGGTTTTGCCAAAATACTAGGAGAAGAAAAAATTGAAGTCACATCCTCTGGTTTAGAAGCCAGTCGGGTGCATCCCACCGCAATTGAGGTGATGTCAGAAATTGGTATTGACATTAGTAATCAAACCTCTGATCCTTTGAGTGATTTTAGAGCTGATGATTACGATGCTGTCATTTCTATGTGTGGTTGTGGAACGGGTTTGCCGCCAGAATGGGTGATGCAAGAAGCGTTTGAAGATTGGGAATTAGATGACCCCGACGGACAACCAATAGAGACGTTTCACCGTGTTAGAGATGAAATCAAAGAGCAAGTAACGAAACTAATTGACCAACTTAGCTAGTGTGGCTTTAGGGTTTTACGGAGCAAGTTAATATTATTCACAGGGTTTAATGTTTAAGTGTGGTTACTTTTCATCAAACCCCTTTTTGCTTACTTTTTCAAGTTTTGTCCTGTACTTAGGATATAGCTATATGATTTGTTCAAATAGTCACCAGAGAAAGATGAACTCAACACAACAGGTTACCTTTGAAGACTTTGACGAAACTCAATATCTCCGATTGAATCCAGATGTATTAAATGCAGTTCAACAAGAAGATTTTAAATCTGGATGGGAACATTACTTGATGTTTGGAATTAATGAAAATAGACATGGAGTAGCCAAACAATATGAAATAGTGGAACAGTTATCGGGAAATGTCGCTTCAATACCCATACCTCCTCCTGACTTAAGGGCTAGAGTGCATGGTAGAGAAGAATTGTCTGAGTTTCACAAAATCGGGAAACTGGTTTCACAGAATCTTGAATCGACCATTCAATCGATTCCCATCGAACTAGACGATCATAGCTATATTTTAGACTTTGGTTGTGGTTGCGGTCGAATTATCAGCTGGTTTCATAATTTATATCAAAACAGCAAGTTTTACGGTACCGACATAGACGATGAAGCCGTAACGTGGTGTCAGGAAAATCTGTCGGATCAGGGTAATTTTTCGGTCAATGAGGCAATGCCACCATTACCTTACTCAGATCAATTTTTCGATCTAGTATATTCCATCTCCATATTTACCCACCTACCTGAAGAGATGCAATTTGCTTGGCTTAAAGAACTCAAAAGAGTTTGTAAAAAAGGAGCATACCTGCTGTTAACAGTACACGGAGAGCATCTGTTTCCTTTAAGTTCAGGGCTAGCTAAAACTGAATTTGAGAACAATGGATTTTATTATTCAGTCGGAGATGGAACAATGGGGTTGCCTGAATTCTATCAAACATCATTTCATACCGAAACCTACATTCGAAGTTCCTGGAGTAATTTTTTTGAGATTGAGAATATCGTTCCCAAAGGGATTGCTAATCATCAAGATTTAATTATCTGTAAAAACATTCTTTAACGTCAGTTCGACGAAGTTAAAAAACGGCAGGAGGGAGAGTAGATAAGGCTTCGGGCTCTAGATAGTCATTCCAATTAATTTCCGTATGCTTTAGCCATAAGTACGAATTTTTGTTGTTGCTGTTCCTCGTAAGCGATCGCTGTTTCTACTAGTTTTTTCCAGATGTTGTTATTGCTGCTCTGATTTCATTCTCTTATTCTGGCTATTGCGGGTAATCTATTCCCGTAACTTCTGATAAAGGATTAAAAATGATCAGAAAGCTACGATTCTCTTTTTCAAACTCAATATTTACTAGCACGACATTGGAATCAGTAGGACTTTGAACTACCTTAGAGCTAGTTATACCCTTAAAAGAACCTGTCTCAGCCAAAACCTCTTGCCATCGCTGTTCAATATTTTCAGGAAGTACCGTCTTTTTTAGCTCTGGGGTCAAGTAACCTCTTGCTACACCATATTTACCATTACTTACAGCATCAACAAACTCCTCTGCATTAACTTGGATGTTACCAATCAAAAGAAAATCAACAGCGGTGATTTCATGATTACTATCCAAAGTAACCACAAAATCAGCAATCGAGTTTTCAAAATTGGCAGACATCATAACGGTATAGGTATCAAAGATGGCTACTGGACGAATTTTCTTATATTCGACAAAACTACTCCTATCATCTAACACTTTTTGCCATTGCTGTTCTAAGTCTGTCGCAGATTCATATTGCTTTAAACTTGGACTAAGATACCCTCTGGCTTGCTCAAATTGTCCTGCAATAAGAGAGTCAAAAAATCTCTGAGTGACATCTTTAGCCTTCATTAATTGATCGGATTTAGTCTCATCAACTTGAGAAATTTCTGCTTGAGAAACTTCTGCTTGAGGAATTTCTGCGATCGCGCCAGTTGAGAACGGAATTAAAATTGCTCCGCTTAATATTGTCGCCAAGATCCCTAGACAGATATAAAAATAAGGCAGTCTTTGTATTCTATATTTCATATTCATAGTAGATAATCTAAAATTAAACCTTTAAAGGTTTATTTAATGTGTCTATTTTTATCATTTTTGAAGATTATTTTTGAAGATATTTATTATAAGGTTTTTTAGTAAATATTTGCATCAAGAAAGCTAATCACCTTCCATCATTTCCTGAGCTGTGTACAATCCTACCAATCTGGCAATAAATATGCTGGGATACAGCATACCAGTAACTGCTTCTAAATTAGTTAGGATTTTCGCCATACTATTAACAGGAGTAATATCACCGTAGCCGAGAGTAGTTAGAGTGGTGAAGCTGAAGTAAAACATCGATTCAAATAGACTTAATGTGTCTACTGACTGATTAAATGCATTAGGATCGAGATAATAGACTATCGTATAAAGCAATGCCCAAAATATACCAATTAGAAAAAACACCGAAATTCCACCTTTAATTGTATCGGCGTTGACTTTTTTAACCGAAAAGATTGCTCTATTGATCGTGATAAGTGCTATTACTATAAATAGGGAATAAAATGCATTTATTATCAACAATAGAAGCTTATCTCTCTCCAAATCTGCTCGAAAACTAGTGTAAATATCAAGGCTAAATGCTACTCCTACTAAAATTACCAGCAGAAAAAGAAATCTTTTTTTAAGATTCAATGTTCTAATAATAGCAATGATTGTGCTAAAAAGTACTACTGCGACGAAAAGTGACTCTGCTTTTCCTTCCAAGATAGGAGCTACTACAAGCAGTAAAATGATTGTGGCTAATAGCTGGGAATATTTATTTGCTAAGGATTTCTTCCAAGCTAATTTCATAGTTTTTAATTAATATAGTTTTTAATTAATATTGGAATCTTATTTTAGAGAAAAATAGATTATCGAGTTATAGTCCATAAAAATTTTAGTACTAAGTGCTAATTCGAGCAGTTAAAAAAGCTGCTTGTATCAACTAGAAGAAAACGCCTTGCCACAATAAACCTCTAAGCCTCTTTGGCAAGCCAATACCAATTGAACTCTAGTGGAAGTTTTTGCTGTTGGCAAAATTAATTAATAGGAGTCATCCTTGATATACAATATTTATAATAAAATATTTATTCACCTCAATAAATAACAAGTGGAAAATTACTGAAATTTTCTACCAGGAATATTTTCAGTCTTGGTGCAATTGAGCATCGGTAAAGCTCTATAGAAGGTTATTTGATTCTAAATTGGTGTTTATTTACAGATAAATCTAACTATAACGATATAGCTATGGCAAATCTTAAAGCAATTCGTACCCGAATTGAATCGGTCAAAAATACGAAAAAAATTACGGAAGCGATGCGTTTAGTGGCAGCCGCTAAAGTGCGTCGCGCTCAAGAGCAAGTATTGGCTGGTCGTCCTTTTGCTAATGCTTTGGCGCTAATGCTTTGGCGCCTACGCTCTTTTATTAAGTTTGAAGAAGTCAACTCGGAGTTGTTACTAGAGCGAGAAGTTAAAACCGTTGGCTTAATCGTTATTTCTGGCGATCGCGGTCTTTGTGGCGGTTACAATGTTAATGTTATCCGTCGTGCCGAAGAACGGGCTCAAGAAATCAAAGCATCAGGTTTAGATTATAAATATATTCTCATCGGGAGTAAAGCGATTCAGCACTTCCGAAACCGTAATGAACCGATTGCTTACACTTATGAAGGATTAGAGCAAATCCCCACCGCACCAGAAGCATCTCTAATTCAGGATAGCTTGCGATCGCTCTATTTTTCTGAGACTATTGATCGTGGCGAGCTAATTTACACTAAGTTTGTCTCTTTAATTCATTCTCGTCCTGTATTGCAAACCTTGTATCCTCTCGATCCCGATGCACTAGTGCCTGACGGCGAAACTTTTCGACTTATTACCCAAGAAGGTAAGTTGCAAGTTCAAGCAGAAAAGCTCGATATTCAGCTTGAAGCTGAGAATCTCCAAGCACAACTAATTTTTGAGCAACCCCCAGCGGAACTACTCGACACACTACTACCTTTGTATACACTCAATCAATTGTTGCGAGCTTTACAGGAATCGGCTGCTAGCGAATTGGCAGCGAGGATGAATGCGATGCGTAATGCTAGCGAAAGTGCTACGGAATTAATCGGTTCTTTGACCCTAAGTTATAACAAAGCTCGTCAATCAGCCATTACTCAAGAACTTCTCGAAGTAGTAGCTGGTGCGGAAGGAATGAGAAGTTAAGCAGCAGTTTAAAGTAATCGAGGGGAAATAAATTTTAAAACATTTTAAATTTAAAACATTTTAAAAATGACTAGTAGCAACAATCAACCTCAAGAACAATACGCAATCTATCGCATAACAGCTCAAGACACCAGTGGTTTAGTGTATAGACTTGTTGAAGGTCCTTATACAGATCGTAAACAAGCTATTCGTAAAGCTGAAGAACTGAATAAGAGTGAACCAGAGGTTTATTATTCCTATGTTGTAAGTGAATATAAAGGAAAATCTTGGAGTCCAGAACGTCCTAGTAGCTTTGATTGGGAAACAGATACTGGAAATTAAATAAATTTAAATTAATGTCTAATGTCTAATGTCTCAATGTCTCATAATCTACTTTTGAACACTGAGATAGATATCTTAGTTTTAATGTCTCATAATCTACTTTTGAACACTGAGATAGATATCTTAGTTTTACTTCTGGTTGCCTGTTTAGCGGCGATCGCCCTGAAAAAATTCAACTTTCCTTACACTGTAGGGTTAGTTATTGTTGGTTTGGTTTTGAGTTTTTTAGCTAGAAACATAGAAGCATTGGAAGTAGTTAATACTTTTAGGCTTTCAGAGGAACTGATTTTATTTATTTTCGTTCCGCCACTCATTTTTGAATCAGCTTTAAATATGGACAGTAGGCTACTATTGCGGAATCTCGCTCCCGTATTAGTTCTGGCTGCTCCTGGCTTGTTGATCTCTACTGCTATTGTCGGAACAATTTTGGCTTGGCTGACACCGTTATCTTTGGGTCAAGCTTTATTATTCGGTAGTTTGGTTTCTGCTACCGATCCTGTAGCAGTAATTGCCCTGTTTAAAGAACTAGGTGCGCCAAAACAGCTAGCAATCTTGGTAGAAGGGGAAAGTTTATTTAACGATGCAACAGCGATCGTCATTTTCAATATTATCTTTGCCACCATTGCAGCAGGAGCAGTGGGAGAAGATGCCATTCAACAGGGAGCGATCGCTTTTCTGGTTTCCTTTGTTGGGGGAATTTTAGTAGGGGCAGTGTTCGGTTATTTAATGCGCTATATCATGAATCTGGCGCAAGAAAATTCGTTGATTTTAGCTACTATTACTACCATTAGTGCCTATGGTGCTTTCTTGATCGCCGAAGAAGTATTTCATGTTTCTCCCGTGATGTCGGTAGTTAGCGCAGGTTTAGTACTAGGCTGGTACAAATCTAATCGCTTAGAAGCAGAAACCAGAGAATATGTGGGTGAATTTTGGGAATATGCTGCATTTTTAGCTAATAGCCTTATTTTCTTGCTGGTAGGTATTACTGCCTCCAGCTTTAGATTTTTTGAACAACTCAGTCAAACCCAATCCCTTTTAACTAGCTTAGGTATCACGATTGTTACCGTCTTGTTAGCTCGTGCTGTTGTGGTTTTTACCTTGGTTCCTCTAGTCAATCTTTTCCGCAAGTCTCAAATCTCTTTTAGCTATCAACTAGTGAGTTATTGGGGTGGTTTGCGGGGAGCAGTTTGTTTAGCATTAGCTCTTAGTATCGATCCAGAATTTCCCAACCGCGACTTGATTGTGATTTTAACTTTAGGAATAGCTCTGTTTACTCTCTTAATTCCTGGTACAACTGTCGGTAAATTGATTCAAAACCTGCAACTAAATCGTCCTTCGATTTTAGATCAGGTAGGACAAGCTCTGGCTGTAGTTATTGCCAAGCGAGAAGCTCTCAAGGAATCTAGCAGGCTCGAAACTATTGATTCTTTTGCTCCCACTGTAATTGAAAATTTTGCCCAAAAATATCAGCAGGAAGTTAGTCAAGCAGAACAATCTCTTATTAACCTGAAAACTGAACTGAACTTGAGTGAAGCAGAAACCCAACAAGTAATTTGGTCAGCAGCTTTGGCGATCGAACAACAAGTCTACCGCGAACTTCAAGACCGAGGTTTTATCTCTCAACCAGTCTTAGCACAGTTAACCTTGATGATGAACTTGAAAGGAGATGCAGTACAGGCTGGTAATATTCCTCCAGAATTGCCCACAGTTCAACCTTTAGAGGTTCGTTTAGGTAATTTTTTAGTCAATTTATTTGATGGAAGTTCTTGGGTAAAGCAGATTCAGTCAGAATTAATTGCTACGAACTATGAGTATCTAACCTTTATCGCCTATGCTTGTGAGCAAGTGCCCCTTCGCATTAGACGTTTGGTAGCAGATAGCGGTATCTCAGGAACAGCTCTTGAAGAATGTGCTTGCCATTACGAGGAAATTCGTCAAGAAATAATTAAGCAAGCCGAAGCTACGGTGCAACAGTCTCCAGAATTAGCGATCGCCTTTCAGACAAAAATTACGGACAGAGTTGCTCTGGTTACCCAAAACCAAACAGTTGCTAGATTGACTGAGGAAGGAGTAATTACGGAAGCAGTAGCAGTCAAAATTGGTCAACTGATTAAGGTTGAATAACTTTTACTTCCCATTACGCACTTCAATTTGTAGTTTTATCAAAGTATTTACTCTCAGACTTTAGACAGGGGATTGACGACTCCCGCCGTTAAGCGCTACGCGCCCTCCACGGGGGATTCTAACCCTTACGAGTTTAGATTTCTGCTTCCTTTCCTCTTATCTAGACCAAACCGAAGTTATGCCCCCGACAGAACGAATCCACAGACATTTTAGTTTGAATTGCACGATGCGCCCCACCGCACAATCAAGAAACACGTTGATTTCTCTCACTAGGTCGGTTCTGGACATAACTTCGCCAGCTACCAAACTAGCTACTGACCTACTTTTGACTCACGTTCGATGGGCTGTTTTACACCACTATTATTATCTCATTACTTATGCCATACAAACATAAAGTTTTTAACCAGAAAATGTATTTAAATATTGTCGCTGCGCGGTTTTATTTGTTGGACAAAATTCATCTCACCAGTAAACCGTTTTCTGCGCTTTCGCTACGAAAATGCTTTTACTGGGAGTCCTCTTTTGTCACTCAAGATAGTGTTTAGCACCGCGAAGGATAAAATCCTAAAATCTGATAAAAACAACAAATTGTTATCATTAAACGTGTCTTATTGAGAATAGGTTGAAATCCTAAAATCTGATACTGTTAAATTAGTGAAAATTAGCCAAAGATGACAGGTGAAAAACATCTACATTGGTTAGAAATGTTGGGATTTCAGAGATTTCAAAAAGCCTAAAAATCAAGTTTCTATAATAGTAAAATTGTTCTGTAAGCGAAGTCATGACTTCGCTTAATTTCACCTGCTTTTGTTACCCAAAATACCCCGTTTTTGAACAACGCCCTAGTAATCAAGACCCAACTCCTGCGATCGCATCACTCAAACAACATCAACAACGCCTCTATCAGTTAGAGTTCAAGCTTCTGACCCATTATGACAATATTGGGAACTGCCTAGGTGGGTGAGCGAAATTTACGGTGGCAACAATTAATTTTCGCGTTGTTTAAGTAATGAGTAATAAGTAATGAGTAATAAGTATTTACTCGTTACTCGTTACTCGTTACTCAAAGCTTCTCTATTGTTTAATTGCCACACCTTTTTTCGTTCACCCTGCCTAGGTAGATTGAAAGTGATCGCATTTTCTAATCAGGACGTATACATATAAAATTTAAATACAGTAGAGTTCAGAATTATTATTGAGAATGAAAGTTATTCACGGTACTTGGATACCAGATGCAGACTCTAACTACATCCAGGCAGGTGCATTTTATCTGTGGGTGGAAACTTCATTCTCAGCAAAACGTATCATAAAAAGCCAACAACAAATTCATCCTGCTCATTTATCGAAAGATAAGTTAGGGGCATTTCTTAACCAAGAATTAGGCATTAAAGATTCAGTCGCTACTATCCAACAAAATATTTCACCGCGATACTTTGCTTTACCAACAGCTAATAATAGACCAATTCCTTCTCCTGAATTGATTAGGTATTTAGAAGTAGAAATTGCCGAAGAATATGACGATTTTCAATATTGGCAAATTGATTGTTATAAAACTGTAACTGCTGTCAAAACCAAGTCTTATCGAAGTGTTACGGCAATTAATATTATCAGGCTGCTTCATGAAATTCATTTTTTAGCCCTATATAATTCGGAATCAATTCAACTGGGTTCGGATTTATTATTTTGGTATCACTACACTCAAGCCTTTAAACAAGTAATTCTCAAAGATCAATATATTCCCGCTTTAAAATATCGACAGCAAGAAGCAAATGCTACCAAAACTAAGAAAAAAACTAGAAAGTCACCATCATTTGAAATCTACGCTACATGGTCAATAGTTTCTGAACAATACGAAGCAAACATAGACAAATATCAGGAATATATGCCCTCGATATGTACCGCAGGTGCGAATTTCCCCAGTAACAATATTGATTTTTTCGCTCCAGAAACCCTGTTACGTCACTTTAGCGAATATCTGCTTAACGATTTAGTGACTCATATACCTTCGACGGCAGCGTTTGATAAGAAAATTGATAATTCTTTAGTTAATTACTGTCTTTATCCAGAAGAACATAACCCCTTAACTACCAATGTCAACCTAGAACAATATCAGCAATGGTTAGCCTGGAAACAGAAAATTACTCGTACTCAAAATAATTCGAGCTTTAATCTGTGCTTCCAATTACATTCGGCATCTCCTGATACCATAGACAATTGGCAGATTCAGTTTTTAGTTGCTGATAAAAAAGACCCTTCTTTAAAACTATCCTTAGGTGATTATTGGTTAATGAATACTAAGACGAAAACTGGGGTAAAAAAACAATATGGCAAAGATTTTGAAACCAATTTGCTCTTAAGTTTAGGCTATGCAGCCAGGATGTATCCTAAATTGTGGCAGGGAATGGAAACCGCCCAACCCGATAGTTTGAGGCTAACCCTGACTGAAGCGTTTGATTTTCTCAAAGAAAGTGCTTGGGTATTAGAAGATGCGGGGTTTAAGATCATTGTACCTGCTTGGTATACTCCTGCTGGTCGTCGTCGGGCAAAAATTCGTCTGAAAGCTAGGGGTGGGGGAAAATCTGCCGCCAAAACTAAAGGGAAAGGCTATTTTAGTCTCGATTCCCTAGTAGAGTATCAATATCAGCTAGCAATTGGTGATCAAGAAGTTAGTACGGAAGAATGGTCACAGTTAGTTAATGCCAAAACTCCCCTAGTTCATTTTCGCGGACAATGGATGGAACTAGACCGCGATAAGATGCAAGAGTTTCTGGAATTTTGGCAAGCTCATGGTGATGAAAAACCAAAGATGACCATGTTGGAATTTCTGCAACGCAGTGCATCAGCAGGAGATGATTGGGAAATCGAACATGATGAATTTCTCTCCGAGATGATGGAGAAATTGCAGGATAAAAGTCAGTTTGAACCAGTTGCCGATTTAAGCCAACTGAATGGCACTTTGCGAGAATATCAAAAGCGTGGTGTATCTTGGTTAAGCTATTTAGAACAATTGGGCATAAATGGCTGTTTAGCGGACGATATGGGACTTGGTAAGTCGATCCAGGTAATTGCCAGACTTGTTCAAGAAAGAGAGTTTGCAGATAAGGATAAAAAGAAAAGTAACCAGCAAATATTACCTACCCTCTTAATTGCCCCTACTTCCGTAGTAGGTAACTGGCTCAGAGAAATAGCCAAATTTGCCCCTCAGCTTAATGCTAGAGTACATCATGGAAGCGATCGCCTTAAAGATCTCCCTAAGTTTAAAGCTGATTGTTTACAACATGACGTAGTAATTACCTCCTTTACCCTGGCACGCAAAGATGCCAAACTTTTAGGTGGCATAGAATGGCAACGCATCGTATTAGACGAAGCCCAGAATATTAAAAACCCCAAAGCTGCTCAAACCAAAGCGATTCTTAAACTCTCGGCAAAACACCGTTTAGCCTTAACAGGAACTCCTGTAGAAAACCGCCTCTTAGATTTATGGTCGATTTTTAATTTTCTCAACCCTGGTTATCTAGGCAAAGCAACACAATTCCGTAAATCTTTTGAGATTCCGATTCAAAAGGATAATAATAAAGTCAAGTCAGTAACTCTCAAAAAATTAGTCGAACCATTAATCTTAAGAAGGATAAAAACCGATAAATCAATCATTAATGATTTACCAGATAAGGTTGAAGATAAGCTCTATACTAACCTAACCAAAGAACAAGCTTCTTTATACGAAGCTGTAGTTAAAGATGTCGATGATAAAATTCAAAATACTGAAGGAATTGAACGCAAAGGATTGATCCTATCAACCCTAATGAAATTAAAACAAATATGCAATCATCCCGCCCAATTTTTACAGGATGGCAGTGACTTTTTACCAACACGTTCTCATAAACTAAGTCGTTTAGCAGAAATGGTAGAAGAGGCAATGGCTGAAGGAGAAAGCATTTTGATCTTCAGTCAGTTTACGGAAATCTGCGAAGGTTTAGAAAAACATATAAAGCATTCTTTCCACTGCAATACTTATTATCTCCATGGAGGAACATCTCGTAAACGTCGAGAAAAGATGATTGCCGAATTTCAATCCTCTGAAACCGAACCATCGGTGTTCATCCTGTCTCTCAAAGCTGGTGGTGTGGGCATTACTCTAACCAAAGCCAATCATGTCTTTCATTTTGACCGCTGGTGGAATCCTGCGGTGGAAGATCAAGCAACCGATAGAGCATTTCGTATTGGTCAAAAGAAGAATGTTTTCGTACATAAGTTTGTCTCCATCGGCACTTTAGAAGAGAAAATTGACCAAATGATTGAGGACAAGAAAAAGGTTGCTTCTAGCGTGATTGGTAGCGATGAGTCTTGGTTGACGGAGTTAGATAATGAAGCGTTTAAGGAGTTGATTGCTTTGAATAAATCCGCGATTTTGGA
>CALNYB010000041.1:0-59429 GCA_942490675.1 Cyanobacteriota bacterium | reverse complement strand
TATCTGAATCATTGCTCCTAAGAGGGCGTGTTTATCTATTTCACTGATGCCAGCAATTTCAGAGAGACCACCTATTTCAATGAGTTTTTTGGTTCGAGCCTTTCGTTTCTGCTCTTTTAGCTTCTGTTTTTCACGCGATATCTGAATCTCTAGTTTTCGTCGCTTTTCCTCTAGCGAGAGTACTTTCTGTTCAGTTTTTTCAATTCTTTGATCCATTCCTGACATCATCAAAACATCTAATCGTGCGCTTTTTGCAGAGAAAACCCATACGTCTCATTCTGAGCCTCGCAGGTGTCTTGTGCACAGATATGAGCGTTCCTACCAATAATACTTAGTAACCTACAGCAACCAATAGACCCTCTCGTTCCTATTGGTCTATAAAACCTGCAAAGGTGCTTCTTACTAAATTATTCGTAGTGTGGAAGATATGTATTACAACATGAAACGAACAGGTCATTTGGCAGTTTCTTCATTGGGGGCAACCCTGCTGCTCTTCTTTGCCTGTCATCAACTGATAATGCCCCTTGGATTTCAGCAGTCGCTTTTCTTTCGGATTGCTGGTACAGCGTCGTTGTGTTTTGCGCTTTTGCTGTACCGACAGAATCAAAAACAACAGGAGCGAGTCACCAAGGGAACTCGGATGGTGACTCCACAAGCGTTTCAGCGTCTGATAAAAGGTGATGGTGTATTTCTCCCCTCTGTGGTGAAGACTCCCTGGTATTCTCGGATGCTTAATGGTAGTACCACCTTTGTTCCCCTTCATATTCGTAAAGCTGATGAATCAGTCCATATGTTAATAGCAGGAGATTCAGGAACGGGAAAATCAGCCTTACAACATACGTTACTCCTTCAACTTGCCAAACGTCCTACCGATCGCGTTGCCGTGTACGACCCCGCAATGGAATTCTGGAATCATCATGGACGGGCTGACCGTGGTGATATGCTACTTCATCCATTAGAGGATGAGTGCCCCTACTGGGATATTGTCAGCGAGATTAGAAATCCTCTCGATGCTGCTGCCTTAGCCAAGAGCTTTATTCCTGATGCCAGAGAAGGTCAGGTAGACTTTTGGGATGATGCCCCTCGTCAAATACTGGCAGAACTGTTTATGGAATTAAAAAGGCAGGGGAAGGGGACTGAAACCTTGGTGCGGTGGTTAGCAGATCCAGAATTGATCTTTGATATTGTAGAGGGGACAGAGCTTGAGGTGATGATCGATAAAAATGCCCACGGTCAAAGAGCAGGCGTGTTGGCATCGCTTACCAGAATCTCTAAATCAATAAAACTGCTTCCTGCTAATGATGGTCGTCCTACGTTTTCCTTTACTGAATGGAGTAAAAACAGTCATGCCTCGTTGTATCTTGGCACAAGGGGAGTCGGGGAACGAGAAGGACTTCGACCGATACTTTCAGCGTGGCTCGATACGATGTTCTCTAGGTTAATGGAACAAAAGGGCGGAACTCCTACCTGGTGCTTTGTTGACGAGCTTCCAACACTTCAACGTTTGCCATCCCTGAAAACAGCCCTGCATGAGGGGAGAAAGTTTAATCTACGTCTAGTGCTTGGTTTCCAAGGGCGATCGCAACTAGAGCAGCTCTATGGGCGAGATGCCGAGTCGCTGATGTCTGCACCTTCAACCAGAATATTTTTGAGAAGTAACGAGTATGCTGCTGCGGACTGGGCAGCCAAAAATATCGGGATGCCTGAGCGAGAGCGGGAGGTCGAATCGTTTACCTCACCGTTAAGCTTTTCTGGCAGTGGACGAGAATCCGTGAGTGTGAGAACCGATAAACGGACTG
Source organism: Cyanobacteriota bacterium (assembly GCA_942490675.1). Lineage (GTDB taxonomy): Bacteria > Cyanobacteriota > Cyanobacteriia > Cyanobacteriales > Xenococcaceae > Waterburya. The sequence goes on along the minus strand of CALNYB010000041.1, from coordinate 57,630 downwards.
ACTACCTGGTGTATCCCAATGAAATTCAGAACCTACCGAAATTATCAGGCTACCTTCGGTATGACCAGTATGCAGTTCCTATGACGTTTGATTATCCAAATCTCAAGAAATGAACAGAGAACCGACCTTCTTGTATACCACTGCTGAACCTTCAACGAGCGCAATCAGGGCTCTTGGTAATTTCCGAGCTACCAGTGCCCAGGTACTGCTCTTTTGTGGTCTTACAGGGGTGCTGTTAATCCTCTACATGATTTATTCCGAGTATTGGTTGCAGAAAAGTATTCATCCTCTGATGAAGATACTGCCGTTTGTCCTGTTTCTTGGGGCGATCGCATCGAGGCGAAAAGAATCACAGGCTGCACAGAACGCCCATCAGGGAGCAACGGCAGAAGAAAAAATCTTTATTCTGCTTGAATTAGTACTTGTACCATTAGGCTGGAATTTTCAGTACAACTATAAGCTCGCTGAAAGATGGGATATCGATGTCGTAGCCCTTTCTCCTGCGGGAAAGACCTATATTATCGATGTGAAATCTCATAAGGGAACAAAGCTTGTAACCGAGGATGGAATATACAGAGTGTGGAATGGAGAGGTGTCCTGTTTTAAAAAAGACCTTTTGAAGGGGGTACTCAGGCAGGCAGTCACCTTGAGAAACCGAGAGAATCTGCGCTGGGTAAGTCCAATTATCTGCTTTACCGAAGGGTGGATTGAGTACCAGACAGACACCAAAAATCCACAAAAGGTACTGGTGGTATCAAAACGACAGCTTACCGACTTGCTTTTGTCGTTAGGCTGACGGGGCAGGGGGTATTACCAAGCCTTGAATGCTTAGTTGGTGCAGAGTGAGAGGAGTAAACCGCGCTTTCCATGCCGATACTTTTCGATTGAATCCTTGCCAATCAAAACGATTTAACCATTCTTTGAAACAAGCTAATACGGGACGAGAAGCAGTCGGTGTATGGTACGAATTAGGATCGAACAATTCCAGTTGAACTCCCTCATACTCAGAGAGAAAACTTACAAGTGTTGATGCTAAAGAACGTAACTTTTTAACAAATCTTGTTTCATAATTAGACTCTATTTCCAATGCAAGACAATGTAGTTTTCTGACGGCACTTGAAAGTAAGTTAAAGGCTGCCTCATCGCTATAGCGGTGATTCATGAGCAGGGATAAGGGGGAGATAATTGTCTTAATCGGACGTACCGCAATAATTGAAACGAGGGTTTTTTGCTTTCTGCGATATTCGCGTCTTACCTCTTCAGCGATTTCCTTCACTGTGGCAACAACGTATTTAAAATCTGACCAGCGATCTATTTTGATTCTGTAGTATAAAGACATGATTTAAGAAGGGGTGTAGAGGGCTTCTTTTCTATCTTTAATTATAGCATAAATATTGATATAAATTTATGAAAATATTCAGGATAATACTAATTTATCTCGGACGATAAATCCTTTATTACTAACTGATACTTGCGAGTTATACGGCGTTTTTCTGCCTTTTTAAATACTAACTCAGCCGATTTGATATTGTCACAAACCTGTTCCAGTTGCCTTCCCCGCTTTGAACCAAGGTCTCCCCACGAACGCACTACTATCCATTCACCAAAAAGATTTTGACGAAGCTCAATTGTGTAGTATCTGGTGTCCCTGCGCCAGAGTGAAGATTTCCATCGATCTGAGGTATAGGAGTTCATACGCATCATAATGAATGACTTCTAGGTAGTCTCATAGAGAAAAAATTTTTACAAGCCTGTTGGCGTAAGCGGATGGTGCGTGCGCTTGGGATTATGATACTTGATCTGTCAATGTGCGAGCCCGCGCACGTACCACAACAGGCAACACCGTTTTATGTGTTCAGTCATTACGCATGAAATTTAAAAGTAATACTCTCCTTCTTCATATAGGATAAAAGGTTGAGTAGACTGGCAGTAACGGTGCATGAAGGTAGACAGGCATGGTAAGGCGAAAGTATTAACCACCGATGAAATTAACCTCGTATTCTATGAGGGACTAAAGAGCGATCGCGACAGAGCTATCTTTGCCCTCTGCCTCTACACTGCCTGTCGGATTAACGAATGCGTCACCCTTAGAACTACCGATGTCTACTACCGTCAGGGAATCGTCAGACCTGAAATTATCTTTCGTAAAGGCAATACCAAAGGCAAATTAGCGACTCGCTGTATTCCCGTGATTGAAGATTTGCGGAATATGCTGCTTCACTACTACCCATCCCCCCGCACCTGGTTTTACTTCCCAGGATTGGGTCATACAGGACACCTGCATCCAGGATCGGCAAGCAGGATTTTACAGCGAGCCTGTCACAAGGTTGGAGTACAAGGAGTGTCCACCCACAGTTTTAGAAGAACTGCACTCACCTTGATGAGCAACGAAGGAATTCCGTTACGGATTATACAAGAGATAAGCGGTCATAAGAGTTTACAGGAGCTTCAGAAATATCTAGAGGTGAGCCCAGAGCAGGTGAGGGGAGCGGTTTCGTCACTTTCGATGTTGTCGCCTGTGAAAAAATCGGGCTATGTTCACACTCCTATCCCACCTCAATCTCAACCCCAGAATAATAATTCTTTTTAAGCTTGGCTTAATCTGCTCGATTTTGTGTAGCCCAATAGTGGATAATTCGGATGAAGCGATTTTACTTGGAGAGTTATGAAGAAGCGATCGCCCCTATATTAAAGGAAACGACCGCTCTAAAACATTCAACGCAAAATCGCGACTACTGGAAGGTAGAAGCTCCAGAAATCGCGAAATTAACGTTTTCATTTGTTTTAGAAAAGCGCAGAGTTAGCATCATTTTTCACCGTTGCCTAATTTCTGCTTCTGCGTAAGATTTGCCATTTTAGACCCCGAATTCTTGTTAGTACCACCTAGCAAGTTCGGTTAGAAGGTCTAATCTGACTCCTTACTTCGTTCACGTATTAATGAACACTGCCGTAAAACATAACTAGCCGACAAAAATATCGACCAACAATGTGCTGGCTTGATTTAATTATAGTTCAGGTTAGCACGGTTAATGGTCTTTACGATTGAATCGCTTCAAATCGTAAAACTTATTCATGAACCATAATCGTGTCATTTTCACCTCGTTTCCCCGAAAATCCAGATAATCGCCAACCTACCCCAGAAGAATACACCATAAGAGCGCAGTTTTACGACTGGTTCGATCATGCGTGGGATTTCATTGTGAAAGAATCCCCTGATGCTGAGTGGAAAACTATAAAGAAATATTTCTTAACCAAGGAAAAGCTTTGGTACAAGTATACTGACCTGTTATCAATTATCGGTGTCCGTTTCGGTCAGTACACCAAGCACGCCCTGGTGGATTTAGACAGGTGGAGTTCGATTCATCCCTATACCAGTGAGGAAGCGTATCGTAGGATCAAATGGGCATTAGAGGATATCGGGCTCATAGAGGATGTCACCGTGCGTTCGAGTGAAAGCGAAGGGCTGCATCTGTGCTACTTCTTTAAGGAGAAAGTTCCGACGTTTAAGCTTGCCTGTGCCATGAGATGGGCACTTGAGCAGGAAGGGTTTGAGATTAAGCCAGGGCAGCTTGAGCTTTTTCCCAACACCAAACAATTTAAGAAACACCAGAAGGGGAAAAAGCGAGAATTTAGCTATTACAATGGACACAGACTGCCGTTACAAAAAGGCTCGTACCTTCTCGATAAAGATTTTGTTCCCTATAGTAATAATGTAGAGCATTTTCTTCATGCAGCAGAAACGTCGGCTCAAAATAACGATGTCGAGCTTTTAACCAGCACTTTTGAAGATGCTGAAAAATGGTTCAAGCAGAAATACAGAACCTACTCCAAAAAAGGTCAGGGGTCTGATTACCAGGACTGGCTTAATAACAGCCTGCGGTATATCTCCGAAGGATGGACTGATAATCACCAGACTAACGATCTGCTGCTGACCATTGCCAACGTGGGGGTAAAAGCGCACGGTCTAGAAGGTGAAGAGCTAGCTCAGTTTATTCAGGATACCGCCACTGCTGCGCCTGGTTACTATCCCCACTGTCGGCACAGGCACGAAATCAGAAAGCGTTGCCAGGATGTCGCCCGATCTGCTGAAAAATACTGGAGTGCCTACCCCTCACGCCCCAGAAGAAGCTTTACCTATGCAGAAATGGTCGAGCGGTTAGAAAAGCGTTCGCGCAAGCCCAATCAAAATCAGGTAAAAAGTGAAAAAACATCCAACAGAATTGCTGAGACAGTAGTACACCTGTGCAAAACCTTACAAGCACTTCCTGGTAACATTAAAAAGCTGATGGAGCTTATTCGTGTTACCTCAAAGCAGTTATTTGGCATCGGGGTGAGCGACAAAACTCTTCGTAAGAAAGACAATCTGATCCTTTGGCATCCTAAATACAAACAGGGCAGATTCGAGATAATCGATGCTGAGGTAGAAACACCAGCAGAGACAGAACATAACGACCCAGAAGACAACGTAGACATACCTAGTTGTGAGTCGGTGACATCCGAGCCTGTAGTAACAAAAACACCTGATAAACCACAAGAAGTTCAACAGCCAATCTCACTACAACAAAAACTACAGCCAGAAACCCTTTTTGAAAAGGCTCAGAGCAACGGGGCTACACCTTGTTCTGAAGTACGGCAAAATCAGCCAAATGTAGAATCGCCAGAAACCAATACTGGTAACTGTTTGAGCAATCGGGGCTACACCTTGCCCTTTATGAAGGGTTTTATGCGCGTGCATGTCCGCGTGCGCGTAGCGGAGTTAATCTTTCAGGTGCTGCAACGAGGGTATTGTGATGCCTTGATGAATACACCAGGATTAGAGCTTTTGTACCTTGGGTTTAACGGCAGAGGGGCAGGCGGATTGGTGGAAATTGAAAATCAAAAAGAACCTGTATTTAAAAACATTTTACCAAAATCTGTAGTAGAAACTTATCAAGAATATCCGCATTCAAGTTATTTTAGAGAAAACCCTACTCAAATGCTGGTATATATAAAACCAATTCAAAATGCTCATTCTTGGTGCAACGGAATAGCGGTTTTAATCGAGCATTTAATTCCAGTTCGGATTAACGAAGAAATATTTACACAGGACATTTCCACAGAAAATACCAAAAATAGCAGTGAAATAGATCAAACAAATGATAAGCCCCGCTTATACCCTGAAATTCCGACGGACGACCAAAAATCGCCATAAGCAGCACTTATCATACACGTTCTTCTGAGGCAGTACTGTTTGGGTAACGTAATTCAGCACCGCGTTTGTAGAATAAAGTTGTATCCACGATCGAGAAAATATTATGGATCGACCAGAACTATATAATCTACAGAAAGACGATGATAGCGAGTATATGAAAGCGGATCGGGAATATTTTATTCAAAACCCTGACCAAGAGGTGTATGTCAGAAAACGATTTGCTGGTGAAATGCTAGAAGGTAATCCACCCAATGTAATTGTCCATCAAATGGCTCAAGGTTTTAGGGTTCGATTTCCCTGTTCTAAAGACCCTGTAACCGCTCAAGATATTGCTCAGATAACCAAAGAAATTGAATATCAGAAAAACCTCGCTGCATTTGAACGCATAGTAAATCGCAAAGGAAAATTTAAGAAAATAAAAAAAGGTTTTGCAAAATGATAGTCACTAAGCCATGGAATTTTTCAGAAATTAGGTACAGACTTATTCCTCTTCATTTTAGTTATGAAAAGGCTACATCTTTTTGATAAAGGTACTGACAATTTTCTTTATTCTCTTATAGGAATGAGGTAAATTTTTATTTTCCATTCTACTTAGGATAGGGATAATATTGTCGAGACGCTTAATTTGTTTATACCTATTAACCAACAATTCTGTTTTGTTTCTTTGTTTTTCGGGAACTGATAGATGGTTATAAAACTCTTCTTCTGCTATGCATGAACCTATTAAATCTATTTCTAGCGAGTGTTTCATACACACTATATTGTAGTTTTCAAGTAAATTAAGTGCTTTGCTATGATTTGTTCTGAAGAGTTTCAAAAGTTGAGTTCTATTCTTTGTATTTGGAACAAGCTCTTGGATCAATGAATTATCTTTAAATTCATATCTATATTTTGGTAAACCTTGACTATCCCTACTTTGTTTAAGCTCATCGTTTAAGTAGGGCAGAAATAAGTCTTTATCCACAATAACTAGATAGGGTATTTTTAAGATTTGAATCAAAAAGAGAGGATATTTCAGATTGCGTACACCATCTAGGTTAACGATCGAAACGCCATAAACCTCCAAATTAATATCATCTCTCTTTAAAAGATATTTGACTACCTCAGCATCAACTTTACTTTCAACAATAATGACAAACTTTGCGTAGAAGAAATCACTGTTCCTGTAGCTGTAAAACTGATTATATTTCAACTCATCTAAGTCATATGAGTTTAAGAAACTATTGGGAATTGATGTCACCTCTGTTCTAAATACCCGTTTAGCATCATCAACCTTCCTAAATAAGACCACTTGAGTATGATCGATCTGATCTATGATTACAGGCGCATGAGTAGTTACAATAGCCTGAGATAAGTTTCCCTGACCAATTGAATCTTTTAGAGAATATATTAACTCTCTTTGAGCTTGGGGATGGAGATTTGTTTCAGGCTCTTCAATCCCAAGAATAATATTTTTATGTTGCAAACTAGAAAGTAGTCGATATAACGCAATAATTGTAAGACTCTGAATGCCTGTTCCGCAATTGTGTAATTGATGGCTACTCCCACCCTCATTGATGAGAAAATTTATCTCTCTTAAAAAGTCTTTATAATTAAGATCCTCGTTAAATTTTATTTGATAGTTAAATTTATGACGTAATATGTAAAAGCTACTGATATCTCTGGCTATCTTTTTTAACGCATTGTTTTCAAGATTATTAGCTGCATCTCTGAATTTTGGTGTAATCGTATCACGGAACGTAGTGGCGCGAGCTAGGTATGTCTCTATAAGCTCTTTAAGTACATTTCGCTCTAATAGCTGAATTCTGGATAAATCCCGCGAAGGTGGAATGAATACATAATTAATGTGACGCTTCAGTTCTAAAATCATCCCTTCATTTATTGGATTATATTTTAGGCTATCTTCTTTATATGAGAAAATACTTTTTCGAGTTTTAGGGTTGTAACGCATTCTGAGAGTAAGCTTATCGCCTCGAACATACTCATTAAGCTCACTATTACTAGGAGCTTTGTCAAAAACTATCTCTACTGCTGGAAGTGATTTTGGGGTGTACTGATGATAACTTTTGATAAAGTCTGTTTCTTCTTCAGCATAATTAAAGAAAGAGTTTAGGGCACGCAGCAAAGCTGATTTTCCAGAGTTATTCTCTCCAACTAAAGCAGTAATGTCTGAAATCCTTACGTTGCAGTTCTTTATTGAACGAAAATTTGTAAGCTTTATGGATTCTATTCGCATATCTTTGCCTAAATAAATACCTTTCTCTTACGTCTGTAAGACTCATACTTAAATCATTCCCAATAACAAGATTTAAGTAGCAAAAAGAGTTCAAGCTACGCCTCTAGAAGAGCTATCAACCGTATCATTAAACGATCGCACTAGAGCCACAATTTCATCGGCTTCATCATCGTTAAATATCCCATCCAATCCACTACTGTGAGCATCAGTAAAGGGTGACTCGTAGAGCAACCCTGGATTCATCACGCCATTTTGGGTCAGGTAATCAATAATATTCTCAACAAAGCGAATTTGATTCGCACTAAAATTACCAGCTTTCAGATATTTGGCAAAAGCAGCCTTGGCAGCATTGCGATCTAACCCCACTATCTGGCGGATAAACAGTTTTAGGCTCAAATCCTTACCATAAACCTGTTCAAAACGATCGCGACTCTCTACCTCTTCGGAGGAAAATAACATAACCTCTAGCTGCTCCAAATCCACATCCATTAGAGGGATATTCTGCTTGAGCTTGTAAATCGCAATGTGATTCTCGTTCTCCCGAATAAAGCTTTCAACCTTTTTTTTGTACTGGTAGGGGCTAAAACCCGTTTGCTGCACAGGAACGTCAACTAATTCTACATTTCCCAATTCATCTTTGAAATCGGTGAAGACTATGGTTTGTTGGTTACGGTCAATAAATTTAACCAGGTCACGTATTTTGAGCCTGACTGACTCAACCATCATTGGGGTGACATCTGACCACCACTCTTCGTCTTGTACTGCTTCAATCAACGGAAGCTGCTCTTTAACCATCGGGATTGTTTGTTTTTCCTCTAAACGGTCGAGTAAGTCCCCAGGGCAAACGCACCTTATTTTTACAATGCTTACGCCATAAAGGTTTTAGCTATTATTTAGTTTTGTTACTAAAATTTAAAACTCTTGCTACGTAAGGCTTACAGAATTTAGATGCGTTTGCCCTGAGTAAGTCCCGCAGCTTGTCCCGTAAGCTGACAAAATCCTTTGTTCCCTTGAGGATTGATAGCTGTAGCTTGAGGCAGAGTAAATCGAAACGTTTGGCTAGTTCATCCTCTTTAGGTAGTCCGTTGGGTAAATGTGCTAGCGAGTCGGCGATCTGCTCGGTATCGGATTCGCTCAATTGATTCCAGCGTTCTCGTTCGGAAAATTCTTCTACCTGCTTGAGATGTCGGCGTACCAAGAAGTTCTTTTTCTCCATCGTTGCGACATGCTGATGCAGGTCATCTAGTAAAGATGTTCTCAATTGCTGGTTATCTACTTGTGATTCTTCCCGATCAGAGATGGTCTGAGTCAATCTAAGGCGGGCTTTTACGAGCTTGGCACTAAGACTTTCGGCGGGTTTAGGGTCTTTCTCGTTAATTTCCTGGTTGAAATAATCGAAGTTACTACAGAGGTCGAAGATAAAGAATTTTTCCTTATCCTGCCCGATGCCAAACAGATCGGGACATAACCGAGTTCCTCTGCCGATCATTTGGTTAAACTTAACTCTTGAATATACGGGCTTGAAGAACACAAGATTGACTACTTCGGGAATATCTACTCCCGTATCCAACATATCCACCGATACGGCAATAGTTGGCTCTTTCTGGCTTTCTGAAAATTCATCCAGTAAACTTTGGGAATAGTTATCATGACTGTCGATAACGCGAGCAAAAGAACCTTTGAGGTTGGGGTAATTAACATCGAAGCGTTCTACGATAAACTCGGCATGTGCATGATTGCGAGCAAAGATGATAGTTTTACCTAATCTGTCACCACCTTCCACTTTTAATCCCTTTTCCATTAGTAACCGCAAGGCTTGGTCAACGGTATCCTGGTTAAACAACCACTTGTTAATCGCTGCTGCATTGACTTCATCGGGAAGTTCTCCCGTTTCTTTATCTCGAAACTTTTCCTCGTACTCTTCTTTTTCCTCTTCCGATAGCTGACTGTATTTCACTCCCTGGCGGAGAAACTTAAACGGTACGGTAATACCTTGGGAGGGGACTAAATAACCATCTTTAATCGCATCATCGAGTTCATAGGCGAAGGTGGGGACACCTGCTTCTAAGTCAAAGATTCTATAGGTGTCGCGGTGAACTTCCGATCTGGGCGTAGCAGTTAAGCCCACCAGCAGACTATCAAAATACTCGAATAGTGCCTGATACTTTTTATAAATGCCCCTGTGTGCCTCATCGACGATAACTAGATCGAAATAACCAGGACTGAGGTAAAATTCCGCACCCTCTTGGTTATTGATACGGTTAAACATGGTGGGGTAGGTGGACAGCACCACATTAGCACTCCCAGCATTTTTATCTTTCGCTTTCTTATCTTCGATTAAATTGACGGGGGTGACGGTGGGCAGATGGGTTTTGAAATTGCGGAAAGCTTGAGTTAGTAGGGCGTTACGATCTGCCAGAAATAATGTGCGTTTGACCCAATTAGTCCGCATCAGGAGATCGACCAGGGCGATCGCAGTTCTGGTCTTACCCGTCCCTGTTGCCATCACCAGTAAGGATTTACGGGCATTTTGGCGGTCAAAACTTTCGGTAATGCGTTTGAGTGCTTCTAACTGGTACGTCCGTCCTGCTATCTCTGGTTTGGGAATTACCAAATCCAGGCTTTTACGGTTGCTACGGCGGAAAATAATTCTTTCTAGCTCTTCTTTCTGAAGAAAGCCGTGAATTTCTCTTGGTGGGTAGGTGACATCATCCCAAATCCAGTGATTGTAACCGTTAGAGTAAAAAATAACTGGTCGCTGCCCGAATTTCTGTTCTAAACAGTCGGCATAAAGTTTGGCTTGCTGCTTGCCCTTGGTAGGATTACTGCTGGTACGTTTGGCTTCGATGATTCCTAGCGGTTTACCGTCATCCCCCCAAAGGGCATAATCAACATAACCCTTACCCGCATTGTTGGGCATCCCTTCAACTTCGTACTCTGTTGCGTCGGGATGGTTGAGATTCCAACCAGCTTCTTGGATCAGAATATCAAGTAAGTAACGTCGGGTATCGGCTTCGTGGTAATCGTGGGTATCTGCTACCGCCTCATTTTGCTGTTTTAAGGCTGCTATTTCTTCTTTGAGAGCATTGAGTTCGTTCTCCGTCTGCTGCTGCCGTTTCTCGGCAATTTGCTTCATCTCGTCGGCTTGAGACAGCTTGGCTTCTAACTCTGCCAACTGTTCTCTGGACATATCTTTCTGGGTTTCGGGGTGGGGGATATCGTTGCGGTTAAAGGAAATGACAGGTAAATTTTTGCCGTTAGGTGAATAGTAGCGACAGAGCCAGAAAAGAAAATGAAATAAATCCTCAACGATGCGGAGGGAGTCCCTAGTGGTAATCTGACTGGAACTGTGGGCTGCTAGATTACCGACTTTGTGAATTGCCCGTACTTTGGGGAAAAGTCCAGGTTTGAGATTGTCTTTAAAAGTTTGTTCGTGGATTAACGCACCGAGATTATTATCGTAGGGAGGTTGTAAGTAGGCATCGTTGTCGTAGAGCCAAAGAACCGCCTGTTCTAATGTAAAGCGAGCATAGAAGCAACTGGCACGAGGAGCTGCAATTCCCATGCTTTCGGTATGGGTGGCATGGGAATAAAGTTCGGGGAACTGTATTTTAAGAAAATCAAAATTCGATACCATGTATTCGCTCCTATTGCTCTTACATTAGAGTTCCCCACGAAAGGCTTTTTGCAGCAAAGAGTTGAAAAGATTATTCTTATCCTTCAAGCTATTTTCATGATCTTTTTTGGTACAAGTTACTTGTTTATAGAATTGCTTATATTTAAGCTGTAATTTGATAGGTGGGACTAATATTTTTACTTGCTTCAGTCCTGTTTGGTTAATTCCTGAAATAGTTGATTTAGTCACATACGGAAAAACAAAAGCTGCTCTAGCTCTTGGTTGCAGCATATAGGAATAAAAGAAAATAGGATCTATAATATCTTGGTTGACTCTTACTCGTATTAAACTTGACTCGAAGATTAATGGTTCTTTTAAATCGGGGATTAAGCAAGGTTTTGCAGAGCCTTCATAATTTAAGGAACGTCGGTTTATCAGAACATCTCCCTCGGTGAGTCCATACTGTTCTATCTCTTTTTTAGATGCTAAAACTCGCTTAAGATCGCCAGGTTGAGCAACGCCATAAAAAGCATCAGACATATGAACCATTTCAATGCTGTCGTTACTATTACTGTATTTGTCTTTTGGATAATATGCCCCGTTTTGAAAAGGTTCGCCAAGTATTTTTTCTAGTTTGACCACTTTCCACCCTTTTGGATTAGTAACAGGGTCGCCGAACATATCGAGGAAGGTCGATCGCAAGAGTTCTTCAGTTAGGGCGATCGCCTCTTTTCGCTTCCGACGGATAGCATCAGCTTTATCCAGAATCGCAGCTATGCGCTTTTGTTCTTTAATAGGAGGGAGGGGAATAAGTAAATTACCTGCTCTTGTTGCCGAAAGTTCTATTTGGTTTGTTGAGCCTGTATAGCTCAGTTCAATAGCTCTTTGACAGTAAGGAGTTAGTAGCCAATAAAAAAGGTATTTGTAAAAAAGCTTTGATTCCTGAGTCCTAAATAAATTTACGTGAGAGTCTAAAATAAATAATCCATCAGGCTCTTTCTTAACGTATCCTGGTCTCCCAAGAGTTCCAGTACCTGTTCCGTTTAGCAATACATCACCTTTTCGTAAGGCAAATTTGTCTTTGTGTTTCGCTACAAAAGCATCACTAACTGTTGGACATTTTTCCCAACGAATATTATCTACTTGGACATGAGCAGATTTTACGACCTTGCCGTTACCTAATTCATCATACTTAGGTGTTTTTCCTCTACTAACGAAGTGACAACATTCTCCCACTTTGACATACTCGTAACTCATCTCAACATCCCCTCCAAAGCATCAAGATCGGCTCTAATTTCATCTTCCAGCGATCGCAATTTACCTAAAATCACTTTGGGTGGTTCGTACTCCACTTCCTCATACTCAATCTCTTTGTAACGGTTAATCGAGAGGTCGTAGCCGTTCTCCTTAATCTCTTTCTTGGGAACAAAAAACGCCTTGGATTTACGGTCTGACTTCTTCTTAGGGTCGCGGTTATGCCATTTCTCTGCTAGATCGGGAATATCATTTTCTTCAATTGGCTGCCGTTTATCATCGAGGGATAAACCATCAGCCTTCATGTCATAAAACCAGACATAATCCGTACCGTCTTTTTCTACTCCTACCTTGGTAAAGATAATAACTGCCGTAGAAACCCCTGCATAGGGTTTAAATACCCCCGACGGCATAGAAACGACTCCATCAAGTTTATGATTCTCAATCAAGGTTTTACGGATTGATTTATGTGCGTTGGAAGAACCAAACAGCACTCCATCAGGAACAATGATGGCTGCCCGACCACCAATTTTCAGCAGTCGCAGGAATAGCGGTAAAAATAATAGTTCGGTTTTAGTAGTAGAGATGACTTTGGTTAAGTCCTTGGCGATCGTCGATTTTTCAACCGAACCCTTAAACGGTGGGTTAGCCAGAATCATCGTAAAGGCTTCAGAGATACCCGAATAATCCTCTGATAAGGAATCCCGCGCCTCAATTTTAGGATCTTCAATACCGTGTAGCATCAGGTTCATACTACCAATTCGCAGCATCGTGCCGTCAAAATCAAAGCCGTGAAACATATCGCTATTAAAATGTTCGCGGTTGCCTGGAGCATTTAAAACCAGATTACCGTCGGAATCTTTCAAGTCTCGTAAATACTCAGCAGCAGCAACCAAAAAACCACCCGTACCACAGGCAGGGTCACAGATAATTTCCCTCGATCCTGGGTTCATCAAGTCTACGATCATCTTAATAATATGACGGGGGGTTCTAAACTGTCCGTTAGTTCCTGCGGTGGTGAGCTTGGAAAGCATATACTCATAAAGGTCGCCTTTGGTATCTCGATCTTCCATCGGAATCTGCTCGATCTGCGTGACCACATTAGTTAACAGGGCAGGATTGCCAATCAAGAACACCGCATCCTTCATGTGTCGGGCGTAAGCGGTTTCTACTGCCGTACCACCAAGGTTTTTAATAAACGGGAAAGCCTCATCGCGGACAATCTTAAGCATTTCCTCGGCATCGGTGAGGTTCTTAAAATGCGACCAGCGCGATCTTTGTTGCTCGGCTGAGAAGATTGGATTTTTCACTGGCTTTCCCAATCGCTGGGCTTTTCGTTCCTTGGCTAGCTCCAGATCGTCGAGCCTTTTAATAAACAGTAAATAGGATATTTGTTCAATCACAGAGAGGGGGTTACTGATGCCGTTATTCCAAAAAGTCGTCCAAAGCTTATCCACCTTGGATTTAATCTCACCTGTGATCATTCAATAAACTCCTAATTATGTGTAAGGGAAAATACCCGTTGCGCTATTTTATCCTTTGGGTTTACAGAAAAGCTACTATACTTTGCGTTTCATAGAGAAACATATTCTTTAACCCGCAGGCTCGACAGTTTCCTTTAGCTCGTTCATCCAGGTATGGTCGATAATTTCATCGTGTTGAAGCCTCCCCACCACAATACCAGGATGTATTCCTAACCGATCTGCAAAGACTTTCACCTTTTCCTTCGATCGCAACGGTGCTAATTCTGAATTGTATTTTGGGGGAATAAGAAACGCTTTCGCCCACTGGTTTGCTTCTTCTTCCTGTAAGGATGGTACATCCACCCCTTTGCTCCATTCGTCAAGGAAGATAGCATCCTTTCCGTGCAGCAATATATGCGCCACTTCATGAAAGAAGGTGAACCAAAATCGGTCATTACTCTTGCCGTACAGAGAGAGCTGAATCAAAGCTTTGTGAGGATTGAGCCAGCGAGCCACTCCGCTTACGTGAGCTCTAGGAATCGAAGGCACTAAGACAAACACAACACCCGATTCTAGGCACAGTTGTTGTATTTTTGGTAAAAACTCTGCTGGTGGTAATACGGTGAAACGACGCATTTCTTTTACTGCTTTTTGAAATGTACCTTTGTGATAGTGAGGGCAGTCTCGTTTTTCGGCTTCAAGCTCACCGATTCGTAGCCAGGAAGTGATTGCCCCAAGGTCGCTTTGTTCTTCTTTGGTTCGACGATATGCCACTTCTTTGCCGACATAAAACGTACTCCACCCTTCAGGAGATGAAACACCAAAGAACGACAACATATCTTTGACCACAGAGGGCTTGTTCTTAGAATCCAGACGACGTTTGGTAATCTGCCCTTGATTCATCAATTCCTTGACTGGCAACTGCTCCAGCCAGTCAACCCAGGATTCCAGACGAGTCTTTTCTTCAATTTGGGCAAGCTGGGCGCGATAGTCAGCCTCTCGGTTTAACCAAAACTTTTCGGTACTGCCCAACACTCTCGCTAACCGAACTGCTGTATCTTCAGTGATGGGAGCTTTGCCATTGATTAACTGGCTAACGAACTTGGTAGTGTTCTGTAGTCGCTCTGCAAACTCTACCTGTGTCCAGTCTTTCTCTTCCAGGATGTCAGCAATCGTATCACCAGGAGGAGAAACCCAATCAGATGTAAATGGTAATGTCGTTACTTCAGCCATGATAATCTCCAATAAATACAATGCGTATGGAAGTCACTTTCGACCAGTCAGTGCTGTCGTCCTCTTTTAAAGGAACAGACTCGTTGGCAGACTCAAATACCAGTCGCTTACCACCGTCTAGATCGAGGGCAAACTCTCCAGCGCGATCTCCTTTGAGGGGGTGCGGTCGTCCCGAAATTAACTCAGTGACGGTTTCGGCTGCCATGAGGTCAGCTAATCTTGTTCTCAGTTTACGAGCACATTTTTCACCCAGCCTCCTCTGAGCCTCCCTTTGCTCTTGACATAACTTCCTCAGTTTTTTGTCCTTGAAAGTAATTTCCATACCTATTATATCATTTTTGTTTACCAAAACGGTAAATAATTTAGAGCGATTAAAAGCCTACCTGATATTTTGGAGATTGTCACGGTGAAAGGGAAAATAAAGAAATGCTTATCCGAATCAAGCTGTTATGAAAAGAAAAACGGGGGCAAAATACAATTGTCCAACAGCCTGCTGGACAATTGAGTATTTTTCTATAGCCCTAAATTTATTACACTTTTCATTAGTTTTGTAATTGTGCAGCAGCTTGTTGCACAATTACAATGACTGCTTTTCATATTTGCCAATCTCAACCTTTCTAAACCGCAGATACTTATAGAGCGTGGCTTTGGAGATATTCAAATCCTCAGCAATTTTATTCACGGGCATTCCTTCTTTATAAAGACTTCCAGCAACTCTCGCCTTTCTCTGGGCATCCTCAGACAGCCCTGGTCTTCGTCCGCCCATTCTTCCTCTGGCTCTGGCAGCAGATAACCCTGCATTGGTACGCTCGCTGATAATTCCTCGCTCAAATTCTGCGAGAGCTGCAAAAATATTAAACACCAGCTTCCCCTGTGCGGTAGTGGTATCAATCGGATCGTTTAGGCTCTTTAAGCCAATTCCACGCTGGCTTAATTCTTCTGCGAGTTCGACCAAATGCTTAAGCGATCGCCCCAGTCGGTCTAACTTCCACACGACAATCGTATCTCCTTCACGAGCATTCTTGAGCAGACGATCTAATCCAGGTCGCTCTGACTTTGCCCCACTCACTTTATCGGTGTAAATTTTATCGCATCCATGCGAACGGAGCGCGTCTCTTTGGAGGGTCAGTTTCTGATCTTTGGTACTCACACGAGCGTAACCTAATAGCATTACATTGCTCACTGTTTAATAAACTCATTAATTAGAAATATATTAAACAGTGTTTATTTAAACGGCAATACTAAACAATATGTAAAATTGGGAATTTTTGAGAAGGGAGCAATCTGACTGGATTTTGAGAAAGAAAATAGGGTCGCGGTAATTGTACTACTCAAGTAAGTACAAAGTTCAATCATACGGACGTTTTGTTGAACAATAAATAATAGCAATTACGAAATATTTACAGCCTTGTAATGATAGACAAGTAATAGAAGTATTTATCAGGGGTGACAAAAAAACAGATAAGCTATTTAATTTGAAAAAATATTAGTATTTCTGTTCCATATCAATAACAAAATTCAAACTATCTCGAATTATGTTGGTTTTTGAGTGATTCTTTCCCCATTTTTTTTCTGAAATTGCTAAAGCTCGAAGATAGTAAGATTTGGCATCAGAATATCTTTTTCGATTGCAACATAGTTTTGCCAGGTTATTAAGGCTAGTATTTAGGTATGGATGTTGTTCGTCTAACCGTTTTTGACATATCTCTAGAGCTTGTTGGAAATGATGCTCGGCATCTTCATATCTTCTCTGTAATAAGTAAAGGTTTCCTAACTTATTGAGTGTCAGAGCAACGTAGGGATGTTCAATTCCCAACTTGTCTCTTCTGAGATTTAAAGCCTCAAGGTAATAAGATTCCGCATCAGAGTATTTTCTTTGATCGCTACAAGCTCCTCCCAGGTTGTTGAGACACAGAGAAACATGGGGATGATGGTCATTTTTTTCTCCTTCTTCTCTAAAAACATCTAGAGCTTCTTTTAGGAGAGGCTCGGCATCATAAGGTTTTCCTTGGTGTAAGTAAAGTTCTGCTAGATTATTTTTGATAGTTGCTACATCCTGATGATTATTTCCTAATTTTCCTATATGTATATCTAAAGCTTGTTTAAGTAAAGGTTCGGCATCGTTATATTTTTTTTGTGCAATGTAATTCAAAGCCAAGTCATTACGGGTAATTGCCACAGCAAGATCTTGTTCTCCTAGTTTATCTTCTCTAAACTCTAGTGCTTTTAGAAAGAGATTTTCAGCCTTAAAATATTTCCCTTGTAAATAATATACAAATGCTAAATCGTTGCGACTGCTTGCTACATCTAGATTTTTCTCTCCAAACTCTTCTATGCATAAAGTCAGACCCTGCATAGCCCACCTTTCACCTTGATAATAAGTTCCCTGACCAACATAAAATCTGCTTAAGCCTCTATATAAATCAACTATATTTTTACTATCGACGTATTCAATCAAATCTGTTGCTACTGAGCTAAGATGAGGAATGGCAGTTGCAACTTCTTTAAGCTCATATATGTTAGGGTTTTGAGAAATAGATTGGGCAATCTGGATCATCATTCCACAGAATTTATGTTTTAGTTCTATTACTTGTTCTTGTTCTTTTAGCTTGGATTGGAAGTATTCCGCAATTAGAGAGTGTAGTAGATAGTTATACTCAGTCGATTCATGACTATCTTTAACTGAGGTTAGTAGACTTCTTTTAGTTAATTGAAGATTTCTCAATCTCTCTAAGTCCTCAATTTGTTCTTCTCTCTCTTCTTCATCCGATGGTGTGATCCATACTGATTCTACCCAAGACCATTTGAATGGTTCTGAAGTGAATAGACCTAAATAACAACCTAGTTTCTGAGCTTCAGGAGTTAGTACCGACCAAGATAAATCGAATGCCTTTGCTACTCCTATTTGAGCGTTCACGTCTGCTTGTTCTAAACTAGAAATTATTGGAGCTTCGAGTTTTCTTTTTTCTAAGCGTTTTAGAGTTTTCTCAACTTTTAGGATTTCATCTAAAGCCATATAAGAGCCGACTAATTCTAATCCCAAGGGCAAATACCCTAACCATTTACATAAATCTTTGGCTATCTTTAATTCGGCTTCTACTCTGGCATCACCTATGAAGGATGTTAGTAATTCTATTGCTGAATCTTCTGAGAGAACATCTAGATCTATACGGGGAATATTTACTGGTTTCTCCCTGCTAGTCATCAATACTTTTATTTTGCTCGTAGCAGGGGGTAAGTAAGGTTTAATTTGCTCGCGATAGAAATTCCCGTAATTTATTAAGTCATCCAAAATTATCAAGGATACTTCAACGCTCCAATTATGCCAACAATAATTTACCTTATCTAAATCCGTTTCTAGTTCATCTGGAACAGATATATCAAGATATGTGCGAGCAAATCCAATAATTTGCGAAACTAAGTTCTCACTTTTAACAGGAAACCAACATAAACCTCCTGGGTAGTGGTTTTGATAGGCATGAGCATATTGTAGAGCTAGTTCAGTTTTGCCAATACCTCCCATACCAGAGATGCTCAATTGTTTGTTTGTTTGTAATAGTTGGTGTAATTCTTCTAGCTGCTTTTTACGTCCTACAAAATTAGCTGAACCTGTTTTGAGATTGCTAGGCGTATTTCTAAAGGAAACGAATCGATCTGGGAGTACAGATTCTAGCCAACGCCGATCCTGATCATGTATCTCTTGGTTCTGTGTGCACAGTTCTGAAAACTGTCTAAATACCATCGAAACTGGTATCAATAGCCCACCTAGATCACTAGAGCGATGTCGCGTTTCACTGACAATTCCACAAACTCTACTTGTCTTCTTATTTAATGCTGGCGAACCACTGTGTCCTGGTCGAACTTGTCCTTGTTTGGCTTTGATCAGAGTTACTCCCCGATCTTTTACGGTTCCCTCGACATCAATAGTTACTGAACCTCCAGCAGGAAAGTCATCTGGGTAGCCGTAAACATATAGAGAATCAAAAGGATCAAATTGCTTATCTAGTAATACACAGGGAGGATGCTCTCCTTCTGGTAATTCCACCTGCAAAAGTGCCAGATCAATAGGGTCTGGTAGTATTGACTCCACTTTTGCTGTCGCCCACTCTTTCCCCTGCCATATTACTGAAATTGTCTGTGTTTGATATTTTTCTACTACATGAGCACAGGTAATTATTTTCCCTTTAGCGACAAAAAAACCAGTCCCCGAAGTTTCCGATTCGGCAGAGGTTAGCTTTACCGTACAGTACTGGAGCAGTTCATAAAGTGAGGATGAAGACAGCATAAATTCATAAAGACTCGCTATGAATCAGTTTTATCTGTTTTCGGTTTGTTATCCCATTCCAAAGTAATTTCCAGATTCGCAGTTCCTGTTCCCCGCACGATCGTTGCTACTAAGCTCCCTTGCTCAATTCCAATCGCTAATCCATACTTCACAGTTGCTTTGGTGGGTCTCACTGCTTGAATTGGCGAAGCAACTGCCTGCGATATTTTGGTAATGGCTCTAGCAACAGAGTTAAATGGTAGTGTACTAGCACCAGCTTTCTCACGTCCACTTCCAATGACTTCTACCTGGGCAATAACTCCATCTCCCAAATCAACAGGAATTAACTCGGTTTGTAATTCTGAATCCATCATAAAAGCAATGAAATAGTTATTTATTAGTAAAGCATATTTATCTTGTTACACCTATCTTTATTTTCCCATAAAAATGAAGCAAAATCTGAAATCGAACAGCGAACAATTCCGTTTAAGTGAAACTCATCACTATTCGCTTTTTGGGTAATTATTACTAAAAGTCTTATTCCTTCGCTTCTGTTGCAGTGAGCCTCGTCATTCCGAAATTTGTTGCAAAACATAGTGCATAAATCATCAACTTTTGCTACTAATATTTGCAACAAAAAGAGGCGGGTGAAACGCACAAGCGTCGTTAAGCCATAAACCGTGCAAATATTAGTAGTTTTGCGACGCGCTTGTCTTACCTTTAGGACACACCACAGTTTAACTCAATTGGCAATAAGTGTTTGAAATGATAAATTTTTATAAGTCTAAAAGCTAAGGTTAGTTACATTTTCTTCTTGAATACGACAGTATTTATGTGTATATAATTAGAAAATGGAGATTAATTGAAAAATGGACTATAAAGCAGAAGTACACAAAGCAGGTCGTATCACTATTCCGATTGAAATCCGCAAGCAGTTTCAGATAGCGGAAGGGGATATTCTGACGATCCGCCAGGAGAATGGTGAGTTAAAACTTATCACTCCTCAGCAAGCGTTAGCTCATGCGCGTCAGTTGGTGCAACCTTATTTGCAGTCAAGGGAATCCTCTGTCGATAATTTCTTAGAGTGGCGAAGGGAAGAAGGAACACGAGAGGAACGAGATTTGGCATCGAGTGAGGAAGCGTAATGTCGGCTGTTGTGTTTGACAGTTCGGTGCTGATTGCAATTTTGCGACAAGAGCCTGGTTCTGAAGTAGGCGAGCGGTCTTTAAATGAGGCTCTAATTTCGACAGTTAATTTGGCAGAAGTGGCAACATACTTAGCTCGTAATTCCGTCCCTCCTGAAAAGATTAATGAGGCTTTAGCTGCTTTCCCCATCGAGGTTATACCTTTCGATAAAGATCAGGGGGTACTCACAGGATGTCTCTATCCTGCCTGTAAGTCTCTAGGGCTTTCTTTAGGCGAGCGCGCTTGTTTGGCGTTGGCAAAAAGTAGAGATCTGTCAGTACTCACCGCCGATCGTGTGTGGTTAAAGCTTAAGCTTGATATAACTGTAAAAAGCATTCGTGAGTAATTAACACTCATAAGAGCAGCATTTATCATTGAAAGTATCGAATAGGGGAAGAATTGGTTTTGTGAGCAAAGGTGAAGGCTAATTCTTGAGGGTGCATTTCGAGTCCATCTTCAATAGCAAGCTTCCAGACCATGCGCCCATCAAGAAAGAAGCGAACACACGCTGAATTATCTCTGATTTCATAGGCGACTGAGCGGAAGAACTCAATATCTTGCAGTTTCTGGCGCATTCTGGCTGATTTCGACTGGAAGCACCTCATTAATAGATACTCATCTTTCCAGGCGACTGGTCTCCAGGCTTCAAGAAAGGCTCGAACGAGTATGTGGGTGAAGTCAGGAAGAACGTATTCTTCTTCAAGTCCCAGTTGATGTTTTTCTTCTAACCACACGTACCAACCGATTACAGCTTGAAACCTAGTCTCCATATCACAACTACAGTCCTCAATGACCTCTATGACTTCCCAGTCATTAAAATTGACCCCAATCGCTATCAGGGCATATTTGTATTTCTGTAGGATTTCTTGCTCGACTCCACCAAGATACATAGGGATATCACTGTAAATGGGGCTTATTATTATCTTACGTGAAATTAATAATGCGAATAAAAAAAGCTCCCGATATATCAAAGATGATATTCCGAGAGCTAAAAAACCTCTGTCAGTAGCCTAATGGTTAAACAGGTAAGGAAACGTTCCACGAATTGAAACAGCTTCTTCGTCGAGAGAACTAAATACCAGATGATCCAGAAATGAGAGACCAACTAATTTGGCAGCCTGTACTATTTTTGTAGTAAAGCTTTTGTCTGGCTCTGAAATCATCCGTGAGCCTGAAGGATGGTTGTGGGCGAGGACAAAACCAATTGAATTTGTAATTAGCCCCAAAGTCAGTACCTTTTGGGTATACACCTGACAGTGATTCACCGATCCTTCAGCAATAAGACTCCAGGCATGAGCGTGATGCGATCCGTTCAGATACAGGGCATATACCTGCTCAGAGTAATCGAATCTGTGCTTATTCCAGACTTCTTTTAACACAAGCATTGCGTCTGAAGGGCTGGTAATAAGTGGCAACACACCTGTTGGTAACGCCTTTTTGTACATGGGCTGTACTTCAGAAACCATACCTCCAGGGTATTGGAGCTCTTCTGGCTTACAGAGTACAAGTTCATTGTGCTTGACAGCACAGTTGTTATTCTGCATAGTATTCCTTATCAGTTGCCTGCTACTTCTTTACGACAGCAGCAGGTGTTGATAACAAAGACTTTGGAAATTGTTTCTGCGGAAGGAAACAACACCAAAGCCTTAGAGAGTTGGGCGATTATTCGACAGTAACTTTCTCAGGGTCAGTGTCGGATATATCGCTTTTTTTTCTGGATCTCAAAAAACGTCCCGCAGGAGTGTTCCGAAATCTCCAGAACCGTATAGAAAACGGCAGACTTCCTACCACAGCGTATCCAAAGAGGATACTGACAGGGAGGGCATCAAGCACTGAAAACAGTACACCGTAAATCCACTTTCTGGTTGCGACCGCAACAGTAGAAATCTGAAAAAGCATCTCATAATGGGTCTCAGCTCCAAGAAAGAGCAGCACCAGCATATTGATACTTGCCAGAATCATAAACGGCAGGACAAAAAGGTAATAGACTCTGGTGAAAAACCCAGGTTCTACCCATTTAAATTGAAGAGTGGTATCCTCATGCGTCATACATTATTCCTTTATTAAAAAGTGGTGAATTCCACAAGAAAAGAAAAAAGGCTAATACTCCCTTGGAAGAAGTGCGAGCCAATCGTTACTACTAATGTCATCCTTACTACAGATCGCAACTGTCCAGATATCGAGCCCTGGTATAAAGATACAGTTATCAACATCGGGACAAGAAAGGGTCTTAGATAGAATTTTCACTTTTGCCCGACTTTTGCAGGTAAGAGCAACTGAATGGTGTCTATTAAGACCAACCGTCCAGAACGCTACTTTTGATTCCTCTTGATATCGTACAAGCGTAGGTTGAGTAGAAAGCTGCCCTATCATCTCGTCAAAGACTTGATGACACTGCGTCTTTTCTAAAAGATAGAGACATCCTTTAGTAAGAAGCATTGACGACGTTCTCTCTTCCTGACTGTTGTAATACCGATAATAATCAAAAGTACCTCTATACTGCGGAGGGTGGTTGATAGTGATTCTCTCTTCTAAGACAGAGTATTGATTCTCAGTCATAAACCTGTTCCTTGAAAAACGCTGTAATCCTCAGAAAGAGCGATATACAGGGATTATTGGTGTGTGGAGTAGCATTCCACAGGCACAACACACACACTGAATCAGTTTTCCGAAGGAAGCAGAGCTACCCAATCGATACCGCCCTCTTTTCGACCACTTGGGAACGTCCAGATCTGGATTGGTTCGGTCATCAGAACGTAGTCACCAATGTCGGAATCACTGATGGTTTGAGAGTCAATCACCTTATCTGTGTCATACAGGCAGGTAAGTTTGACAGCAGAGTCTTCTAGCGCAGTAAGCGTCCAGAAAAGCCCCACTAAATTCTTTCTGTATTTTTTAAGCTTCGGGTTAAAGAAAAGATGACTTGCAATAGCGTCAAAGAGCCAATCACAATGAGCCTTTTCCCGCAAGAAATAGCATCCATCGGTTAAGATAATCGACAATCCAAGAGGCAAGCCATGATGATGGTAATCACCTGTCCCACGAAACTGCCTTAGCGAACTAAGGTCTAGTTTCCTGTCAGAGAAGGTACTGTTATCACTCATGGAGATATTCCTTTAAAACGCTGCAATTCCAATAAGCGAAAAGCAGAGGTTATGTAATTTTCAAGGTTCAAGTTGAAAGAAGAGTAGTGTGAAGTATTACAGGTACTGACCAATCCAGTCGCAGAACTCGGAACTAAGCTGAGTGTGCTTGGTAAGGCAATACTCGCATCGGCAAAACTCTCGTTCAGAAGTGCAGTGAAATACGCCTGTTCCCAGTACGTAAAGCTGCTCTTTTGAATGGTCAATGCTGATAAAGTACTGCTGTTCGGTGAGTTCTGTGTCCTTATTCATTGGGTTTCCCAGTAAGTACACCGTCTTCCAAAAGGGTGAAGTACGTCTAAAAAAGACTACTTCTGTGTGAGCAGTGTCATCTTGAGTAAGAAGTGGAATTTCTAGTTCACAGGTTCTGAGCGAGAGAAATATCTCAACAGACCAGCAATAGCGAAGACACCAACAGTAAAACTGAAGGTAATTCATTCTGCTGCTGTGAACGTTTTCATCTTCATACGTATTATGATGAGGTACTGCCGTAACCACGTTCTCATACGTCATCGTAAGAGCCCTTTATAAAAAGGTGTGACAGCAAAAAATTGCTATACACACGTGTTCATTGAAATACTGCAAAATTCAACAAAGATATCTTCCAAAAAAGGTTTTGGGAAACCATTGGTATTATCTTGTCAAAAAATTCAGCACGAATTGTAATTAGCTTCTATTGTAGCGCAGGGTAAAAAGTGCCCTGTGACTTTCAGAGAGAGGGTTTCAGGGATTCTTTAAGTGATATATAAGATATTTGAGGTGGTATTTAAATAGTGACTGGATGACCATAAATGTAAAGGTGTATAGAAAAACCTCTATGTACAGATAGGAATAGGTATTCACAAAAGCAGTTATAAGTAGGAGCAGATGTCGTCACTACGCAAGTGAAAAACTTGATTCCAGAGTTATTCCAAAACTGGTAATAAAGGTATCTCTAAATTGGATCGGGAACAGGGCGTGATAAATCACAGAACGGATCGGGATGTGTCCTGTGCCTTCCAGGTGTCCAATGGTGGGACAGGGAAGGGAAGTGGGATATGCCTGAGACGGAGAAGGGATTGAGACAGCAAGTGTGAAACGGCGCACTTACAACTTCCCCCCTTGAATAAAAATAGGGGTGGGGAAGTTTGTGCGGTCTTGCAGACGGCTGACAAAAGCACCGCCAAAGAGACGGTTTCGGGATGTAATGCGATCGAAGATAAGCCGTCAGAGGGACGGTAGTGGGGTGCAAGACATACCAATAAAGTGCCAGCCCTTGGAAGGTAAAAGAGACCAGGAAGATACGTTCGATTACCCGAAGCAGATCGAGATAATCTACTCTGAGGAGACCCTAAAACTACAGGATAGGAACACGAATGGAATAGAGTTTTTTCTATTATTTGTTACGCATAATTGCGATCGTAGAATACGTCCACATACAATGGATTTCCGTAATTTTCTACCTTTTTGGTCAGGGCATCCTGAAGCTCAGGTGGTACATACTCCATGGTGTAGGCAACCTGTGGAATCTCTGGAAATTCTTCTCTTAGAAACCGCGCTCCCACGTCTTCTCGCAAGTCTGGATACTGTTTTGCGATCGCCCAAAGGTAGTGGCAGTAGCCTGACCCTGTAACAAGCCAAGCACAAAAGTCATGCAGTTTCTCTTGCACGCGATCGTCAAGAAGCTCTGTGCATATAGTAACCAGGTCGCCCATTACTGGAATGTCCGAAAAGGGGTGGTTCAAGAGACGTTCCTCTATTATTTGAGCAATATCTGGGTGATATACCTGACAGCGACAGAATATTAGCTCATCAAGGAGCAGTGGTTGCTCTAGTAGGGAGCGGATCAGGCGATCTGAGGATTCCGAACGAGGATGTGCGCTTATCATAACCCTTGATGCGGATGGTTCATTCATATTCGTAATGCCTCTGATGGCAGTGGAAAACTCCTTTATTGTAGAGCTCTCTTACCAGCAGCAGCACCTGATTGAATCAATGTAGCGATTTGTTGTTGTAGATCGCTTAGTTCGTTTGTTTCAGCAACAAGGGTATAGACCCGTTCCAGGTCAACTGTCCAGTAGGAAGTAAGCAGCGTGCGATAGTCAAATGAAGTGACCGAACGGATCTTCTGGTCAGGGATAAAGTCTAGAGAAAGCTGGTGGAGGAGGTTGCCGATTGTGGTCAGTCGATACAACGTGGCTTCATGAATAATATCGTTTTCTACAAACTCGTCCCTGGTTAACGTTGCTGCATACTTCCTGGTCTTTTCAATTTCATTCGTATCGCATAAAGGTGGCAGCTTAGAGCCTGTGGGTGTTTCATGGCGTGTAACGAAGACAGTTGTTCTTTCGTGAGGGATGAAGTTGATAGCATCGGCATGTAAATAATGGAAGTAAATTACAATTTACATTACTTACCATTTAGAGACTCGGCACTGGTAAGTGGTTCAGAATCTTTCGACTTAACCGCGAAAAACTAACCAGCCAGCATCTCAGGTGGCATCCCTTCTATGTCCTACTCCACAATAGGTTGCAGTCGGTGTGGGGAGTAATAACAAATGGCAATCTTTCATATGGAAATTAAAAATATCGGTCGTTCTGAAGGAAGATCTGCGATCGCTGCTGCTGCTTATCGGTCAGGCTCAGTTCTAGTGGATGAAGTAACAGGAGAAGTGCATAACTACTCGAAAAAGCAAGGAGTAGACCATACTGAAATTATGACTCCCGATGATGCACCATTCTGGGTCAAAGATCGTTCAATACTCTGGAATACAGTACAGGATCAGAATACAAGGAAAAATTCTAGGTACGCGAAAGAAGCGAACGTAGCTCTTCCAAAATTACTTTCTGATGAGGCAAAAATAACGCTAGTAAGGGAATTTGTAACCCAAGAAATCGTCAATCGTTTCGGTCTTGTTTGTGATGTCTGTTGGCATGATTTGGATAGCCACAACCCACACGTTCATCTCATGATTCCGCTTCGAGTGGCAGAATCAGAAGGGTTTGGCGCACGAGTAAAGGCAATTGACCATAGAAAGACTGTGACTGAGCTACGCGCTGCCTGGGCTCGACATGCGAACCACTATCTCTCAGCAGCAGGAGAACGGGAAATTACCGAAAAAAGCTATGAAGAGCGAGGCATTGATAGGCTTCCTGAAATCCACTTCGGTGCAGCAGCCTGGGAACTTCGGAAAAAAGGAATACCTACTGAAATAGAAATAAAAAACCGCGCGATTAAAGAACGAAATAGACTATGGCAAAGGCAAGACCGAGAACGGTAAAGTGTGGTTGATGAGAAAACTCGGAATACAATACAATGGGAAATGGGAAGATGTGCTTACTCTCCAAACACTATGAACGAGAAATCAATCAAAGACTCCTATTTTAGAGATTACGTACACTCTTTTGTCTCCCTCTATGCGAACGCTCTTAAGAGATATAAAAAAGAACAGAATGGTAACTTTCATGAGTTAGAGGAATGGGCAGGAGTTAAAGTACGTAACCTTGTTGAATTGCAGAGGGTAGTAGAAAAACTACAACATGAGGTAGAGGAAAAGCATGAGACGAGGGCAGATAATCAGGTTGAATTGAAGAAAATAGTAGAAATACTGGAACCCTATATGCCTATGCCTATGTATATGAATAGGCGTCCCGCTTCCTCAGAACAAGTAATGGCACTTCATGAGATAAATATGGAATTTTTCACGATGAAGTACCACGCGGAGCATTGGGGTAAGAAAGAAGGAGAGTTTTATAGTTTTGAAAGATTTACGCAGCTTGTAGAGAAAGAGAGACTAAGAGAACTTGGATTACTACGAGAAAATCGTTTCGTTTCATTTTTTAAGCAGCTACCGTCCTTAAATCCATTTACCAAAGCGAAAAGTACTAAGAAATATCTATCTTCTCCTCCAGGAAACCTCTATAGTGACGAGCAACGAAGGTTTTCTAGAGAAGAAGTGGGTAATAAGAAGTCAGATTCTGAACAGAAAGTACGAATTTATAGACGAAGGGAGTATATAACTTTAGAAGAGGTTAGTGAGGGCTATCCTTTTGCAGGAGAAGAGTTTTATAACCTATATGAGGCAATTACGCTTCATACCGCCGATATGAGTATTCTAGTTGACGATCCAAGTCTTGAGGACTGGCAAAAGACAGCGCGTCTTGCAGTCATTAGATCAAGAAAAAAACTAGTGAAACGACTCTGTAAAAAGCACAAAGAAGAGCCAATAGAGATTGCTCGATTTTTTAAATGCCTTATGACTGATATAGGCATTGGGACTACTCACAGCGATCTAAATTATGCCTGTGCGGATCAATCTATGTGCATAATCATTCAACATGTAAAAGATACTTCACCTGAGATGTTTCATGAATATTTAAGTGATATTTGTCTTGAAGTCGTAGAGGATGACAATACTTGTGTGCTTTTAACCAAAGAGTATGCAATGAGGAAGCTTGTGGAGTTTAAAGATGCTCGCATTATTCCAATCATTAAACGCCTTGCTGAAGATGAATCAGCACTACTTCATAAAGCAGCGAAGCTAGAACTCTATTCAGCAGTTGAGAAAATGCCAGAATTCTTTTTAGATCCTAAGTATGACGAAATTAAACGTGCAAATGAGAATTTTGAAAAGAACGCCTATATTGGAACCTGGTGATACGAGATAAAAGGTTTTTAATAACTAAAAGAGGATTACCGTAGTGGTACATCCTCTTTTTTTCTGAGCGGATTAAGATATCTGGACAGTTTTTCTCTTACCCCCTCGCTTAATTCACTGTTTTTATATAAATGAAGTTTCACCTTCTCTAAATTATCGCAGGAAAATTGAGGTGCGGTCGCAACAGACCTGTGATGATCTGTAAAAATACCTTGTTCATTATCCATAAGAAGGTTTTCAGCCTCAATAACCTTAATAGTAGTCTTATTCTCAACCTTATTAAATTCCCTCACGTTTTTAGAGAGTAGTTCGTAACTCTCTTCTAATTTTTCTAACTCTAACTTTACAGTCTCTGCAATGAAATTTACTCCTTCCTTTGAGGTATTCTGCAAGACAATCACTGGTCGTAGAGACTCGCTACGAATAGTTTCAGAGAACGCATCCCACTCCTTTACCATAAGCTTTGCCATCAAAATTCCTACCACCACAATCGTGTCATTTTTCCTAATATCTCGATGCGTAACCAGAAAGTTCATTGCATCGGTAAGGTTGGTAAATTTATTGAGCTGTACGTCAGGAGTAATATCAACGGTGCGAGGCTTGAAACTCAATCCATCAAATAGATCATGGCGTTGTATATCTTCGAGCACATAACCAAATAACTTCCATGTAAGACCATTGAGAGTGCGATATTGTGGATTCGCCTTTAAATCTTCACTCTTTACAATATTATTGAAGTACGTTTGTACACTCGTCATTGTTTCATGCTTCTTTAGGCTGCGATCGCAAACCCTTTTAAACAATGATTATGAATACTAACAATAAAAGCGCACCGAAAACTAACGATCCACCACCTTCTTCTTCTGCGCCGAATAAACAGACAAGGCAGCAAACGCTAAAAGAAAAAGCCAAAGCACTTACCGACTATGCCCGTATTGCACTCTTTCTTCAGGAGAAAAAAGTAGTCGCTGTAGCGGGAGAAAAAGGAGCAAACTGCGCCAAAAGTTTTTCGGCTGACAAGCTCATTGACTTTGTACGGATGCTGGAGTCACAGGAGCACTTTACCCTTGGAGGGGTTTACGATACGGATTTAAGTAATCCGACCACCGCCCTCTATTACGGAAGTGAACTCGAAGTAAGACGGTCAATTTTTTTTACTGAAGATAAGGAAAATAACTCTACCAGCGATGAACTCATCGAGCAGATTGTCATCAACCTTGTTTCACCGCTTCTGCTCGATACTCCAAGCCAGTTCTTTCGGTCTTTCTATCATAGCTATACCGAAGGAGGGCTCAAAGACACAGCCCTGGAATATGGCATTTCCTTTCTCTTTTTCTACGTCTGCCCGCCAGATCGCGAAATCGTTCATCAGTTTCTCAATATTCTGACAAAGCTGGAAACCACACCTATTTATTGGGTGCTGGTCAAAAACCTGTTTCGCTCCACCAAAGCTGAATGGGAGGAGCTTTTAAAGGAAAAAGCTATTTGCTCAACCTTAAAAAAGTATCAGGTCGTAGAAATGTATCTTCCAGAGCTAAAACGCCCTGAAATTACGATGATTGAGCGACAAAAACTCTGTCTCTCAAAAGCAATTGCCGAATGTCCCACCCTGGTTGGAAA
The DNA here is from genome assembly GCA_942490675.1 of Cyanobacteriota bacterium. Lineage (GTDB taxonomy): Bacteria > Cyanobacteriota > Cyanobacteriia > Cyanobacteriales > Xenococcaceae > Waterburya. The sequence goes on along the minus strand of CALNYB010000041.1, from coordinate 27,789 downwards.
AACCAGACTTCTTCGTTATCAGAGGGAGTGCCATGCCGAATTTACCCGCGTCTTTCTGGAGTTAATGAAATTACATGAGCAATAAATACGGAATTCCTGCTGATCTTTATCCTGAGATTCAGTCAACCTGCGCCTTACTTGGCTGTGTCGGAGACGAGCAGGAGTATCTTTTAAAAACATATCAACGACTGGCTTCATGGGAAGACCCTCTTCGACCGTTTATTCTGACCAACCTGCTGACGATCAAACGTTCTGATACCTTTGGTCAGAAAATCTGCCAGCATTTGCTGAATATTGAAGAAAAAGAACAATCCCTGATTGCCACCATAAACAATCGCACCGATGCGATTAAAGTTGAATCTCAGGCAGTAGATGAAAGCATGAAGCTCGCCAACGATGAGTTCAGCCGTAAGCTAGCCAAATTGAACGGACGGTTTGCACAGGCATCCAAGGCAACCATCGACACCCAGCAGCAACTGCTTCAAATGCATAAACAACTAAAGGTGCGCTCTCGTACCACTCTTCAAGGGAAACTCCAACAGTACGCAACCGCGCTGTTAATCGGCACTGCCCTTGGGCTCTATCTTCCCTATAGCCCAGTCGGAGAGATGTTTTCTGTAATCGCTACAGAGAAATCTCTATGAGGAAATTTTTACTCCGCACGGGTCTGCTGGTCATTCCCTATACCATCCTAGCGGTGGTCTGTCTCCAGCTTGCTCCGTTTCTTCCACTCTGTAGCCCATAAATCCAAGTTTTATGCTTACCTTTCGAGACCGATTAAACCTTCCAGGGCTTTTTCTCCTCTTTGGAATAGCCCTGACCCCTTCCGTGATTACCGCTATGGCGGATGGAATTACCCGTACCGAGTTCAAGGACTGGTATTTCCTCTGGTATTTATACGAAAACGGCTGGCAAGCTGAATTTGATGCCTTAAAGTCCTTTGATACTGCCTACCCTTGGGCTCTCGTCATAAACGTAATTATTGCCTGGTGGAGTTACAGGAACTGGTGGTTCTGTTTTTCCTACCAGGTGCATTACTGCCTTGGGCAGAAGAAATTGCTGCCCGTACTGAAAGTGTTTGGAGAAAGTTTTCTTTATTACATACTCGTGATCGCAATGCCTGTGGTAGTCCTGGCACTCACTCAGTACCTGGGTGAACAGACAATCAAGACATATGAATGCAGCGATGCTCGGATTGCTGCTGACTGTATCGGACTCTTTATGGGGTTTATCGCGCTGGACTATTCGGGTCGCTACCGAAGAGACCGACTTGATGAACTAGATCTGCTGGCAGACGGGCAGCGTCTTCGACCACCGACACTTCCATCTTCACACTCATGACATAATTTTTAGCCAATGAAATTTACACAACTATGGGGTCTACGAAAAGTCGTTGCACCCAAGCTCGTTACTATCTCTCGATTCCTCCTTTGGGTTGAACCTGAAACGTTATATGGCACACAGGTCATCACCCATATCACCATTACCCTCTCTTTCCTCCTGGCTGCGATTGCCTCAGCAACCAATCTGATTAACTCCCTTGGGGTATTTCCGATACTGACGGCAGCATTCAGGAACTTCGGACTCTTAAGCCTCCCGTTGGCAATCACAGTCTCAGCACTACTGAATTTCCTGCAAAACAAATTTACCAGCCTTCTGGTACGACGCGGTGAGTTTAAACGCCTTGCCCGTGCAGGTGCTGTGGGGCTTATTTCCTTGCAGGTATTCCTAACGGGTGGCTCAACTATAGGAGGGCAGATTGCCAACAGTAAACCAGCCTTGGCTGCCGACCATTCTACTGCCAAAATTACTCAGGCTCAGAACGATCTGGCGCAGACAAAACAAACCTTTATGCAGTCAGCACTCTATCTAGACACGAAACAAAACTGTGAGTTGGGACGAAAACGCATGGATGCACCACCTCCCGCTTCAGAACGAGACAGGGTAATTCTTGAAACGGTGGGAAGCTTTGGAGAACGGGAACGCCTCGGTGTGCCAGCGACTCCAGAAAGCTTCTGTGGAAAATGGTCAGCTTTACAGTCAGAAACTCAAGCCAAATACTCCAGACTCGATCGCCCGATTGAAGAAGCACTAATGGCAGGGCTTCCCCCTATCAAAATTGCCGAGCGGGTACTTCCCCATCAGTACGAGACTGAATTTACCAGGCAGGGCACTATTGCCGATGGGAATACCGAGTTCGGGGTCGCGGTGTCTCGATTATTCAGACTTCTGGTGCAAGGAAGAATTGGAGAACTGGGAACTTCTCTTTTATTGTGCCTGCTTTCTGCGGTCACAAGTATCACCTTGGTATTGGCTCTTATTGCTTATGCCAAACACCCTGCCATCATTATGAGCTTTTCTCCCAAAGCTGGACTGATTAAAAAACGATTTTTACAATAACCAACCTCATGCATAATTCATCAATTTCACTTTCTAAAGAATCTACTACCTCTTCCCTGTCTGATGCTCCCCGTGAGGAGCGTGCAGTAAAGTCCTTTGATGATGATATTCCAGGGCTCATTGAATCAGTCGTGAATGAACTAGGGGCAGATCTTGCAACCGATTTGGTAGAGATCTCTTCCAATTCCGCTCGTACAGATCGCATCGAGTCAGGAATAGAAACCTGTAATCGTATTGGCTTCTGCGTTTCAAAACTACTCTCAACAGCATTGCCGTTATCATCCCAGAAGCAGCAACAGCAAGAAGAAGAAGAAGGAGGAGGAGCAGGAGGAGATCAGTATATAGCAATGGAGCAGCAGGCACTTATCGAAGAACTAAAATCTGAGCTTTTATTTTTGATGAGATTGTGCGCTGAACTTATAGAAGACATCAGACCCTCTCATCAAGGGAGCGCATCGCACCTTCACGAAAATGCATGTCGGGTCGCAGAGCTTTGTCACCCTTACGAACTTTTATCCCTGGTTCGCACTTCTCAATCTTGTCACTTTGACGATATTACCACTACCAGGCTCTCTGCCCTCTACGAGCTTGAACACTTACTCACCCAACTTTTAACCATTCCTCACCAACAATCATTATGGACTTCCTTTTTACAATGCATCAGACAGTGGTGGTCATAGACCATCTCTTAGTCCTCACCGCTCGTGGTTTTATCCGTCCTACGATGACGGAATCGAAGTTGATAGCACTTTTAGCAAAAGGCTTTACGTCTTTTCCTTGGTATCGGTTTACTCGTTTCTCGTTAAGGAACTACCCCCATATTGATATTCGGAATGCCGAAATTTCCGAGCTGTTGGAAATCTCCTGGGTAATTAATACGTTTAATTGTACAGGATGTACCATTGCTGCTGACTTTTATAGGAAAAGTATCTCCAGAGCACAACTTTCCAATACAACCCTTAGAGGGTCAAATTTTCAGGGTGCTGACCTATGTTACGCATTACTGAATGGCTCTGACTGTCGGGGAGTAAACTTCTCTCATGCAAGACTTCATGAAGTAAACGCCGTTGGAGCAGATTTTCGGCAGGCACAGCTTCATGAAGCGGTTAGTCGAGGAGGAAATTTCACAAATGTCCGATTTGATGGGGCAGCAACCAGACGGTTTTTTGTAACTCCTTCTGAATCCATAGGCTTTATGGCAGGTGTGACACCAATAAGCAATCCTAAGAAACATCCAGTGCAGACTGAAACTGCCCTCGGTCAGTCACTTGGTCGAATAAATCGCATGATTCTTGATTTCCATCAGGATTTGCCGAACATAACCAGAATGATGCTTGATACCCTTGTGGTGCTTTTAGTCATATTCGTCGCTGCCAAGGTAAAAGAAGCTCAGTCTGAAAGCAGATTGATTGATAGTGCAGGAGCTACTCTAGCTCCTCTGGAACAACAGCAGGAACAACAACGATAGCGACAGCTCCCTCCTATTCCAGAATCAGAATAACCAACGCCGTACAGGCTCTTACCCTATGAAATCTCCTGGCAAGGCTCTGTACGGTGTTTTTTCAGAAAAATCGTTAGTGATTACGGTGTAATCATTAACCAACCAAAACCACATTCATTATTCATCATGACTAGAGAAACTTCCTGGGTTGAATATCACCACCCACCGTTTAAAAAGCCACGCCTGAAAGACGCGCAAAAAGGTTTCATCCCCTGGGGGATAGAACGAGCCAGAACTGGCATTCATTATCGATACCTTGAACCATCAGAGGACACAAAAGGCATCGCAGTCATCGCCAAAGCTGGTCAGGGCAAGACGACATGGATACAAATGATCTTTAGTATAGGAATATTCCTTGTAGGGCTCATCCCAGGATACCGAGCGATTATTCAAGATCCGAAGCGTGAAAATGCCAGGATTCTACGAGCGATGGGAGTCCCCTACAAAAATCTAAATCCATTTCTGTACGAGTTTGCAGCGTTTGATATCAGCTCGGTGGTAAAGAACAAAGCTGCCATTCAACGGTTTGTCTTAACCTTGATGCAGAAAACTGAGCTTTCTGAGTTAAAGGAATTTTGGGATCAGAAGATTTTTGAGCTGTTGTCGGCAATTATTGAGAGCCTTGTGATGATGAAGCATCAAGGACTTATCGAACGATGGCAACTGCGGGATATTATCTGTGGGTTACTGGAGATTCAGTATAGTCCAGACGATAAAATGGAGGGAGACTCGTTTGAAACCTTACTCAGGTTTTGTCCCACTGCTCAAAGTCTTATGCAGTTTATCAACTCCAAAACAGGCAAATCCGTTGTCCAGTCTGCCAGAGGAGTGATGGAGGTCTGGAGCACAATTGCAGCTCGCTATAGTAAAGCCACAGAGTATGTCACCCTTGATGACTGGGACAGAAACGTCTTTTTGTTTGGAGTCGGGATGGAGGATGAGGTTATCGTTAATTTTCTTAATCGATTTATTTTTGAAGAGATTGCCAATTACCTTCGTGGGCTTCCCGAACGGAAAAAAGACGACCCAGTACGGAAGGTGTTTAACATTATTGACGAGGGGCTCACCATTTTACCGCTCCCCCAGATTGATAAACTGATGGAGATTGGCAGGAGTAAGGATGTCGCAACAATTGTGACACTTTTGGATATTGCGGGATTACAGCGAAAGCCTGAGTTTAGGCTCGAAGGCACAAAGGCGTTTCTTAATCTGTTTCGACATTTTGCCGTGCTTGGATGTACCAGAAATGATGCTCAGTTTCTGGTTGATAATGTATTTGGGTATGTTGAAGGGACTCGCTATATTCCTGAGTGTGAGTATGTCTATGAATATGCCCCAGTCGATCCAGAAGATCTTAATCCTCCCAGATTTCAAGATGAGCGAAAGGTACTCCAGAAAACCAGGGTAGTTACAGGCTATAGGGCAGAACCGTTTTGTGAACCAAGAGTGCCGATTGAATCTCTGGTGCAAATTCCTCCTGCAAACAGGAAAAATGGTATGACGGGGTATTTTTACTCCCCAAGTCAATATTCTGAGTTTTCAACCTATAGGGCAGAGGATTATCAGGCGTTATTCCCCTATCTGGATGCAATAGCTGATGAAGATGAAGAGTGCGATCGCCTGATCGATCCAAATGACCCGTATCTCTGTCAGATTGAGCCGTGGAGCGATGATGAGCGCAGGGCTCTAGGGATTTAAACTCCTACGGAAACTACTTAAAAGGGGATGCTAGAATGAGTCTATTCTTTTAAAAGCTCCCTTTTTTTTATGGCAAGAAAACTTGGTACTCGGACTCGGAAAAAATCATCTGCTGCATCTCAGAAAGCCACCACCACCACAACTGAATTGGCAACAACAGAGGGAGAAGTACTACCCAAAGAGCACGAGATCGAGGTACTCAATGAGGACAACCCTGCCGATGAAGTCCAGAAAGAAGAGGTAATTGAATCATCCAAAGTGGTACAAACAGAAATAGTGCCACGGGAAGAACAAGAGAAAGGGGAGATACTACCACTCACCAGGGAAGAACGAGCTCGATTTACCGAACTTGAGGCAGAGACATTGGCTGCCCTTAAAGAGGCGCAACAATCCCTTTTACGTGCTGCCCAGTTGTTACGGGAGATTCGCGATCGAGAATTATTTCGGGAAGACTATCCGACCTTTGAAGCCTACTGCGAACAGAAACTAGGATTCTCCAAACGATTTATCAACTATCAGATAAACTATGCAAAGGTGGTGGATAATTTTCAGCAGTGGGAACAGGATGTTCCCGTTCTGCCCAGTAGTGAGTCACAAGTCAGACCCCTTGGGAGTTTGAAGCCAGAAGAGCAGCCAGAGGTGTGGCTAAAAGCGGTGGAAATTGCCGAAGGAAATACCCCAAGTCGTGAGATTGTGACTGAAGTGGTGCGAACCTATCGTGCAGAGCAAAAACAGAGGAAACAGTCTCAAGAGAAAAAAGGGAAGAAGCGAACTATTGAGGCAGGAGACTGTATCCGCATCAAGGGAATTCCGACAACGAAGCTTTCAGCGTTTAAAAACTGGTGGGGCTTTGTAACGGATGTAAGCGATGATGGCTATGAAATAGAGCTGCCACATACAACTATTACTGGTGTCAAAGCCAGCGATATTACGCTGGAGACTATTGGAGAAAAGGCTCTTAATAAAAAGCAGGCTCAGACGAGAAGGAAACTGTTTGAGCGACTTTCTGATATTTACACGCTTAAAACAGAAAAGGGTGAAGATGAGGAACTTCTTGAATACATTTTCTCCTATTTTGTGACATTGAAGCCTAGAGAACAGGTAAACAAGCAGGGCAAGACAACAAGGAGTGTGAAACTTACGCCTTTTGAAGAAAAAGTACTTGGGCTCATTGAGAATGAAGTGAAGAAGGGATAACTTATACAACGCTTGATCTATTAACAAATAAGCCTTTCAGCCGTTATTCTCCGAAACCTGAATAACAGGGAATAATCGCTCAGATCTCCTAGTATCAATAATTTCATCTACAAGGGGATACCCTATTATCTTCCAGTAAATCAAACTACCAACAGCAGAGCTCGTAAGTAAGGTTAAAGTGCGATTGCGAATTGGAGATTCTACTGGATCAAAATTAAAACATAAACTATTAGTTCTAACTTACTGAGTAATTTTAGCAGATTTAAAAAGCCGATCGCTTTTGCTGATTGGCGATCGACCTAATCTATCTAATAGATAATTACTCTTTAATGAGAGCTAAAGTCAGGTTTGGTGGCAATCAATTGACGATTTTTTCAATTGCTTTGGGAAAGTTTTTTGGCGTTGCTGATTCAATGTATGAAACCGAAGGTAATAAGTACTTGGACAAAATAGATTGTGCAATTGATTTCCTACTATGTGAGGCTTAGAGCTAGAAATTATATACAAGTAATTCTGTCCAAGTACTTACTGTTCGTAGCTCTCAGCTATCAGCTATTAGCCATTGATGACAAGTTAAGGGTTTGTGTTGTTTGTCAATCGGTTTTTAGCTATTAGCTCTCAGCTATTAGCTCTCAGCTATTAGCTTTTTAAGAAAGGCACAAAATTGAAACTCCTAAATTTCATACTCTGATTCAGCAACGCCGTTTTTTTAACGAGCTAAATTGAGTAATTCTTTGGGAGATGCCAAGAGATCGATCGCAACAAAGAAGATTTTATTCTCAGAATTAAGCAAGAATCTCCAAGACATATTCATGCCCACACCAGCACCAAACCAGGCAGTTTGAACTTTTCCCGTAACTTTGATTTGAGTGTAACCATCTTCAGCGGGTTCGGAAACACCTCGCTCTGGAGCTAGTTTAAGATTGGGACATTCTTCTTTAAAGAATTTTAAAACTGCATCTTTACCAACAATTGGTCGTTTGAAAGGAGGTTGCAGCGCACCATCTTCTGTAAATAGTTTAATCAACTCATCGAAGTCATTAGCGTTTAACAAGTTCATGTAGTTCAATACAGTCTGATTGCTAACGCCTTCGATATTAACTTTAGTACGTTTGGACATTTCTGTCGGAGGAGCAACGGGTTCACTGACTTTGGTAAAGTTGCTCATCTTAGCAGTATCAAAACCCATGTCTAATACTGTATTACGCAGCACGGTAATTTGTTGACCAGATTCTAACCCTTGGAGCGTTTTCAGCACGGCATTGGCATTAGCAGAAAGCTTATATCCTTCAGGAATTGGGGCAACAATACCCTGCTCCATCCATTCTCCAAGTCGATACCAAAAACCTAGTTTGATATTAGGAGTCCAAGTGGCATAAGTTCGACAAATTGGTGTATCTGCATGATTTGCCAGATCGCACATTACCTGAGATTGCTTCTGGAAGTCCATTGCTTTAATCTCGTTTAAAGTAGGCTCGGCAAACTGCATATTCGCAGCTCCAGGAGCAGCTACAGTAATTGTTTTACCCATTTCCAAGTAGGCAAACCAAATCCAAGCCAGTTGATCTTCGGCACTAAGCTGATTAAACCTAGCTGTTAAAGCCGGTACGGCATCAGCAGATAAAGTATTGGGAAATATATTACGGGCTGAATCAATAGTGAATGACACAGATCTTCCTCGATTAACTTATGGTGCAATTCTTATTGTGCTATTGATAGACGCTTTTTCTGTAAAAAGCCCGATGTAGCCTAAATAAATATTGAGTAAGATTAATTTTTTTTAGAGGTGCTGGGACAAAAGAACGCTCGTTTTGAGCGCTGTATTCTTGATAGTAGCTTCCCTAATTTTTCAACTGTATAGACCTTGTTAATTAAACTACGATGTCAAGCTATTGCAATTCTTATTCATAGTAATTAACATAACTTATAGATACCTAAAGATTTTCTTATCCAAGAGATGGAGAGTTAACCATGAAATATTCCGAGCAACAGACTGGTTTGAGCTCCACTCTAGAAGCCCAGACGGGAAATAGCACTTTAGCCTTGTTGTTTTTTGCGATGGGAGCATTGCACATTTACGCGAAAATGCGTCCGCGCCCGAAGAGGATTCTTCTCGCAGAGAAGTCGACTCTTGTTTCCAGACCAGGGACAAACCGTTATCTGACAGTTGGTGTAGTTGTGGCAGCTATGGCTCTAATCATGCCAACCCTGATTTTCTAATTAAGTTGATTCTGAGGAGCAACAAGTTCAAGTTTCTTAACTTTAATTATTGATTAATGTAAATATTTCTCAGAAATTTAAGAATGAGGAACCCCGTAACCAGCCCTGAGAAATGACTCTATTAGCTTCTAATTCAAGGATAGTGTTAATATGCATACGGTTATTCCCCCTCCCCTGTTAGGGTGAGGAAAGCTAAAGTTCTAATCAAGCGCTCTACAAAAGTTTACATAAATCCAAGACCATGATTAGTTTAATTTTTCTACTGGTTTATATTTGGGCTTTGCTGGGAATTGTGAACCGAATCAGCAGCCAAAATCCAACCTCCTAATATTCCTGATTTGAGAAGTAAGTACTCAGGCAAAATTAATTGTATATTTCGTACCAAAGTTTATTAGGATATCTTCTACAGCTTTAACTAAAGTAGAATAGCTTTGATAGGCATTTATTTCTAGCCACTGATATTTAATAAATCTCCAGAATATTTCTATAATATTTAGTTGAGGAGAATAAGTGGGTAAAAAGAATATTTCTAATCCTTTACTAGCCCATTCTTCTTCTTTGTCCCATAAACAACTATTTTGATGAATCGAGGAATTGTCCATAATCAAAACAGTTTTTCTGGTTATCTGTTCACAAAACTTATCTATACAAGCTATAATTACATCACTATTAATACTGCATTGAAAAGTATATACTTCTAGTTCATTCTGTCTTGTTAAAAATCCTAAAACATTTAATCGCTTACTTTTTCGGCTCTCAACTTCTATTTTTCCTTGACTATCTTGCCAGGCATAAGGAATATATGGGATTAGACAAAATCCAGTTTCATCTACATATCTGATTTCTATTTTCCCCATTTTCTCCTGTTGTTTTAGTTTCTCTAACTCTTCAACTTTTCGATGGTAAACTTCTGGTATTGGCTTTCCTCCTACTCTTCTTTTAATCCGATACCATCCCATCTGAACTAATTTTATAACTCTTTTTATGGTATCTTTGCTTGCTGTTACTCCCCATTGCTTTTTGATTTTTTCTTGAACTAATCTAAGATTTTTGGGTGTTTCTTTAACCCACTCTTTAATAATTTCTTGTTGATTGAGATTGAAAATCTTCTTTCGCCCCTGACCTGGATGATTATAGAGTCCGACTAACCCCTTTGATTCCCAATTATTAAACCAATTATAAATTGTGTTACGACTTACTTTAAATATTTGACTCAATTCTGATATTTTGTAACCTTCATAACTTAATTGAACACAATGCGCTCTTTGTCTAACTTGGTAATATTTACTCTGTTGATAAATTCTTTTTAATAGTAAAGATGTTTCTTTAGTTAAACCTTTGATGTATCTCATTACATATCTAAATCGAGCTTTGAATATACCTAGCAATCGCCAAATATTAATTAGCGATCGCACTGTTTTAATTCTAAAATGATTCTTTAATACTTTATCAAAAATATATATAAATAATTTTGCTTAAGTACTTAGTGCATAAGGTTCGGCTTATTGCTGAATCAAGTTTGCAATCAGAGGACGAGTAGTGTTAAGACTTGTAAAGAAACATCATCCTTTATTATTCTATTTACCAATATGAAAGCTGGTCGCCTTTTCTCATTAATCTCAGGATCACTTTTCCTTATTTTGGGGGTTGCGAGTCTTGTTCCATCCCTAGTGAAGTCGGGGAAACCTATTCTTGAAGTCAGTACAAGTTTTGGCACGATTGAAACATACGGATATTTACTAGGACTCTTTCCAGTGAATACGGTAGAAGCAATTTTCTATCTTGTGTTCGGTGTGTTTGGGTTAGCTTCAGCTGTTGCGCTCGATAGTTCACGCTTTTACGCTGGATTCACAGCAGTTGTATTTGGGACTTTGGCTATCCTAGGTCTGATTCCAATCGCTAACACAGTATTCGGATTGTTCCCAGTTTATGGCAGTGATGTTTGGTTGCACGCTTCAGTTGCTATCGTTGCTACTTACTTCGGCTTTTTGGCAACTCCTAATTTACTAGAGCTGCTACAAGCTAAGGAAAGTGCTTAGTTTTTGCCGAAACTTAGTACCTTTTGGTAAATCGAAGAAGAAATAGCCTCCAAGCCTCATCTTTGCTTGAAACCTTCAACGCCAAAGTGAGGTTCGGCTCACGTCTTATTAACTCACCTAAAAACTGGCAAAAAGCATCAGTTATAAAAGCTAGAGCTATCAACAATTCTAGTAATTTTCATTAGGTGAGACTATTGAACATGTCTAATTCCGCTTCCTGGAAGATTTCGTAGCTATCTCTGAAGGCAAAAGACTCAGCAGTGCTTCCGAGAGTATTGTCTTGAGGATAGAAGTAGAGAATAATCGGGTTTTGCCCTAACAATACGGATTTCACCACTTCTATCCTCGTGTCAAGTCATTGCATTTCATCTTAATAATAATTAACATAATTTACAAATGACTAAAAAATTTCTTATACCAGGAGTCGTAAGTTAGCCATGAAAGATTCCGAGCAACTATCTCTAGAACAAAAATTCAATTTAAGAACATTTGCCGATCAAGTACAGACTCTTCCTCTTGAAGAAGCACAGGGTCTGTCGATTGAGCTTTATCGACGAATGATGCTCAAAGATAACTTATACCAGGAGTTATTACAGGATTATTGGGGTATTAGTAGCCCAATCCCTGTGTCTGTATAAAGTCTTAACTAGGAAATTCTAATGAAGCTATTGGTCTGGTAATCGGGTTTGTTGCCGAAAACTTCCAACGATTTAATCATCTTGGTCTCTTAACAAGTTAACAGATCAATCAATCAAAACAACCTATACATTGAGATATTTTTATGGAACTACATCAGATTGAAACCTATATCGATAGCCCTAATCCTCAAAATCGAATGAAAGCGATTACCGAGTTAAGGAATTATGAACCTAATCTTGTTGTCCCACTATTGAAGAGAAGGATGTGTGACCAAGAATTTGTAATTCGTTCCTTTGTGGCCACAGGTTTGGGATTTAAACGCACAGATGAAGGCTTTGAATTGTTGTTGGATTTGATTGAGCACGACCGCGATTATAACGTCAGAGCCGAAGCCGCCAATTCTCTGGCTAAATATGGTGAACTAGCAATCCCCCATCTGGTGGAATTATTCCAACAAGACTCTAATTGGCTAGTAAGATATAGCATTTTGGCCGCTATCGATTTAAGACAACATCCTGAAATTCTCCTAGAGTTATCGGTTTTAGGACTCAGGGGAGACGATCCAGTGGTCAGAGAAATAGCCCTCGCCAGTTTAGGAGAATTAGTCAAAACACCGCAAGAAGATTTAGCTTTAGAGCTACTTCTCTCAGCAGCTAAATCAGAGGAAGGAGAAATTCGCGCCCAAGTAGCCAGAGTCTTGAGAAACTTTGAAGACCCAAGGGCAAAAGTAGCTCTCGTAAATTTGCGACAGGATTCTGATTATCGAGTTGTCGGTGCAACTCTAGAAGGACTTGTTTGAAGTCAATATCACACAAGCATTCACTTCCAGCTCTGTGGCATGAGTTGAGTGATTGCTAACTATTTATTTAAAGACACAATTATGAAAGCCAAATGGTCACAGCTAGTTCTCAAAATCATAGTGTGGTTATTTGCTGAAATCTACCTAACGGTTTTGGGGTTAGATAATCTAGCTGATTATGGCGAGTTTGTCTTTCAATATAGAGCGTTTTTACAAATAGCTGAGACTACTACCCCTCTGGGTTTCTCAGCTTAAATTAAACACTGAAACCATATTACCAGCACATCCACAATATAACTTGATACTTTGTCACGTTTTCTTAACAAGAATTAACAAATTTTAAATAATTGTTACAATACATCAAGTAAGTGCAGTTTAGTAATTTCATCAACACAAATCATGAGTAATTCTTCTAGCATCATCCCAGAACCTCTTAAAGCACAATCTCTCGTTTATGATTTGAAAAAACGCCTTGATTGGGGAGAACCAGCTCTGACCATCATTGATATTAGAGCTCGAGAGGCTTTCAACAGTAGCCATATCTCAGGAGCTGTTTCGCTGCCGATGAATGAATTAGTTAATCGTGCTGTAAATAATCTCGAACTAGAGCGCGACCTCTATGTCTATGGCTCTACTGATGAGCAAACTGCTGATGCAGCCACTCAACTCCGTACTGCTGGCTATCAAAATGTGGCTGAACTTAGAGGTGGTTTGGGTGCTTGGCAGGCCAATAGTTTTCCCCTTGAAGGAAAATAGGCTGTAGTTGCCTAAATCTAGGAACAAGCCCAATTAATTCTGTTTTTTAATGATTAATTGGCAACCTGAATGCATCCATCGTCATAATTCCTCGTGATGCATGTAATCAATCTCTACAAAAACTCCGATTAAAATTACCAAGGATGAATCTCATGGAAAATCAAGAATCTAAATTCGGCTTTAGTAAATTTGCTGAGAACTGGAATGGTCGCCTGGCCATGCTCGGCTTCGTTATTGGCGTCGCTACCGAATTGTTGACCGGTCAAGGCATTCTATCTCAGTTGGGTCTGCTGTAGTTAACGAGTAGCTACTGCTGCCAAAAAATTGAGTCTGACAGCAATATTATGGGCGGTAAGTAGTTCTTGCTACCAAGCCGCCGTAAATTCAAATTACAATTTTCAGTTTTAGTCAATGTTTCCTAATCTTCTTCAAGCAACAAAAGAATACTGGCAGCAGCTAGATGAACTAGAGGTTGCTTATCAGCAAGGTGAAATCCCTCTAGAGGAAGTAGATGCTAGAGTAGCTGATTTAATGGCAGAGCTATCTGCCGAGCGTCGCGCTGCTTTTAGCTATTTTTGGCATGGCTGCCTGCATTGGATTGCGACGCAAAAAGAAACTGTAATTAGTTTAGCTATTTTGGGACTAATCGCTTATGCCTGGGTGTTGACAAATACGGTATCCTCAACTTTGACGATCTCATAATTCTCTTCGTCTTTTAACAAGCTATGTTACAAATACCTGGTTTTAGCCAACACTACCTGAACACGAGCCTCGGAAAGATGGCCTACTATACGGCAGATCGCGCTCCTTGGCTGCCAGACGAAGTCTTGGCAAAACCCCTACCAACACTAGTATTTCTCCACGGTTTTGGCGGTGGCTCCTCAGCTTATGAATGGTCTAAAGTTTATCCAGCTTTTGCCAGTGAATATCGTATTTTGGCACCAGATTTAATTGGTTGGGGTCATTCATCTCATTTAGACCGCAACTATCAGATTGAGGATTACTTGACCAGTATTACGGAATTTCTAGAGCAAAGCTGTGAAGAACCAGCCACTGTTATTGCTTCATCTTTAACAGCCGCTTTCACCATCCGAATAGCAATTTCTCGTCCTGAGTTGTTTGAATCCTTGATTCTCACTACACCAGCTGGACTTTCGGATTTTGGAGAAAATTACACCCGTAGTTTTTTTGCCCAGCTAGTTAGCACGCCAATTATAGATCGTTTGATCTATGATTTTGGTGTTGCCAATGAGTTGGGAATTCGTAATTTTTTGGAACAGCGTCAGTTTGCCAATCCTGAACGGGTTTATTCAGAAATAGTAGCAGCCTACCTAGAATCTGCACAGCAACCGAAGGCTGAATATAGTGCTCTTTCTTTCGTGCGAGGAGATTTATGTTTTGACCTATCTCAATATATCGAACAACTGACAACTCCAACTGCTATTATTTGGGGTCAGAAATCTCAGTTTACAGGCCCTGAGATTGGAAGGCGTCTAGCAGCCATGAATGAGACTGCGATTAAGGTTTTTCAAGAAATAGAAGATGTTGGCCTTACACCACAACTAGAACTACCTGCTGTTACTATTGGCCTGATTCGTAAATTTTTGAACTTCGAACTTGCATAAAATTAATCTAACTCAACATTGTTTTTGACTACAGTTGAGCGCTGATCAAATACTATTCTGGAAGGCTCGTCTAATAATTTATAATATTTCGGACACCCAAAATCAGGCTAAATTTAGTGTGTAACTTTCAGACATTAGTGGCGTAAAATCTTTAGAGCTATTTGGCGCAATATACAATAACTACTGTAAAATAATTGAGTTAGGCTGTGGCACTAAAGTACTAGCTTCGCGTCGCAAAACTTGTAAGTTTAGCTACAAATTTCAGATTTACGGTTTTGTTTGACTTTGACTGCTGCAAAAGTTAATGGCAAAAGCCTGTGATTAATGCACTATGTTTTGTCACAACTTTGACCTGAAGATATGCAAATTGGTTATGCTCGCTAAAATACTTACTTTGTCAGCATTTCGGGCTAGATTCTCGTATGATAGATTTGCGCTTTTCTTTCATAGTCGGCTTTAACAACGCTGCATTAGTTTATTTGTATTACGCCATTTAGCTCTAAAGAATTTACGCCACTAATGTCTGAAAGTTACACGTTTTTTGGCTATTATGAGACAGTAGTGTCTCGCAAACGATTTTTAGGACAGTTTCTATGCGCCTTTTTGGATATGCCAGAGTTTCAACCAGCCAGCAGTCACTTGATACCCAAGTTGGGGTAAAACTAGCGAGAGTGTCATGAGGGGCAATCTAAATAATTTTGCAGCTTTCAGTGTTTGATACACCAAGAATCACTCTCAAGCCTTAATCGCTATAATGTTTGCATGATATAGTTTTTAGCAATTTAGCTATTTTCCGAAAAACTCTAAATTTTGCAGGAACTACCCAAAGGCTGCAAAAATAACAACCGAGGCGCGATCGCTAAAACCTAAAAATACCGATTTTGAAACCTATACCTTGCAAGGGTTTCAGGCTAGATTGCCCCTGGTGACAGCTTGGCTAGTTTTGCCCCTATACGGCAGAGGATTATGAGGCGTTATTTCCCTATCTGGATGCAATAGCTGATGAAGATGAAGGATGCGATCGTCTTATTGACCCAAATGACCCGTATCTCTGCCAGATTGAGCCTTGGAGCTCCGAGGAGAGGAAGCAGTTGGGAATTTAAGTTCAGATTCTCTTCCGAAATAGAGAGCGAAAAAGATAAATAAAGGTCACGTTTGAGGTCGTTTTTCTCATAACAGCTTATGAGAAGGTTTTGAACACAAAGGAAACATAGAGCATATATTTCTAAGCTCCTTCGTGCATTTGATTGTGAGTGCAGGAGGGAGTTTAGAAAATTTATATGACAACTATGAATGAACAAGAGTATCTTTCTCAATTGGTAGCAAACTCTGAAGAGGTTAGTCGCGTACTAACTTCTCTTATTGATAAGTATAGTCAATTTGATTGTGCGGGGCATCCACTCGAAGATATCCCGTACTATGATCCCTCGCGGTTTCAATGGATGAAAAGAAGACCAAATTTTGATGAGGTTTTTGGAGACGAGCCAAATTACATTCTTGTAGATTTTGCCAAGTGGATTGGAAAGGATTTACCAGGAAGTTTTTTTGAAGCAAGGATAGTATATGTTACTACTCCAAGTAACGCTGTAGAATTATGCAACCATAGGTGGAGGGAAATAGCTATTAATATACTTGCTGTTCCTCTAGAAAGCTCACTATGGTTTCATACAAAGAGCGTACATTGGTACAATCGTCGTAATAGTGGTTCCCCCCCATACAAAACCTATTATAAGTGCGCGGGAAATACAACTTTTCACTTCGATGATTATGATTGTGGTGAACTTATGTTGGCAGGAGAAACTATATACAGAGAAAAGTTATTTCCTAGGTTGTCGAATTAGTCTGAACTGACGTTGGTTTTTACAGAGCGGAAGAATTTGCTTTCGCTCTTTTTTTCTTTTCAGCATTTTATCAAAATTACTTAATAAACAGTTTTAGCTTTTGAGCCAAGCGATATGCAGAGGGATAGTCAATCGTATCTCCGAGTTTGACAGATACTCTTTATTGCTTCCGTGGTAAATAATTTTTCGCTTTCATGTGACAAATACTCTGCTATTTCAGAAAACTCTTGATTGACTATTTTTTCACCACACTCTTCCTTTGAAGTAATTTGCGGAAATCGATCAGCCCATTGCTCGCAAAGTTCTATTAACAGCTCGCGATCGCTCATATCTTCCAAATAGCTATTCTCTTGTTGTCTACATTTTTTAATAATTTGATATAGTTTGTAAATCACATATATTATCAAAAGTTTGCTACGTACTATTTCATTTTTTCTAGTTAGTAAGTTTTCGTTTTCACTGTAATAGCGAGATGCAATTTCTTCAGCTTTGTTCATGATCGAACTGCGATTTTTTACTATATCGCCTGGAGATAGCTCTAAGACTTTAGTTGATAGGAAAACTTGCTCTCGTTCAGGGATGATATCAATAATAATTGATTTTATTTCATCGTTAACTTCAAATAGGTCACGTAGATTAGAGATAGAATTGTTCGATACGTTACTCTTTGAAAGTAAGCCAGGTCTTTCTCCAATATGTATGTATACCTCATAAGGCTTTATCCCTCGAACGCTTCCTTCTACTAGGCAACCAATTTTAATTTTACCTGTCTTTACAATCTGTTCTAGTCGTAGAGAGATTTTTTCTTTATTGCAATCGAGTATGCGTTCAATATTCACACGTCTATGGCGAACGCCTTCAGTCAATATCTCCTGAGGTGTTGCTTCTCTTACTTCATCTATTCTTTCGATACCTGTTACAGCATCGTTAAATAACAAAAATTGAACAGTATGCCATATATAGTTATCTTGAGTATAAAAAATAGAATATCTTTCAGCATTACGTTTTTTATTCAATTTTTCGCTCAATGCTTCAACCCAAGATGGATCGATTTCAGTATACAAAGAGAAAGTTGGACTCTCCAAATGCTGAAGTCTGTTTGCCACAATCCACTTGGGAATATTTTTCTGATTATGACCTAATAAACATTGTCTAAAATCAGGTTGAAACTCAAGTAAATCTGTATAAGAGGAATCAAAGTTGTAAGGAAGATAATTACAACGAGTGATTTCTGGTTGTAAATCACCTTTTCTTACAAACTCATTAATGTGAAAATAGGAAGAGTAGCAAAGCCACATAGGAAGACCGACAAATATGCAATAGCGTAATTTTTCCTCAGCTCCATTGAAAGCAAATTCATGTGGTGATGCTGCTCGATCTTTAGATCTGGTAGTCGATTTTGTTACTTCTTTTCGCCAATTTGATAGTTCTTTTCTTCTATCATTGTAAGTATCTCTAACTTTTTTAATTTGCTGAAAAGATAGCTGCATCGTAGTAGCATTTTTTTCCAGTTTCTTCTCATTTTTTTCTTGAAGTGCATTTAGTTTGTTTATTAGCAAATACTTCTGGAAAATGAGGTCACTTTTGAAAATTGTTTTGTCGTTTTCTCTTGAACAACTTTCCCATTTTGGCGGAGTGTTTAGATACGATTCATCTTTTTTATGACGATCTATAATTCCTCTTTTTTCCAAAATACATGCCACTAGAAGAGCTTCATCATGTAAATCATCTAAATCTGGAAAGCGAGCCATTGCTTCTATGACAATGCGTGCTGCTGATGGAGAAAGGTTTATACCTGCTGCAATTTTGCCTATAGGAGTTATTTCACCCTTCTCATTGAGGCAATCAATGGCTTGTAAATTCTCGATCGCTTTTGCTGTGTTTTCTTGACCTGGAAAGTGAAACAACGGTAGGTCTTCAAGATTTACACCATGGACTCTTAGCTTCAACAGTATTTTTGACAGCTCTTGTCGTTCAATAGCAGGAATTGGATATTCCTGGGGTTCTTCTGGAGTAACTTTTTCCTCAATGAAAGCACCAAATTCTTTACTTTTGGCTGGTGGAATAGCAATATAAATACCGTCTGACTCTCGCCCTGTTCGCCCTCGGCGTTGTTCTTGTTCGGCTTTGGAAATTCTAACACTGCGTAATTTCTCAATGTTTGTTTCAGGGTCAAAGTATTTTTCGTATTTTTCAAGCAGATCGATAACTGCTAAACCTTCACTGTCTTCAGCAATTGCCAGGTTAAATCCAGTTTCTAAAAGATTTGTTGATAGCAGAATTTTGGGACTACTGCTGTGCGTAATAGCCCTTATTTTTTCTGCAAACCCCAGCTTGCCGTATACGGGAAATATTTCGTGTGGTAGATCGCATACGTTTTTTAATTGTGTAATTTTTTTCTTCCATGTTTTAATTTGATGTTGCGCCTCGAAAAAAATAAGAATATCGTATTCTTTATAAAAATTATCTTGTTCTTGAAAAAGGCAATATAGGATGGCTTGCCATATAAGAAAATTTCTTTGGTCAACCCGTTTTCTGGTATTCTGAATTGTGTCTTTGAGTTCAGGTTCAAATTCTAAAAGGTCTTGATAAATCACATTTTGGATTTCGTAAATCTTTTTATCTGTGCAGACCTCAAGATGGACAGATACCCCTTCCCCAATAAGTTTATTGTGGTACTGAACAAGAGAGTCACAATATAGAGTTGCACTTGCTTCGATACAGCGAAATTGTCGTTCATTGATTTGCTGCATGACCAAACCATTAAGTGCTTCTTGCTCTTCGCTCCACTCATGAATCTCATCGAGGATCAGAATATCTCCTTGTTCGAGCTTATTGATGAGGTTAAAGCTGACTGCCTTTCCCGCAGCCATGACGACTATTTGGTTGTTAGTAAAATCACTTTGTGATGATTGATTCTTAAAATGTATGGAAGTTTCTTTCCTGTCATTGTCCCTCAGTAGCTTTGCAATGGTTGTAGCTAGCTGATCGGAAATAAAAGGTCTAGGAACAACTAATACCACTCTTTTAAACCCTGCCTCTAGCATCATCAAAGGTAATTGGGTGCTTTTGCCTGCTGCTGGCGGTGCAGTGAGGACGACAATCTGATGGGTTGCGATCGCAGAGACGATTTTTTCTTCCTCTTTCCAAATGGGACAATCTTTGCCATTCCATCTACTTAGATTTAAAGATAAAGAAGGTTCATTCTTTTTTTTAGTGGGCTTCTGGTTGAGTACTGGACGACTAGGTTTCTTCATCTCAGCTTTTAGTGATGGTCGAGTTGGTGGTTTTTGCAGTTGAGGTTTTTTCTCTTCAGAGCCTTTTGAGGAGTTATCATTCATATTTTCTGCAAGATTTGAATTGCTGTTATTGTAGCGAAATTACAGTAACTACTCTTCACAATCTGATCTCTTCAATTTGTTTGGTGAAAATAAGCTATGGCAATTCTGTTTGAGTCATGAAAATTTAAACCGAGGTAAGGTAGAGAGGGCAGAAGTTGTTTTCACAAATGATTTGGGATTGCTATAGAAAGGGTCAATATTTTACACTTCTATAGGCTTTAACGCAGCACTTAACGCTATGCATAAATAATATACATATCGCTTTTGTATATTATTTATGCGCTAACTTATAGCAATTTACTTTCATCGAGTTTCTGCGCTAAGTTGTATGTTATATCAAATAAAAAAGGGAATAAAATTACTGATTTTTCATTTGGCATATAGCGATAACGAGTAACAACATCGCACCTAGAAAAAGCAATACAAATCTAATTTTTGATTCTTAAAACTATAATAGGTAGTCTTAATCTGAAAAACTATGCAGAAGGACGCGGTAAAGAAGCATTTTCCAAGCTGGGAACTATCGGAACAAGATCGTTTTTACCTCACTGTTAAGAGCCTGAGCAACACGGTTTAACATTGAAAGCGAATCTCCCTCATAATCGGCATCCTCTAAACGAGATATTATGGATTGAGCAGTCCCTATCATCCGAGCAAGTTCTGTCTGGCTTAGTCCTGCTTCAGCACGAGCATCATAAATTAACTGAGCAATATCGACGCTTATCTTCGCTTGCTCATACATTTCTCGTACTTCGGCATCATCACCAACCATGCGGTCTATAATTTCTATGCCATCAGAAGTAGGTTTTTTAGACATCATTTTTTATCTCTCAATGTACGTATGTTTTTTAGGGTCACGCTCAAATTTCTCTTTTCTCTTGATTGCTAACTCAATATCCTTGTCGTCATAATGCGGTTTTCCTTCGTAAAGAAGGTGTGATACCCATCTACCTTTAATCAAATGCTTTTACCTTAGAAACATGAGCGTAAATAGCTCTGCCATATGACACCTAACCTTCTATTTCCGCCTACTCATACATAGAAAATGGCAATTTTTTTCTACTCAAAATGCCCTGAGTATTCTTGGCTATCTAACTTTTCTAACAGTAAATTTACTCTAGACGATTTGAAATGGTCTAGTGTCGAACATTTCTACCAAGCTCAAAAATTTCTGGAGACAGAGACTTTTGAGCAAATACGTAGATCGGCTACCCCCCTGAAAGCTAGGAAAGCTGGGCAAAACCGCTCTTTAGTACCACGTCCAGATTGGCATCAAGTCAAAGAAGAAGTGATGAGAAGAGCTATTTACGCGAAGTTTGAGCAGAACAAGCAGCTAAAATTGCGATTGCTAGCTACTGGAGAAGAAGAACTAATCCATCATTCTTCTAGAGATTTATTTTGGGGCTGTAATAAGGAAGGCATCGGCGATAATCGCTTAGGGAAAATAATCATGGAGATTCGGCATTCATTACGAGTTCACAACGCCAACTAGAGCTAAACCATTACATCAGCTTAAGCCAGTGCAAAAGTTCTGAGAACGGAATAAATTTTAGCAATATTAGGTACTTAAGCCCCTATTTTGACCGATAAGTAATGTTATCGGTCATTTATTTTAACTGTGTATATACATAGTATGGATAAGGTCGTAGAATGCGCCCTAAAATGTGCCAGGTTTGATACTTTTATTGACTTTTTTAGTGAGAAGCGTTTCCCTTAAATACTTCACTCTTTGAATGTTCCACGCCTAAATAATGAGTTTTATTGAATTAAATATGTTCCACGGTCTCCTTGGAATGTAGATCGTAAAAACCCGTGGAACACTTAATGTTCCACAATAAGGACGATACAGACATGAAGAAAGAACCCAGAGAAGAAAAGCCTCATTGGAGAAAGAAAAAGCTGTTTTCATTCACCGAGGAAGATGAGATTCGTTTTGAACGGTTACTTGCGCGGGCTGATGAGGTGAGCCCAGGCATCAACCAGAGTCAACTTCTACGAGTTGCACTCATTCATTTAGAACGCTCACCAATGGAAGACTTCACGCAGGCAATCGCACAAGCATCAGTGCCTCGTATGGGGTTTGAACCAAAGAAGAAGCAAAAGCATGACAAATACGAATTAAGTGATGCAGAGCGTCAAGAGATTATAGAAGAACTCAAGATTGGGAGTGATGCTTCAGGATAAGCTCTTGTCTGACGTAGGTTGTTTTGAGGTTGTCTTTTTCTTTTTCCTCTTCTTTTGAGATTGCTTATTGTAGGTAGTAAGTCCGCGAGGAAACTTCACTTTTAACTCTCTTTTTGTTTCTTCACCATCCTTGATCTCTTTGATTGCAAGTTTCTTTCTTTTGTTAATCTTCATTCTCCATTGAGCCATATCGACAGCATTTTCTCGAACATCAATCACACCAGAAATATCGTTGTTTTTTAACATGCCCTTATTTCTTGCAACCAATAAATACGCAGTTCCTAATCGGACGTATTGGACATCAGCAACCCCTTTTCGACGAAAAAATGAAATCTTGAACTGTTTGATTATTTTCCTATCAAACTGCTCTGGCTTCATATTACGCGGGACATACCCACCTTTCATGTAGAAATACTTGTTCTTTAGAAACTCTCCAGTAATTCTTTGGAATAATGCTTGTTCGTTCGCAACCTCAGCCTGATACCCTTGGTACTTATAGGTTTTCTTCTTTTTCTTCCTTTTCTTTTTTTTACCAGAAGAAGAAGGGGCTGCTTGTGATTTTTTTGCTTCTGCACCTTTCGTTTTTGGTGTTGTTTGTTCAGTCATATCAAGCCTTTAGTTCAATCGAGCACTATCCCAAGAGATAAGCATGTATATCTTTTCTTCCCCACTATTCTTTTTCTCTAGAAAGAACTCGACGTAATCCTTTGCCTTGCTTCAAAGACTGCTCAAACTGCCTCCCCTGGGCTCTCTCCACCTGTCGATGAAACTCTGTGGGGTCTGCCAGCGATTTTTTCTCAGTCCAGTTTCCCTTCTGTCGTACTTCAAGTGTCAAATCACCTACGGCTGAAAGCTCCTTTTCGTACTGCTTTATTTCCTTTAAGTCGTTCTCGTATTTGGTATGTCTTGAAACAAGAGCTTCCCGACGATTCTCTACAAACGGGTCAGAAGTGTTATGAAACCTGATTACTTGCGTTCCCCGACTTTTGAATCCGCCAAGCTCATATTGTGATTTCTCGTTTCGTTCAATCTTGTCATATAGATCTCGCTTGGCTTTTTTAACCATCTTTAGAACTTCAGATGCTCCTACTTCAACTGTCTTCTCTTTTTGCTTCTCTTTGTACTGAGCGATTTTTGCTCTTCCTAGTTCACGCCTGACTTGAGCCCGTTCCTGGTGCTTGCTGGCAAGAACTCTAATCTGCATCACTTCCTGGGCGGTATCGGTGATCATTCCCTTACGATAAAGTGCCGTTTGCGCCATTCCAAGTTTAGGCTCAGGTGGTCGGTCTACCCCCTGCTTTTTGAGACTCCGAAGGTCTACTCGTTCTCTTTTCCCTGCTCTTTCTAGACTGTCATTAGTCAGAAGCTCCCAACTACTACGAAGTTCGGCTATCTTTGCTCTTTTGTTCCAGTCTCTATCTTTTGCTGCCCCACCCTTTTCAGGATGCTTTTTATTAGCCCGACTGAAAAACGTTTCTGGCGGTCGGTTTATTCCATCGAAGGCTCTTTCAGAAAACATGATATGAGCATGAGGGTTTGGTTTTCCATCAAGGGCTGTCGGGTTATGAATGACTGCCGTGTAGGGAAAACGAGTATGAAAGACCTCTTCTAAAAATTCTTCTAAAAGTTCAATGCGACCACTTTTATTTAACTCTCGTGGAAGTGCCACTTCGCATTCTGTATAAGTACGCCCGTTTAGACGCTCGTAGAGATCGGCAGCGTTCCAAAATGAAATCGGATTTTTCTGAGCCCAGTCTGGATAGTTCGCATGGCGAGCATACTCGATATCGGAATGAGTATTTTGATACCTCCCTTCCCTGACTAGGTAGGTGAAGTGCGATGCTGCGCTTTTTCCTTTCGCACGAGATCCATTTTTCACTGAGAAATGTGGTATTGCCATACAAGGGTAATCGACTGTGTAATTAAAAGTGCTTCTTCTGGTGTTGGGGGTTTGGGGGTTTGGGGGTTATCCCCGACGCGATTCGTTTCTTGAGCTTTCCGACCTGTGGGGAGGAAAAGCCCGCAGGGCGTGCTCAAGAAACGAGGAATCGCGCTTGCACTAAAACGGGACGGTTTACTTTTCAAGATTCTTGAATCTTGAATCTTCATTCTTGAAATAAACTTTCTTGAATCTTGTTTCTTCAATCAAGAATCTTGAAAGCTATATTCTTGATTCTTCTTTCTTGATTCTTGAAAATTTGTCGGCTACTCTTGAGGAGCATTCTCAAAACAAGGTGTGAAATTAAGCCAATGAGATCGACAACATAGAATATCAAGATTCTTCTTTCTTGATTCTTGAAAAGGTTAGGTAAACTATCGGATTACTATTTCATGACTAAGCAGATCGCAATTTTCAACATGAAAGGCGGTGTGGGAAAAACCACAACCACTTATAATTTGGCGGTTGGTCTCGTCCGATTCCATTCTGCAAGGGTGCTTTTAGTTGACATCGACCCGCAAGGAAACTCATCTGTGGCTTTGGGGATTCCTGTGTGGGAAATCGAGGAACAACTAAAAGATGTCTTACAAAAGCGACGTTCAATCGAAGAGGTGCTGGTAAAAACAGATCATGGGATTGATGTTGTGCCTTCCAACATTCTTCTGGCTGAGGAAGAAATTCCTATTTCTGGTTTACCTGGGAGAGAACTCCTGCTTAGAAAAGCCATAAACCAGATTTCTGATAACTATGATTTCATCTTGATTGACTGCCCTCCGAACATAGGGGTGTTTTCGATTAACGCGCTGATGGCAAGCAGTGGGGTAATTGTTCCCGTTGATATGAGTTACTTGGGGCTTCTGGGTATTAACGCTGTTGAAAGAGCGCTGTCGATGGTTCATTCAGCCTTAGATCATCCCATCGAGGTGGCTGGCGTGCTTGCCACTCGTTACGACGGTCGAAATAACCTGAGTAAGGAAGTCCTAAAATCGCTGAAGGAACATTTCAAAGAGAAAATGTTTAAAAGCGTCATTCCTGAAACAGTCAAATTACGTGAAGCTCCCAGTTACAGCATCTCCATTTTTGACCACGATCCTTCAGGGGCTGGATCTATCGCCTATCGTGAATTAGTCGAGGAGGTAAAGGCGTGGCAGTAAACAAACCAAAAGGGGCTCTCGGTGAGAATCCTCTCTCAAAAAGTATCTTTACCCCGACAACCAGCGAGGGGAGCAAAAGCACTGAGGACGCACCAAAAGCTAAAAAATCAAGAATCAAGAAAGAAGAATCAAGAAAGAAGAATCAAGAATCTTCAAAAGTTGCTCAAAGTTCCTTTCTGGATGACTCAGACAAGGAGAAAGTTAACTTGAGATTATCCACCGACATGAACGATTGGTTGGATGACTTGGTTAAGCAAGGTAAGCGAAAGCATGGTCAAAAAATCCCCAAAGAAATTTGGACTCAGGCTGCATTAGAGCTCATGAGGGCTCTCAATGATGACTGGTCAGAAATTTCATCGGTAGATGACCTCAGAAGTCAGATTGAACTCCTAGTTTCACAGCTACGGGCAGAGGAAAAGTAAAAGTTAATTTAAAGCCCGTGGTGAGTTTTTACATATCAGCCTACCCAATGGTATAGCCCGACCCCTAAAACGACACACAGTGCGTCTAATTTGCGCTATTTTGGTGTATCCAGAAAACTATCTGCGTATAACCCCTACAACCCCGTCAATTTCCTTGAAATCAAACTTACAGTTCACAAAACAAAAAAACAAAACACACACGGAAAAAGGTGTGTGTTCTTTATGTTCTTATATGTTCTATATGTTCTAGGAGAAACTATTTAATAAAATGAACGGCTTACGGTATGTAAGTAGGAGTTTTGGGGGAGATAGTAGGAGTTTTGGGGGAAATAGTAGGAGTTTTGGGGGAGATAGTAGGAGTTTTGGGGGAAAAGTAGGAGTTTTGGGGGAGATAGTAGGAGTTTTGAGAGAGGTTCATCTCCTACTAAAGAAAATTTTGGCATTTTGGAGGCAAGAAACATTGCTATAAAACCAATAGTAGGAGTTTTGGGGGAAGAAAGTAGGAGTTTTAGGTATTGACGAAACTCCTACTATCAGACACTCTTTTTCTCAGCTTTTAGAGTGGGGAAAAAATGGCGCGGATTAAGATATCTGGGTGTTTGAAAAATGATGGTGAGGAGGGTACGCAGGAGACTACTTTGCCTATTCCTGTACCCGTGGCGTTTACAAAAATTGAGGGCGAATACACCTTACTCGATGCAAAGCTCTGGCTTTTATTGCTTCATCTTTCGTGGGATGAGTTGCTGACACACTCAAAAATTGGTGTCTGGCATGAAATCTCCGAATCAGAACTCATCGCTATTTTTACCAACCATACGGGAACAAAGGATGTTGAAAAGCTATGGAATTCTGGGCGTAGGCTTGCCTCAACAATAGTTGAATATCAGAGAATTGACGAAAATGACGAAAGGTGGATGGGGATATCCACGATGTTTTTCTGCGAGTATAAGCCCAAGCAAAAGCGCGATGGTATGTTTCGATATATGTTCCCCGCACCCCTAGTTGATATTTTCCTAGAGCCAAAAATATATGCTCGTTTGCGATTGTTTTTTATCTTTCAGTTGAAGAGTAAATATTCGGTGAGGCTTTATCAGCTATTAGAGTCAGTGAGTAATTTAAACAACTCGCGACTTGATATTAGGGTGGATGAGCTAAGAGAGTTTCTAAATGTTCCAAAAGGAAAGCTATCTTCATGGAGTGAATTTTGCCGATTTGCGCTTTTACCTGCCATTCATGAAATCAATTCAAATCCTGAAATATCTTGGCTCTTGGTAGACCATGAACTAATTCGGAAAGGGAGGGGAGGGAAGGTTCAAAGAGTGGTATTTAATGTCACGAAGACTCAAGATCGAATATCTTTTGAGCAGCAAATAGGCTCTAAGAAAAAGGGAGAAGCCGAACTTTTTTTCCTTCCAAAGAGTGATGAATCGACCTCGAAAATTGACGACAAGGAGAAAGATGCCATTGCTTTAGCGATATATTTCTACGAAAAAAAGAATGGAAATAAAGTTAAAAAGAGCGATATCTCGAAAGAAGATATCATCGAAATTAAAAAGTTAATTGATGAATTGCAAAGCTCTGAAAAGGTAAAAAGGTTTATTACGCTTGCCCTTGATACTAAAAATCCCCCTCAATTTATTGGAGGACTAAAGTTTCATCGTTCGAGGGTGTTACCTCTGCTAAGAAATGAAGAAGGTCTGAGACAGCAGAATGAACAGAGCCAAAGTATGGCTCAACGTAAAAATGAACGGGAAACTCAAGAGTACAAGGAATTTCTTCGGTATTATGAAACATTAAGTCGGAAAGACATCGATAGAATAATCGAAAAAACTGATTTAGACAGGCTAGAGAAAACAATTGTTCAGAAAAACACTCTTGCGGGTGAAAGTATTAGGAAACAAAAAGTATTTGAAGAGTGGCAGAAATTAAGAAATAGGGATGCGGTTCAATCAGTATCGAGTTATTAGTAATTTTGGAATTAGTCATTTCTTATTGAGAAGTTCTTTCCCCTTTTTTCTCAGCATATTCAAAGTA
>CALNYB010000040.1:0-9104 GCA_942490675.1 Cyanobacteriota bacterium | reverse complement strand
TTTCATTCGACATTTCATTCGAGAATCATTCGACAATTATTCTCATGTAGACATGCTGAAATTCATTCGACATTTATTCGAGATTTATTCGACATTTATTCTCATGTGAAGTATAGGCGGTCAAAAACTATAAAAGGCCGAGAAATCCTATGTATTTTCATTCATGCTCTCAGCTTTCATAGGTAAAACATCTCCCATTATATAAGATATAGGGCCATTATATAAGATACTACATTATATAGTATAGGGTTTTATTAATTAAATAAAGCTTTGTAATAGATAGTAAGTATGTTAATTAGCACTGTAGCTATTGTTTTAGTTAATTAGGTATTATTTTAGCAGAATTATTACTGCGTTTATATAGGCATAGCTATATTATATGGTATTATATTAGAAGTTACGTAATTGCGTGTTTTACGTTGTGTGGTTAAATAGTTTATATATTAATTATTAGCAAGCAGTGTTTTAGCAATTTAAGTAAGATTACTATTAATTTACATATATATATATATATATATATATATATATATATAAGATATAGTGATACATATAATAGAAGTTATATAGTAGGATTATATTGAACCTTATACGTTGTATGATATATTGCCTTGTAGTTTGTTATAACATTGTTACTGTTGTTTTGAGGCAGTTGCGGGTACGATTCCCATTTATTAATTATTGTTTCCAGGATATTATCCCTTTTTATTCCCAAGGTTGCGGGAAAGAGCTTGGAACACTTCATAGTAGCAAGACTACTCTTTTAAGCAGTATTCCGTAAATGGCATGTGTCCTCTCATGTCTCTCTTTTGAGAATCCTTTCATTATCACATGAATTGTTTTGAGATAGAATTTTTGTAGCTTTATTTTATTATCTCCATTCAGTGCTCTAACCTTCCGTCCATACCCTGTGTGGCATGGCTGGTTAAGTAGTCCTTGACTACCTGCTTGGATTTAATTACTCCTGAAATTATTATTTAGTATTAAGTATAGAAGAATTTATTTGAGTTAGTTTTCTTATTATTGAACTTTATTTAAGAGAGCTAAAGCGAGATATGGTATATAGCCTCGCTTGATATTGAATCTTGTAACTGAACTTGACTAATAATTTTACTACGGTTTAATAATTTAGTAGTAAACCATTACTGTTTGATTGTAATCCTGTTTTAATATTCTAAATACTCATTATTTTTCCATCACGCGTCGTTGCCTGAGTTCATAATTCATAAGAACCTAACGGGTTCAACCTTTAAATAAACCTATTAAATTAATACATTATTAAACCTCTAAAAATAAATACATTTTATTAATAAAATCAATACATCTATAAACATATAAAATAATAACTTACCGAGTCATCATTCCTTTAATACTTTTAATTATTAAAATTACTATTCCCAATAACCTACCATTAATATACAGAACATCTCTCCTGACAGGTTTCAAGTGGCCTGGTTGTACAAAAATATCGATCATACGGTCGAGGCCCATGCAAACTGATTAGACAGGATAGTTTTAATCAGGTTGTCCGCCCCCACCAGCCGTTCGTTTCAAGGACAGTGTACCACCACAGGCTGTCATGGCGCAGCAGGGTCCTTCCGATGACCCAGTCCGAGAGGCGACCGCGGGTGCCGGCGCGACAAATGGTACCGGAAGTGGGGTTATTTTGTCTTCGACTGCAGGTCGCCCGAGTCAGGTAGATGATGTGCCAAGTCAGCAACGTCCAGATGAGTCTCGAGTGCCAGTGAGGAACGCTCCTGGTACAGCTACTGTTGGTGTTGGAGGTGCGAGGTGGTTGCCTACTGTTTCAGGTCAACCAAGACAAACAGTTAGAGGGCGTGATCGACAGGCTTCTTTTCTTGGAGGTGCAGAGGATGACGAGTCTTCCTTCTTGGCTAGTGCAGGGGAGTCTGAGTATACAGTGATAGACCGTGCTCCGAATTCTGTGGATAGGTATCAGTTGTATGATACTCCAATTGGTGGTAGTCAGAGGTTGAGCGAAGAAGCGTTGAGACGTCACAATGAGGTCATGTCGCCCGATTTTGGTCGAATGCGCGCGATGGGCCAGGATGCCATTCGTTCAGTGTCACAGGCAAGCTCCAGGAGAACGACTGCCAGCATCGTCGAACTCCGGAATCAATTAGAACGGAACCACCAGGTTACGATGCAGAATCAGCAGGCGGCGGAGCAGAATCAGCGGGCGGTGGAGAATAAGTTGGAGCAGAGCCAACGGATGATGGAGCAGATGATGAACATGCTCACTAGACAACAGCAAGGTGCAGGAGCTCCGGCTCTTGATGTTGCTCCGCAACCGACCGCGGCCATTGCTGCGCCGGCTCGTGATCGTAGTCCGCCGCGTCCACCAACCTTGTCACCCCCTATTCTGACAAGCGTTAGTGATTACCAGCAAATTCGCCGTCGTACTCCGGTAGATACCGCTTTTAACGATCAGTTCGCACGTAGAACTGTCGAACAGATGCGTGAATTGTCTCGTGGATCGACGCCGCCGCCTATTGCGGTGGCGCCTGATCATTCGAATCGTGCGGCTACTCGACAGTTACCGGAGATGGGCCCCGCGTTTGAACCCATCCGGAACTTCTCACCGTATTTTTCTGATATAGAGTCGTCGGATAGAGTGACACACCGCCGACCGAATCCTGTTGGACCGGTCGAGCGAGAGGTCCATAGACCTCGTGCTATTGCACCCGTCACCGAAGCTCGCATACCGGCGAGAGATAGAGAGATATTTACCGAGCGTAGATCAGTAGAGCGTGAGGGTCTTGACGAGGACGTCTATATTGATCCTCGTCCTCCCTCGCGTACGAATGCACGCAAACGTTCGAAGAGCGCTCACG
Source organism: Cyanobacteriota bacterium (assembly GCA_942490675.1). Lineage (GTDB taxonomy): Bacteria > Cyanobacteriota > Cyanobacteriia > Cyanobacteriales > Xenococcaceae > Waterburya. Next base: position 6,252 of record CALNYB010000040.1, on the reverse strand, counting down.
AAATGACGTCGAGACGAACTAGGGCACGCAGTTATTCGTCTGATTGGGGTAGTGTCGAAGCTATCCGTGGTTCGGGCAGACGCTATCCTAGGCCGCAACATCGTTCGCCCGGAAGCGATAAGACACATAACCGAAATGTCAGTAGAAAGCGGAGATATTATGACTCATTCTCTAGATCACCTGATCGTGGTGAGGTCAGAGAAACTGTGGGCCGACGGTTTCACAGACCGTCCTTGCACTCGCCTACTAGGGACAATTATTGTAACCAGGGTGGACGGAGATATGATAGTGACGGAGCTGAACGTCGGGGAAACCCTCGCGGGTCGAACCACCGTTCATACTCCAAAGATGATGTGCATAGTGACCCTGGTAGACGACCACGTCGCTCGTCTCCCGGCAGTGACCTCTATCGCCGTGATAGACGTGATGATGAATACAATGAAAACCCTCCACCTCGTCGTGATCCACCTAAAGTAGAGACTGAACCCGTGGATAGAGTAGTTAGGCCAGTCTCTATTGCTAGAAGGGAGTGGATTAAATGTGATAAATATGACGGTACTGTGGCCCTTGACATCTTCCTCTGTCAGTTTTATACCTGCGCAGAGTATAATGGCTGGACAGAGGTGGACAAACTGGCACAGCTCAAGGCTGCGCTCAAAGGGCGAGCTGCCCAAATTTTACTAGGATGTGCGGGCGTGACGTTGTCTTTCACGGAACTTGTTGCTAAGTTGCAGGCTCAGTTCGGCACTGCCGAACAGTCTGCCCAGTTCCGCATTCAGTTGCGTATGCGTCGCCGGGCAAGAGGAGAGTCACTCCAGGACCTGTACCTGGATGTGTCCCGCCTTGTTACCCTAGCTTACCCGGGGCCCCGAACTGAACTAGGAGACAGCCTGGCTGTCGAAGCTTTCATTGATAGTTTGGATGACGGAGAGTTTGAGGAGAAGATGCTTGGTCGAGGTCCCAAGGACCTTGACGCTGCATTCAAGATTGCTTTGCAACTTGAATCCCAGCAGCGTGGACGTCGTTCCACAGATCATCAGCGTGGCGGGGGAAGAGCTCAGCCCCGTAATACTAACGTTATCAGTGCCACTACCAGTGACAGTGATATTATTCAAGAAATGAGGCGACTTTTAGAGGCGGCTGATAAACGTCATGATCAACGCCTCCAGGAAACAAGCAGCATCTGACGAACGTATCCGTAGGCTGGAGGAGAGATTGAGCCGGAATGATTCCGGTCGTAACCGCAACGGAGAAGGTAACGCAGATGAGAGATTGCGTAGAATAAGCCAGCAGGGAGTAGGTAGGGACAGTCGTAATAGGTTCCCACCATTAAGAGAGCAAGGGGGGCGACCCAACGGTAGACCTCCTCCCCGGGGCAATCATGATAATGCACCTGCCGGACTTAGGTGTTATAAGTGTGAAGGTTTAGGACATTACGCCAACGTATGCCCTAATGGAAACCAGGGTGCAGCCGGGGGTGGTGCTACCGGTGGTGTAGCACAGGATGGGAATAGGCCCCGTTGTACTTATTGTGACATCCTTGGTCATTTAGCCGTTGACTGTCGAAGACGTATACAGAATGAAAGGTCTGAGCCTAGGGCAGAAGCTTCTGGCCCAGCCCAAGTTAATGTTGCCGGTGTGAGAGTAAGTAGTGCGCGAGTTGCAGACAATTCTAAGGCTGGGTATTCGACCTACTTAGAAATGTCCGTTGAGGGAGTCAAGCATGACTTCTTATTAGATACAGGTTGCGAGGCCTCTGTGGTGCCTGCTTCCTATGTTGACTGCAGAGGGGTGCAGCCTAGTGATGTGGAGATTTACGCTGCCAATGGAGCTCATATTCCAACCTTAGGGCAGGTTAATTTAGAGTTGCAATTAGGTGACATGTTTGTGCACACCAATGTGCAAGTTTCCGAGCATGTTACGGAAGCCATGCTGGGAATTGAATGGTTGACGGATTCCCGGGCTCATTGGGACCTTGAGAATGGGGTGATTACCCTAGAGGGGAACGTTTTCCCACTGAAGTGGAGACCACTAGGAGGAAGAGTATGTAGGAATGTAGCTAGGCTGACATGTCCATTGGGTGCCTTTCGCAAGAAAAGGTTGAAGGCGAACTCGAGACCGAGGAAGCCTGGTCTACAAAGTAAGCGTGTAGTTCCGGCCGTGCCAGCTGATGCAGAAGCAACAACAAATGTCAGCCCGGCCGATGCTCTGATTCCACCGGTTGCCCGACGTAAACGTGGACGTTGGCGACCGAGACCCGTGGTCGACAAGGAGAGTAAGAATGGAGGAGAGGAGTTAGTGCGACTGAAACGCCATACGGGAAGTTCTCGGCAGTTTGGAGACTTTGTGTAAGGACCAGTCTTTCGACGGTCCACGACAGAAGGACTTTAAACTTAGCTGCGAGAGAAGGGTTACAAGGAGTGATGAGGTTTTGCTGACAATCGGAGGGCGGTGCCAAACGTAAGGCCAATCATGTAGGGCCGAGTAAATTGTTAGTGGAGGAGGTAGATCGAAGAATAGATACGTGGACCGACGGTCCACGACAGAAGGACTTTAAACTTAGCTGCGAGAGAAGAGGGTTACAAGGATTGAAGAGGTTTTGCTGACGAGAGGGGCGGTGCCACAGTAATTGGATCATGGTAGTTAAATTTGGAGTTGTAGTAGTGATGATGTGTTATGTCCAACGTTCTTGCACGTTGAGATTACTGATTCTTATCAAAGTTAGATGTCATCAATGAATTAAGGTTGATGATAGATGTTATTATTCCTTGCATTGTTGTCGTCAGAAGGACTTTTCCGAAGAGAAGAGCTTCCATTATCCATTCTTATGTCGCGTCTGTGTCGTTGTTGAAGTTCGTTGAAGTAGCGTTGGGTGTCACTGGTGGGAATTGTCGACTGTTTGTGTTGTTCGTTGAAGCATAGGTGATGTTATAACACCAAGGTTGTTCCTCTGAGGGTTGATGGTCGTTCCGCTCTGGTAGGCATTGTTTCGTTTTTGCGGGTGACCCAGTTCTTTAGGATGTTGTTCCACCCAGTTCTTTTGTGTCGTTTTGAGGGTGATGAGGTCGTTCCACCCAGTTCTTTGGTGTCGCTTTGGGGGTGAGGATCATTCCACTCCAATAGTTGCTCGTTCTTTGGGGGTACTGTGTGTACCGCCCGCCGTTGATGTCGTTGTTGTGTGCGAAGTTGTCGTACGTTTGTTCGAAGATGCTACCAGTGTTGACGCCACCTCCACCATAGAGGGGGAAGCTTTGTTTGTGACCCTATCTTTAATTGTATTCCGGGGATTTAAAAATTTAAGTCGGGCGAGAAAAGTGATAACCGCGACAGGTAAGTGATTATGATAATAACGAAGAAGATTATGATGATGATGAGGACACTAGTGACGAGAATGATGATGATGATAACGAAGACTATTATAATGACGATGATAATACTGACGATGATGATGATGACGATTTCTATAACCTGTAGTAACATATTTTGTTGTTGTAGAAGTTCGCCTTTAGACTTATAGAAGTTCACTTATAGTTGGCGAGAGTAGTAGTCGAAGTTTTAGTAAACTTAGAGTTTTCTGTAGAATAACTGTAGAGTTAGCGTGATGTAACCGAACGTGACCGTACCGAACGTGACCGTAGAGAGTCGATAGTGCGACCGTAACGTAATCGAACGTATTCGTATTACAGAACAGGCTCCAGCTTGAGAATTCAGAAGAATTGTGACCGCTGGGCCGCAATTTTTCCCGGACGGGATCCGGCCGTTATCAGACGGAGATATGCGCTCATCCTCAAGAGTTGGGAGGCGTATAAACCAGTCAATGATTTGGTATTGTCCAGAGATGGCAAGAGTGTGCCCGGACACACTTTTTCCGCCACTACGCTGCAAGCACTTGCACGGTTCAGCGCCCAAGGCGTGGACGAATAGAATGGCGAAGTGTTATGAGAGACTTGAGTTATTTTTGCACTTCGAATGCTAAGCATTCCGAAGAATTTTGTTTTATGAACATTTTAGACGAGTAGTCTTTCATCCAATATGCCAAGCATATTGTGTTTTTTTTCTTTTCTTTATGGGAATACAATTCCTCTGACGAGTAGTCAGCTACTTTTCTTTTCTTCTAGTACTTTCCGCAGTCACATGCGAACTGTATTGTACGTATTATCAGTATTTTTGTATATTACTTTGTATCCGTATTTCCTAATTATGTAACTGTATAATATTAACCGCATATCCACCTGCGGACTTGTACAACACATTTTTGTATGATGTATAACTTTGTAACATTACTTGCATATCCACGTGCGGACTTCTCCGGCACAACTTTAATTAAGAACTATTACCTGCATATCCACGTGCGGACTTTCAGCACAATTTTTGTATAATTATGTAATTACCGTATATCCACCTGCGGACAGCAGCATGTATTTTGTTCCATGATTATCTCTTCGGCGAGATCGTGATCGCCTCTTACTTAAGATGATCATCATCATGTACGGCGAATCGCATCGTTTTTGAATCATGATCCTCATGTACGGCGAGTTGCATCATTGATTTACGAATTGCGTTGTTACAGCAAGTTTGTTCAACTAATCTTTAGAATAAGTTTTTGAACTAACATAAGCGCTTGCGTTGTTGTTTATGGTCGAAGTGAGTAAAGAGTATTGTTGTAGTGCACAGAGATCTCGAGAGTGTTTGATTTTTGATGACAAGAAGTGATGATCGCGATAGCTAGGTAAGCTTAAATCTCTGCATGTGCATGCACGAGAATCTTGAGTGAGTGAGTCAAGCGTATTGTCTGTTCACGCCTTTTTACTCCAGTAAGTGGAGTACGATCTTCCGTCTCCGCCGTGATTGGAGCACGTGTCAGCACATCTTGCTTCTGATGCTCAAACTTTACCTCACGCTTATCCCTCCTTCTTCGTCTCTTTCAGCGGGTGTGCCTACATACCTTGCTCTGATGCCCGGTGTTGCCCGGTAGGTGTGGTTTGGCCCCACGTTTGGTCGTTTGATGGGTACGGATCCCGGTGGGTACGGATATTTCCCCACGGTGGAAAGGTACGTTGGTGTCGCAGTTCGAGAGTCGTTGAGTGAGAGTGTTTGACATTTCAGCTCTATTATAGTGGATCATAGATCCATTTATTGTTTGTATTTTATACTCATTTTGATATGCAGCAAGAGACAGTCCAAAGTCATATTTAACCCTGATGTTACATATGCATTTTTATTTTTATGATGATGATATGTTAGTTAAGTACTTAATTATATATATTTACTTACCTTTTTGCGGGAGGGCCCCAAGAAGAAGTATTACAGCCGCACTGAATCTGTGATGCGCGGGAAGCGCAAGAGTGACGTCTAGTAATTTAGTATATTGTAAGTAAGTTAGGTTTACTTTAAGTCATTTCTTTCCTTCATCACTGCCCTATTTAAATCGTGGGGACACGATTAGTCGAAGGGAGGGGGTGGTGTCGCGAAATTGAGATTTGCGACGGGTTGAACCTTTAGACGCAGCAGTGCTATAATTAGATGCATTAACTAAAAAGAATATTAAATAAATATTATCGAATTAAAAATAAATAAATCATTTAATATTTTAATTAAAATTAAATAAATTTTAATTTTTCCGTAGGAGCCCCAGCGTAGGTGTTTAAGGTTGTTTTAGCACGTTTTGTATGTAACGGGACCCCAAATACGCATTTTTAATGTTTTTATATGCTGATCGGTAGTTTTTAGTTTATTACGGCACGGTGAAGTTTGACTGCCAAATGCCATTGTTGCGGCATTATTTTTACCGGGAACTTTATTAGAAATATGTATAGTCAGGCCCAGGGAGGGTGATCCAACACCAAATAGTGGTTTATTTGCGTTTTTAGAGTCATATTTCATATTTTTGTGAACCGGAAGTATATTGTAAAATTTTGTATAATAACTTTATTAGGAGATAGGTTTTATTTTTAGCAGCATGAAATTTCATTCGACATTTCTTCTCATGTAGAACATGCTGAAATTTCATTCGACATTTCTTCTCATGTAGAACATGCTGAAATTTCATTCGACATTTCTTCTCATGTAGAACATGCTGAAATTTCATTCGACATTTATTCTCATGTAGAACATGCTGAAATTTCATTCGACATTTCTTCTCATGTAGAACATGCTGAAATTTCATTCGACATTTATTCTCATTCGACATGCTGGAAATTTCATTCGACATTTATTCTCATGTAGAACATGCTGAAATTTCATTCGACATTT
>CALNYB010000039.1:0-96199 GCA_942490675.1 Cyanobacteriota bacterium | reverse complement strand
TTCGCCTAGATTCGTTGCGTTATGCTTAGTCCGTGAGAATCTGTGCCACAGGTGCTAAAGAGATGGTATTTTTCAGCCAATGCCTGAACTCTTTGGGTTTTGCCAGGACTAGGTTGCCAAACTTGAGAATTATTGTAGGCATAATAAGTCTCTACGCCATCGATCCCCAATTCCGCGGCTGCGGGAATTAACTGTTCCCCAGAGCGACGATAACGTTCTGGATGAGCTAAAACTACTAAACCACCTGCCTGATGAATGCTATCAATCACCTGTTTAGCCTCAGCATTGTTTCCTTGAGGCTTATCCCCTTGTAGATATAAGTTTAGAGAAGGATGTTCGGGGTCAAATCCATATCCTAGGAGATGCACCTCAACTTCCAGAAGTTTCGAGGTTATTTCCACTCCTGTCCATAAGTGAGGTAAGTTTATACTGCCATTTTCTGAACCTATGGCACATAGATATTGTTCTGCTTGGCGATAGCCATCAACAGAATGGTGATCTGTAATTGCAAAGCCTTTAAGTCCCAGAGAGACTGCCTGCTGTACTAAGGCTGATGCTGTCAATTGACCATCGGAAGCAATAGTATGTAGATGGAAGTTATAGAAGCGAGGGCAGCTAGCAAAGTTAATCGTTTCCCAAATACTTTTTAAGTACACAGTATCTTGTGCTGTTGGTTTGAGAGAATATGTAGCAACCATACGCATCAAAAGTTGGGAGAAAATGTTTCTAATTGTTACAAACACCATAACAAAATAAAAGACCTTCTGGGGAATATCTCTGGGGACAGATAACCATCAACAAATAATTTAACCCCCTGATAGATATAAACTACAGATAGTTTGTGACCACTGACTCGCTCCCTAAAAATATCTATAAAATTATTTAATCAATTCAATAAGTTTTAGATGATAACCTTGCTACCTGCTGTTCTTCCTGTAGGCTTAATTATCTTGATCGGCTTTATTGTGGGTCGTACTTTACCACTTCAACGTTCAACCCTGTCTCAGCTAGCCTTATACGTCTTATCTCCAGCGTTAGTGATTGATAGCCTGTACCGTACTGAGTTGTCTCTGAATAGTTCCACCAGGCTACTAATGGGATTTGCCTTGACCTCGATCGCCATCTACACCATAGTGGGAGTAATCAATCGACTGTTGAAACTTCCTGACTCTTTAAGCAGAGGGATTACTGCCATCGTGATGTTCCCCAACAATGGCAACATGGGTTTACCTGTGGCGACGTTTGCTCTGGGGGCAGAGGGATTAGAACGAGCAATTGTCTACATGCTCGGCTCCAGTTTTGTCCTGTTTTGTTTTGGTCCAGCGATGCTCCGAGGGAAAGGAATAATTCAAGGATTGAAGCTCACTGTTCGACTACCTCTATTGTGGGCAATTTTATTCGGCTTAAGCTTGCGTTTTCTATCGTTCCAAATTCCCTGGGAATTGGACCAAGGTATTCAACAGTTAGGAGCAGCAGCCATTCCTATCGCTCTAGTTGTGCTGGGAATTCAATTATCCGCAACCCGTTTCCAGCCAGGTATCAAGGAAATAATTTTAGCGATCGCTCGTTTGATGATTGCGCCGCTGATTGCCTACTTGATTGGGAGACTGCTTCAGCTAGAAACTCTCAACTTGCAGATCTTAGTGTTGCAGAGTGCCATGCCCACGGCAGTTAATTCCTTTATCATTGTGAGTGAATTTGGTGGGGATCAAAATTTGGTAGCCAGAGCGATCGTTACCTCGACTTTGATTAGCTTCATTAGTTTGCCGATAGTATTGTTTTTTCTTTTGTCGCTCTGAACTTTAAGCTAGATTGATTACTCTTGGTTGTAGTAATCGATCATGGTCTGACGATAAAATAAAGGCATTCCCGTATCATAGTACTGTCCTTGTACCAAGTAGGCGATCGCACCATTTTGCAGTCTTAATTTATCGAGGCAAGTCGTTAGCTGAAATTCTCCTTTGAAGCGCTGGTTATTTTTAATCTCGGAATCTAGTAACTCAAAAATATCTGGCTGGAGAACATACATCCCAAAAACTCCCAGGAATTGATCATCAGACATTCCTGACACCCGTAAATGTTTCCTGGCGTAGTCTAGGGTTGGTTTTTCGTATATTTGGGCAATTTCTAAAATAGATTGTTCAGTTTGCCACTCGCCAGCGACGCATCCTGCTTTATGAATAATATCAGCATTCATAATGGTAATACCAATGACGCTGGTTTCTGTTTGTTGATAGATATCGACCATCTGGGCTGCACAAGAAGATTCATTATCGGAGGTATAGATATGATCTCCCAACAGCAGTAAAAACGGCTGATTCCCTACCCATTCGCGGGTACAAAAGACAGCATGACCAAAGCCTTCCTGTTCAGTTTGAGTAAGAATAGTAATGCGATCGCCTATTGTCTGTAAATACTCACTGTATTCTTTATTTTCCGCCGAAAGCTTATCCCATAGTTCAGGTTTTGGAGGGGATTTTAAGAGATCGTCAAACAAATTGCGATCGCACTCTTGCACGACAATTCCTATCTCTTCAATTCCCCCGCTAATCGCCTCTTCCACAATAGCTAAGATAATTGGCTTGGCGCGTCCATCTTTACCGATGATCGGCAACAACTCTTTCTTCAAAGCTTTTGTCGCAGGATACATCCGAGTTCCAAAACCCGCAGCAGGAATCACTGCTTTATGCACTTTCTTACTAGACATGAATGATTACTGATTACTGAATTTAAGGTCTTTAAAGTAGGTTTTATAGGTAATGTTAGTTATTTTTTTCGCTGTTAATTAAATCAAAGTTAGCTATTTCTTGAGCTGAAGTCCTTAATTGAAGGAGATTTGTTGACTGTTTCAAGAGATAAATGGGGCAGCAAACTAGAAGCAGTAATTGCCAAATAGTGATACTCCAGCTACCCAAATAAAGATTGACTCCTACAAGGTAAAAACTGAGATATAGCAGAATATAAAACAGCTCGTTACCGAGGATTAATAAATCCATAAAAGGTTTATTCCCATAGTAAAGTTTAAGTAGTCCATTAGTTGACCATTTAGCCGAGTCTTTGTGACTAGTTTCACCTAAGATTCCTGTGGCATAGATTAAATAATAATGACTACTGACATCTAGAGCGATCGCACCAATAAAGGCTAATAAATAATTGGGATATAACTGCGCTAAGATTAAGCATAAACCAGCCGTAGCCGAACGATCCGCCACCATATCTAAGGCAGCCCCAAAATTACTACTCTGATTGTAGGCACGGGCAGCACGACCATCAAATTCATCTAAGATAAAGGCGATCGTATATAGGCTGATACATAGTTGCCAGCTTCCCAAACTATGAAAAATAAAGCTGGCAAGATAAAACCCAAATCTTACATAGCCAATAATATTCGGTACATAGAGAAATACTTTGTTAATCGACATGTTCTCAATTAAAGTTAATTGGATACTAATATTGAATTAGCAAAACAGGGGCATCCAGGTAGGGCTGTTTCAAAGTCAAATAAGTTAACGATTTTAAATGTTAGGGAGCTAGGGACTTAGGGAAATGGGGAAATAAACTTAAATTAGCTTATTTTTGCCTTAATTTAGTCTTGATTTTTTGGATAATTATTCTGGTAGCTCAACTTAGGTGATTTCTAGAAATAAATATACCAGTAAATCAACAGAGCAGCGAGTGATGTGACAGCAATACTTGGTACTTTCTTTTATGGAAATCACCTTAAATGAGCAAAAATTTCGTTGATTAACAACAACTATGGTTCCATTAATTTTGTGAAAAATCGGAATATTTGTCTCAAAATATCCCCAATTCCCCAATTCCCTAATCCCCCATCTATCTTTTACGAGAATGAAACAGCCCTAGGGGCATCCAGGGGCGATCGTCTCTTGGTTAATAGCCCTGAGTATTTATTTCATTCCCAAGCAAATTTCAGATCTAGATATTCTTCTAACTGCTGATTATAGGGAGCGAAATATTCTGACAGGGTTTTTCTTAAGCTGGGATCTACCTGATTATATGAACCAGCATTAACTTTGGGATAATTATCTAAAGGGCAGTTGGGCAAACCTAAAAACTTAAACACTTCCGCCATCGTTTCCAGGGGATTGAGATAGAATGCTTCGCTTTTTAAGATTAGAAATTGTTCACGACCTAAAAGTTCAATCCAAGGTTTAAGTTTATAAATATAAAGACTACTTATAATATTATCTGGTTCATAAAACCCCGTATTAGTAATCTCCGCTTCGGTAATGCTGGCTAATCTGGCTATTTCGGTTGCGATCGCCGTTTTTAAATCAACTTTAGTTAAGCCTGTGTTTTGCTTATGATAGTGCCAAGAAATTGCCCGATCTACGGGATTTCTCAACAAAATAATAATTTTTGTCTGGGGAAAAGTATCTTTGATTCTTTGGGCTACTTGGGGAAAGCGCAGATAGTTAGGAGTGGCTTCTCCCGTCAGGAAATCAGCGCGATCTGTGATGGTAGGAAAATGCGCTAGATACCAGTCAATACCTCGTTTGTAGTTCTTCCAATAGAAATCGATTTCTTTTTTATGGGAAAGTAAAACCTGGGGATGACGACTTAGATAGTAATAAATTGAGGATGTGCCGCTTTTGGATGCACCGGCAATGATAAAGTCGGGAGCAGATTTTTTCTCTGGTTGCCAATTGAGCTTTGCTAAATACGGATAGGCTTGAATCGCTTTTTGATAGCTGCCTGTGCGGTAACACTCGATCGCTTCTGAAACACGATCCTGTTGAGTTAAAACATCTCCTAAATTGCCCCAGGCAATAGTAATCTCAGGATGCTCTGTAACTATCTGGCGGTAAAAATCAATTAGCTTAGTTGATTGTTCTTGGGCAATGGGAGTATATTGCAAGTCAATATAGGCATGCTTAAAGGTTGGATCGAGTTTAATTGACTCACAGTATGCCGTGATTGCTTCGGGAAAACGACTTCTTGCCCTCAATAATTTAGCTAGCTGATAATACAGCTTAACCGATACTTGGGGATATTCTGCTAAAGTCTGTTGATATCCTGCGAAAGCTTGGGTTTCTAACGGTGATGCCTTGGGAATGCCTTTAATCGCCTCTTGATAATAAGCAATAGATAAATCATATCGCTGTAAATGTCGATACGCTAAACCTAGATTAACTAAAGCTGACTTAAGCTGGCTACTGAGGGAGATAAATCGCTTGTAAGCAGCGATCGCCTGTTGCCATTGTTGTTGATTTTGCCACAGTAACCCTAATTGATAATAAGCTGCTGCATAATCTGTCTTCAAAGCGATCGCCTGCTGAAAACATGATTGTGCCTGGTCAAATTCCTGAAGTTCAATTAATGCCAAGCCCCAATGGTAGTAAATCTCAGCCGATGGTGTTAACTCTGCTGCCTGTTGAAAGTGCGATCGCGCCTGGTCAAATTCCTGAAGTTCAATTAACGCTAAACCCCAATGATAATAAATCTTAGCCGATGATGCTAAATCTGCTGCTAAATCTGCTGCCTGTTGGTAATTATTGCTGGCTCGAACCCATTTCTGTCTTGCTGCTAAAGCGGATGCCAAAGCAAAATAATAATCGGCATTTTGCGGATTATTTCGCACTCCCTGACGATAAACTTTAATCGCCCGTTCATCTTTCCCCTGTTCGGTAAGCAAGGTAGCCAGAGTCTCATAAGCATCCCAAAAGTCAGGTTGAGATTTAATCGCAGCACGATAACAGGCGATCGCTCTGACGGGTTTAGCTTGCTCTTGCAGAGTTTTACCCAACTCATAATGCTGTTGTGCTGTAATCGAACTTGACTGGAGTTGATACGCTTCAAACAAATTATTAGCAGCGAGATGATCGTTTCCTGTTTGAACCATAACTTATTACTGACTACTGACTACTGATTTACAGATTGGTGGGCATTAACCAAATATTTTGTAGCATTGTAATTTATTTGATTGCCACCCTACTATCTTGACGGGACTGATTACTGATTTACAGTTTCCGAATAATTAATTGGAATATAGAAGGTGACAGATGGACTGGTTGCCACTGGTTTTTAACAGAGGTAAGAAAGCGATCTATTCCTAATCTGGGATCTTGTTGAGGATCTTGAGGATTGCGCCAGCCATAATAACTAAATATGATTAATCCCCCTGGTTTTAATAATTCCCAGGCCAATTGAGCATTTTTTTCGGTATGTTGGCTCAATTTGCAGCTATCTTGCAGATTAATTAGCTCAAAGTTACCAGGAGTAAAGTCTCTCATGAGCTGATGAGTATCTCCTGCGAGAAAAGTTACTTTAGATTTTGCACCAGTTTTAGTGATATTCTCTTTAAATTTTTGCTCAAAATAGCTGTCAATACAGGTAAGTTTACTTTCTTGGTGGGTCAATACCCAATCTAACATCCAGCAACTAGACATTCCTTGGTAGTAGCCTACTTCTAAGGCATTAACTGCCGATCCCATCAATGACTTAAGATGTTCTGACCAAATTGAAATACGATGGCTAAAAATATCGATGGTAAAAAAATAGTCGTTGGTGACGCACTGATGCCATCCCCGCTGTTCACAAGCCTTCTGAAAATTAGCTGCCGCTTCGGACAATCTTCCTTTTTCCCGCAAAGCATTGCCCAAGTGACTGTATACCCAAGGAAATTCTTCAACTAAATTAATAATGGCATAGCAGGTTGAGATCGCTTCATCCCATTTTTTGGTAATTAAAAAAGTTTTAACTAAGTCTCGATAAGCCCAGGGAAACTCGGGAGAATTCTTGATTGTCTGACGAAAACAAGCAATTGCCTGATCAAAGGATTGTTTTTGTAGATAAACAGTCCCCAATTTATACTGCGCTCTAGCTTCAGTTGGTTCAGCAGCTAAAATCTGCTCATAAATAGCCTGAGCCTCGTCTAGTTTACCTAATCGTTGATAAAGTTGTCCTAAATCAAAAAAAGCAGCAACCACCCCTTTCCCTTCTGCGGTAGCTTGTTGATAACAGGCGATCGCCTCGGGAATTTTCCCTCTTTGTTCTAAAGCCTTTGCTAGCTTGTAGTAGCCTTGCTGGTTGACTAGGTTAGGGTTTAGTTGAATTGCCTTACACCAACATTCCATCTCGGCATCTTGGCGCTGTAGCTGACCATTAATTTGAGCCAAAGCTGAGTATACACGAGCAGAATTAGGCAAATATTTTAAAGCGTTCTCGAAAGAGTTTAAGGCTGCTGACCAATTTTGTTCCATTACGTGCAGTTCACCTAATTGAGAGAATGCTTCTGCCAAATTTAGTTTGCTTTCTAAAGCTAGGGAATGCCAGATAATAGCTTGGTCAAATTCTGCCTTTCCCTGAAGCAAGTTACCTAAATCTTTAAAGGCAGCTTGCCATGCTTCTGGATTATCTGCTTCTACTTCAATTGCCTGTTCACACTGAATGATTGCCTGAGTTAAATAGCTAGAGTCCACGGATAAAAAATGATTAATTATTATGGTTTACTGTCGATCAGAATTAATTGGAATGATTATATCTTTGAGTCCTGTTGCTGAAAATGCTGCAAAATTAGTTTTAGAGAATCAATATTAACTAAAATATCTTCGGTTAGAGCATTTTGATACATTAAGTTGCGTAAAGAAGGGCAATCAAAGTTTTGTCCGACTAAATAGTAGTGTTGTAACTGTAGGTGTTGACTAATCATCCAATAATCAGTTCTGAGGTAGTTGGGTGAAAAAAGTTCCACAACCTTGGTCTGGGGAGAACAAAAGACCAAATTAGTTAGTCCAGAACCGTGGGGTGCCACAATGATTTCGGCGTTAACAAATACTGCCACCTGTTCCAAGACAGACATTTCTTCGAGAAACACTGTTTTAAATCCTTGCTTATTTAGCAACTCACCAACTTCTGGTTCATTAACCAACTGCCTGTTTTTAGCTCTAGCTCGACTCACGTAAATTTTCGTTCTACTAGTCTTAGCTAAACTGACTTGAGGCAAAAAGGCTTGTCTGAGAAACTTAATTGTACCTGGGGAAACCCAGTCTAGATATCCTGGAAAAGAAGGCACAATCAGCTCTGTGGCTTGAATATGACTATGGCGATCGCTTTCAATAATTTTGTTCGGGTCAATCCCCAGCAGACTCAGAGTTTCTTTTTGGTATGGTTTGCTAAGACTGTTAACCACAAACCAATCAATTTCTTGGAGTTTGATCTCACTACGACGCAGTAACTCCAGACGGGGAATAATATCAAACATCCAATGATAGTAAACATGACCCGCCAACCCCGATAACAAGGCAACTTTTCCGTCTAGTTTTTCGACGGGAGGAATAGTTTCCTGTTTGTAGATACTGTGTTCAGCTCTTTCTTGATAAGGGCATCCAGGTAAAAACCAAGGATAGTCTCTGGATAAATCTCCTAACAAATAATTATCTGGAGTAATTACCGCCAAGGCGTTACAAATCACCCAGGAGTTTTTTTGAGGGGCTATCCAAGCTCTACCTTCAGGAATAGTAACCACAAAAGGTAATCCTGCTTGAATAATCGGAGCTTTTTCTAGAGAACATCTATAGGCATGATGTCCGATTTGAATGGGCTTAAAGTGCTGAATCAGCTTGCCCATGCACTTGTTGCAATTGACCCCACCACAGTCTGGATAGGATGTCTCTCCTGGGTTAATTTTGATTACTTCTGATTGTCTGGCTGATTTAATTTGGACAGTTGTTGCTTGCTCATTTGACCATGCTATTTGAACGTAGCTAAAGTCTTTGAGGCTACAGTCTCGAACCCAGTCTTGAGTGTGGTGATAAATTTTTGCTGGTAATGAGGACAAGTTATCTTCTGTGGGAAATAACTTGGGCAGATTTTCCCAGTCGGGTGCTTGCTCTATTTCCTGATTAAGTACCGTCTCATATAGGTTAATTGCCTGTTCTGTCTCTTGAGTCCGTTCTAAAATTTTACCTAGCTGAAAACAAATCTGAGGATGATCTGGTTGCAGGGACAAACCTAGGTGATAAATTGCTGCGGCTGCCTCTAATCTTTTTTGGCGCGCCAGACAGTTACCCAGTTTAAGATACAGTTCGGGGTTATTTGATTTAATTTGTAATGCACGTTGATAGTAAATTTCAGCTTGCCTTGCCCCACCAAACTCAAACAATACATCACCCATATAGCTGTAAGTTCGCCAGAGATAATCGTAAGCCTCGATTGTTTGTTCTTGTTTGAGAGCCTGAAGAAACCGAGCGCAGACTAACTTGGCAATTTCTAACAGATCTTGGGGACTGCTGGCTAATTTTCTTTGACAATAGGCATTCACGAACTCTGGCTCTAGCTCAATTATCTTGCGCCAACTGTCTAGGGTAGATACTAAATCTCCCAGTCTTTGCTTGGCGTCAGCATAGTTACTATGTGCCAAAGTATTGTTGGGCTCTAATTTAATTACTGCCTGAAAACATTTAGCTGCCTGAGGATAGTTGCCCTGCTGCTGCCATAACCGACCTAAATTATGGTGGGCTAAAGCCATTGTGGGATCTAAGATAATCGCTGTTTCAAAATTTTTGAGAGCGACTCCTGTCTGACGATCAAACCAATGTACTTGACCCAAATTATTATGTAAGGTTGCCCAAGTAGGGTTGATCGCAATGCCCTGTTTGAAGGTAGCGATCGCCTGAGTATATTTCTGTTGCCTGGCAAAAGTGCTACCTAAGTTACTGTAAGCCCTGACTAAATTCGGCTGAATCGCAATTACCTGCTGATAAGCAGCGATCGCGGCTTCTAACTCGCCTCTTTGATCGTAGAGTACTCCCAAATTGAAGTATGCAGCAGCATAATCAGGTTTGATTTTTAGGGCTTGATGGTAGATGGCGATCGCCTCATGCCAATTACCTAATTGATGCAGTACAACCGCCAGATTATACTGTAGCTCTGCCCACTTTGGCTTAAGCTTCAAAGCCTCTCTATAGTGCCAAGCAGCTTGGCTCGGATTTTTCCGTTTGCTATGTAATAAACCTAATTCGGCATAGATCTCCGCTTGGTTGCTGGAAGTGCCCAGAATTTTTTGATAAGCGCTCATTGCTTGAGGGAGTTTCCCCTGTTGTGCATAAGCTTTAGCTAAATAGGTATAGCAATCAATTATCTGAGGGGTAGTTGCATCATCGGAGCGATTGATCGCTTTTTGACAGATATCAATAACACGCTCCCATTCTCCTTGGGCTAGGTGAGATTTGATATTTTTAATTGAGGATTCGCCTCTTATCATTGACGGTAGTGGGAATGACCCTAACTCAAATTACAAAATATACGATCAGGACTCGAACAAATATCGAGCTAACTTCAAACATAAATTTAGACGTAACCAAGGTAGCTCATATTCTCGCCAATTTACGTAACTAAAATTTTAGGCTAAATATCTATACATGCTATTAGACCCACAACTTTTCGTCATGGGTCTAATAGTATTACTTAAAGTCTTATCGATTTGAAATAATCAGGCTGCTTACTTTAGAACAATTCCCAAGTGTCAGTCCCTTCTTTCCTGGATATATCAAGCTCTAAATCAGTACCCACATCAATTGCTTCTTGTCCATCGATAGATACAATGCCTGTGTCTGAATTATAGCTTACGTTTCCGTCGCCAACCCCAAAAATTCTCATGAAATCGGCACCATTAGCTTGAAAATCTACAATTTCATCAACTGCTCCAGATTCAAATTCACTCTTAGCAAATTCAAATATATCTTCACCAGCACCTCCTCTGAGAGTATCTCCCATCGGCTTGCCATTTGAATCCGTTCCAGGCAAACCACTTCTAATTACATCATTTCCAGCACCACCAAAAATAAAGTCGGCACCTATTCCTCCATAAATTTTATCATTGCCTTCACCACCTATGAGAACATCGTCGCCAATACCACCTTTTAAAAGATCGTTTCCATCTCCTCCAAAAATGGTAGCATCTCCTGCTCCTGCCGTAATCGTATCATCTAGCGAGCCCCCGACAATAGTAATTGGCGAGTCACCTTTAACCGTAATGATATTTTCTTCGCCCTGTTGTGCAATAATTTCTAGATTTTCTCCAACAATTGTTGATTCAAAAGTAGAATCTGGAGTTGCTAAGGTAACGATACTTGACATGATTAATTAATCCTCACTATTTATGACTTTAATTTCGACCTAAATACGTCGTTGACAACTTGATAATCAAATTATCTAAAACAATAATAAATCATATTTAATTGGCTTCTGGTAAGACAGAATACAAAAAAAAATTAAGTTTTTTTATTGCCTTTGTCTACCCATTTTCATCAAAATTTATAAATTGTCAACGGGATATTTCTAAGTAAAAACTAGGAGTTTTTCAAAATCAATACTTGTCAATAGTCAAAAACACTGATTTTGACTATATAAAATATTAATATAATTATAAATATCTTGAGAACAAGCTTTGTAAGCCTATTAGAATTGCAGTTTATTATTTTTACGTATTAATATGGAACATTTTGCGACTATGAATCTTGACAGATTAACTTAATAAAGATAATTGCTAATTGCTAAATTTTGATATGGTATTTATTTATTTTCTCTCAATAAAATATGGTGTATATTAACAGGATTTAGTATCAGATGGAACAGGGTTATAGTTACAAGAGAAATTGAGCAGAAGTTCGTATGACTTCTACTGTAATAGTTAGGTTAATAGCCAATAAAATTATTGATAAATCATCACACCTTAATTAGGATTGCTGACCTTTGGTGAGGGTACAAAATTTAAGAGCCAAGGCGCGACATGGCAAGGTCTTCGGCTCCTTTTCTATAAGGATTATTAAACTAAGCTTTCTCTGAGCAAAGCAGCAACCTCTGCGGGGCTGGGCTGAGAAGAGATCGCACCAGATTTAGTTGTTGCCAGACTACCCACTGCACAGGCATACTTGACAATATCTTCAGCTACTTGAGGATCATGTAATTTTTGCAAACTCTGGCGACATAATTGATCGATAAAACCAGCGAGAAAAGCATCTCCCGCTCCCGTAGTATCCTTAACTGCTACTTGGATTGGGTTGACTGTTCCCTCATTGTCGCTAAGACAGTAGCTAACCCGAGCATCCCCATTGCTTACTAAAACTCCTTCCACAGAGCCAAGACGATAAGAGATTGCTCCTGCATCGGCAGTATCAAATAACCATTCTGCTTCTTCGACCGCTAGTTTCAGAAAGTCTACATACTGCCAGAGATCTGTGATTAGGGGTAGTGCTTGCTGTTGGTCGAGCCAGAACATGGGTCGCCAATTGACATCTAAAATAATCTTTAAATGGTACTCTAATGCTAGATCTAAGGCTCTCATGATAGCAGCTCTACTTTGGGAATGCGCTAGCTCCAGAGTGCCTAAGACCAGATAGTCTGCATCTAAAAATAGTTCTGTCGGTAGCAGATGAGCCTGAAGATAGGCATCGGCAAACTGATCGGTTTTTTGGTCACCAAAGCCAGCAAATATGCGATCGCCCTGCTCTGTACGAGTTATATATACTTGCCTGGTAGGTTTGTGATCGTGGTATTGAACACCAGAAATATTGACTCCAATCGACTCTAGCAGTGAAACTAATTCTTGACCCTGCTTGTCTTTACCGACGCAGCCAATAAATGCCGCAGGAGTTCCCAATTTGGCTAAGGCACAGGCGACGTTAGCAGGTGCTCCTCCCGGATAACAAGTCCAAGATGTAACTTCTGATACAGACTTGCCTATTTCATCAGCAAGGCAATCAAATAATATTTCTCCCAGACAAATAACTTTAGCAGGGCGACGGGCGATCGCTTTGATGTTCAACTTGTTCCCTCGGTACGTATCACTTCCTACATTTCTAATTCTCAGGGTATCGTTTCCCAAAAACAATAATGTTTAAGAAGATTTATTTTTTTTGCCAGTTTCGCTTTAACAATTACTTAATAAAGCGACATAAAGTGACGTTTTGCTGCGAAGTTTAAACTTCCCCCGAATCTCTTCAACTACTCCGTCTCGTAAGACAACTTCTATATTGAGTTTTTTCACCAGGTTGTCTCCCTGTTCTAAACGAAAGAAACTTTCCATCTGTGCTTGGACTACTTCTTGATCTAGTTCTAATAACTGAATTTGCTGTAGCTGTTGTAAAAACTGATTTTTCTTCTCTAGCATCTCAGCTTTTTTTGATTGACCTGTCCTTGGATATTCTCGGTTTGTTTTTTTACCTGAGGACTTCCTGCTGCCGCTTGCTTAGTAATTTCATCAATGGTTCTTTTACCCTGCATTTCTATCTGTTGCATTTGCTTATCAAGCTGTGCCACCTGTTTTTGTAATTGTTGAGTCACTTCTTCTTTCCACTGAGCTGTAACAATTGCTTTTACAGTTACTGGGCGTTTCAAAAGCAGGCTGGCGTTGGAATAATCCATAATCTCTTTAGTTAATTCTTAATTTTGATTGCAGCTTAAAGGTTACAGGTTGTTTTCTCTTTTGACTAGATTATTACCTGAATTTTTAATCTTTTTAGTTTTAGCTTATAAAACTAGTTTTGGAGTAATTTGTAACTTTATTGGTTTAATTTAAGGTCATGATGAAAAATTAAGCAGTAAACATTTCGTTGATTAGATTTTGATACTTGTCTCTGACTTGTGAGCGCTTGATTTTAAAAGTTTGGGTCATAGTGCCATTTTCCTGAGAAAAGGGTTCAGTGATCAAGCGAAAATTGGCAATACGGTCATCTGCACGATAGCCAGGGCGATTTTTGATTTCTCGACTCAGTTCATTGCGATATAGAGTCATAATTGCCTGATTGTTGAGATCGCTCTGGGGGAGTAATTCAGCAGAACTATTAAGTTCAGGCAGCTTGAGGTCTAAATTTTCCTCAGTCAGCCATTTTTGCAGGTTTTCCAGGTTAGGTACAATTAAAGCTCCCAATGCCCGCTGATCTTGTCCCACCAACATGATTTGGTCAATATAGCTGCTACGAACGCAAGCATCTTCAATCGGTTGCGGTTCAATATTTTCGCCATTGGTTAGGACAATAGTGTCTTTTGCCCTCCCCGTAAGAACTAAATCACCGTATAGGGTCAGCCAACCTAAGTCCCCACTATCAAACCAGCCCTCATTATCAATGGCTTTGGCCGTGGCTTCGGGATTTCGGTAATAGCCCTGCATTACTTGACTACCACGAATAAGAACCAGTCCTCGTTGTCCTTGGGGAAGTTGTTGACGGGTTTGGGGGTCTACAATCTTAATTTCTGTTTCGGGTAAAGTTCGCCCTGCTGTGCCCCGAACATTGTGTTGAGGACTACGGGCATTGGTGATCGGAGAAGTTTCCGTGAGTCCGTAGCCGACAAAGACATCAATATTTACGGTTTGATAGAAGTCATCGAGATATTTAGCTAGTGAACCACCGCCACTACATACAGCTTTAATGTTGCCCACACCATCACGGATTTTACGGTACACCAACTTGTCTGCCAGTGCATGAATCGGATAAAGCGTCGTTGCTTTTAACTTTGCAAGCGATCGCTTTGTCCCAGAGGTATTAAAATTATCTAAACAAGTATTGTTGGCAATTCGTTGCGCCACTATATAATTCTCTGACTGCTTAAGGAAAAACTTGACCAGCTTTTGTTGGGATCCTGACTGTTCAGACAAGAGCTTTTGCACGCCATCATAAAGAGATTCCCAGAGACGGGGTACGCCCACCATATAAGTTGGCTGAAACTTTTTTAAATCCTGTTTAAAGTGGCGGATGGCTGTATACACCTGAGTTCCTCCCTGTGACAGGAAAAAGTATTCCACAGCTCGTTCATAAGCGTGCCAACTAGGAAGAATTGACAGTATGACATCTCCTGGTTCTGGCTGAAAGACCGTTTTAATGTAGTTTACCTGATGTAGTAAGTTGCCATGACTCAGCATTACCCCTTTGGGTTTGCCCGTTGTGCCAGAAGTATAGAGTAGAGTGGCCAGGGTATCCTTGCTTTGTTGAACAGGCTGTAGTTGGTTATTCTCTCCTAACTTCATTAACTGCTGGAAATTGAGCGTTTTAATCGCGGTATCTGCGGGAGGTGTTTCGTCGCTCAAAAGAACTACTAAAGCGATCGGTAAATTAGGTAATTCGGGGTTCAGTTTGGCTAAAGTTTTCAGATTTTCAACTACTAAAGCAGTGCTGTCGCTATTCTCTAGAATGTAAGTTAATTCTTGCTGTTCTGCACCAGAAGAACGAACCACATCTACCCCTCCCGATGTCATGATGCCTTGATCCGCAATAAACCAACGGGGAGAATTATCGGCAAAGAGCGCCACTTTGTCTTGAGGTTGAATACCTAAAGTCTGTAATCCAATCGCAAACTGTTGAATTTTATGGTGTAAATCACGATAGTTAATTGCAACTTCTGTTTTGGCGTGGGGATCTTTTAGAGCGATCGTATCACCAAACCTATCCGCAGCAATCTGCCATATTTCAGGCATAGACTGGAGATTGATATAGTCAAAAGTAATATTTTTGCCTAACTTTGCGATCGCACTAGATGCTGTACTCATAATTATCTATCTACATTTCCCCAGAATTAAGTAAATGATAATCATCAATATAGCAATACTGAGAATTTGAGTGGACAATTTAATATTTGAACCAAAAAAGCCAGTTGATTATATTCTGACAAACAGTCTCTTAAACTATTTGCTGGATAATTCTTTGGGCTTGATTGGCATATCCCCCACCAAAGAGATTGAAATGATTTAGGATGTGGTAGAGATTGTAAATGCTCTTGCGTTGTTGATAACCGCTGTCTAGTTGCCAAGCCTCATTATAGCCATTGTAAAAAGCAGTGGGAAAACCACCAAATAATTCCGTCATGGCAATATCAGTCTCGCGATCGCCATAATAGGTAGCAGGGTCTAAAATTATCGGTGCGCCATCAGTAGCAATTGCCGCATTACCCGACCACAGATCCCCGTGAACTAAAGAGGGTTGAGGTTGCCTAGCAGCAAGTTTGTCTTTAACTGCATTAACGACCTTATTCGGATCAGGAAAGCTGCCCCCACGACGTTTAGCCAGCTTTAATTGATAACCAATACGCTGTTCAGCAAAAAAATCTGCCCAGTTATCCATCCAGGTGTTAATTTGTGGAGTAGAACCAATAGTGTTATTACGTTCCCAGCCAAAGTCTTTACTTGTCCCTTCACGGTGCATTGCTGCTAATTGACGACCCATTTCTGTCCAGCTTTGATTATTTCCGCCTCCTAAATTCAGCCATTGCAGCACAATATAGCTAGAATTAGCCGCTATTCCCCAACATATCGGCTGTGGTACAGTAATAGTTTTTGTAGCGTGTATTTGCTTCAAACCTAATGCCTCTGCTGCCAACATTTCTACTTGAGAAGCCTGATTAAGCTTGACGAAATATTCTGTATCATTACCGCTTACTTTATAGCCTTGGTTAATACAGCCACCGCTAACTGAATTGGTAGTTGCGATCGCAAATTCTTTTCCTGTCGCTTGGGTTATGGCTTGGGCTATTTGTATCCACATCAGGTTTATTATTGAACGTTTGAACAAAAATCAGCCCGCATTCTCAGACTTCGCGAAGCAAGTCTGGGTTAGGGCGTAAGCGAAGTGGGTTGGCATTTATGGTATACTACTTCTAATTGCAGAGGCACTATTGCCCCCCAGATATAGAAAGCTGGTTTACTGGGGTAGATATAAGACCAACGCACCAAGGTAACAGCCGACCCTGTAAGTCTTTCTGTCGCCCGATAAATAATAGTAGGGAGCAAGCAAAATGGCATCTAAATACAAGAATTTTGTTTCTAAAAACTCTAACCAGAAATGAGTTAGAGGTGCAGTATGGCTAAAGTCCCTGCTGTTCACCGAGAAGCACGGTTTTCTGGGATACGAGTAGCTGTCTCAATTGAGAAGAGTGTCTTACCAGATACTCACACTTGCCTTGGGGCGAAGTGTGAGAGGCTTCATTTACTTAAATCAGCAACCTCTAAATTACAACTGCCGATGCTTCTTCCGCATCTAAAATTGACCAAATCTTTGGCATTAAACTGTCTAATCCCTTACGAGTGACTGCGGAGACATGAAAGATCGGGACGGGGGTTAATTCTTGTAATTCAGAGGTAATTAATTCTAAAATATCCTCATCCACAGCATCTATCTTGTTAAAAGCAATAATTTGCGGACGTTCGGGTAAACCATGACCATAAGCCTCTAATTCTTGTTGAATGGTTTGATAATCAACTATGGGATTTTCCGTCGTAGCGTCAATTAAATGCAGTAATACACGGGTTCGTTCAATATGACGTAGGAAATCATGACCCAAGCCAATGCCCTCAGAAGCCCCAGAAATTAGACCAGGAATATCGGCAAATACCGTACCGTCTCCAGTTGGCTTACGAACTACTCCTAAATTGGGAACGAGAGTGGTAAAAGGATAGTTTGCTACCTTTGGTTTAGCTGAGGACAAAGAAGATATTAGAGTGGATTTTCCTGCATTGGGCAAGCCAATGATTCCGACTTCAGCAATTAACTTGAGTTCAAAACGTAAACGTTTACTTTCTCCTTCTAACCCTGGGAGGGCATACTCTGGGGCGCGATTACGATTACTCAGAAAATGTTTATTGCCCAAGCCTCCTTTCCCGCCTGCGGCAACACAAAGAGTTTCTCCGTCAATAGTCAAATCACCAATTAGCTCTCCTGTATCGGCATCAATAATTAACGTGCCACAAGGAACTTCAATCAGGCGATCGCCCCCTTTGGCTCCTGTACAATTATTAGGACCACCTTTTTTGCCATCTTCCGCTTTAAAAATTCTGGCATAGCGAAAATCAAGCAGAGTTTGCAAGCGATTTGAAGCTACTAAAAATACAGAACCTCCCCAGCCACCATTACCTCCAGCAGGACCACCAGCAGGAACATATTTTTCCCGTCGGAAGGCTACCATCCCATCGCCACCCTTGCCTGCTACTACTTCTACTTCTGCCAAATCGATAAATTGCATTAATGACCTTTAAATTTTGACCTTTAAATTTTGACTAGTTACATCACGAGAAAAACTTAGTGAAGTTTGGGGTTTCACTATATGCACTATATGAATGTTTAATTATATTAGCTTAGAGCTACAAACTATTTCATCAGTGACCTTGAATAAACGTGAGTTCGACGGAAACTCAAAGCATTATTCTTTCCTAAGCTGAAACCATTATTATTTCCTAGAAAGCCTAAAAATTTACATTTTTATCGAACTTTCAAGAAACAAATTGTTTCCTTTAGACATTACGAATATAATTCGTTGGATGCTCACGTTAAGTAAATCATTGGATGTACTTGGTTACGTCTTCACCACATTCATCAGCCAAGTAAGAAAGTGAGCGAAAACGCAACATTGTCAACTGCTCATATAAAGGATTTAACTTACAAAGAGGAGGAATATGAACGACTTTGCGCCCAAATAAATTGATATCCCGCTCAAAAGGACACTGGGGTGGAATTACTTTACAGACAAATTTAGCCAGACGAGGATCTTTTACTTCCATACCTTCAAGCCAATCTTTGACTGGATGTAGCAAGTCTACACATGATTGAGATTTTTCCGAAGGTGGAGTGAGGGAAGAGGCAACTCCTGTAATTGTCTGCGCCTCTGCTTCTGGTTTGTATAGACTGTTCTCTAAGGATTTAAGAGCTTCTACTTCAATATCTAGAGCATTACTGAATTGAAGCAAAAGGTCGTATTCAGATGGAGAATAGACTCCATCAGCTATCGCAACCAGTACCGCAGTGCGGAGAAAGTTTTCTGCTGTCTTAGGTTCTTTGCTTAAATTCTCTGCAAGTTCTTCAGGCGTAATTTTTTCGAGGCGATTTACAGCATCAATATCGAGTAGATCTTGGGCAAACTGACTAATTAATTCTTGTTCTTCAGGATCATAATGTCCATCAGCGAGGGCAACGGTATATAAACCCCTGAACCAAGCTACTATTTGACGATCGCTATATGCTGATTGTATAATACCAGTCATTTTATTTATCAGTTAACATTCTTCTTTTATTATCTATCACTGGTATGTGGATAATGTGAAACCAAACGATATGTAAAGTATTTATTATTCCTGATTTAACCAAGAGCCATATAAACCGCGTTCATACAACCTTGTTACACAAAATAAGCAAATAAGGGTTTAATAATTCTTAATGATATTGGGATTGATTTAGGCGGTTACCTCAATCTAATTATCTAATTTTGCTACCGTCTTTTTCTCATGAGTTTATTTTTTGGACATGTCTAATGGTAAGGTTTTGTAAGATTAGATTTGTAAGATTAGATTTGTAAGATTAGATTTGTAAGATTAGAACTAATCAAGTTGTAGAACTTCGTTCTCTTTAAATTTATGCCCAATACCTCTTCAGAAAATGCCAAAGGTGGATTGACGGTAATAATTGCTTCATTAATATTTTTGGTGATTATCTCTCTATTGTGGGCAGTACTGAACTTTTTCCCTTCCTTTACAGGAGCAATTACGGCTAAGAAATCAGCTTTAAGTGATCTAGGAAACACAATTGTTGTTTTTTCCTTTGCCGCCCTGGCACTTCAGAGTTCACTGGGGATCTTCGTCAGCAACTGGCGAGGAGAAGAAAGAAATCGTAAAAACCGCCTAGTTGCTAACTTAAGCGAAGAGATAGCTGAAATCAAAGCTCAAATAAACCCAACTCCAGTTTTAACTACCGATCAAACTTCAGCAGAGTCATCAACCTCATCGTCGCAACCAAGTCAACTTACTAATCCAGTGGTCATAGTAACTCTTGATCCAGAAGAATTAGCTGTGAAAAAAAAAGACCTGGAAAATTTTAAGCAACAATTAGAAGAAGCTGAAGATGACCTAGCAAAATACAGAGAGGAGACAAAAGCGGTTGTTTCTCGATTGAGTCTACTGGCTGGCATTGTTATCAGTTTAGCGGGGGTTCGGACCTTACAGTCCTTTGCCGATATCTCCCTTGCAGGTAAACAACTGTCCCTTTTCAATACCATAGATGTTCTTCTTACCGGGGGACTATTAGCTGGTGGTAGCGAAGGTGTCTATCGCCTCACTAAAGTTTATGAAGATGTCACCGACGTGAGTAAAAAAGTAAACAAATAGACTCAAAAAAATTTTACCCATACGCTGTCTGTCAATCGGTTTTAAGCTCATAGCTCTACCCCTGTTAAAGTGAGCATTTGTACTAATAAAATGTCCTAGCAGCCTGTCGGAGTAATCAGCTACGTGAAAGCGTCATTTCAGGTGCTTTTTTTAAAGCCTATAAGTATTTATACTCTGTTCAAGTGGGGATTTAGACATGCTGGGAAACACAATCTACCATTCAGACTCAATATAATAACGGTTTAATAGGCATTGTATTCTCCGACAGGCTGCTAGTATTTAAGGAAATAACAGGAGTTTGCACACTTTTGGCTTAATACTTATCTCGAAAGAATATGAGATAGTTCGAAAAGTAATTGTTGTTTTTTAGCGATCGCATCTTGAAACTCCCATCAGTTCAAGATAGTACATTTGGTCACCTTAACAGGGGTAGTCTTAGCTCTCAGCTATTAAACCGCGTCTAGTTTGAAACCTGTAGTTTTCGTATTTGTTTGGGGGAAACGGTTAAAGGGAAAAGGGAAAAGGTTTTACGGGATCTGTCTTTTTATTTCAAAACTCCAGTTTTGAATGTGGACGCGGTTTGGGTTTTAGGAAAAAAAGTTGGATTTTAGCCATACTTTAGGATGGCACATACGCAACTTTTGCCAAAACTTGCGTAATAAATTATACTTGAATCCTTTCTGAGAGTACCCTTGACTAAATACTATCTTCTATGGGTTTAGTCTAGCGGAGGTATTGAATGAAGGTATTGAATAAAGAGTTTTGATTTATTCAGCAAGCCCTAAATAGAGACAATAATCGCTATGAAAATACTAAGAGTTTTATTTTCCTGCATATTAACAGGGGCAATCTTAATCTTTGGCATCAAACCCGCACTAGCTTTTTGTGGTTTCTATGTGGCTAAAGCCGATAGTAGTCTTTATAATCAGGCTTCCCAGGTAATTATTGCCAGGGATAATGACCGAACAGTCTTAACCATGTCCAATGACTATCAGGGGGAAGTGAAAGACTTTGCCATGGTTATACCAGTTCCTGTAATTCTTAAAGAAGAACAAGTACATATTAATGATTCTAAAATCCTGGAAAGACTAGATGGATTTAGTGCGCCGAGATTAGTTGAGTACTTTGATCCTGATCCTTGTTTGAAACCAAGGCGCGATCGCTTGTATAACCGATCTAGTCTAGAATCTAGACAAAGCGCACGTGCATTCAGAAAAGAATCAGTAACCGATTTAGGAGTAACCGTAGAGGAACAATTTAGCGTTGGGGAATACGATATTCTAATTCTCAGTGCTAAAGAATCTGACGGCTTAGAAACGTGGTTGATTCAAAATGACTATAAAATCCCTGAAGGTGCAAAAAAGTTACTCCAGCCTTACATTAAACAAAATCTCAAGTTCTTTGTAGCTAAAGTCAACTTAGAAGAATTTGATAGCAGTGGATTTGAAAAACTAAGACCGATCTCCATTGCTTACGAATCGCCTAAGTTTATGTTGCCCATCCGCCTAGGGATGATGAACGCTCAAGGCGACCAAGATTTACTGATTTATTTACTCTCTCCCAAAGGTCAAGTCGAACTAACTAATTACCGCACCGTCAAAGTTCCTTCCAATACTCAAGTTCCCGAATTTGTACAGACTGAGTTCAAAGACTTTTATCAGTCCATGTTTCAAAAGTCTTACGAAAAAGCAAACAAACAGGTTGCTTTCTTAGAGTATGCCTGGGATATGGGAAGCTGTGATCCATGTTCTGCTGAACCCTTAAACCAAGAGGAATTAAAAGATGCGGGGGTATTTTGGTTAAATCAATCTAATTCTAATAATTCCTGGGGTAGTAATAATAATGTATTTATTACTCGTCTCCATGTTCGTTACAGTCGAGACAAATTTCCTGAAGATCTCAAGTTTCAATCAACAAGCGATCGCTCTAATTTCCAAGGACGCTATATTGTACGGCACCCTTATCAGGGAGAAATGACCTGTAGTGCTGCCTCGAACTATCAGCAGAGAGTTATGGCGAGACAAGAAAGGGAAGCGAAAAACCTTGCTAGTCTTACTGGCTGGGATATTAACGAAATCCGCAGCAAAATAACCTTTGTCGAACCCCAAACCGCTCCCTGGTGGCGCACAATATTTAGCAATAATTAGTGACCAACGCCCTACAGGTTAGAGGTGAATCGATCGCCAGTTGGATTTCATTTAACTTATTTACTTATTAAATGCAGTCAATACAGTCTGAAAGTTTGTCGAACGCCTCTGATTTAAAAATAGTTACTTCTATACACTTCAATGACTGGCTAAATGAACAATATCTCAGTCTGGCATTTACAACTTATCAAGCAGGTAAATTTTTTTTAATTGGGCTACAACCTAACGGCAGACTATCAGTCTTTGAACGTACTTTTGATCGTTGTATGGGTTTGTGGGTTCAACAGTCAACACCTCGATTAGAGATGGCGAAGAAGCGGAAGAAGCCCGCATACCACAAGGGCACTTGTCCTCGAATGGGAGCAAGGGAATGTCCTCCAAGACAACCCCCCCCTGTCTCTCGGTCAAGTCTGTATCTAAGTTCCCTATATCAAATCTGGGGTTTTGAGAATGCTCTTGAACCAGGACAGACTTATGATGGTTATGACTGCCTTTATATTCCTCAAGCTAGTTACGTTACAGGAGATTTAGACATCCATGATTTAGTAGTTGAGCGCTCCCGTAAACTAGTATTCGCCAACACTCTGTTTAACTGCTTAGGTACAGTCAGCAATACCCATAG
The DNA here is from genome assembly GCA_942490675.1 of Cyanobacteriota bacterium. GTDB lineage: Bacteria > Cyanobacteriota > Cyanobacteriia > Cyanobacteriales > Xenococcaceae > Waterburya. Next base: position 73,329 of record CALNYB010000039.1, on the reverse strand, counting down.
TTTTGCCCCCCTATGGCAACCTCCTTTTATCTCTCAACTGATTGCGGAAGATCGCTGTCATCTTAATGGAATTGCGCTCCAAAATGGACAAGTTCGCTTTGTCACTACTATCGGACAAACTGATCTGGCTAATGATTGGCGATCCCAGCGTCGTGATGGAGGCTGTGTGATTGATGTTAAAACCAATCAAGTTATTGTTACTGGCTTGTCGATGCCCCATTCTCCCCGATGGTATCAAAATAGGCTCTGGCTACTAAATTCTGGCACAGGGGAATTTGGTTATGTTGACGGGCAAAAAGGAACATTTGAACCTGTAGTTTTTTGCCCAGGTTATTTACGTGGGTGTGCATTTTATGAAAATTATGCCATAGTCGGTGTATCTCGCTCAAGAAATAAAACTTTTTCTGGTCTACTATTAGATGAAAAACTAAAGCAAACTACAACAGAATCATTTTGTGGATTATTGGTCATTGATTTATTAGCAGGAAAGATAGTTCACTGGCTAAAATTAGAGGGCATAGTCAGTGAACTATATGATGTTTCTGTGTTACTTAAAATCAGAAGACCAATGGCAATTGGACTGAAATCTGATGAAATAAAACGATTGATTACAGTCGATAAATTATAGTTTTAGAAATTTTGATTGATCATATTTATTGATGAATAATATAAATAGATCTGGCACAGCAATTATTTTAATGGGGCTAGCTATAGTATTAAATAATAATTATGCGATCGCCACAGAGAATACTGGTAATATTTTAGATAGCTGCAATCAGGCAATTGCTCACGATTTACCAGTAGTAGATGGGACAAATACAGACAATATTTTAAGCGATACAGATACAATAGCTGCTGCAAAATCTGCCCCAGATATTACTCAAACTAGTTTTTGGTGGGCAGCAAAACAATTTGATCCCTTCAATGGCAAGTTGGTAGAAAATTGGTTTACTTATCCTCAAAAACAGCAGATAAATTTAGTTGTCAATTGGCGATTATGGACTCTTTTGGATTATTTTGGACGCTATCGCTTTGTCAATCAATTTGGTTCAGTAGCTAGAAAATATGGCTACAGCCTTAATATTTTTAATCAAAAAGATCAGTGTTTAGCTAGCTATAAATATAATTCTGTCAGTAGCCCTCCTAAATGGGAACTCAACTTAGTAAAATTTGGTAGAGACAGCTTACCAATTGAACCACAAAAGCTTAGTGACAGCTATAGTCATTCCAATTAATTGACCCACGACTGATTCCAAGAGGTGCAAAGGAGTTGTCCCTAAAGGGATACACTTCGCTATCCGCATGCAGGCACAAAGGCGTGATTCCACATGTAGACAGGTTGGAATGACTATAAAATTTACAGCATACAAAAGAAAAAAGGGTAGCAATCTGAGCTACCCTCATAATTAAACTGTTTTGATTCTAGTTGCTAGCTATTTGTACTAACAGAAATTTACTACAATACCCTACTACTCCACTACCCCATTACTGGTCAATTTTATTTCTTGCTTACATACAGTCTCTTATCTTTTTGCCAGCTTTTTAGTCTTAAGTTTCCGTAAACGGATTGATTGGGGCGTAACCTCTACCAGTTCGTCAGAACCAATATATTCCAAGGCTCGTTCCAAGCTCATTTCCATTGGTGTTTGAAGCTGTACTAATTCATCCCCACTAGCAGCACGGTGGTTAGTCAGCTGTTTCGCCTTACAAACGTTTAAGTCGAGGTCTTGAGAACGATTATGTTCCCCGACAATCATGCCTTTATAAACTTTGGTACCAGGAGTAATAAAGAATACACCCCGATCTTCAGCATTTTTAAGGGCGTAGAATGTTGCCACACCTTCTTCAAAAGCGATAATTACACCGTTATAGCGAGTTTCTAGCTCTCCAGAGAAATCACGATATTCGAGAAAACTATGGTTCATAATGCCTTCACCACGAGTGATGCGAACAAAGTCACCACGGAAGCCAATTAAGCCTCGCGCAGGAATGACAAACTCTAGTTGAGTACGTCCCCCACTGTTCTGCATATCCTTCATTTCGCCTTTGCGTTGTCCGAGACGCTCAATACAGCTACCAACAGCAGCTTCGGGAACGTCTAGTACCAGATATTCAAAAGGCTCGCAAGGTTTACCTTTTATTTCTCGGTAGATCACTTGAGGTTGAGATACCTGGAACTCGTATCCTTCGCGACGCATGGTTTCAATCAAGATCCCTAAGTGCAGTTCACCTCGACCAGATACCAAGAACTTCTCGGGAGAGTCTCCGTCTTCAACGCGAAGTGCCACATTAGTTTCCAACTCTCTCATCAAGCGATCTCGTATTTGTCTTGAGGTTATGTAATCTCCTTCTTGACCAGCGAAAGGTGAATTATTGACCGAGAAGGTCATTTGCAGAGTAGGCTCGTCAACCTTTATTAGAGGCAAAGCTTGTGGCTCACTGGGACAGGTAATAGTTTCTCCAATATTAGCATCAGCAAAACCAGCAACTGCTACGATATTTCCCGCACTTGCTTCGTCCATTTCAACTCGTGCTAGCCCCTTGAAGCCCATTAATTTAGAGATTTTAGCTTTGACGATCTTGCCATCTTCTTTAATCAATGCTGCTTGTTGCCCAGCTTTTAAAACACCATTGTGGATTCTACCGATCACAATTCGACCCAAATAGTCAGAGTAATCTAGAGTAGTCACCTGTAGCTGCAAAGGTTTCTCCACGTCTCCTGCTGGTGGTGGAACATGATGAATAATTGTTTCAAACAGGGGCTTCATGTCTACCCCTTCTTCATCCAGAGTCTCTTTAACATATCCCTCTAAACCAGAAGCGTAGAGAGTAGTAAAGTCACACTGGTCATCGTCTGCACCCAATTCGACGAACAGGTCAAACACCTTATCAACTGCCCCATCAGGGTGAGCGCGGGGACGATCAATTTTATTGACCACAACAATCGGACGCAAACCTTTTTCTAACGCTTTTTTCAAGACGAAGCGAGTTTGAGGCATGGGACCTTCGTTAGCGTCAACAATTAGGACACAACCATCAACCATACCTAATACTCGTTCAACTTCACCTCCGAAGTCGGCGTGTCCAGGTGTGTCAACAATGTTGATTAACGTATCCTTATAACTGACTGCGGTATTTTTAGACAGGATTGTAATCCCTCGCTCTCTTTCGAGATCGTTAGAGTCCATGACGCAATCTGGTACATCTTCGCCTTCGCGGAAAATACCCGATTGTTTCAGTAGTGCATCTACGAGAGTCGTTTTACCATGATCGACGTGGGCAATAATTGCAATGTTGCGAATAGGAAGAGACATATGATTGGTCTGTAGACTTTTGTATCTTTGGCTCAAAGTTTCTTAATAATTATAGCTTAAGTTGGTTTGTATTTATATTTGAAGGTTGTAGGGAATAAATTGATGAGACAAAAAAGAAGCTTTTGGCTGATAGCTATTGTAGGGATTATTTTTGACCAAATAACTAAATATTTGATTGTGCAGAATTTTGCCACTGTCGGTGATACATTGCCACTATGGCAAGACATATTTCATTTTACTTATGTAATTAATACTGGTGCTGCATTTAGTTTTTTTCGGGGTCAGGTCGACATATTGCGCTGGATTTCTTTGATAGTGAGCCTGATATTAATTATTTTTATTTGGTATACACCGAGACTAAGTTTAATTGAACAATTAGGGTACGGATTTATTTTATCGGGGGCAATTGGCAATGGAATCGACCGCTTTTTGTTTGGCTACGTGGTGGATTTTTTGGATTTTCGATTGATTAATTTCCCTGTATTTAATTTAGCGGATGTAGCGATTAATATTGGAGTTTTATTATTATTAATTGCTGGTTTTACTACCCCATCAAGACCGAAAAATAAAATGTAAATAAGGATTGGTTGGTTTGGGTTTAAATCTTTATAAAAAGTAATTTTAACTGGGGTGATTTGTCTTTCTAAAATTTGTTTTAAAAAAATGCGACCGCACTCTAAAAAATTAGTTACTTAAAAACTGATTAATAGTTGATGTTAAGTACTGAGCTAGGGTTGTGGCATCTACTCCTAATTCAGTCCGTTCTTTTGCTGCTTTAATTCCTGCTTGAGCGTGCCACCAGGCAGAAGTTGCTACTGTATTAAACAAGCTGCTGGTTGCGGTTTTTAGATCTTGCGCTGCTAAACCCCCAGTCAAGCCAGTTAAAACATCTCCACTACCTCCTCTAGCTAAAGCTGGGGTACTTTGAGGAATTATCCAGATTAATCCTTGGGAATTAGCGATCGCTGTTCTGGCTCCTTTGAGTAAAATTATGGCGCTGCTTGTTTCGGCTGCGGTTTGGACAGCATCAAGACGGTTATCAATGTCGGTAATTTCAGGAAAAAGACGTTTAAATTCGCCGAGGTGAGGAGTCAGAACTGTCGGCGCAGCTCGATCATTTAAAACTTCGATTACATTATGCTCCGCTAAGATATTTAAACCGTCAGCATCCAAGAGTAAGGGACATTCTGACTGTAAAACTTTAGCAACTACCGATTTAGCATTAGTGGTTAAACCAGGACCACAAGCAACCAGATCGAAATGACTAAGATCGGTGGCAGAAAAAGGTAGGGAGGCGATCGCGCCTTCTTTGTCTTCAGGACAGTCCACGATTAATGCTTCTGGTAAATGACTGCTGAGTAACGTTTTAAGGGACTCTGGAACAGCGACAGACAACATTCCGACTCCGCTTGCTCTAGCACCCAAGGCAGCTAAAATGGCTGCTCCTGCGTAGGTGCGAGAACCACAGATCAAGAGTAAATGTCCCTGACGGTATTTATAGGTAATGGCAGGGCGAGGCACTGGCAGAAAGTCTAGAGCGATCGCCATGGTCATCTGTCTGACTGGTGCTGGTTGGGGCAATACCGACCAAATGTGATGTCGCAGCAAACCAAAATCAATTCTTTCACAGCTGCCGAAATATTCTAGAGCTTGATCCTGAAAAAAAGCTTTTTTCCATAGACCGAGGCAAAAGGTATGGGTTGCTTTGATTGCCACTCCCATAACTGACCCTGTATCAGTATTGATCCCAGAGGGGAGATCAATACTTACAATCGGTTGTGACCAACTATTGAGTAGCTCAACAACTTGAATAATGTTCTCTGGCAAATCACGAGTCAAGCCGAAGCCAAACAGACCATCAACTATTAGCTGACATTCTCTTAAAGGCTGAATTTCCTCGTAGAATACAATCCCCAAACTGGTCACATAACTAGCGTGTTGAGCAGTTAGTTGTTTAAGCTTAAAAAATGGGCGAAAAATCTTAACGTGATATCCAGCTAAATACAATTCACGAGCGATTACTAAAGCATCACCGCCGTTGTGTCCTGGGCCGACTAAAATTCCTACCGAAGCATTTTGAGCTAGGGGATATAGACTCTTAATTCTCTCAAAACAAAGCCTGGCTGCTTTCTCCATTAGTGCCGCTACAGGCATTCCCGCAGCAAAGACTTGTGATTCAATGAGCTGCATCTGTTTAGCAGAGACGATCGCGGTTTCGACTATGTTTTTCATAGTTATCTAGTCGGCAGTATACAACTTACAAGCAATATTATCAGGTTATACTAATAAGCTTGGCTTATATTAGCGACCTTATTATTTCCCCAGGAAAAATAAGTGCCAGTATAGAAAATAAAAAACTAATCAAAAACTAAAAATTAAAAAAAGTATTGAGGTAAACATTAATTAAGCTATCACCAAAAAATAGGGTTAATACACCACCCAAAGCCAGAAAAGGACCAAAAGGCATCGGTTGCTTTTTACCAATAATTCCCAGTGCGATCGCGCCACCGCCAATAATTGAGCCCACCCCACAAGCGATAAAGCTAGATAACAGCACATTTTTCCAACCAATCCAGGCACCAATAGTTGCCATCAGCTTACCATCCGCATCTCCCATTGCCTGTTGTTTCATCATGATTAGACCAAGCAAAGCAATAATTTCTAGTAACCAAATCCCTGAAACTGCACCACCGATACCAAACATCAATCGATTAGCTACTCCTTGTCCTTGAGCAACCTGCCAGCCCATAATGCCTTGAAATACTAATCCTAAGACTAATCCTGACTTAGTTAAGGAAGAAGGCAAAGTCATGGTGTCCAAATCTATTAAGGATAAAGACAATAGCCAAGATAAAAAAACGCAATAGCCTATGGTTTCAAGCTTATAGCCAAAACGCCAGAATACCAGCATAAAGACTAATGCTGTAACCGCTTCCACAATCGGGTAACGGCTAGAAATCTTAGCTTTGCACCAGCGACAACGCCCCCTAAGCCATAACCAGCCAAATACAGGAACGTTCTCGGTAATGCCTAGCCTGTGCATACAGTGAGGACAACGGGAAGGAGGATGGATTAGAGATATGCCTGCGGGAATACGATATATAACTACGTTTAGGAAACTACCAATACAAGCACCAAAGGTAAATGCGGTAGTAAATCCCATCGCTGTAACCAGCGTTTCCATAATTTAGTTGAGAGTTTAAATAAATAATTAGAAATATGCGGAAATATCAGAAAATTTTAGAAATTTTAGAAAATACAAATTTTAATATGCTTCAGCCTCTATCTGTTTGAGTGGGATAAAACATTCTCTTGGCAACAGTATTGGCTTACGGTTAAATGCTAATTGTCCTCTATGGCTATCTCGATTAACCACCACCCCCATCGGCTGGCTATCTGTTGTAATATTAAGATGACAGTAGTTACGATAAATGTTTCTCGCTGCTTTAATCAAGCTTGGGTCGAAAAATATCATATTAGATTCTTGAGTTTTGACTGGATTGTTGGTACGCATAGACGGTTTCAAATTCACTTAGCGATCCCGAAAAAGACAACTCCAAATTTAACCTAATTTTTTCGAGAAAGAGGCCAGAAAAAGTTAATTTATATTACAAAACTGGCGATTGCCTAGTTGTCAAAGGTAACAGCTAGTTAATGCACTTGTACTTCTTTTTGAATTAGGATACAAATCTTCTTTTTCTGTATTCAAACTAAACCGTTTAGTTAAAGTTTCAAAAATTGACTAGAGTTCTGATTTTTACAAAATATTTATTCCCCTTGTGGATAACGTTCCCATAAATCTGTTACTTGTCTCAGGCTTTGATGATCGCCATTACCTAAGATCAGGTGATCTAACAGCGGAATATCTAAATACTGTGAACCCTGTAATAACTGTTCTGTCAAATAAATATCTTCAGGAGAAGGTTCTAAATTACCAGATGGATGATTGTGAGCAATAATCAGCTTGGTTGCTCCTTGGCGCACAGTCTCTCGAAAGATTTCGCGGGGGTGTATTAGAGTTTCAGTAGCTGTCCCGATGGTCAAAATTTTACTAGCCAAAAAATAGTTTTTGACATCAAGCATCAAAACGGCAAACTGCTCCTGATTCTGCCACATCAAGTCGTTGCTTAATACGGCTGCTGCGGATGCAGGACTATCTACATTCACCCTCTCATTCGGTCTAAACTGAAAAGTACGTTTGCCCAATTCCACTGCTGCAATGATCGTAGCCGCCTTTGCAGGGCCAATTCCAGGAATCCGCATTAACTCACGAGGATTGACATCTCGTAAGATATCCAGGGGTGCGCGTCTATGCTTGCCTAGTTCATTTAATAGATGCTGCGCCAAGCCAATCGCCGATAGATTACTCCTAGTATGTCCTGTACTGATTAAAATAGCGAGCAGTTCGGTTTCTGAAAGATTCTTAGCTCCTACCGCTATCAATCTTTCACGGGGTCGCTCACTGACGGGTAAATCAGCAATTCTGAGACGATAAGTCATAATGGCTGGGACAAAATAATAGCTTTGTAAGACAAATATAACTTATATAGTACTGCGATTAAATTAGCTAAGTAGGTCGGTACAAATAAAATCAACTTGTTAAGACTGTTGGTGGTTAGTGGCAATAGCTTTAACTAAATTCATACTTCTTACCGCTTCTAAAAACTTACCTAACCACTACTTATTCCATACTGTCGAGCATATTTGACTAACCCAATCAAGCTGGAATAGCAGGGGTTAACTGTTTTAACCTTGATTCCTCTGAACTTTTTTATGTGCAGCTTGGTGGACGTGGTTGTCGTGATATTGTCAGCGTGTCCGACGGTTTTCTGATTGTGGCTGGACCTATTGGCAATGGTTCTACATCCTACGAATTGTATTACTGGGATGGCAAAGATACAATTATTGGGGAAGATCGTGCTGACGAAGACATTGGTAAGGTGGAATTACTGGGTGAGATTCCTACACCTGAGAAGGGCAAGGCTGAAGGACTGGCTGTTGTTGAGGAGGAGTCAACTTACTATGATCTCATCATTGTCTATGATGGGGTTGAAGATAATGTGGCGCAATGTTTTCGGGTCTATAAATCTCACTAGAAGCATGTCTCGTTTCTGTTATCTAAATTTAAGCTAGTAGATTTGAGTGCCAATCAAGAAGTGAATTATAGGATAATATCAAGAAATATTCTAGATATCATACCAATGAGGACTAACAATCGGAATTTTGTGCTGGAACTTTATTGGCGCTTTAAGCGACATAAAGAGGCACAACGGAATCGCCAAAAGAACACCGAAGAGGTTTTTACAGAGATTTATCTGACGAATAAATGGGGCGGATCTAAAGGAGAATTTTGTTCAGGAATGGGATCAACCGATGAACAGATTGTGTCCCCATACGTTTCTATGGTTTCCGAAAAGGCTCGTAGTGAAGGTTTTTTGGGATCAACTTTTGTTGACCTTGGGTGTGGTGATTTTCGTGTAGGAAAACAATTGCTGCCACAATGCTCAAACTATATTGGTGTCGATTTAGTTAAGCCACTCATCAGCAGAAATCAAGAAAAATACGGTAACGAAACTACCCGCTTTATGAATCTGAATATTGTGGATGACACTTTGCCTGAAGGTGATGTTTGTTTTATTCGACAAGTACTTCAGCACCTATCCAACCAGCAAATAGCGACTGTATTACCGAAACTCAAAATGTATAAGTGGGTGTTTATCACAGAACACTATCCAACAGACAATGATGGGATTACGCCCAACAAAGATAAGGTTCATGGGTGTGATGTAAGAGTTTGCTACAACTCAGGAGTCTATTTTTCAGAACCTCCTTTTGAACTACCAAGACAGACATTCAGCAAGGTCTTAGAAGTTCCAGGAAGTGTTGGAGAAAGGAGTGACCGAGGAGTAATCCGCACGTTTCTTTACAAACCTAGCAGAGACTAACAATCAAAGCGAACTTACACACTCCTTACATTGGTCACAAGTTAAGGAAATCAGAAAAAAGTCAAGAGAACTTAAGAATTGTGTGAAACTCAGAGAGAATAAGCAGTTGAAGGATTTTATTTCTCTATGAGTAAAAGCAAAAGGCTAAACCCTCGATCATGCGAAAAAAACCCAACGACCAATGGTGGAAGATCGAGTTATTGCCGAACACTTAACCGCTCTACTAACTCCAGCAATTAAATCTCAGTCCCGACATTTTCGTTCGTTGGGACTCAGAGACAGAATTCTAACACTTCCTTTAATGGTGGCTGCGGTCTTAACGTTATTGTCCTAAAGGATACACTCAATGCGAGAAAGGTGTACTCACCGCATCTAGTGCAAGCCCTAAAGGATTAGCTCCTTACGTCGCGTCCCGCTTCGCATATGGCGGTTTGACTTTATTTCGCCCTACTCACTTATGTCTAATGTTTTATGTCTAATGTTTAATCAACTCAACCGCATCTTTACCATCTAAATCATTAAAGTAGACCTTGACATTTTCTTCTGAGGCTGTAGGTAGTTTCTTGCCAATAAAGTCAGGATGAATTGGTAATTCACGGTGTCCCCTGTCTACCAAGACTGCTAATCTAATTACCTGTGGTCTCCCATATTCGGTAACGGCATTGAGGGCAGCGCGAATAGTACGACCTTTATAAATTACATCATCTACTAGCACGACAGTTTTGCCTGTTAAGTCAACGGGAATTTTGGTTTTAGCAGGAATACGAGTCCGAATTTTGTCTAAATCATCCCGATAAAACGTAACATCGATCGCACCTACGGCAACAGAAGTCTGTTCTAAGATCTCAATCTGGGTTGCTAATAAATGAGCTAGAGGCACTCCTCTGGTATGAATACCAAGTAAGATCGTTGAGGATAAATCTCCTGATTTCTCGACAATTTGGGAAGCCAGGCGATTAATGGTACGGCGAATTTCTTCAGCAGACAGTATGGTAATTACTTGGGCTGGCATTGATTAAAGTGAGCAAACACTTCTCTATTCTGGTATTTATTGATTAATTATATAGCCCAATTCTATAGACTTCTGGCATAGATCGCTGAAAATGGAGTTAGTAGTCTGATCAAGTTGGATCAAGATCCTTAAAGACTTGATATATTACGTCGGTGTCAGAGTTTAGGAGTTAACACAATGACCAATAAAACTGAGCAAATAGTTATCAACTCACCGTTAGATATGCATCTTCATTTTCGTGAAGGAGCAATGGCACAGACAGTAATTCCCCTCAGTTCATATTCTTTTGCGGGAGGAGTGGTAATGCCAAATTTGGTTCCTGCGGTGAATAATATGGAGCGTTTACTGGGATATATTCAGGAAATTAAATCTAATCTTGGTCGAGATATTTTTGAACCCTACATGACGGTATTTTTTAAACGCTATAGCTATCAAGAACTTGAGCAGTTTAAGCCTCATATCTTAGGAGTCAAGCTTTATCCTGCGGGGGTTACTACTAACAGTGAGGATGGAGTAGCAGCCTTGAATCAGGCAGAAACTACCATTAAATATATGGAGGAATTGTCAATTCCCTTGATGATCCACGGGGAGACTCATGGCTTTGTGATGGATCGAGAAAAACAATTTTTGCCCATTTTTGAACATCTGGCGCAAAAGTTTCCCAAATTAAAAATTATCATGGAGCATATCACCACGGCTGATGCTTTATCGCTCTTAGATAACTATGAAAATCTTTATGCCACGGTAACTCTACATCATTTAATCATCACTTTAGACGACCTGGCGGGAGGTTTGCTCCGACCTCATTTATTCTGTAAACCCATTGCTAAACGTCCTGAAGATCGAGAGGCTTTGCTTAATGCAGCGATTAATGCCCACCCCAAATTGATGTTTGGTAGTGACTCTGCGCCTCACCCGATCAATAAAAAAGAGGCTTGTGGATGTGCAGCGGGAATTTTTACGGCACCGATCGCGCTACAGGCTTTGGTAGAGTTATTTGATCAGCATCAGGCGATCGCTAACTTACAGGCTTTTATTTCCGATAACGCTCAACGTATCTATGACATCAACCCCCCGCAGAAATCGGTGACCCTGGCTCCAAAACCGTTTAAAGTGCCTAGGATGTATGGCAATGTAACCCCGATGTTTGCTAGCCAAGAAATCTCTTGGTCAATTATTCAAATCAGTTAAATTTTGCAATTAATAAATTAATTTGATGTAAAAAGATCATAAATATTTCTAATTTATTAATTTTGGTAAGTTTTGATACAAATAATTAATGAGCTTCGGTGCCAACATGTATTTTAGTTTTTAATAAAGATACATACATATGAAAGGCTGGTCATCACTTATTATTTCTTCAATTTTAGGCTTAGTGGCAGGAATTGGTCATGGTGTTGTTTCTCATCACCAAGATCTACCCTTTTCTCTTTCTGAACAGGTTACTGAATCGATTAATGGCAAGAGCTTTCCTCAAATGTAAGATTTGTTAAATTGCTAAATCCAGACAGCATCAGCTTAATCTGTTTTATTTATGCTCTTATCACAATTTAGACAGCGTTTACTCAGCTTGTTACTGATTATAGCGATCGCCATCGTTTGGGTTTTATTAAACGCAACACCTGCGATCGCCCAAGAAAGCCCAGAGAACTATACCTATAGCGAAATAAGGTCACGAGATTTCTCCCATAGGGATTTAGTTGGCGGAGTTTTTGCGGCGGCGGATGCCAGAGGCGCAAATTTTGAAGGCTCAGATGTTAGCAACTCAATTTTAACTAAAGGGATTTTTATTAATACCAATCTCAGAGATGCCAATTTCACTAATTCTCTAATGGATCGAGTCTCTTTTGAGAATTCAGATTTAACTAACGCTATTTTTCAAGATGCCGTGGCTACTAGTACTATTTTTGAGGGAGCAACTATAACTGGTGCTGACTTTACAGGAGCTATTTTAGATCGTTATCAGATTGCTTTGATGTGTAAGCGAGCCGAAGGCACTAATCCCACTACTGGAATAGAAACTAGATATAGTTTGGGTTGTCGAGATTAAATTTCTCTCAGTTTTCAGTAAGAATAATCTCCAGATTTTACTTTTTGTGTTCCTCCTACCTAGTCCGTAGAGCGCTGTTGATGTTGTGCCCTTGTTGTACTGATTACTCCCCCACTCCTGCAAAATCAACTAGCAAAGATAGTTTCTGTCGTAGGGTTTCTAGTCCCAAGCGATCGCCAGCGGAAATAAACAGAGCCAAAGGAAATTCCTCTTTAGCCTGGGCAAGAGTATCACTGCCTACTTTATCTAGTTTATTGAATACCAGTAATATTGGGCCAGGAGAGATCGCCATTTCCCCTAGAATTTCCATTACCGAACGGATTTGATTTTTCCAGGTAGGATGAGATAAATCTACTAGGTGAATTAAGGCATCTGCTTCGGTAACTTCTTCTAAAGTGGCACGGAAAGCATCTACCAAGGGTGGTGGTAATTGTTGAATAAAGCCCACCGTGTCAGTTAACAAAATATTCTGGGGTTTCCCTGTATCTGCGTCGGGTATGGATAAGCGACGGGTGGTAGGGTCTAGGGTAGCAAATAGCTGATTGGCAACATATACTTCTGAATTGGTTAAGGCATTGATCAAAGTTGATTTACCTGCATTAGTATAACCGACGATCGCCACAGTAGGAACATCTTGTTTTTGGCGTTGTTTGCGCATTCGTGAGCGTTGTGCCTGCAATTCAGTTACTTCTCGTTGCAAACGGGCAATTCTCTTTTGAATATTTCTTCTTTCGGTTTCTAACTTAGTCTCACCAGGTCCTCTAGTACCAATACCCCCACCGAGACGAGACATCGCCTGTCCTCTACCTACCAAACGGGGCAACATATATTCGAGCTGTGCCAATTCTACTTGTAGTTTCCCTGCACGAGATTGAGCGCGTTGAGCAAAGATATCTAAGATGATTTCCGTACGGTCAACTACTCGTACTCCAAACTGGCTTTCTAGATTGCGGATTTGAGCAGGGGAAAGAGAGCGATCAAAGGCTACTAGGTTAACCCCCAAAGTTTGTACCCGCAGCGCAATTTCTTGTACCTTACCTTCGCCGATGAGAGTTCGAGGATGGGGATGCGATCGCTTTTGCCGAATTGTCTCCAATACTTCTCCCCCTGCGGTGTCTACCAGCCCCATAAGCTCATTTAAGCGGTCTTCAAATTCTGGTGCTTGAGTTTTATCAACCTGCAAGCCAACTACAATAACGCGATCGTGATCGGTATCTACCTGTTGAGCAACATATTCTCGTTCAAATTCGGCTTCTAAGCCTTCTACGAGATCTAGGAAATCCTGATTAATTAAAGCATCTAGGGTCATGGGTGCCGATACCGACCAATACTGTTGTTCTGCTAGAATGGCTTCTGATTGGGGTAACAAATGAGCCAGATAAGTATCTTGAACATAGCCCGTAGCACCACCACCCCGCTTCAATTTACCTGTCCCCGTGAGGGTAATGAGAGCTAGAGCATCTAGCCTTTGACGCACCATGGCAGTTAGACTAGATTCTTTGGGTGGTTCAGGTTTTAACTTGGTAGCAATACAGCGAATCCCTGAGAGGCGTTTAGCACCATAACGAGGTAACTCCAAGGGGGGAATCTGAGTTTGGAGAGCATTACCTACCCCCACCCGAATTACCTGTCCCCGACGATTGAAATAAGTGCAGACAGGCTGGTTGATATCAGTGCTGATGGCAGCCAACCTCTGAGCAAACTCTTGTGTCACAATAATGTCTCCAGGCAACTTCTGATGATAAAGTTTCTTGAGCTGCTTGAGTTGACTAGATTTTAATCCTTTATATTTACCGTATATAGTGTCGATAGGCGTTGTCCCAAAATCAATAAAAGTACTTGAAAATATTTAAAAAGTATTTAGAAGATAAGCTGATTTTAACGATTTTACGTTCTTGACGGCTCAACAGATCAACCCTGAGTCACAACTTGTAACTTATTTTGCTAACTTATACGTCTAATGTGAATTAAAAATAAGAGTGATTGGCTTTTTAGCTATAAGCTATAAGCTATAAGCTATAAGCTATAAGCTATAAGCTAAGAACCAATAGATGGGAACAAAAATAATTCATCTCAGGCGTAACTTGGTTAAATTTTTCAATTTTAGATATGGTAAAAATTGTCGGTCGTCAATCAATAGAGAAGCAGTCAGTATATGACATTGGCGTAGCCCAGGATCATAATTTCCTGTTGACTAACGGCATGGTGGCAGCCAACTGTTTTAATAAGTCTCACTCTACTGCCTATGCCTACGTAACCTACCAGACTGCATACCTCAAGGCTAATTATCCCGTTGAGTATATGTCGGCACTGCTAACTGCCAGCAGTGGGATTCAGGATAAGGTTGACCGCTATCGAGAAAACGCCCAAAAAATGGGCATTACTATTTTGTCTCCTGATATTAATCGTTCCGTGGAGGACTTTTTACCATTAGATGACAAACATATTCTCTTCGGCTTGTCAGCAGTCAAAAATTTAGGACAGGGGGCAATTGAAAATATTCTCGATGCTCGAAGTACTGATGGTGAATTTAAATCTCTGGCAGATTTTTGTCAACGAGTTGAGTTACGTACCGTTAATCGTCGGGCATTAGAAACTCTGATTTATTGTGGAGCTTTTGATCTGGTACAGCCTAACCGCAGACAATTAATTAACGATATTGATGTAATTATTTCTTGGGCGCAGCAACGCAGCAAGGAGAAAGCCAGTGGTCAACTGAATCTGTTTGACGTGATCAGCAGTATGGGGAATGAAGCAAAAACTGAAGTTGTTTTTGAACAGGCTCCCAGTACCGCAGCAGTAGAAGATTATCCCTTACCAGAAAAACTCCGCTTAGAAAAAGAATACATTGGTTTTTATATTAGCGATCATCCCCTTAAAGCAATTAATCAAGCAGCACAAATTTTATCACCGATTAGCTTAAGTGCCTTGTCCGATCAAAAAGCCCGACAAAAGATCAGCGCGGTAGTAATGCTAAATTCAGTACGGAAAATTATTACTAAAAAAGGCGATCCGATGGCTTTTGTGCAGATGGAAGATATTACAGGGGAAGCAGAAGGAACAATTTTTCCTAGTACCTATCAAGAGTTAGAACCATTATTAGAAGAAGGAAAGCAACTAATTGTTTGGGGTAAAGCACAACAACGAAATGAAAAATATCAGCTAATTATTGATGATGCATCAGCAGTAGAACAGGTAAAAATGCTGATGCTAGAAATCACCCCTGAGCAGGCTTTAGATCAGACAAAAAGCAATTATCTCAAAAGAATTTTAGAACAACAGTCCGTGGAACAAAATAAATTCAAAATTCCTGTAATTGCAGCTATTGGTAAAGGAGCGCAGAGACAATTTATTCGCTTCGGACAAAAATTTTGGGTACAGAATGAAATAACGGCGATCGCATCTTTAAAAGATGCAGGATTTATGGCTCACTGTGAATCATTGTTGCCTCACTAATATTTATAAAACGATCGTGATTCCATAATTTTACTGATGACAATCAAGCTAAAAAATGTTCTGATTTCACCAAGACGAATAAGATTGCTAATCAGTTTTTTTGGACTAGAATATAGGAAATAAACAGGAATAGAAGCATGTCTTGCCTAAAGTCTAATTAATGAGTGATATTTTAATAAATCTGACTTTTACTCGCTAGTTGGCAAGTATCAAAACTGGTTTATGTCGCCTTGTTCCTTAGTTACAGAGAAATATTGGGTATAAAATTTATAATTCAACCAGATGGCTGATCAAAAATCTAAACTAACTCTAGCAAAGCTAAATAAAACTGACTTAACAAAAGGAAGGCATGTGTTAATTGTAGAAGCTCCAGAGTCGAAACGCGCAGTTGCTCTTAATGTTAATGTATTTTCTATCGGTCGCCATCCCAATAACAATCTTGTAGTTAATGATTCTTTGGCTTCGCGTCACCACGCTACTATTGCTTGGATGAGATATACAGAAGGCAGCGATAAATGTGATTATTCGTATTGGATTATTGACGGTAAAGGCAAGAAAAAAAAGAGTCGTAACGGTATAAGCATAAATGGGAAAAAGAAATCTCTTCACCGCTTAGTTTCTGGAGATACTATTCGTATTGGCAAGGGAATCAAAATTTCATACAGCTATATTACTTATACTACTGATAGCAGCCAGTTTTTAAATTATTGTGGTAGTCGGGGGGAATCTAAGCCCCTTTTTACTGATAAGAAATCCTATAAAAATACAGTAATCATAAAGAATGAAATCGCCAGGGATGACATCCCAGAAGATAGCAGTATCATGGAAAATACAATAGTTAGAGCTGATATGATAGAAGACAGTGGCATAGTTGAGGAAACAATAATCAAAGAATCCCCTCAGATGTAATTTATCTTTTGTGAGCGAGAAGACCCACGCCTACAGCTTGCGGAGGCGGTGGGATGAAAGCGAACTTTGAACTAAGCAGGATTAATGGTATAGTACTTATGCGCCTTGCAAGCTGCACAGCATTAGACAAGGTTAAGATTGGGGTGTTTCCCCCGACAACTGGAGATGACCGACCCGTACAGGGCAAACGCACCTTATTTTTACAATGCTTACGCCATAAAGGTTTTAGCTATTATTTAGTTTTGTTACTAAAATTTAAAACTCTTGCTACGTAAGGCTTACAGAATTTAGATGCGTTTGCCCTGCCGACCCGTAGGGATAAAACCCGTCAAGTCCCCCGCTAGCCAACGTTGAAAGAGAAACAACAATACATACAAATAAGAATTCAAATCCATAGTTTTAACTGTGGTAGTGGCGTTGGGCATCTTCGACACTATAAAATGCTTGAATCCTGCACTCCCAGTACGGAGTTTCGTAGTAGATGTAGCAGGTGGGAGAAGCCCGCACCTATCGCACTGCGAAGGTGTCGGGAGTATGTCACGAAGATCATTAGGGAAAAAACCGATTCACGACAAGTTAAGCGACTACGCTTTTGCTCAATTAGTTTTAAGCTCTAATGTTTAACGGCAGGTTTACTGATCTTGTCGCCAGATTTCGCCATCATCACTAGGAATTGAAGTTGGCAGTTGCTCTAAGGATGTTAGTTTCCAAGTCTGGGCATCGTAAGTAGTGTAAATAAGCTGAGATGTAGCCAGCTCTAGATCAACTACCGTCACAGTTTTATTGGGAGGCAAATCACTATTAATCAATTGTCTTGCACCCTGTCCTAATGCTCCAGCATGAAGCAATTCTAAACCCTCCATTTTACCTGGATAGTAAGCATGCTGATGTCCGCTAATGTACAAGAACACCTGATTCTGCTCTAAAAGCGATCGCAATTTTCTCCCGTCTGCGAGATATTCTCCTGGCTTATTCTTGGCTTTAGCCACGGGATACAAAGGTAAATGCCCAATGACAATTTTAGTTGTTGCTTGTTGTGCTGCTGGGCTATTTAAAGCTTGGGTAACCCAGTCTAATTGCTCCCCAGCGATATTTTGTGTCGAAGCATCCCACACTAAGAAAAATAGATCATTTTGTTGAAAACTATAGTAGAACGGGAAATTAGCACGGTCGACAAAATCTAAGCCCAATTGATGCTGCTGCTGATGCCAATAAGCTGTGGCGAGCTTTCTTTCTTGCTGAAAAATATAATCTTGATTCCTGATTGCTCCAGAAGCATCATGATTACCGATGGTAAAGCCAAAAGGAAGATCTTGTTCCCTCAACGGTGCAGCCACATGACCCTCAAAGGCTGCCCACATAGACTCAATTTGAGATTTAGTCAGAGAGGTTTTTTGCCCAGCAATCATATCTCCACCGCAGAGGACTAAATCAGGTTGCCATTGAGGCATTAATGCGATCGCTTGTTCTACTTCAGGATCATATTCTGTTGAACCATACTGACTGTTAAGATCACTAATTACTACAATCCGAAAGTCCTTGTGGGGCGGTAAATATAAACTATCAGCGAGGGTTGCTTTAACTGGCTGTAGATGATGTTCTGACTCAGGTACATTCTGATTTACAGCAACACAGCCAAAAACTAGACTGAAAAAAAATCCGATAATTAAAAAGCAAATAAATCGCTGTTTCATCCTTCAAGATATTCTTAGTGAATCATTTCTAAAACATCTGTGTACAGTTTACTGCTTACTCAAAAGTTTGCTTGGGTGGTTAAATCATAGCTCGCGAGTTTAACTGTGGGAATGAATCCTTGTTACTTATTTATTCATAATCTCCAATATTAGAGTTCAAACCAATCAAGGACAGGATTTGCCGTAGCTCATCCCTACTAAAGTAGATTCTCAGGAAAATATCATCTATTTTCGCTAAAAATATCTATATAACCAAAAAATTAAATCATCTGGGAATAATCTTTTGTTTAGTAAAAATTGAGTCTATATTCTTAGTGATTCAATTAACCTGTAAACAGACCAAGTTAAGTAAAAGGATTTAGTTATCTGTGACTGAGATTGCAACTAACCAACCAAGCGCCTCTAATGCTCTAGATTACGATATCGAGTCAACGGTATTGTCAAGATATCAAGAGGGGGCAAGACAACAACAGCCAAGTTTATGTTGTCCCACAGAATATCAAGGTAACTACATTGAAATTTTGCCTGAAGAGATTATTGCCAAGGACTATGGCTGTGGCGATCCTACTCGTTATGTAAATCAGGGTGAAACCGTAGTTGATTTAGGCTCTGGTGCAGGGAAAAACTGCTATATTCTGGCGCAAAAAGTTGGGGAGTCTGGCAAAATTATCGGCGTAGATTTTAACGATGAGATGCTTTCTCTAGCGCGGAAATATCAGAGAGAAATGTCAGACAAGCTAGGTTACGGTAATACTGAGTTTGTTAAAGGCAAGATTCAAGATTTAAAATTACCTCTAGATAAGTTACAAAGATGGTTGCAGGCAAATCCTGTTATCTCGGTAGATAAGATCGGGGAATATGAGGCAGAATGCGATCGCCTGAGACAAGAAGAGCCTTTAATTACTGAAAATAGTGTAGACGTGGTAATCTCTAACTGCGTATTAAATCTGGTTCGTCCTCAAGATAAAAAACAGCTATTTGGAGAAATCTTCCGTGTCCTTAAACGGGGTGGCAGAGCAGTAATTTCAGATATTGTCTGTGATGAAGATCCTACTCCTAAAATCATGAACGATCCTGATATGTGGAGTGGTTGTATCGCGGGGGCATTTAGAGAAGATCTGTTCTTGAAAATGTTTGAAGATGAAGGTTTCTATGGCGTAGAAATCCTAAAACGGGAAGAGATTCCCTGGCAAGTAATAGACGGCGTTGAGTTTCGTTCGATGACGGTAAGAGCCTATAAAGGGAAAGAAGGTGTTTGTTTAGAAAGAAAGCAGTCCGTAGTCTACAAAGGTCCCTGGAAACAAGTAGTAGACGATGATGGTCATGTCTTCTGTCGCGGGGAAAGAATGGCTGTCTGCGACAAGACTTATAACATTATGACTAGCTGCTGTAGTCCCTACTCCCAGGACGTTATCGGCATCGAACCCTATGAAAATATTCCTTTAGAAGAAGCTGAATTGTTTAACTGTAAAAATAAGTCAGTGCGCCATGCCAGGGAAACTAAAGGTTCGGAATATAATCTCACCGAAATCAGCAGTGATGACTGTTGCACCCCTGGAGATTGCTGTTAACAGTGATCAGCGCCCTACGGGCTAGTTAGTAGGTAGTAGGTAAAAATCCCCGTAAAAGAAGGTTAGAAACTTAGCCTTGTTTAGATAGTCAATATGAACTATTAAAGTTAAGTTTCTGAAGAGTAACCAGTAATCAGTGTTTCCCCTGCTTCCTCTGCTTTCCTATATTTTAATCTTAATTCTCCCTACCTAATAATCAAGATGTCTATTATTAAAACTGCTATTACTCCCTTTGCTAAAAAGATCGGTTCACCTTTAAGCAAAGATCAGATTACTGTTTTACAAATCAATCTTGGTCGTAGATGTAATCTTGCTTGCACCCATTGTCATGTCGAAGCCAGTCCGAAACGTACCGAAGAGTTATCCCCCGAAGTATGTCAGCAACTTATTGAATTAATCAACCGCTTTCCTCAAATTAAGACAGTAGATTTAACAGGGGGAGCGCCAGAGATGAACTATGGTTTTAGTCCCATTGTCGAAGCAGCTAGAGCGAAAGAAAAAGAAGTTATTGTACGCTCCAACTTAACCATCTTTTTTGAACCTGGATACAAAGATTTACCCGAATATTTTGCTCAACATAAGCTTCGGGTTACTGCTTCTCTACCCTGCTATTTAGAGGATAATGTAGACAAGCAAAGAGGTGCAGGAGTATATCACAATTCAATTAAAGCTATTCAAAGGCTCAATCAATTGGGTTATGCACAAGATCCAAATCTGGTAATTGATTTAGTATATAATCCACCGTTGCCGACAAATACTGATTTCTCTCTGACTCCTAACCAGCAAAAGTTGGAGCAAGACTATAAGACATATTTAGCAGACCATTTTGAGATTCAATTTAATAACTTGTATACGATTACCAATATTCCTATTGGTAGAACCAGGCAATTCTTACAGCGCAGAGGAATTCATGATAATTACCTGCAATTTTTAGCAGAAAACTATAATCCCACCACTCTGGCTAATGTCATGTGTCGCAACGAATTATCGATTGACTATCTCGGTAATGTTTATGATTGTGACTTCAATCAAATGGAGAATATCATCGCCACAACGCCAGCAGGAAAACAATTAACCGTGGCTAATCTTTTGTCACTAAATAGTCTAGACTTGATGAGAGATATTAAAACAGCTAACTACTGCTACGGTTGTACGGCTGGGACAGGCTCTAGTTGTGGAGGTTCTCTCGTTTGATTTGAATATTTAACTTATAGGGGGTTTAGGGGATAAGCTAAGTCCCACGCTCTATCACCAAGGATGTAGTGATGAGCGTTGGGATACAGCTATCCCCCAAACTAATTGTAATGGCTCGATGCCTTGACAATTAGTAATTTACCATAAATAAAAAGTGTAGTAGAATAATTAGGATGATACTTAACTACACTTATAGAATTTATCCTGATGCAGCACAGCAAGAGCGACTACTAGAGTGGTTAGAAACTTGTCGTGTCAGTTATAACTATGCACTCAGAGAAATCAAAGATTATATTGGTTCTCGTAAGTGTGCCATAGACAGGTGTAGTTTGGAATACTCATATATCATGTCTCCTGATTATCCCTTCCCAGGATATGGGCAACAGCAAAACAACCTACCATCAGCAAAGAAGAAGTTCCCTCGACTCAAAGCAGTTCCCTCGCAAGTACTTCAAACTAATATACGAAGACTGCATGATGCTTGGGATTTCTTTAGGAATAGGGGTTATGGTTTCCCCAGGTTCAAAAAGTATGGGCAAATGAAGTCAATACTTTTTCCTCAATTCAAAGATAATCCCCTCACCGATTATCATCTAAAACTAGCTAAACTTGGTTTAGTGCAGATTAATCTGCATCGACCGATACCAGATGGTTTTGTAGTCAAGCAGGTAAGAGTACTGAAAAAAGCTCAGGGTTGGTATGCTGTTATCTCTATTGGTTCGGATATTGAGATACCTGACTCAGTGCCTCATGGTCACTGTATCGGGGTTGATGTAGGCTTGTTATCTTATTGCGCTACTTCTGATGGTTTTGTCGAGCCAGGACGTAAGTTTTTCAAGAAACTGTACCGTCGGCTGAAAGTGCTACAACACAGACTTTCTAAAAAACAAAAACGCAAGGCTAATTACGAGAAAGCCAGAAAGAAAGTAGAAGCAATGCACAATCATATTGCCTTTGTGCGTAAGAACTACCAGTTCAATCTTGCCCATAAATTATGTGATCTGGCAGATACGATCTTTGTTGAAGATATAGACTTCGGGATCATGGCAAAAGGATTTTTAGGTAAGCATACGGTAGATGCTGCTTTTGGTCAGTTTCGACAGATACTAAAGTATGTTGGCAAAAGACGAGGTGTCTTTGTCGATGAGGTGGATCATCGTGGCAGTAGCTTGACTTGTCCAAACTGTCGAATTGAAGTCAGGAAAGAACTAAAAGATAGAATCCATTCTTGTCCTGAATGTCAATATGAAGTTGACCGCGATATAGCATCGGCTCAAGAACTGTGTAACAGAGGTATAGAAAAGCATAGTACCCAAGGACTTTGGGGGAAAGAAATAGACTGTCAAGTCGGGCTGTCGGGGGCATTTTGCCTAGATAAGTGGCGCAAATCAGATCCGTCTGACAGGGCAGTAACCTCCTTGCCGCGAGGTGAGGAAGCCCACGCTATAATCCGAGTGAAGCGTTAGCTGAACGAGTATTTAGCGTTGGAGGAAGTCACTTAATGTTCCAGAAAATTACCATAGGCTATCATCAGTTATTCAACCGCTTCAGCAAACAGGTAGCTAATCCAAAATTCCTAGTGCTGTTAGCTGCCAGTGCAACTATATTATTTCTGTGCCTCTTTACTCCTTTAAAAACAGTTTTCAACCCGATCTTATTTAAAAACTTTATTAGGCAGTATGAAGGATATGTCGAAGTTCTATTTATTTCTATTTATACAGTACTAACGGTAATTGGAGTTCCTGGGACAATATTAACTATTGTTGGAGGATGTCTGTTCGGTATTTGGTATGGCACTCTAATTTCAATTATTAGTGCTACTTTAGGGGCATTGTGCGCTTTTTGGGCAGCGCGCTATTTATTTAGAGACTCTGCTCAACGCAGATTTAGTCAAAGCAAGAGACTAAGCACATTCCAAACAGCAGTTTTAAAACAACCGTTTTATTTTGTACTCACAACTCGTTTGATTCCGATCTCCCCCTTCAATTTAGTTAATTATTTGTTTGGCTTAACTTCAATCAACTGGCTAGACTATGCCTCCGCTACTTTTGTCGGCATAATTCCTGGCAGTTTTGCCTATAGCTGGATTGGTAAGAGTGGCGAAATGGCAATGGCAGAAGGCGATCGCCTTTCGTTTTTCTTAGCTCTTACATTCTTAAGTTTATTATCAATAATTCCTCTGATTTATCAACACAAAAAAGCATAGTCTTTTACTTTTTTAGCTACAAGTTAGAGAACATCAATCAATCAATTAATAAATGAATCCTTGCTACTTATCTCGTAGCAGTTCGATCATACTTCTTCGAGTTAAAGAGCGATCGCTAAAGTCTTTGATTTTATCTTCTGGTAGCTGAATTTTTACCCTAAAATAATTCTGACAAAAACATACAATTAATTTTGTTTAGGCACTTATCGAGTTTTAATGGCAGATTAGTTGTCATAGACTTGATTGAAAAACCTCTGATACCATATTTTATGAGCTTTTTGGGTATCTGAGTCAATAAAGGGCGATCGCTTTCTACATTTGGCTCTGTTAGAACCATTAGCAATACTTGACGGGGGGTGAACGAAAAAAGGTGTGGCCGTAAAACAATAGAGAAGCTTTGAGTAACGAGTAACGAGTAACGAGTAAATACTTATTACTCATTACTTATTACTCATTACTTATTACTCATTACTTAAACAACGCGAAAATTAAGGTTAATTTCTGTCTTAAGTAGTTGACTCACATAAGCGAGGCTGCCAAGACTCACCACTTTTAACCATGGCATTGATTTATAGACCAAGAATTGTGCGAGCGATGTAGAAGTAGATCATGACTCCTAAGACATCGACGGCGGTGGTAATAAAGGGTGCGGACATTAGGGCAGGATCTAAGCCTAAAGAACGAAACAAAAAAGGCAGAGCTGAACCAGCCACAGAAGCTAAAAGAGCGATCGCAATTAGACTAATTCCCACAGACAACGCTACTGCTAAACTTCCCTGAAGAAGATACGCCCAGAGGGTTGCCATTGTTCCTAAAATCAGTCCTAATAAAATACCTGCCGCAGCCTCACGAAAGACAACTTTCCCCGCCCCCATGTTTTTAATCTCTTCGGTATTTAAACCCCTAATTACTACCGTAGAAGACTGTGCTCCCACATTCCCACCAGTGCCAGTCAGAAGGGGAATAAATGCCGCCAAAATGACCACCTGCTGTAATAATCCCTCTTGGGAACGAATAATTGCTCCAGTTACAGTATTGGTAAGCAGCAAGACAAACAACCAAACAACCCGACGACGAGCCACGGTTAATAAATTAGTCTGAAAATAATTATCGCCATCAGCCTGTACCCCACCCAAGGCATAGATGTCTTCCGTGGCTTCTTGCTCGATAATATCAATTACGTCATCGACAGTAACAACCCCGACTAATCGCTCTTCGCTATCGACTACTGGCAATGCCACAATGTCGTAACGTTGGATAGTTCGAGCAACTTCTTCTTGATCTGTATCAGTATGGACAAACACCACGTCACGGGTCATAATTTCTGCCAGAGTTGTATCTGGTGCTGCTATTACTAAATCTCTCAAAGATACAATGCCTTTTAACTGACGGGAATTATTGGTGACATAGAGATAGTAAACAACTTCCGAAGCATTAGCGAGGTTTCTAATTCGTTCTAAAGTCTGGCTAACGGTTAAATTCTCTTTCAGTGAGATGTATTCGGGGGTCATAATACGCCCCGCCGTATCTTCGCCGTAGCCGAGAAGAATGGCTGTAGCTTGACGTTCTTTGGGACTTAACTGAAACAGCAGACGACGTACTACCTTAGCTGGAAGTTCATCAAACATCTTGGCGCGATCGTCAGGAGACATCTTATCTACAACGTCTAATACCTCTTGTCGCTTAAATTCCTGAATTAAAGCCTGTTGAACATCACTATTGAGATATTCATATACCTCGATCGCTTCAGCTTTAGAGAGTAAACGAAAGGCAATTAGCTGATTCGATTCGGGTAAGCCTTCGATCGCCTCTGCAATATCTACAGGCTGTACAGGAATTAAGAGAGACTTTGCCCCTTCAAGATTACCGCTTTCTAACAATAACTCCAGTTGCGATCTAACTAACTGTCGTAATTCATTATGTTTAGTTCCATTAGGTATCATACATTACGTCCAATAATACGGATTTATTCTTGATTGATTACTGTTTTTTATCGGCAAATAAAATATCTCTTATCCAACAATTAGTTACTAGATCTGATTCAGGTCTTATTTTTTAATATTGTTTTCCATCTTTTGATGAATCCTTTTAATTCGACTGTGTTAATGTACTAGAAAATAGAGATTTCAATTCGGTAAGGCGCGTTTGTTTCAATTTGTCATAACCTCAGGGCTATCTTATAGATCGGCAAGCTTTCTTCCGAAATAAATATTTATCTCAAAATAATTTCGCAAATCAGGAGACAATGAATGTCAATCTATGTCGGCAATCTTAACTACGAGGTCACTAAAGAAGATCTTACGACTGTTTTTGAACAATACGGTACCGTATCTAGGGTTTCTCTGCCATCAGACCGAGAAACTGGTCGCCCCAGAGGGTTTGGTTTCGTCGAAATGAGTAGCGACGACGAAGAAACTGCAGCAATTGAAAGCTTAGACGGTGCAGAGTGGATGGGAAGACAATTGAGAGTCAATAAAGCCAGACCTCGTGAAAATAATAATCGCGGTGCTGATAGCAATCGCAGTTTTGAAAGTTCTTCTCGCAACTACTAGAAATTACATTTACGCTAGATAAATGCTTAATATTAACTAGTTAATTGTTAGTTAACAATTATCAATTTATTAGATTCAAAACCTCTCTTGGGTCAGTGTTCTTATAGTAGACATTTTTCAATTGAGAGGTTATTTATTATGCTGAGGGCAGAATTAATTATGCTTAGGTACTTAAGAGGGATTTTCTTGCGCTTAACATTCTAAATTACCCGATTTTCTCAAAAGCTATTGGCTTAGAGCTTTTTCAGTGTTAAATCCCCATATCTCAGTTTCTCAGTAAGCCCTACATAAGAAAAAATTACACTTGATGCCAATGCCAGAAGCTGATTTGCTTTGGCGACTTATCGATTTTAATGGCGATCGCCCCAACGTAATCTGTTGCAGGAAGACAAGGATAGAGTGACCAGTCTGCTGCGGCTGCTTTGTCTCCCTGAATTGCCTGTAAGCGAGGAGAGCGAGCTAAGTTAAACTCTATATCCACACTATCTAATGAGCCTGCCAAACCTGTTCCTACGGCCTTTAAATAAGCCTCTTTCGCTGTCCAAAGTTTAAAAAATAACGCTGGTTGCTCTTTGCTTGCTGCATCCTTAATTAACTGATATTCTCTTGCCGAAAAAAAACGTTGAGCAATTTTGAGCGCATCTGGCATTTCTCTGATGTATTCGAGATCTACACCAATCGGATCGTGATAAGTGAAGCCGTAAAGGGCATATTCTTGGGAATGAGAAAGATTAAAATTTGGCAGACTATCCTGTTTTGAACTTGATAATCGAGGTTTTCCGCGATCGCTGTATTCAAACGTTAGGTCATTGGGTTTTATTGACAAATAATTACCCAACAACTGTCTTAAAATACCTCTTGCAGCAGTGAATCTTCTTTTGAGGTGAGGAAAACGAAATTTATTGGCTCTAGTTAGCTCATCAGGAGATAAAAAAGCAGCTAAACGAACTATGTCAGCATCAGGTAAATCGAGATTAGCACGCCAAACATGAACCTGATCATTATCTAATATTGGCGGTTGTGAAGGATCTTGCCAGACTGTATCTATAGCCATTCCAATTAATTTTCTTACTTTATCGGGCGATCATATAGATCCATAATTTAATTGGCGATCGCTTTTGATTTTAGAGCATTTTTTAGAGCATTTTAGAGCCTAAAACTGAGAACTCTTATGATTAGCTTTAGCTTTAATTAAAAGATTTTGATCATCCACTACTTCTGACCAACAGTTTTCACCTAATTGCTCTAGTGCCAAAAGACAGGCATATTTAAGATCGAAAATGGGCGTAGTTAAAGTCTCTTTGAGTATAGGAATGGCTTGAGTTGACTGAAGATTGCCCAAGGCGATCGCTGCTGCGGCGCGGGACTTCCGAAATTGTGGTGCGGTATTTTGTAAAGCTTCTACGATTAGATCGTAACCAGGCTGGTATTCCAGTAATCCTAGTAGTTTAACTACATGAAAATGCCCGCCATAATCATTGTACGCTTCTTCTGCGTAGGTTTTTAATAGAGCATCTGGAGCTTGTTCGGGATATAGTTCAATCAGAGTTTTTCCTGCTAGATAACAACGACCAAAATCGGTGTGGTAAAGTTCACTGATCAAAAAATCTAAGGCTGGAGGCTGATCGTATTCGTGTACCATCTCAATATCCTGGGGGCGATCGCGAATTACTCGATCTAAACTTGGTTGAATCTCGGCAAAGGTAAGATTATTCGAGGCTAAACCCTTGGCAGCTAAAAGTCTAATTCCCCTTAAGCGAAATGCTACAGAAATAGCTGCTTTAGCGATCGCAGGGATAGCTGGATAATATTCCGTATCAATTAAATCTTGGATACAGGCACGTCTAGCATTGACATTGCTATGCTGAAGAAACTCTACTACCCGATCCATCTGGCTATAGTCACCCGTTAAACGAGCCAAGCTGGCGATCGCGGCACTGGCAATGGGTTCATCATCATGATCTGTAAAAGGCTTAATTCGCTTAATAGCTGGCTGGTAATTAAAATTAGCCAGGGTATGAATAATTACCCGAAAGGTTTGATTTGGTTTGGTTAATAAATCGGCGATCTCTTCGAGGATTGACTCATCTTCTGTACCAATTTCGCCAATTGCCCATACTGCATTTTCTACAGTCAACGTATCTTCATCAGCAAGACAAGATTTCAGTGTTGGCATTGCCTGATCTGCTTTTAAACGCCCTAAGCTTTCTACCGCTTTGCGTCTGGCGATGCGATTTTCTATTACAGGGTCATGATCGGCAATGGCCTCAATCAAGGCATTAATTGATCTTTCGCTGGGAAAGTTAATCAGGTGCGCTGCACCTACGTAACGCTCTGATGTCCCATCTTCAGTATTCAAAGGCTTTTTTAATAGAGTGATCGCCTGGTCTTCGGTTAAATTAAATATATTGGAAAATCTGTGATCCATTACTTTAATAATTGATTCTAAATTAATACGTCTAGTGTAAATTAGCTTTGTTCGTAACTATCGGTTTTTAGCTTTTAGCTCTTAGCTCTTAGCTCTTAGCTTTTAAAATATACTGATTGAGACGTGCTATACCAATCTAAATCTAACTGATATACTATCCTTGTAATATTGCTCCAGGTGTAGAGTATATAGCTTGCTGCCTGCGTTTCTCTCTGGTAATTTACTGCTAGCAAACAATCTGAGAGAATTAAAGACACAATTCCAAAGTAACCAGCCCAGCAACTAGTTTAAGAAATATTAAGAACATGTCGAAAACTCCAGTAACAGCAGAAGATTTAGCCGAGCTAATTGTCGAATTTGAAAACTACCGCGATCGCTTAGTCACAGAAACGACTGAAGCAGCTAAAAAAGCCAAGCTTTCTAAAAAGTCAACTATGGCAAAACTAGAACCACAGCTTGCCGATATTGATGCCAAACTGCAACGACTTCGAGAACAACAAGCTAATTTGAACGCGAGCAATTAATTAATTGACATCCCCCTCGCTCCCCCTGCTTCCCCTCTGGGCTTAAGTAAACTAGTGTAACTACTTGAGACTGTCGCAATTTCAAATTTATTGGTATGATATATTGCAGAAAGATTGGTAAGTAAGCCAACGGCTTTCTACCTCCAAAGATATTGAGCAGCGTAAAAGTGGGGATAGCCCGCTTTTTTTGTTGTCTAAATTAGTCATCAAGTCTCAACTTAACTCCAGTTTAGTTGGCGTAGTACGCATAAACTTTTCCGTAACATGACTCATCCCGTAGTTCCTAAAATTATTGAACTAGCATCTCCTTTAGCACAAGATCTCAACTTGGAGTTAGTTGATGCAGTGTTTCAAACTAATAAAACGCCTCCGATTCTGAGGATAGACATCAAAAATCCCCATGGAGACACTAGCTTAGAAAACTGTGAGCAAATGAGTCGTATTCTAGAGGAAAAGCTAGACTTGACAGAAGTTATCCCTGGAGCTTATGTTTTGGAAATTTCTAGCCCAGGCATTTCCCGTACCCTGACTACAGATCGAGAATTTATCGCCTTCAAAGGGTTTGCCGTAACAATCAAAACCTTTGCTCCTTATAAAAATCACAAACAATGGCAAGGACGACTACAAAATCGAGACGAAATGGCGATCCACATCAACCAAAAAGGTAAAGCGATCGCTATTCCCAGAGAATTAGTGGCAAAAGTTCAGCTTGACGACGGATAAATAAGCTTCGGTTTCCATATTTGGCAATCAACATTAATCAGTATCAGCAGCTCAAAAATTAATTTCATTATGAGGAGTACAACATGACCCTAGTCAGTTTGCCTGGTCTGAGGGCAACTATCGAAGAAATTAGCCAGAGATATAACCTACCAGGTAGCTCTGTAGAGGAAGCATTAAGGGAAGCTTTAATCAAAGGCTATGAGAAGTTTCGCCGTTCTAAAGACCGCAATGAAGAGTTTAGCGAAGAATATTTTGAAAACTTCAATGTTCAGTTAGATACAGAAGAAGAAGGTTTTCAGATCCTTACTACCAAGGTCATTGTTGATATTAGTAAAGATCAAATTGAAGACCTCGATCACCAAATCGCTCTGAGCGAAGTACAAGAGCAAGTGGAGGACTCAGAAATTCAGGTCGGAGACTCAGTACTAGTTGATGTCACTCCCGAACAAAAAGACTTTGGGCGAATGGCGGCAATTCAAACTAAACAGGTGTTATTACAAAAGCTAAGAGATCAACAGCGAAAACTAATTCAAGAAGAGTTTCAAGACTTGGAAGGGACAGTTTTACAGGCGAGAGTAGTTCGTTTTGAAAGACAGTCAGCAATTGTCGCGGTCACCAGCGCTTTAGGACAGCCAGAAGTGGAGGCTGAACTGCCTAAACGGGAACAATTACCCAATGATACCTATCGTTCTAATACTACTTTTAAAGTTTATTTAAAGAAAGTTAGAGACACGCCTCATCGTGGTCCTCAGTTAATGGTTTCTCGCGCTACAGCAGGATTGGTCGTGGAGCTATTTAGTAACGAGGTTCCCGAAATAGAAGAAGAAATTGTCCGTATTGTCGCTGTTGCTAGGGAAGCTCATCCCCCTTCTCGCCATGTGGGAGTCCGCACCAAAATTGCGGTAGACACCCTGGAAAGAGAAGTTGATCCTGTTGGAGCCTGTATTGGTGCCAGAGGTTCAAGAATTCAAGCCGTGGTTAATGAATTGCGCGGAGAAAAAATTGATGTAATTCGTTGGTCGCCTGATCCAGCAACCTATATCTCTAACTCTCTTAGTCCCGCTAGAGTAGACCAGGTAGTTTTAGCGAATACGGAAGAAAAACAATCATTGGTCTTGGTTGCTGAAGATCAGTTAAGTCTAGCAATTGGGAAAGAAGGACAAAACGTTCGTCTGGCGGCTCGTCTTACTGGATGGAAAATCGATATTAAAGATATTGATAAATATGATGAAGAGGCAGAAATGGCAAAATGGGCAGCCCAAGCAGAAGTTGCCAAAGCGAGGGCAGCAGAACTAGCTGAGTCGGAAGAAGATGCAGTCGAAACTGAAGCAACAGAGGTAGTGGAAGCGATCGCTGATGCTGAATCTATTGCTGAACCAGAAACTGCTTCAGACTTTCCAGCACAGGGGGAAGAAGCTCCTCAAGAGCAGGTAGAACCTAAGTCAGAAACTGAACAAATTAGGGAATAAAGACACTCTTTCCTTGGGTATAGCTGCGTGCCACCCCTTTGTGGCGACGAGGGGTCTGCTCTCGATAGCATGCTTCTTAAGAAGCAACTCGCGCGACACTCTACATCGCTTTATTTAAAACTCAGCAGAAGATTAAAAAGAGAATTAAGTTTGAATCAAATCAACTATCGTCGATGTATAAGCTGTAGGCGGGTTGCACCCAAAAAAACGTTTTGGCGAATAGTTCGTCTGGCATCAAGCAGGAAAATTCAGCTAGATCAAGGAATGGGTCGCTCTGCTTATCTTTGCCCAAACATCAAATGCTTAAGTCAGGCTAAAACCAAAAATCGTCTTCAAGGTGCTTTAAGGACTAAGATTTCTGACGATATTTATCAAAATTTACAAGAACGTTTAAGCTAAAAATGTTAAAGTTTGACGACATAAGATAAATTGTTGAATTTAAAGTCTAATATCTGAACAACAATCTGGTATTTTTCTTTAAAATATAGCAGTAAGGGTAAATTGCTATCGACGACAATCTAAGGTTCACTCTTGATTGTTCTATTGTTTAATCTAGATACTATTATTTAGATAGAGTCAACAAACTTTTATCAGCAACCTAAAAAAACATGAAAGACTACATGGATAAACAAATGGTCAAATAAATACAAACAGTTAACTGAGGGGCATAGTGGATGAACAACGGCAAAGTTAGAATATACGAACTATCAAAAGAATTGGATTTGGATAACAAAGATATCAAAGAAATTTGCGAACAGCTTAATATTGCAGTTAAAAGTCATAGCAGTACAATTACAGCAGATGACGCAGAAAGAGTTAAAGCAGTGCTAGCAAAGTCCCCTCGCGCCGAAAAGAATGATAACGATACCAGAAAAGCCTCTAAAGGACTTAAGGCTCCAGGAAAGCGCCAGCAGCAGATTTTAGCTGTTCATCATCGATCCGATAGCCCCAACGCCTCTTCTCAGGCACCTAAGTCCAATGGTGTATCTCCAAGATTAGTTGCTCCTCCTTCTAGACCTAAAGCACCCACATCAAGAACCTTTAGAGGGGAATCTTTAACACCAGCAAAATCATCTCAAGCTGAAGGGTCTTTCTCGAACAGTAGAGAAGCAACAGCACCTCAAGCAGCAAGCAAAGCTTCAGAATCTGTCACCAAACCCAGTCTGGCTAATCCCCCTAAACTGTCATCTCCTCCCTCAAGACATCAAGCTAAGACTAAGACAGCGGAAACTAGAAATTCGATCCAGTCTCCTAGCCGACCTAAAATACGCTCTGTAGAGCAGCCCCAGAAAAAAGCAGAAGAAAAAGAAACAGAGAAAAAGAAAAAAGTTATCGCTCCCCTGCCTAAGCTCAATCAAAGACCACAGAAAAACCAAGTGGTTAGCAAAGTAGGCAAACAAGAAGAGGTGGACGAAGAGGTCACTGAGAATTTAGATGGTGTAGATGGTGAAGACATAGTAACTGATGACATCGAAGTCAAAAAGGTTACTCGTTTGAAACGTCCTGCTCCCCCTCGTAAAGTGAAAGAGTGGGAAAATGAAGAAGAAGAAGAAGGCAAGCAGGCTAAGTCTGGCAAGGGGAAAGCTGCTAAAAAACGTCGCGGACTCAAACCGGTCTTGGACGATGATGATTTTGATGATGCTGATGCTAATGCAGTCCAAGTTAATAAAGCGTTTAGCTTATCTACTGCTCGCCCCGCCAAGCCTACGTCTTTACAGCAACAGCAACCAACAACTAGCATTAACAAGAAGCCTCGTAAGCCATCTTTTAAAACGGAGAAAACGCAGAAAACAGAGCGTCAGCCAAAAGGAAAAGTTGTACCAACTCTGCCTGAATCAATCACCTTGTCGGATAATCTGACCGTCAGAGATTTGGCAGAAAGGCTTAATAGCCCTGAAACAGACATCATCAGAAATTTATTCTTCAAGGGAATTCCAGTTAATATCACCCAAACCCTAGACCTGGAAACAGCTCGTTCGGTAGCCGAAGAACTGGGAGTAATTGTCGAAACTCCCGCAGAAAAATCAGCGGCAATCAAAGATACTGAAATGCTAGACGCTGATGATTTGGAAAATCTTCAACATCGCCCTCCTGTGGTAACTATTATGGGTCATGTGGATCACGGAAAGACCACTTTGTTAGACTCTATTCGTCAGAGTACTGTAGCTTCGGGAGAAGCTGGAGGTATTACGCAACATATTGGAGCCTATCATGTAGATGTGGAACACAATGGCAAAAAAGAGCAGATTGTGTTCCTAGATACTCCAGGTCACGAAGCATTTACCGCCATGCGTGCCAGAGGGACCAGAGTGACAGATATCGCTATTTTGGTGGTGGCTGCTGATGATGGGGTACAGCCTCAAACTAAGGAAGCTATTAGCCATGCTAAAGCTGCTGAAGTACCATTATTGGTGGCAATCAATAAGGTAGATAAGCCAGAATCTAACCCCGATCGCATTAAGCAGGAGTTAACCGAACAAGGTCTAGTTCCCGAAGACTGGGGCGGCGACACCACGATGGTTGAAGTGAGTGCCCTCAAGGGTGATAATCTTGACGAGCTGTTAGAAATGATTCTTCTGGTGGCTGAAGTTGAGGAACTCTCTGCTAATCCAGACCGTCCTGCCAAGGGAACGGTAATTGAAGCTAACCTGGATCGCAATCGTGGTCCCGTGGCTACTCTTCTGGTGCAAAACGGTACTTTAAGAGTGGGAGACAGTATTGTAGCTGGATCTGTTTTAGGTAGAGTCAAGGCAATGGTGGATGATACTGGAGCGAAAGTAGAAGCTGCCACTCCCTCTTTTGCCGTGGAAATTTTAGGACTGAACGAGGTTCCTGAAGCGGGAGATGAGTTTGATGTTTACCAAGATGAAAAAGAAGCAAGAGTGATCGCCGATCAGCGTTCAATTGAGCAGCGAGACACCAGATTGTTGCAATCTTTATCCTCTCGCCGTATCAGTCTCAGTACTATTTCAGCACAGGCTCAAGAAGGTGAGCTTAAAGAGCTTAACTTAATTATCAAAGCAGATGTTCAGGGTTCTGTAGAGGCGATTCTTGGTTCTTTACAGCAATTACCGCAAAACGAAGTTCAAATCCGCACTCTGTTGGCATCTCCTGGAGAAGTAACTGAAACAGATGTGGATTTAGCAGCAGCTAGTGGTGCAGTAATCATTGGATTTAATACTACCTTAGCCTCAGGTTCACGGCAGGCAGCAGACCGCGAAGGAGTCGATATTCGCCAATACAATATCATCTACAAGCTATTAGATGAAATTCAAGGCGCTATGGAAGGTCTGCTCGATCCTGAAGAAGTTGAAGAAAGCCTTGGTCAAGTTGAAGTCCGTGCGGTCTTCCCTGTTGGTCGAGGCGCTGTAGCAGGTTGTTATGTCTTGTCTGGCAAAATAGTACGTAACTGTAAAATTCGTGTTCGTCGTGGCAATAAAATTGTTTACGAGGGAGATCTTAATTCTCTCAAACGAATGAAAGATGACGTTAAAGAAGTGAATACTGGATTTGAATGTGGTATCGGCGCTGCTAAGTTCTCTGATTGGAAAGAGGGCGATATTATCGAAGCCTACGAATTAGTCTTCAAACGACGCACCTTGGCAACAAACTAACATCATATAATTGTGGAAAATGATTGACCCTGTTGTCGTCGATCATTTTTCATCTTTTCTTCGCGAAGGAGACGCTCGCTTTTAGCGACGGGAGGATGTCAATTATGTGCCTTTGTTTCTATCAGCGTGGAGTCGCTGATTAATGTTCAATGAAAACCTTTCGTTCTGAAACCTTTTTGTGGATTCATCTAGCGGGAATAGCCCTCTTCCCCGCCATGATCGGAGTTACCTTTATTAGTTTGGCAGTGGGTGATAGCTTCCCTTATTTTGTGGAGTTACCTTTGCTAGCTGCGATCGCTATTCTGCCTATACTATTGATGCAACTCCTCCGTCCGTTTGATATTTTTAGCGTGTTATTTATATCTCTAAAACCTGAATCTCTAAACGAAGAGCAAAGAAAAATACTATCTTTATTTCAAACTGCTAAACAAAAGTTTTGGAGCATAATTACAGCAGGAATGATGCTATTGCTCTTGTGGTTATTGTATCGTTTATCTCCTTTAGCAATTGGGATCACTGGCTTTTTACCCCAGTGGCGTATTCTCGGATTAGCGATCTCTGGCGTAGCTTTTCTTGCCAGTAATCTTTTTCTCCAGATACCTCTTAGCGTTTTACAGGTTTTAATAACCAAAGAAGCAAAATTCACTCAGACAAAACCATACTCTTCAGAAAAAATAGAGCAGGACTTTACTGTACCTGGAGTCAAAGTGAGCAAAATTAACTGGTTTGTGAAATCACCATCGGAAAATAATCAACCAAGTTAGATCAGGCTGAACTTTTTGAAAAAATATGTATTTACAACTACAAACTCCTAATTTAATTAAGCTAAACTTATAGTCACAGAGTAATGAGAGATAATATAAATATATATGGCAAATTCAATTTCAACTATTGCTTCTCAAGACGGGCAAGAAGGGGATCAAGAAATTTGGTTCAATCTCATAAGGGCGATCGCTAAAAGCTCAGGTTTCCAAAGTTGGCAGCAAGAAAGAAATATTAGTAGTGACATGGATTTAGACCAACAAGTGCAACATTATCTCAAAGAAACTTTAGAGACTCTTGCATACTGAGAAAAAAAGCGCCAAAAGATAATAATATTTTATCTATATATAGTAGGGATGTATTAGCCAATGCATCCCTATTGTTGTGTTTAGGGGTTTTGATTTAGAAATTTAATAGCTCTAAGCTCTAAGCTCTAAGCTCTAAGCTCTAAGCTATTGAAGTCCATCCCAATTCGCTGTTCTTTACCTAGATGGCGATCGCATATCCCTTCAAAAACGACCTTGTTCAAGTAATATTCATGTCTTAAGTAATGCTTTTGAAATCTACTCGTCATTTGCTATCAACCATATACTGAGGATAAAACCGACAACAGAAAGCGAGTAAAAGTATGGAAGCCAATGAATTATTTTATTTTAACTATTATGGGGATATCGATCGCCGTTGGTATTTTTATCGGGGCATTAATCGTCTGGTTTATTTATTTTTGGCGACGACGAGAAGTCATCGATAGTCTGATGAAGCCAGAAGATTTAATTGGGCTTTGTGGCATCGTGGAACTCCCTTTTGATGTCGAGAGTAAGGGGAAAGTACGGGTTGATGTGAAGGGTTCAAAGGTAGATTTAGTTGCTTTAACCGATGATTCCCAGGGTTTTCAAGTTGGCGATCGCGTTTTGATTATCCAGATGCAAGCTAACAAAGTCTGGGTAGCCAGAAACGATCCGTAGAGATGTTTCAGGGAAAGTTTCTAATATGGAACGTCCTTATCAATCAAATATTTCAGGAATTTAATGATGGAAATACAAAATAATTATTCAGATCTGCAAGTGCAAGAAACTATGGTTGCACAGATTCAAACTCCGCAATTTAAGCAGGATAGCAATCTCGATGGTTTATTGATTCCTTTGGTATTGTCTTTAGGTATCTTTGGCAGCATACTTTTAGTCTGGTTTCTCAATTCTTTTCTCTGCGTCTGCAAACCTAATGAAGTAGTGGTACTTTCGGGAAGAAAGCGCAAAACCAAAAGTGGTCAGGAGTTAGGCTATCGAGTACTTACAGGAGGCAGAGGTATTCGCATTCCCATTTTAGAAACAATTAAACGCATCGATGTGACTACCATGCCCGTGACGGTTAAAGTCACCAATGCTTATGCCCAGGGCGGTACTCCGTTGGATATCCAGGCGATCGCTAATGTGAAAATTTCTAGTGATCCCCAGGTGGTGGGAAATGCGATCGAGCGCTTTTTAGATCAAGATCGTAAGGAGATTGTCCGAGTTGCTAGGGAAACTCTGGAAGGTAATTTGCGGGGTGTAGTGGCGACTCTTACTCCCGAACAACTAAACGAAAATCGTCTTCAGTTTTCTCAACGGATTGCTTCAGATGTGAGTCGAGATTTAGTCAAGCTGGGTTTACAGTTAGATATTCTCAAAATTCAAACCATTTCGGATGATGTGGATTATCTTAACTCCCTGGGGCGCAGACAAATTGCACTAGTAATTAAAAATGCTGAGATTGCCGAATCTAATGCCCTGACGGAAGCAGAACAAATTGAGGCAAAGTGCGAAGAAGAAACTGCCGTAGCTATTACCCAAGATAAAATTGTAATTCAAGATCAGGAAAATGAACTCAGAAAAATTACAGCTGAATTAGATCAAAAAGCGCGATCTGAAGAAGAACGCACTACCGCAGCAGCCTTAGAAGCAGAAGCTAAAGCCCAGCAAGAGTTACAGACAGTTCGGGCGCAGCTAGAAAGATTACGTCTAGAAGCGGATCAAGTATTACCAGCGGAAGCGGATCGAGTAGCGCAAGGTTTATTCGCCAAAGGTGATGCAGCAGCTTTAAAAGAAAATGCCGAAGCAGCAGCCTTGGTTAACGAGATGTTAGGGGAAGTGTGGCAGTCAACTGGGAAAGATGCCAAGGAATTATTCCTAATTCAACAATTAGAAACTATATTAGCCGAAGCTGTGGCAATACCCGACAGATTGAAGTTAGACAAAGTAAACGTAATTGACAACGGTGACGGCAAATCTCTCGCTAGCTTAGTTAATGTTTATCCCGAAATCATTGCCCAATTCCTCAATAGCATTAACGACACCCTGGGGATCGATGTGATTGGCACTCTTAACGGTCAACAGAAAAATAATCAGTAATCAGTAATCAGTAATCAGTAATCAGTAATCAGTAATCAGTAATCAGTAATCAGTAATCAGTAATCAGTAATCAGTAATCAGTAATCAGTAATCAGTAATCAGTAATCAGTAATCAGTAATCAGTAATCAGTAATCAGTAATCAGTAATCAGTAATCAAATGAGTCTTATTGCAACCTTATTAGGAATTTTTGGTTTAGGTACAGGGGCGGGATGGTTTATAATTCGCAATCTATATTACATTTGCCAACCCAGTGAAATCTTGATCTTTGCGGGGACAAAAACTAGAGATCAAGAGGGTAATGAAGTGGGCTATCGCTTAGTTAAGGGAGGTAGCAGTATTCGGACACCTCTTTTAGAACAAGCCTTCCGCATGGATCTAACCAATATGATCATTGAGTTAAAAGTAGCCAATGCCTACAGTAAGGGCGGGATACCTTTAACCGTAGAAGGGGTAGCTAATATCAAAATAGCAGGGGAAGAACCGACGATTCATAATGCGATCGAAAGGTTATTAAGCAAAAGCCGTAACCAAATTGAGATGTTGGCAAAGCAAACCCTAGAAGGAAACCTGCGAGGAGTACTAGCTAGCCTGACACCTGAACAAGTTAATGAAGACAAGATTGCCTTTGCTAAAAGTTTATTAGATGAAGCAGAAGACGATCTAGAAAAGCTAGGGTTGGTATTGGATAACCTGCAAATTCAAAATATCTCCGATGAAGTACATTATCTCGATTCCATCGGGCGAAAACAGCAAGCAGAATTGTTACGAGATGCTCGTATTGCGGAAGCGACAGCTAAAGCAGAATCGACAATTAAAGATTCAAAAAACAAAAAAGCTACGTCCTTGAGACAAATTAGCCGAGATCTAGAAATTGCCAAAGCCGAAGCCGAAAAAAGAATTCGTGATGCGGTAACTAAAAGAGAAGCCCTCGTCGCCGAAGCCGAAGCTGAAGTGTTGGCAAAGGTAGCGAAAGCTCAAGCCGAGTTAGCAGTTCAAAATGAACGGATCAAACAGGTAAAACAACAGTTACAGGCAGATATAGTCGCCCCTGCCGAAGCTCAATGCAAGCAAGCGATCGCTAAAGCGAAGGGAGATGCTGCTAGTATTATTGAGGATGGGAAAGCTCAAGCTGAAGGTACACAACGTTTGGCAGAATCTTGGAAAGCAGCAGGGGCAAAAGCCAAGGATATTTTCTTGTTCCAAAAGTTAGAAACCTTGATGAAAATGATGGCTGCTGGTGTACCCCATGTGGAAGTTGAAAGCCTGACTGTAATTGATGGGAAAGATGCTAGCAAGGCTACTCAACTCGCCTCGTTTATGGAACAGTTGCGGCAAACCACAGGGGTTGATGTGGCTCAAGTAGCAAATAATTTAACCGGGAATGGTGAGAGCAAATCAGTTAAGAGGTTAGAAACAACAGAAGTAGATCAATGACCGTTGGTAAGAAAACAGTGATTCCCCCCATTCGAGGGCAAGGGCGACTCTTAGCCGACCGATCTCAAAATCTCACAAGATTAGATTGCATGGCTGGCAAGAGCAAATTGTTATATCGAATGGGTTGCTGATTTTTTATTCTTTAAGATCGCAATTACTGATCATTTTTAAGCCAGCTAAAGTGAGCGCGAACATCCTTGCCTACTTCTTCAATGGGATGTTCAGCTTCCAATCGACGGGTAGCAGTAAATCCTGGCTTTCCAGCTTGATTTTCGAGAATAAAGTCACGGGCAAAATCTCCCTGCTGAATTTCACGAAGAATTTTACGCATCTCCGCGCGAGTATTTTCGTTAACTATTCTCGGTCCACGAGTATAATCACCATATTCGGCAGTAGTGGAGATGCTATCACGCATTTTAGCCAAACCACCTTCAACAATCAGATCGACGATCAGTTTAACTTCATGTAAACACTCAAAATAAGCTAGTTCTGGTTGATAGCCAGCTTCAACTAAGGTTTCAAAACCTGTTTTAATCAAGGCACTTAGACCACCACAAAGAACTGCTTGTTCTCCAAATAGGTCAGTTTCAGTTTCTTCTCTAAAGGTAGTTTCTAAGATACCTGCTCTAGTACCACCTACACCTTTAGCATAAGCCATGGCGCGATCGCGCGCTTGTCCAGTGGCATCTTGATACACTGCAAACAAGCAAGGTACTCCTTGTCCTTGAGTATAAGTGCGTCGAACCAGATGTCCAGGACCTTTGGGCGCCACCATCATCACATCTACGGTTTTGGGGGGAATAACTTGACCAAAGTGAATATTAAACCCGTGAGCAAACGCCAAGATCTTACCGTCAGTTAAATGAGGAGCAATTTGCTCGGTATAAACTTGCTTCTGGACTTCATCTGGGAGCAAAATCATAATTAGATCTGCTGCCTTAGCTGCATCTTCTACGGGATGTACAGTTAACCCATCTGCTTCTGCTATGGCTTTGGACTTGCTTCCAGAATACAAACCAACAACTACGTTAACACCACTATCTTTGAGGTTGAGAGCATGTGCATGCCCCTGAGAGCCATAACCGATAATTGCTACTGTCTTATCTTTTAACAGATCTAGGTTGGCATCCTCATCGTAATACATCCGCGCCATAAGAATTTCTCCAGCATCGTTAAATCTTGCCTGCTTATTATAGTTTTTTTGTGCCAGTTCAGAAAATATAATGAATACGATAAGCACTATAGATTATTTCTATAGGTGTTCAGTAAAATTTTTCTTATGACTAATCCAGCAGATAAAGAAGCAGTTTTAGCTGCTAATGAAGCTTTTTATAGTGCCTTTGCCGAGAGAGATCTCAAAATAATGACTTCATTGTGGTGGCAAGGTTCAACCAGTATTTGTATTCATCCTGGTAGTCAGGTGATTTTGGGCTGGTCAGATATTCGAGATTCTTGGGACTCTATCTTCCAAAATACTAATTCTTTGGAAATAGATACTGAAATCATTAAGGTAGAAGTTGATCAAGCATTAGCTTATGTCTTGCTCAGAGAAATAGTATTGCAGTCAAATCAAGGTAGAAGAATGAAAGGGCAATCAATGGCAACTAATGTCTTTCAGAAGATGGCACAGAAATGGTATCTAGTAAGCCATCATGGTAGTCCGATCATGCGTTAGACAAAAAATCAAAACTAAAGTCTTAGTAGCGATCGCAGGATTAGTTTCTTGGTTAATTAAATACAATACAATACATATAGGAGGACAAAAAATGACAACAGAAACAGTAGAAAAGCTATTAACTTTTGAAGAGTATCTTACTTACCAAGATGGTACAGATAATAATTATGAATTAATATCAGGAAAATTAGAATTGATGAATCCGCCGACTGTTAGACATTTTCTAATTGCCAAATTCTTAGAACAGGAATTTGATCACCAAGTTCAAAATAAAAATCTTAATTGGTTATGTTTTCGGGAAGCAGGAATTAGAACAGGTTGGCAAAAATCCCGACTCCCCGATCTTTTTATTGTCGATAAAAATGTAGCAATGGAATTACTCGATAGTTCTGCTGTTTTTCAAACTACTCCTTTGTTAATTGTGGAAATTGTTAGTCCAGAATCTATAAAACGTGATTATCGCTACAAGCGTTCTGAATATGCAGCTTTAGAAGTTCCTGAATATTGGATTGTCGATCCTCAATCAAACAAAATTACAATTTTAGTTTTAAATGAAGGTTTATACGAAGAAACAGTTTTTGGGGAAGATAAAAGAATTATCTCTCCAACATTTATCGAACTTGAATTAACAGCAGAAGCAATTTTTTCTGTTGCGTGATTTTCTGTTAATTAAATGATTTCTGTCTGCCTAGCTTTATTACTAATTTTATGAGGTGAGCAATACCCACCCCAAAAATAGCTAATTATAGGTGATTAATTAGCACAAGCTGCACAGCCTTCACTAGACTCCTTAAAATCATCCTTCTGCACAGTACGGACATAATAAACCGCCTTACAGCCTTCTTTCCATGCCATAACTAAAGTTTCAAAGATATCCTTAGCTTTAACTGCTCTTTCAGGTTCATCAGGGAAATATACTCCCTGGTTGAGATTAAATAGCAATTCCATAGAAATGCCTGTATCAATCCACTGCTGCATTGTCGCTACAGCTTTGATCACAATTTTCTGATCTAGGCTTTTATTCTCACGATAGAACCAAAAACAGTCCTCAATAAAAGGTGGTGCAATGGGTACGCTGCCTTTAGCCCACTTGTCGTAGAAGAACTTACTGTATGCTGGTAAAATACTAGCGGTACAGCCTTGTACCAAGGAAGAAGAAGTATTAGGGGCGATCGCCGTAATATGAGAGTTCCGAATACCATATGTCTGAACGTCATCGGCTAGTTTTACCCAACGCTCTTTGTTGCCCGTGAGGGGCAAAATTTCCGCTACAGACTTAGAACCTAGCAATTTTCCTTTACTCCATTCACTACCAGGGAAAGCAGCATAAGCACCACGCTCTTTGGCTAATTCCATGGAGGCAAAGGTACACCAAT
The DNA here is from genome assembly GCA_942490675.1 of Cyanobacteriota bacterium. Taxonomy (GTDB): domain Bacteria; phylum Cyanobacteriota; class Cyanobacteriia; order Cyanobacteriales; family Xenococcaceae; genus Waterburya. The sequence goes on along the minus strand of CALNYB010000039.1, from coordinate 31,032 downwards.
AGCTAACTTCTTCAAACAGATGACTAATTTCTGTCAGGCTTTCATAACCTAAATAACGTTTTGCTAGCCAGTCAGCTAATCCCATGCAGCCAACACCGATAGTACGATATTTATCGTTATGGGTTTTGCTATCGGCAAAGGGAGGCTTAGTAATATCAATCGTGTTATCCAGAATTCTGACAGCTAACCGTGACATATTCCCTATCTCCGATTCTGCTACATTTGCCAAATTAAGAGACACCAAATTACAGCAGTGCGCCTCTAATCCTGGCTTGACGTTGCTAAAGCTCTCACAACAAAGATTTACCCCAGGTATATAGCCTTCATGCTTATTCGGATTTGCCCGATTGATCGTGTCTTTAAACGCCAGATAGGGCATTCCTGTCTCAATCTGACTCCGCATGATGTGTTTGAATAACTCGCGGGCATCTACTTGTTTATATAAAGTAATCCTGTTGTCTAATTCTGCTTCAATGCTCCTATAGGCAGCTTCAAAGCCTTCCCCCCATTTTTCAGCTAGCTCGATGCCCAACTGTTCCTTAACTTCGTAAGGATCTACCAGCGTCCACTTTTCTTTTGCCTCAACCCGACGCATAAATTCATCGACGATGACTAATTGAGGAAAGACATCATAGGCTTTACGACGGCGATCGCCATTTTCTGCCTGCATCTCTAGAAACTCAGGTACATCTAGATGCCAGATATCTAAGCCAATGGTCACCGCCCCTGCTCTACGTCCACCCTGGTTAACGGCGATCGCTGTATCATTGAGTAACTTAATCCAGGGAATCACTCCCCCAGAAGCATTATCTTTACCCATCACCCAGCTACCAGTGGCGCGGATGCGACTCACGTTTACGCCGACACCACCACCATTCTTAGAAATTCTGGCGGTATTGGTAATTTCGGCAAAAATGCTTTCTAAATTATCATCCATGCCGATGATAAAACAGCTACTCAAGGAACCGTCAGGCACTCTTAAATTAGCTAGGATCGGTGTTGCCAAAGAAATTTTCCGTTGGGCGATCGCTTCGTAAAATTCTCTAGCGACAGTCAATCTAACGTCAGGTTTTTCATTGGAAGCAAGCAATAAAGCGCAGGTTAAAAATGCTTCTTGAGGTAGTTCATCAGTTAATAGGTAACGCTTGGTTAACAGTACCGCCCCTGCGTAATCATAATCTTTATCCCAATCAGGATTAATCCAGGTTCCTGCTTCTGTCAGTTCTGCCGTAGAATACTTAAGAATATTGCGATTGTAACGTTCGGCACTTACTTGAAATCCCACTGCTGCGGAGAAATCTCCATAGCCAAACCCTCTGTTCACCTGAGTATCTTTCCAAAGACTCCAGATATGTAGTCTTCCTGCTACATAACGCCATCCTGGTTCATCAGGACTACACATTCCCAAAGCGCAGTCAATTAAATTATCCTGAATATCTCTGGTAGTTACGCCGTTACGCAATCTGGTGGTTAAACCAGCTTCTAGGGTAATTGGATTAACATTTTGTGCGGTACATGCCCATTCAACTACAGAACGAATTTTGGTAATGTCCAACGAAGTGGGAGAACCATCTCGCCTTAGCACTTGAATCGCTGAAGAACCAGTATCAGAGTTTTCTCCTGGCATTTGAGGCGATACGCTACCCAAGGTACCTTGATTGGGGATCGGCTGTTGATTCAGTCGATTTTTCAAAACTACTTGGTCTGAGTTGGCTACTGATACTGAGCCGCTGGTTAATGGTAAGGTTGGCTGCATATACTCTGGGGCTGAAAAGTTTTAACTAGTCTCGGGATATCATCCTGCACCAAGATAACAGAGATGACATTCGCTTCGTTTACTATAACTCAAGTTTTACTACATATAGTGTTTTTTTGGCAGCTTCCAGCTCATATTACTCTATATGTAGTTTTGAATCGTTAAATAATAACCCCCACAGGTTAAGTTGATGTTGATCGAGACGTTGGGGGGAATTATTGATCATTTTGAATTTCCACTGGTGAAGGGTGAATAGTATAATTTTTGAGTATTCTTGAGGCAATAGCAAAAATTAATTGAATTATCGAGTGAACAATCAACCAAATGAAGTTTATCTAAATCACCCTACTTTCGGACTTCTCTACAGAATATGTCTATTGAAAAATAATCAAGAATTATTTACTACTCTCTACGCTCAACGCCTGTTTTTTATAGTAACTACCAGCAGCGATTCTTTCTCGTTTGAACCTGTTAGTAGGACAGATGCTCGTATGTTAGTAGAAAGTTTGCTACGGAGATTATTATTAGACAGAGAAACAGAAAAACATCGACAACTACAAGCTATTTATCAACGCACTTTTCTTTAGTTTCTAGCTCCAATTTTAAGATTAACTAAATGGCAAGCTATATTTCGCAGAAAATTAACTTAATTATCCAGGAAATCCCCTTAAATGTCGAGTTAATCGCTATTACCAAACAAGTCGGTATTGAATCAATGCGAGAAGCTTACCTAGCAGGAGTAAGAAACTTTGGGGAAAATCGCCTTCAAGAAGCTCTAATGAAACAAAAACAACTACAGGATTTATCGGATATTAACTGGCATTTCATCGGACACGTCCAAAAAAATAAAGCTAAAAAAATTATCGAGAATTTCGACTGGATTCATTCAGTAGATAGTTTATCTCTGGCGCAAAGAATAAATAGATTAGCTGGGGAATTAAACCTCATGCCCAAGGTTTTCCTTCAGGTAAAAGTTGTACCAGATCCCAATAAATATGGCTGGGAAGTTCCCAACCTATTGCAAGATCTAGCACAGCTTAATCAGTTGAACCAGTTAGATTGTCAGGGTTTGATGACAATACTGCCTTTCGGACTATCCTCTGCTGAATCCCTGGCTGCATTTCAAGCAACTCAAAAATTAGCAGAATCTATTAGACAAAAAAGTTACTCCAATCTGACAATGAAGGAGTTATCTATGGGAATGTCTGGAGATTATAGGTTGGCAATACAGGCTGGGGCGACTAAAATTCGCCTGGGTAGAACAATCTTTGGCGATTTGCGAAGCATAGTCGGAGGCATCGCGATCAATTAGTCGTGATGAAATCTTGGCGAAAATATGGGAAATTGCAGTACTGTCAATGTGATTTAAAATTAGAGATTTTTAGGTAAAGCTACTGTTGTTATTTGCAATTCTGCTGACAAAGTATTTTTTCAGAAACGCTTATATAGAACTAATTTCAAGATTATTATTAAGAACGGTAAAGAAAACCTAAGACAAATAGAATTAAATCAAGAAGTTGGTTGCACCTAACCTGTCATTTTGCTTCATGTAGAGTAGAATTGAGTCGCCAAACAAAATATTTCTTTGAATACAGCCACTTTCTCATTGAATTTTGAGAATGAAACTGATAGTTGAGTAATGATTAAAAACTTGGACTAGCAAAGCCTAACTTACCGTCGTAAGTTATCTATAGAAAATTTTAGTTTTTAATTATATCTGTAACTAAACAGTAATTTTAAAGAGATATCTTATCAGCCAATTAAAGTCGTAAATTAATCGGAATTGTCAGCAATATGTTTGATACCTTAAAAGAATTTTTTGGAATTGAAAACGGATACGAAGGTGAAGATGAGGATTACATAGAATATGATCCTGCTCAAGAAGAAATGAATGCTCCAGGCTTCATCAGTTCTTCAGCGTCTAACAATCAACCAGAACTTACTAAAGTATCGTCTCCCAGCAATCAAAAAAACAACCGCAAACCAGAAATGAAAATGAATAATGTGATCGGGATGCCAGGATTAGCCAACGGGAATTCGGAAGTGGTAGTTATTGAACCTCATTCTTTTGAAGAAATGCCTCAAGTTATTCTCGCCTTGCGTGAACGCAAGTCAGTGGTACTAAATCTCAATATCATGAACCCTGAAGAAGCTCAAAGAGCCGTTGATTTTATTGCTGGCGGCACTTATGCTATGGATGGTCATCAAGAACGTGTTGGCGAAAGCATCTTTTTGTTTACTCCTAGCTCAGTTAAAGTAAGCAGTCTGACAGGGATTATCAAAGACATACACACTCCAGAGCCTCATGTCCGTCGCTCTACGACTGCACCTGATGCTTGGGGACAACAACTTAACGTTGCTGCTCAATAAGTTCAACCAATCAATAGTATTATTAGATAATGGAATCTAATAGTATTTGTCTCAGTATCATTGGTGGCGGGGTAATGGCAGAAGCTATTTTATCCCGTCTCTTGGCGCAACAAGTCTTTGCTGATAATACTGTATTAGTCAGTGAACCTAGAAAGGAAAGACGAGATTTTTTAACCCAGAAATATCAAGTTAAAGTTACTGCGGACAATCAGACTGCTATATCTGCTGGTGACATACTACTATTAGCAATCAAGCCTCAGGTATTTGATTTAGTAGTCGCTGATATTACTCCCAATGTCAACAGCACTATAGTTTCAATTTTGGCAGGAGTAACTATCAATAAGTTAGAACAGACTTTTCCGCAACAGCCAGTAATTCGCGTCATGCCCAATACTCCCGCTACAGTTGGAGTAGGGATGACGGCGATCGCCCCAGGAACACAGACCAAAGAAGAGCATATCCAACAGGCAAAGAAAATATTTAATGCGGTAGGAGAAGTAGTAGAAGTCCCAGAATCTTCAATGGATGCCGTAACAGGCTTATCAGGTTCAGGACCAGCTTTTGTCGCCTTAGCAATTGAGGCTTTAGCCGACGGGGGGGTGGCTTCAGGATTGCCCAGAGCGATCGCACTCCAGTTAGCAACCCAGACAGTATTAGGCACTGCAACCCTAGTTAAAGAGACTCGAATGCACCCTGGAGTACTTAAAGATCAGGTAACAAGCCCTGGGGGAACAACGATCGCAGGAGTGGCTAAGTTAGAAAGTGTGGGATTTCGTTCGGCATTAATCGAAGCAGTGAAGACAGCTACAGCGCGATCTAAAGAATTGGGAAAATAATCAGCTAACCCCGATTATAAATCAGATAAATCAAAACTTTAAATTTAAAAAATAGCGGTTTCTAGGCTAGCGATCGCTTTTTCCAAGTCATCATTGACAATTTGGAAGTCAAATTCATCCCTGGCAGCAATTTCTTGTTGGGCAATTTCGAGTCTTTTGGCAATGGACTCTTCGGAATTAGTTCCTCTAGTTCTAATTCTCGCCTCAAGTTCTTTAATTGAAGGAGGTAAGATAAAAATGCGTTTAGCATCAGGAAAAATATTGGCGATCGCTCTTGCCCCAGCCAACTCTATTTCCAGGAGGACATAATTTCCCAACTCGATCTGCTGAATCACTTGAGCCTTGGGGGTACCATAATAATTGCCAGCATATTCTGCCCACTCTAAGAGTTCCTGATTGAGAATTGCCGTCTCAAAGTCTTTCTTATTAAGGAAGTAATAATCTACTCCCTCAACTTCTCCTAGACGGGGTGCCCTAGTGGTAGCAGAAATCGACACCCGCAGTTGGGGATGTCGTTGCAAGAGAAACTGCACCAGGGTGCCTTTTCCTACCCCGCTGGGTCCTGTAATCACAATTAGTTTACCTTGCTTACCTTGTTTATCTGGTTGTTCAGCTGACATTAATGATTAATGATAATCTGAATAGGCTAGGATTCTTTGCTGTCTTTGTTAACCACAAAGCGATGAGCTACAGTTTCGGGCTGTATTGCCGAAAGTACTACATGAGAAGAATCTGTAATAATTACCGCACGAGTGCGACGACCATAGGTTGCATCTATTAGTAGGCTTTTTTCCCTGGCTTCAGTAATAATTCTTTTGATCGGTGCGGACTCTGGGCTGACAATAGCGACAATACGATTAGCTGAAACAATATTACCAAAACCAATATTAATTAATTGAATATCCATAATGATTTATTTGCGACTTTTAAGGTAACTTCTCGTCGAGTTAAAAAATTTATAAAATATAATCTTAATCATATAGTTTAAAACCTGGATTTACAAGCAAAAATACATATAAACGACGTTATTTAAGGAAAATTTAGCTTTTGGCGAGAATCTAAACCATCTGTAGCCAAAATCACAATTATTTACTGCTTAATTAAATATTGATGCTTCTTTACAATTATGCAACCAGTTGATTACACGACCTTAATGGCAAGCTGCAATGAGCTAAATCGAGATTGGATTCCCTCCCGTCTGGAACAGGTGTATCAGCGCGATCGCTTTACCATATCTCTAGCTCTACGTACCCTGAAAGCAAAGCCCTGGCTAACTATTTGTTGGCACCCTGAAGCTGCCCGAATCAATATCGACACTCCTCCGCCTCGCGTTAAAGATACCTTTACCTTTAGCGATCAGCTCCGTCATCAACTCAAAGGATTAGCTCTAATAGGTATTAAGGCGATCGCCCCCTGGGAAAGAGTAATCGACCTTCAGTTTGCGAAACGCCCAGGAGAAGCCCCTTTATGGCATCTATATGTAGAGATTATGGGTAAGTATAGCAACGTAATTCTGACCGACGCTCAACAGCAAATTATTACCCCTGCTCGCCAAATAAGTGCTGCTCAGTCTAGTGTCCGACCGATTCAAACGGGTCAACGTTACGAAATCCCCCCCGCCCTTATTGGTACAACTCCCAAGCTAGAAGAATCTTTTGAACGCTGGCAATCAAGAGTTAGTCTGGTTCCTGGACAGCTTAAACGACAGCTACTCAATTCCTATAGTGGTTTAAGTCCCAGAGTTGCGGTCGAAATTGCGATCGCCGCAGGTTTATCTCCCGAACAACCAACAGATACTCTGCAACCAGAACATTGGCAGGAATTGTTTCGCTATTGGCAGAAGTGGTTAATTGTTTTGGAAAAAAAGCAGTTTGACCCAGGTTGGTTAACTAATGGCTATACAGTTTTGGGCTGGAATAAATCCGAGTCAGTAGAACAAGTACAAAATCTACTCAATCACTACTATGGCAACGAGGTAAATCGACAACAGTTTAAACAGCTACACCATCAACTAAACCAGAAGCTAACTAATCTCCTCAAAAAACTTAACGTTAAGGCCAATACTTTTCGTCAAAGATTAGCCCAGTCTGCGGATGCCGAAAGCTATCGACAGCAAGGGGATTTATTAATGGCACATCTCCACGAATTGCAGCCAGGAATGAAGTCGATTACTTTGAACGACTTTGCCACAAGAGAGCCGATTAAAATCAAACTCAACCCTGAAAAAAGCGCAGCTCAAAATGCCCAAGCTGTTTATAAAAAAAGTCAAAAGCTAAAACGAGCTAAAGATGCAGTTATTCCCTTGTTGGCAGAAGTAGATGCCGAGATTAATTATTTAACTCAGGTGCAAACAGCTCTCAATCATCTACAGAGCGAAAATACATTTAGTTCAGAAGACTTGCAGGCTTTAGCAGAAATCAAAGAAGAACTAATTCAGCAAGAATATTTAACCGCCGAACGTCAGGGAGATGAGCGCAAAATAGATCAAGACTCACAACCCTACCGCTACACCGCACCATCGGGATGTCAAATCTGGATTGGTCGCAATAATCGTCAAAATGATCTTCTCAGTTTTCGGACTGCGGTGGAATACGATCTCTGGTTTCATACCCAGGAAATTCCAGGAAGTCATGTCTTGCTGCGTCTCGATCCTGGTGCAGTTGCGACAGACAAAGATCTTCAGTTGACGGCAGATCTAGCGGCATACTACAGTCAAGCCCGCGAGAGCGAACAAGTTCCAGTAATCTATACTGAACCAAAACACGTTTATAAACCCAAAGGAGCGAAGCCCGGAATAGCAATTTATAAGCAGGAAACAGTTATCTGGGGTAGACCACAAGTGGCCAAGGAGCTGATCAAGCAGCAATAATCCAGCACGAAAGTTTAGTTATAGAACCCACATTCAGCAGCCCCATAAATGAAGCACAAAAGGAACATAAATCCAGGAGAATGAGCATTGCCCAGAAGTAGCTAATTATCCAGAATCAAGAACAGTAAATAAATACAATTGAATTCCTACAGAACTTTGACTCTCTATGTGAGTAGAAATGTTAACAGGAATAGAAATTAACTCCATCAACCATTTAGGAATAGTCACAGGAATAATTGATGAACTACAAATAGTAGATATCATCAACCAAGAATTAGTCATAGATGAACAAGAAAAAGTTAATTCAGGAGAAATAGTCAAGGCAATTATTCTAAACGGATTAGGTTTTGTTTCCCAGCCACTATATTTAGAGAATAAATGTTATCGGGTTAATGAATCGAAAAAATGAACTACGTTACGAGATAATCAAACACAGCGTCAACAGTAAAGATGTCATAAAATTGTTATGAGAATATTAGTAAATTATCTGAGCAGTATTAGAAATACTTGCACTTAAACCCGCAAGCGTAGCATATTTTATTGAATAATATATCTTAATATTCTTGTCTAAGTAAGCAAATAATACCACAAGCTAAATTTTAGCTCTCAAGAGATTTTTAAACTAAGTAATATAGGAGCAAACAAAAACAAATTTTTGTTTGCTGTACTAACTCTTAGCTAAATTAATTATGGTTGTTTCTGCTAAAACTACTGAAGAAATTTCGAGTTTAAATAATCCTATTGTTTCAGTACTAGATGATGAAAATGATGGAGATTTAAGCGTAGATGATATTTCCCTGCGAGAGGCAGTGCTTTATGGCAATGATGGCGATACAATTACCTTCGATCCTAGCCTGAGAAACGGCACTGTCTTATTAACTTTAGGTGGCATAAGCATCGATAAAAATTTAACTATTCAAGGTTTTGTCGATGGTGCGCTGACTATTGATGGGAACAATACCAGTAGAGTCTTTAATATTAACGATCGCACTAAGCAAACCTTAGACGTAACCTTAGAGAATTTAACTATCACTGGCGGTAATGCTGGCAATCAGAAAGGAGGTGGCATTAGAAATCTAGAGAATTTAATAATCAATAAAAGTGTCATAATTAACAATTACGCTAAAAATGGCGGTGGCATTTACAATGATTCTTCGGGAAAAAATGATTCTAAAATAGTTATTAACGATAGCTTGATTAGTGGCAATTCCGCTGAATTAACAGGGGGAGGTATTGGTCTTTATAGTGATAGTCTTAGTTTTGACGATCCTGATACTCTGATTTTGAATGACAGTATCATCAGCAGCAATAAGACTAATTATGGCGGTGGTATCTATACTTCTCTCGCCCCCATAAATATTAATAACACGAGCATTGAGCAAAATGAAGCCCAATATTCTGGGGGTGGTATTTATAATGATGCCAACACCACGATTACTGATAGCACTATCAAAGAAAACCAAGCTCAGTCTGGGGGTGGTATTGACTCTTCCATATTCATCGATATAAAAAACAGCACCATCAATAATAATCAAGCTGATATCGGTGGTGGAATTAATGTTAGTGGATTTGAAGGCAACGCTACCATAATCAACAGTACCATTAGTGGCAATGCTGCTGCAATTAAGGGAGGTGGTATTTACAAAGACACGGAATACGATGTTGCCACCGTTACCAATAGCACTATTGCTGATAATTCATCACCTGATGGTGGAGGAATAAAAACTAAAGGGTCTAATCAATTAATTCTCACCAGCAACGTCGTTGCGGACAACAAAGATCATAATGATGTAGATGGTGCAGGTATCCTCTCTGGAGGGAATAATCTGATTGGCAACGGGGATGGTGCGCCAGCTTTTATCAATCTAGTTGATGGCGATCTTGTCGGTACTGCCAATGAGCCGATAGATCCCCAATTAGGCGAGTTAAAAGATAATGGTGGTTTAACTTTTACCCACGCTCTGTTACCTGAAAGTATTGCTATTAATACAGGTAGCAACCCTGAAGAATTAACTACCGATCAAAGAGGAGCTGGTTTTGAGCGCGTACTATTTGATGCTCCCGATATCGGTGCATTTGAAGCTAACACCGACTCGATTTACGATCTGCCATTGTTACCACCAGAGCCAATGGTGAGAATTGTTACTACATTAGATGATGAAGATGATGGGGATCTAAGTACCGAAGATCTTTCACTGCGCGAAGCACTTCTAGTAAGCAATCCAGGAGATACTATCACTTTTGATCCTAGTTTTAGTGACGGGAAGATCGCTCTCCAATTAGGAGAATTAGTGGTCAACAAAAGTCTAATTATCCAAGGTTTGGGTGCTAACAATCTAACCATAGATGGTAATAATGACAGTCGAGTTTTCAATATTGATAACGCCTCAAATACCAAAATTGATGTCACCATCGAGCAACTAACTATTAGTGGTGGTAATGCTGCCGATTCAAGCGGCGGTGGTATTATCAATCAGGAAAATTTAATTGTTAATGACTCGATTATTAGCGATAGTTTGGCTCAATGGGGTGGTGGAATATCTTCTGATGATTATGCCACCACAACTATCAATAACTCTACTATTACTAATAATGTCGCTGGCAGTGGCGGTGGCGTATCCAAATCTTCTGCTACAACAATTATCAACAACTCTACTATTAGCGGCAATGTGGCTAGGGAAAGAGACGGTGGTGGTATAGATAGTGTCACTCCTTACGGAGGACCAACAATTATCAATAACTCCACTATTAGTGGTAATTCTGCTAATCGATATGGTGGCGGCGTTTTTGGTTTTGATAGCACTGTAGAGATTAACAACAGCACAATTACAGGGAATACTGCTAAAAATGGGGGTAGTGGAGTATATCTTGACCTTTCTGGTAGTACTATTACTAGTAGTATTATCGCTGGCAATGCCAATGACGATGATATTATCGGAGATGGTGCGGGGTTCATTAGCGGTGGTAATAACCTAATTGGCAATGGAGAAGATGCAGAAGTTTTTACCAATGGTATCAAGCAAGATCTAGTGGGAACTGCCGCCAATTCCATAGATCCTCGACTAGGAGGATTACAAGATAATGGTGGTCTGACTTTTACCCATGCTTTACTCTCCGACTCTCCCGCAATTAATGCTGGCAGCAACCCTGAAGAACTTACTACCGATCAAAGAGGGGAAGGTTTTGAGCGCGTTCTGTTTGATGCGCCAGATATAGGTGCTTTCGAAGCCGATACCGATTCTATATATGCACCTAGAGTTCTTCCACCTGAACCAGTTGTAACCATACTAGAGGACGAAAACGATGGAGATTTAAGTGCTGGAGACGTCTCGTTGCGAGAGGCAATTTTGTATAGTGATGCTGGAGATACGATTGGCTTTGATTCTAGTCTTAGTAGTGGCACTATTAATCTTACTCTGGGGGAATTAGTCGTCGAGAAAGATCTCATTATTCAGGGTTTGGGAGCTGACAATTTAACTATAGATGCTAATAGAAACAGTCGCGTTTTGAGAGTTGACGATGCATCATATGATGACTCAATTGATGTGACTCTTGATGGCGTAACTATTACTGGCGGCTTTGCCGATGACTCTGCATCAAATTTTTACCATCGATTTGGGGGGGGTATCCACAACCTGGAAAACTTAGTAATAACTAACAGTATCATTACTAACAATGTCTCTGAAGGTGGGGGTGGTGGAATCTATAATCGAGGCACGATAGAAATCGACTCTAGTGCTATTGTAAATAATTCGGCAAAATCAGATCGTATAGGCAATGCAAATGGTGGTGGTATTGTTAACTCCGATCAAGCTAATGATAGTTCTGTAACCATGAAGATTTCTAATAGTACTATTTCTGGCAATACAGCTCAAGGAAATGGTGGAGGTGTCTCTAGTTTTGCTTGCTATACTCATATACAAAACAGCACCATCTTCAATAATTCTGGGTCTTTAGGTAGTGGTGTTTATCACGAACCAGCATATGATGCTAATTATAGTGGTTCCACTACCCTTAACAGCACTATTGTTGCAGGAAATGTCGGCGATCGCGATCTTGATGATAGTAGTTTAGTGATTAGTGATGGTCATAACCTGATTGGTAATGGAGATGAGACAGATTTTTCTGATAGCGTCAAGAAAGATCTCGTCGGGACACCAGATAATCCTCTTGACCCAGAATTAGGAGAGTTGAAAGATAATGGTGGTCAAACGTTTACTCATGCGCTACTACCTGATTCTCCTGCCATTAATGCTGGTAGTAACCCCAAAAAATTAACCACCGATCAGCGAGGGTTAGATCGTTCTGTTCAACAGACAGATATAGGTGCTTTTGAAGTTCAAGCAGATTCTCCTGTTCTTGATGATTATGAGATTATTAACGGTAGTGTCGATGACGATGATTTAACTGGTACTAGGAAGAAGGATATTCTTAATGGCAATGCTGGTAATGACACTCTTAATGGTGGTCGTCAATTCGATCGCCTTGATGGTGGCGATGGAGATGATATTTTAATCGGTGGGGGCAATATCGATGTACTGGCTGGTGATGGGGGACAAGATTTATTTGTTCTCGAAGATCTCAAAGGACGAGATTGGATTCGTGACTTTGAACTTGGTACCGACAGCATTGGTTTAGCAGGTGGTATTACTTATAATGCACTAGAAATTACTGGTAGAGTTAATAGTTTTATTAGCTATCAAGGTAGCGAGATTGCGGTGGTACTAGGTATAAGACCTCGTGAATTAACCAGCGATCGCTTTAGAGAACTATAGAATTTGAGCATTTCTGTTATTTGGTGGGCAAATTGCCTAAAGTGACATCCTCCCGACGCTCATCGCAAAGCGATAGAGCGCGGGCTTCCATCGTCGCCAATGGATCTTGCTCCCCTGACACCTAACGGTGAGTTGCGCCACTTATCTAGAACCAAGTTCCCCGACAGTACGACTTGAGAGCCAATTTCTTGCTTTTCGGGAGTCCCCCGATACGTTTCTATTCCTCGGTTACAGATTTCCTGTGCCGAGGCAAATCTCATCTACCACATAACCACATCTCCACATTCATCCCCGAACACTGAGATCCTTTCTCACTGTGGTTCTACAGTAGGACAAGTCTGAGATGTGCCACGATGATCTACTCGTCCCACAAATACATCTCTCTTCTAGCTACATATTCTAAAAGGTTCTTTGCTGTCCAAAAGAAGCATCAACTGTATGCTTGCCTAACATTCCTTTTGCCATGATGCGGAAGTCACAATCTTCAATGTAATTGTCTCTGCCATATCCCATAGCTTAGAGCTAATTTGAACTGATAATCTGTGCGCTGGAACCCGATGTGGTTATGTTGTTTTGCTACTTTGACCCGAGCTTTCTCGTAGTTGTTCCCTCGCTTCATCTTTCTCGACAGACGCTTTTGTAGCACTTTCAGCCGACGATGGGCTGTCTGGAAAAATTTAGGACTTGCTTCGGTATATCCATCGCTGGTTGCCACATAAGACAACAAACCGACATCGACACCTATTGCATGACCATGAGGTACGGGACGAGGAAGTTCCATATCCGATTGTATGGCTAACACCGCAAACCAACCTACTGCTTTTTTCACCACTCGAACTTGTTTGACCACAAACCCCTCTGGTATCGGTCGGTGCAGATTGATTGGCACGAACCCTAACTTTGGTATCCCAATAGTCCAATCCGTTAGAGGATTAGTCTTGAACTGAGGGAACAGCAAAGATTTCATCTGTCCATATTTTTTGAACCGAGGGAAGCCATATCCTCTGCCTTGAAAGAAGTCCCAGGCATCGTGCAATCGCCTAACATTGGTCTGAAGCACTTGGGATGGGGCAGCTTGAGCCGAGGGAACTTTTCTTGGCTGGAGGCAGGTATTTTGCTGTTGGTGGTAGCTAGGAAAGGGATAGTCCGCAGCCAAATATTCTGATCCAAACGCATCTGGAGATCGGACATTTGCGAGATGCAATCCAATCTTTTAGCTCCCTCAGGGCAAGTTATAAGATAGGCGACAAGTTTCTAACCACTCCGACAGTAGTTCGATTTGCTGCTTATCTGGGTATATCCTGTAGGCGTAATTAGAATCATCTGCCTATTCTACCATACTAAAGTGCTAAGGTAAAATCAGATTTATCGTCGCCCATCGCTCGACTCACAGGCTTTTCATCCCGACCCGAATTAGTTTTTCCGCTTTCGCTACAAAATAACTACGGCGCGGGACTTCCCAGCCTAAAGGTTAAAAACAATTAATTACAGCAAAATACATTTTGCCCACCTGACACTAAGTCCGATTTATCAAGCTACAAGTTAAAAGCTATATTATCCCGCTTGATGTTATCCCCATTCGAGGATGTTATCCCCATTCGAGGATATTATCCCACTTGATGGGACAAGTCCCACGAAGATGGGACAAGTGCCCTTGTGGTATGTTATCCCCATTCGAGGATATTATCCCACTTGATGGGACAAGTCCCCCCATTCGAGGGTTTACACCGCTTAGTTTGGTGCAAGCCACGAAGATGGGACAAGTGCCCTTGTGGTAAGGGACGAACAGAAATACTTTCTACGTCATGGATCAAATCACCAGCGCCAATTAAGCAATTGTCACGTCATCAGATAAGTAAACGTCTTGTATGGCGTGAAATAGCTTGACTCCTTCTGACATTGGACGTTGAAAAGCCTTTCTACCAGAGATTAAGCCACAACCCCCAGCTCGCTTATTAATCACCGCAGTACGTACTGCTTCGGCAAAATCATTATCACCAGAAGAGCCACCTGAATTAATTAAACCATTGCGCCCTGCATAACAATTAAGTACTTGATAGCGGGTTAGATCGATGGGATGATCGCTAGATAGCTCACTATATAATAGATCGTGGGTACGACCATATTTTGTTCCTGTCGCTTTGGCAACTGCTGCATATCCACCGTTACATTCAGGTAGCTTTTGTTTAATAATATCGGCTTCAATGGTTACCCCAAGATGATTAGCTTGTCCTGTAAGATCAGCTGCTAAATGGTAATCCTTGTCCTGTTTAAAAACATCATTACGGGTATAGCACCAGAGAATAGTTGCCATACCTAGTTCATGTGCCTTGGCAAAAGCTTGACTAATTTCTTGAATCTGGCGTGATGACTGTTCTGATCCAAAATAGATAGTTGCACCTACCGCTGCCGCACCTAAATTCCACGCTTGCTCAACGCTAGCGAACATGATTTCATCGGAGGGATTGGGATAAGTCAGCAGTTCATTATGATTGAGCTTGACAATGAAGGCAGGGCAAACGCATCTAAATTCTGCAAGCCTTACATAGCAAGAGTTTCAAATTTTAGTTACAAAACTAAATAATAGCTAAAACCTTTGTCCCGTAAGCATTGTAAAAATAAGGTGCGTTTGCCCTGACAATGAAGGGTATACGATGAGCGTATTTACGAGATGTCATGCCCAAGACACCCAGAGTAGTAGCAACTCCGTTACAACCACCTTCTAGAGCCAATTTAATAATATTTTCAGGGTCAAAATAAATTGGGTTAGGAGCAAAAGATGCCGCCGCAGAATGCTCGATGCCTTGATCTACTGGTAAGATCGAGAGATAACCACTATTAGCTAGTCTTCCCGTTGAATATAGCTGCTGTAAACTACGCAATGCCTGAGAATTGCGATCGCTATTAACAAAAATGCGCTCAATAAAATCGCTTCCAGGCAGATGGAGCATCTCTTTCGGTATCTTGGCTGTATGAGTCAACAAGCTGTCGGCTTCCTTACCTAACAAAGATTCAATACTGCGAGAAGGTGAAAAAGTAGTAGTCATAGTCTGTTTTAAGAATATTATTCCTAGTACTTATTGTTATTTGTATCTATGGTCTATTACTCTTTACTATAATAATTTTATGAATCTGCCCTGAGAGTTGGTCAAAAAATCAGGTATAGCCGACTGCTTACTTTTTGCCAAAGACCTCTCTAATGCGATAAATCGGTCTTCTTTGGGATTCATGATAGGTACGCATCAACAATTCGGTAACTAAACCAAAACAAAATAGGTTGACCCCTGTAATGATTAACAATACCGCTAAGATCAATAACGGGCGATCGCCAATATTTTGATTAAAAAACAGTTTAACGACAGTTAGGTATGAACCCATCGCAATCCCTATCGCCAGAGAAATCATTCCACCCAAGCCAAAAACGTGCATGGGACGAGTCAGAAACTTCTTCATAAAGTAGACGGTGAGTAAGTCCATGACTACCCTGATAGTTCGCCCTAAGCCATATTTACTATGTCCAAAGCGTCTCGCATGATGATGTACAGGTACTTCAGTAATTCTCGCACCTTCAATATATGCTAAAGCTGGTAAGAAACGATGCAGTTCTCCATACAGATTCATATCAGCAATTAATTCAGCACGATATGCCTTGAGGGAACAACCGTAGTCGTGTAGTTTTACCCCCGTTACCTTAGCGATAATGATATTGGCAATTTTAGACGGTAATAATCTGGTTAATGCTGCATCCTGCCTTTTTCTGCGCCAGCCACTAACTAGATCATAGCCCTCATCCAATTTTGCCAACAGTATGGGAATATCAACAGGATCGTTTTGCAAGTCGCCATCTAACGTCACAATAACTTTTCCCGCAGCAGATTCAAATCCCGCAGCCATCGCTGGAGTTTGACCATAGTTACGACGTAGAATGACAGCCTTTAGATCTGTTCTTATTCTGGCAAGATTAGTCAATACCTGAGTTGAGCCATCTTTTGAACCATCATCTACACAGATTATTTCGTAGCTCAAATTTGTTTCGGCAACGGCATCAGCGATCGCCTGTACTAAAGTTTCAATACTCTCAGCTTCGTTATAGATTGGCACAACTATTGATAGATCTAGTTGAGGTGAATCAATAACTGAGGACAAACTACGGTTTTCTATTGATGGAGATAGCATAGAAGAATCAATAATTAAGCGAAATTTAATCGAACGACAACAGTATCTTTAGATGAACTTTTGTATGTTTCATAGATTATCCAGCATTAAATATCTCTTGTCACTAAATTACGTCTAATGTGAATTAGTTTTTCCCTCTAATTATTAAACAGGGCAATCGCACACGTCTTAACATTTTAGATTTCAAATACCTTCTCGTGACAGATACTAACCTAATTATTAAAATAATATTAAATTTAAAAAATTACAATCATAAAATAAAACAATAAAATAAACTTGAAAAAACAAAAAAGGATTTACCATATTGCTCTGCTTTGGCTTTTCCTTGCTGAGATAAATCTTGATTCCTGAGATACAGGAGTAGAAGCAAAAATATTCTGCGCTCTGGCTAGAGGAGTTAAAACCAGAAAAAGGGTAATGATTTCAATGCTGGTCAGGTTAAGGATTTACCAATTTTGGGGACATGTTAATGATTTTCACCACAATACGGTTAAGCTGTCGGATATTTAATTTGACGAGCTATTTCCTAAAGGATTCAGCCATTAATTGCTCGTTACAATTGGGGTTAGGGTTAAGGATTTTCTAAATATGTAATTCCAGTGTATCGACAGCTATGATTATATTTTACGCTTTTTGCAAATTAGCTTAGTTATCAAGACAAGATAATTTCTAATTTCGTGGGAAGATTTTGTTGAATAGTATTCATCTCTTAAAATATTCTTGTGTTACTCCTGACTCTTATCACATAAAAACCTAGGTCAATTAATGGGAATGACTATAATTACTGATCCTTAATCCCTCATACCTCAAGAAGACGCTGTGTTTTTAGCAGTTGTGGTCTTTTTCTTGGTAGTAGTAGTTTTCTTCTTAGCAGTAGTAGTCTTTTTCTTAGTAGTTTTGCCCGTAGTTTTCTTCTTGGTAGCTGCCTTTTCCGCTAGCAACTCTAGAGCTTTTTCGAGAGTAATCTTTTCTAGGGTTTCATCCTCTGGCAAACCGACATTAATCTTGCCGTGTTTAATATAATTCCCATAAGGACCCTGGTAAATATTGACTGGTTCTTTATCTTCAGGATGTGCGCCTAATTCCCGCAAAGGTGTCTTTTTGCTACCACCACGACCACGTTTTGGTTGTGCCAGTAATTCTAAAGCACGCTCCAAAGTTACAGTTAAAACATCATCTTCTTTCTTAAGCGATCGATAATCTCGCTGTAGTTTACTGTCTTCTGGTCCTTTAAACTCATGCACCACATAGGGACCAAAACGTCCCAAGGCAGCTTTAATTTTGCCCCCTGTTTCGGGGTGCTGCCCTAATAAGCGAGGAAGGGATAACAAACCTACCGCCATTGACAAAGTTACATCATCTTTAGTGGCATTACTTTTACTATCTTTTTTGGGAATCGAACTCATTTTGGGCTTAGGATTTTCATCGGTTTTATCACCCAACTGTACGTAGGGACCATACTTACCGACTTTAAAATAGATTGGTTCGCCTGTTTCGGGGTGTAAGCCCACTTTTTCAGGTCCTTCTTTTTTCTGGCGGATTAGAGCTTCAATCTGTTCAGGATTAAGATCGGCTGGAGTCAGATCATCGGGAATAGATACCTTGATCGCTTCTGTTTCCCCTCCCTCGGTTGTTATTTCGATATATGGTCCATATTTGCCGATACGGACGGTAGCGTCGAGATTTTCTAGCTGAATAGTTTTAGCGATCGCTGGTTCAATTTGATCATTCTTAACGTCGATCTGAGTTTTTAAACCTGTTTCTCCCTGATAGAATTTTTTGAGATAGGGAATCCATTCGGCACCACCACGGGCAATTTCATCTAGGGTTTGCTCCATTTTAGAAGTAAACTCTGTATCTACTAAATCGGGGAAGTGTTCTTCCAGCAAGGCAGTTACAGCAAAGGCGGTAAAGGTAGGAATCAGTGCTTTGCCACGCATCTGCACATAACCGCGATCAACGATTGTTCCCATGACGGTAGCATAGGTACTAGGACGACCAATGCCTTCTTTTTCTAGGGTTTTAACTAAAGATGCTTCAGTGTATCTAGCAGGAGGTTGAGTTTCATGTCCAATTGCCTCTAGATCCTTGCATTCAGGTTTGTCTCCCTCTTTTAAAGGAGGTAAGGGAATTGCTTGGTCTTCCAAAGCTGCATCAGGATTATCTGAACCTTCAACATAAGCACGGAAGAAGCCAGGAAAGTCGATTCTCTTACCATTAGCACGAAATATCCCATTTTCCACACTCACGTCCACTGCAATTTGAGTAAGTCTGGCATCTGCCATCTGGCAAGCAACGGTACGTTTCCAGATCAGATCGTAAAGCTTAAATTCACGGTCTTTTAACTTAGTTTCCTTGGGAGTACGGAAACTTTCCCCCGCAGGGCGTATAGCTTCGTGAGCTTCTTGTGCCCCCTTGCTTTGGGTACTGTATTGACGAGGTTTTGGGCTGAGATATTCCTTGCCATATTTTTGTTCAATACATTCTCTAGCAGCAGCGATCGCTTGTTGGGATAAATGTACCGAATCTGTCCGCATATAGGTAATAAAACCCTTCTCATAGAGTTTTTGCGCCACACTCATCGTCTCTCTAGCTGACAGTCCTAATTTACGGTTAGAATCGATCTGCAAAGTAGAAGTGGTCAAAGGCGCGTAGGGTTTACGCTTGGAGGCTCTTTCTTCGCGATTAGTTACCGTCCAGGTTTTATCAAAGATTCTCTCTTTTAACTGATTAGCGCCCGTCTCGTTCAGCAACACTACGTCCCTACCTTCGGCAATTTTTCCTGTATCGGGATCGAAGTCGCTGCCAGTGGCAATTCTTTTGCCATCGAGAGTAATTAATTTAGCTTCAAAAGGTTGTTTATTTTGCTCTAAATCTGCTTTGAGATCCCAATAACCTCCAGATTGAAATGCTCTTCTCTCCCTTTCTCGGAGAACAGTTAACCGCACTGCTACAGACTGTACTCTCCCTGCGGACAAGCCCCAAGCAATTTTTTTCCACAGTAGAGGCGAGACGGTATAGCCCACTAGTCGGTCTAAAATGCGTCGCGTCTCTTGGGCATGAACTAAATCTTGGTCTACCTCGCGACAGTCTTCTAATGCCTTTTGAATCGCCTCTTTGGTAATCTCATGAAACACCATGCGTTTTACTGGCACTTTGGGCTTGAGAATCTCCAACAAATGCCAGCTAATGCTTTCTCCCTCGCGGTCTTCATCCGTCGCTAGAATCAATTCATCAGCAATTTTGAGGGCTGCTTTTAACTCCTTGACCACCTTCTTTTTCTTCTCTGGAACCACATAAATTGGTTGAAACTTATCTTCTATGTTGATGCCTAAAGTTGCCCATTTCTTATCTTTGTAGGCAGGAGGAATCTCTTTGGCTGAGGGAGGCAGATCTCGGACATGACCCATAGATGCCTCTACCTGATAGCCAGAAGGCAGATAGTTACGGATAGTACGTGCTTTTGTAGGAGATTCGACAATAACTAATGTTGACATAGAGACGAAGTTAACGCAGTAAAATAGTAGGTGTTAGTTTTTTATAGAGATTTATTGACTAATCTACAGTTATAATCCCTCAAATGACAAATATCTGGTTTCAAAATGAAGCAACTGAGATTCACAATCGTGTTAATTTCACCATAACCAAGATTGGCGAAAAGTTTATTAAAAAGTAAAAACATAATAAGCTGAAGCAGGATAGGAATACAGAGTTACAATCCTTATGTAAAACTCTTACAGCAATTGTTCAACTGTATCTATTATTTGACAATACCTAAAAACTCTATGGATTTTTCTAGTAGTGTAGCCTCTCAGCTTCATGCAGCGACAATTTTGCCAGAGGGCATTGTCGTTGTAACTATCATGGCTATCTTGATTGGCGATTTGATCTTCGGACGCAGTTCCTCTAGTTGGCTACCTTACCTGGCGATGGCAGGCTTGCTTAGTAGTCTGGTGGCTCTTTTCTTTCAGTGGAATAACCCTAATGCGATCGCATTTCTCGGCTCGTTTAATGGCGATAATCTAAGCATTGTCTTTCGAGGGATTGTAGCTCTTTCGGCAATGGTCACGATCCCGATGTCTATTCGCTATATTCAGCAGTCGGGAACATCTTTGGCAGAATTCATCGCGATTATGCTTACCGCCGCTCTGGGGGGCATGTTCCTCTGCGGAGCAAATGAGCTAACGATGGTGTTTATCTCCCTAGAGATGTTGAGTATCTCTTCTTACCTGATGACAGGCTACATGAAGCGAGATCCTCGTTCTAATGAAGCTGCACTGAAGTATTTGCTGATTGGGGCTGCCAGTTCGGCAATTTTTCTTTATGGGGTGTCCTTACTTTACGGATTATCTGGAGGAGAAACAAATCTTAATACTATTGCCACCAAGATTACGGAAATCAATGGCCCACAGTCTTTAGGTTTGGCTATCTCTTTGGTATTTATCATTGCAGGGATTGCCTTTAAGATTTCGGCTGTTCCTTTCCACCAGTGGACTCCAGACGTTTATGAAGGTTCTCCTACCCCTGTGGTAGCTTTCCTCTCAGTTGGTTCCAAAGCGGCAGGTTTTGCTCTAGCGATTCGTCTTTTAGTGACAGCTTTTGGTTCAATGACTGAACAGTGGCATTTTATCTTCACTGCCCTCGCAATACTCAGTATGGTGTTGGGTAACGTGGTAGCCCTAGCGCAAACTAGCATCAAGCGGATGTTGGCTTATTCTTCCATCGCCCAAGCTGGCTTCGTGATGATTGGTCTGATTGCAGGAACAGATAATGGTTACTCCAGCATAATCTTTTACCTGTTCATTTACCTATTTATGAACTTAGGGGCATTTACCTGCATTATTCTCTTCTCCCTCCGCACGGGGACAGACCAAATTAGCGAATACGCAGGTTTATACCAAAAAGATCCTTTGCTTACTCTCTGCTTGAGTATTTGCTTACTCTCTTTGGGTGGCATCCCCCCTATGGCTGGCTTTTTTGGTAAGATCTATCTATTCTGGGCTGGTTGGCAAGCTGGACTATATGGCTTAGTCTTACTTGGTTTAATCACCAGCGTCATTTCGATTTACTACTACATCCGCGTCGTCAAAATGATGGTAGTAAAAGAACCCCAGGAAATGTCAGACTCGGTTAAAAACTACCCCAAGATCAACTGGAAACTCCCAGGTATGCGCCCACTACAAGTTGCCATAGTAGCTTCGGCAATCATTACTTCCCTCTCAGGGATTTTATCGAATCCTCTATTTACTCTCAGTGCTAATTCTGTTGTTACTACACCCATATTGCGATCGGCAATTATTACTCAAGAAATACCTCAAAGTAATTTTCAAGTTTCAGCAGTGGAAGGTTTGATCAACAAATAGTCTACATAGTTAATTTACTTAGATAATACTTAATGTTTAGATTTAGTATTATCTACAACCCTCTAGATATTTGCCAGTACTTCTGTACTAACTGATAGCGAAAAGTGTACATACTACCTGAGAGATTATCTTCCTGCACCAAATAGTAGTCTTTCATTAATAGCCTTAAAACAGTTCTAGCCATCTCCTTGTCCTTAGTATCAGGCTCAGTTTTGAGATATTGCCACACCCTCGTAAATGAAGTAGGCGGATTAATCGACAAAATATCCAAAATTTCTAGAGCATAAGGCTTTTGCACTTCGCTGTAGTAATTGTCGATGCGTTCACGATAATGATCCATCTTCCAAAGGTTCAAGGGACTACGCAGACATCTAGTGACCGTATTGGCAATCTCTTCTTGATGAATCTCACCATCGACATCTTTAAATTGATTAATCAGATGATGAATATAGAAAGGAATGCAGTCAACAGCAGAAGCAATATCTTCAGCGATTTGCTCTGGATTAGGGACAATAATTTCTTCTCCTTGCAATAGATTGATCGTTAACTCAGTCGCAGCCTCTAAAGATAGTGGGTGTCCATCTATAGGGTACATGTCATTGCTGGGATCGTTGCTGTAACCTGCTTTCTGAAGATTTTTTATAATATGGTGTAGACCAATTGAGCCAGAAAATATCATGCGAATATCGGGATAAGTCTGACGGAGCGATCGCAAACTATCTAAAACCTCCATCGCCACCTCATCGCTAAAATTACCTAACATATGAGGCATTTCATCCCAGATGATCACAATCTGCTTATCTTGCAGTGTAACTAAATCTTCGATAGTTTTGGTGAGCAGTGTTTTCCATTGTACTGCTGCTATTTCAGGGAATTGATAACTATCAAAATAGCTACTAGTCAACTCACTTAGATATTCTCTAACTCTCCTGGCTTTACCTGCTTTTCTCAAATAGGTTTCGGTATCTTGCCAAACTGCTTCCACAAATTCAATCGGCGTTCTAATTCCCTCTAAATCTCGATAGATGGGTAGCATATCAGGGGGTGCTTCGGCGGTCATTTTTTTGAGGATGCTACTTTTGCCGATTCTTCTCTCACCGCTAAAGATTAGGCTTTGTTGTCTCAGTCTATCCCAGAGACTCTCAATCAACTCTTCTCTACCTACAATTTCATCGGGAGATATTTGTCCCCCTGGGATAGCTTTAAAATCCCCCTGTTTAAACTTGAAGCTTTCAATATTATCGTTCCATTCCCTTTCTGGTTGAGAAGCTCCATTCCAATCAAGTTCTAATTCTTGGCACAGACGAATAAACGTGTTTAGAGCCACAGGACGACAGTTAACAAACTTAGAAACTGAAGAGCGAGATATTTCCAGACGTTCGGCGATCGAACGTTGCGTTAGTTGCTTGATTGCCAGAGATTCTTCTACTTTCCCTGACCATTCCCTGTTTAACTGTAAGGAGCTACGTGCCATATTGCTTTTTTAATGTTGTTAAATAACCGCAGAAACTGAGCGTGGAGGATGGGTGGGTCTCCCGCGCATATCCAACCACACTGTTGAGACTGTCTTAAGCTATCACAACTAATCTTAATAGATTCAAATTGTTTAAAATCGTTGCTTTAAGATTTTTTTGGATATTTTTGTGAGGAATTGTCCCAGAGCATATAAAATGCAATAAGTCTAACGGCACGGCTTCGATTACCGCATTAGTCTAGAAGAGCTAGAGATGTTTTAATTCACGATTATCTGCGAGTTGATTTAGCCGAAGTCTGGGGAATTATCAGTGATTATTTAAGTAGACGGTTGCAATTAAATATAAGATAGAAAAGCTGAAAAATGAGTTAAAAATGCCTGCACCACTAAGAGTAAAACTAAGTTGCTTGGAAGAAGAAACATTAGGGGAATTACACAAAGCAAGCTCAGTGCCTTATCGGACTCGTAACCGAGCACAGATGCTGAAATTAAATGCTCAAGGCAGAAATGCGCCGGAAATTGCTCAAATATTTAATTGTCATGAACATACAGTCAGAAAAACCATTAAACGTTGGAAAGATAGGGGTTTAGTAGGTTTGTGGTCAGATTCGGGAAGAGGAGCCAAACCAAAGTGGAAAGCTGAAGACATGGAATACATAGAAACCTGTCTCCAGGAAGAAGAAAGAACCTACAACAGTATTCAGTTAGCCCGCAAACTCAAGCAGGAAAGAGCGGTAAATCTAAGCAGCGATAGATTGCGAAGAATCTTAAAAAAAAAAGATATTGTTGGAAAAGAACTCGACAAAGCAACAAGAAAAAGCAAAATCAACAACTAAAAGAGATTAAGAAAGCCGATCTAGCCATGCTGAAAATGGCAGCTGTCGAAGGAGACATAGACTTGAAATATTTAGATGAAGCAGGGTTCTGTCTGTGGAGTCCAGTAAGCTATAGCTACAGTCAAATTGGCAAGCAAAAAGTAATGGAGCAAAGTCGCAAAAGATATGGTTCGAGAATCAGCATTTTAGGTTTATGGCAAGAGGGAGAAAGTTTTGAATATGGTCTGGCTCAAGGCGGCTTCAACAGTAAAAGCTATATCAAAGTAATGGATTGGATAGCGCAAAAAGCAGCTTCTTTATTCCAAGAGTCAGGAAAACTAACTGTCGTTGTCCAAGATAATAGTCCCATACACAAGAGTCAGGAAGTTCGCGCCTCTTGGTCACGTTGGTCAGAGCAAGGATTATTGCTGTTTTTCTTACCCGCTTATTGTTCTGATCTCAATCCGATCGAAACACAGTGGCATCAACTTAAAGCTCATGAAATTGCGGGGCAAATGTTTGACAATGAGTATGATTTAGCAATGACGGTGATACAAGGAATGGAAAACCGAAGTGAAAGGGGTAATTATCACTTAGAGCGTTTTATATTTAATTCCGCCTAGCTACTTACCTGAATTTAAAGCATTGGTCACAAGTTAAGGAAATCAGAAAAAAGTCAAGAAAAATTAATAATCGTGCAAAACTCAGAGAGAATAGGCAGTTGAAGGACTTCATTTCTCTATGAGTAAAACCAAAAGGCTGAATCGAGACCATGCCAAAAAAACCCAACGACCAATGGTGGAAGATCGAGTCATTGCTGAACATTTAACCGCTCTACTAACTCCAACAATTAAATCCCAGTCAGGTTTTTTCCGAGAATTGGGACTCAGAGACAGGATTCTCACACTACCTTTAATGGTGGCGGCCGTCTTAACTTTGTTGTGGAGGGATGTTCCAGGAGTAACTGAATTAACCAGATTGCTTGAAACGTGAGATGATTCTTGTGGTGTGGAAAAATCAAAGTGAGTCAACAAGCCTTATCGAGCGAGATTTTTAACCTTTCCTGCCATTTTATTCGAGAGAATCTTCACAGAAATTTTGCCCACCCTGAAAATCAGATGGTCAACTCGTCACAATCGCCCATTACCTGAAAGCGTTCAATTTACCTTGTCTAGATTTGAAAGCATCTGGATAGCAGACGGCTCAACCGAAGATCGGCTTTGTTTCGTAAGCTGAAGAGTTTAGAATCGGTCAAGCCTGGCACATTAGCTGGCAAGATGGGAGTCCTAAAGGATATATTATGCCCTTGTGGTACCGCTCCGCATATGGTCATGAATTTAGTCACACGGTTGCCTGAAGCAATTTGGTTTGAAGAAAATTCCCGTGCCTCAGATACCCGTTTTGAAAATAATTTGTTAGAGCTAGTTTCAGCCCAGACTTTGTTGTTACTGGATCGAGGATTTTATCACTTTCAGTTTTGGCAACAATTAATTGATCGTGGAGTTCACTTTAGGTGATTTCCAGGAAATAAATTACCGCCTAGGCTGGCCGGATAAGAATATCCCATTTGGGCAGCAGGGGGTTTCGTTCCAGTCGTTTCTCAATCTCCTTCATTGCCTTGCCCGAAAGAGCAATACCTTTTTAGTACACCTTCTTACTCAAGTTAATTACAGGATGAATTCCCTTCCAGGTCATGCTAGAAGCCCATCCCAGCATCGTTTCGACATCGGTGAGCTTGGCTCCATTCCAATGCTGCTCGAGAATCCCCCAACACCGCTCAATAGGGTTGTACTTGCTGTGGTAGGGTGGATAGTACAGTAATTGAATCGGCAGCCGCGATCGCGTCGGCCCATGACACCATCCGCCATTCGGAACTGAGTGCGCACGCCACTGTTTTCTGGACCGTTATCGACTTTGATTTGGATCAACTCGCTGTGTTGCTGTTGTTGGGTGGTCAGGGTGTCCCACCAATGTTGACGGTCGCTTTCGCGTCCATACTCAAGCGTTTGACCTGGCCTGACTCCCCAGAGGTGTCTTTGGCTTGGATATTGTCAAAAATCCTATCGGTTTGGGGAATTTTTTTTGAGGCTTGGCTTTGACCACTTTGCGCAGGCGGTAGCCCATACGGTTTAAAATCTCAGCCATGGTACTCGGCGCCGGTAATTGCTCCTTACTAAATCCTTGGACACTCAGTTGACGAATGGCTTCGGCAGCCGAAGCCACGAGTATAACCAATCGATGTGGTAAAGGTTGGGTCCTGTTGGGCATAGGCTTCTGCCAACTGGCGTAGGGCTGCTGCGGCTTCTGGCTGACGCTCTGACCAGGGTTTAGCTCCCCCATAGGCTGAGTGTGCGCCCACACAGGTAATGTCGGTGCGTTTCTCTGCCAATCCCACTGCCACATTTTCTCTGCCCCAGCCAAATACGGTTTCTGCCAAGCGGGCACTGCCAGAGCAGTATTTGAGCGCCATAGTTGCTTGAAACCCTCGACGTTCTGCCCCGCCCATCTTTGATGCGGCCAGACGCAGATCTGCTATTTGGGATGCTGTTAAAGCTTCGCTGGTCACAGGGGGTGAACGAAAAAAGGTGTGGCAATTAAACAATAGAGAAGCTTTAAGTAATGAGTAATAAGTAATGAGTAATAAGTATTTACTCGTTACTCGTTACTCGTTACTCATTACTTAAACAACGCGAAAATTAATTGTTGCCACCGTAAATTTCGCTCACTCGGTCACAGGGGGTAACTTCACGGATGTTCTCCTGACTGACGACAGGGTGAAGTATAGCATTGCTGAAGCCGGTAATTTAGTTCTCAGAAATCACCTTAACAGATCTGCTAAGTTTGGGAGCTTTTGAATATCAACAGTACTGCTACAGACAGTTATGCTTTTAATTAGCAATGCAGAGTTCAAATCTCTGTCGCAACTTAAATTACAGACATCGCATGAGTGCCAACGGTCTGATAGCGTGATTGAACTCGATTTAGGAACGGCTACAATGCTGTGATGTCCCTATTTAACTTCGGTGCCTTAGCTATTTTAGTACCGTATTTTTGAGTCATCGATATAGTATTTCAAAAACGTTGGCGCATTGAAGCTCCAAGATTTGTTAATCCCAGAAGTGAAACTGACTATTAGGACAAAGACCCCTTCGATTTTCTTGGGTTTATTCCTTCGGTTCATATTGCGAATTTTCAAGTCTTCAATAGCTACAACTTCCGAGTTTTGGGCTAACTTGCGGTGCGTACCTTTTCGCTGTCTTGCTATCTTTTGGTGACGCTAGATATTTGGTCGCACGGGACTTTTCGCATTCTTGCATCGAGTGTTGTCGTCTATTTTCTTTACAGAAGTGCCGTTTTATCAGATTTCCGATTTTTTGAGGGGATGCTGTAGCTGATGAACTCTCTATATACTTTTTCAAGTCCAACTCTTTGGAAATGATTCCCATGGGGTATTTATTCATTTTCACGGTACAGTATCAATCTCAATATCAGGAATAGATTTGTCCTCAACAGAAAGATTAATGTAGTAACCATCAATCTTTCTAGTAATAAGACAGTTTTGCCCAGTTTGAAGTCAGGTTCAATGTTTCGGGACTTACGTTAAACTTAGACCGCGAAAACCCAGTTTGGGTAGTTTAATAGTGCAACCGACCATTTTTATCGGGAATAAGTCCATGCAAGGGGTGCTACCTTTCTTTACATTTAAAGCGAGGGCGACCACTTCTGTTGCCTTTGGAATCTCCTTTTACAAATCGCTCAAATGCCAATTTTACTCGTTTGACACAATCCTGAAGCACCTGTGAGTAGATGTCTTTGTACCAGGGACGTTCTTTTTTAAGTAGAGGTAGGCTAGCTGACGAACCTTCTCAATAAGTCTGGGAGAACTCAGCGAAAGAAACAAAAAAAACGAGCAAGGACAGATCAATCCGAAGCGTGAAAATGAGGAAGTAAGCCCAGACTTCCCAGAGGGAGAGATAACTGGTAAAATCATCAGCTATGGGCATAAAACTGACAAAAATCCCCAAGCTATCCTGTGAAGAACTCTCTGACCGAGAGACTCTACTGTTGCAGTTACTGCGAGAGCGGGAAGAGTGCATCCAAGAGCTAACGGATGAAATCGCTCGTCTTAAAGGAGAAAAGGGAAGCCCAAAATTAAGCCCAGACTCCTAGAGCCAGAAAAGAAAGCTCCAAGTCAACAAGAGGAAATAGAAACGGAAACAGCTCAGGAGCAGCAACCTAAGAAAAAGCGTCCTGGCTCCAAAAAACGGCAGAAAAATGCCAACTTAATCATCCACGAGACTAAAATAATCCAGCCCAAGGCAGAAATTCCCCCAGAGTCAGAATTTAGAGGATATCAAGATTACACAGTTCAAGAGCTAATTATCAGACCCCATAATACTCGCTATCGGTTAGCGATCTCGAAAAGCCCAACTGGAGAATATATCAGAGGAAAGTTACCCAAGTCAGTACGAACTCAGGGACATTTTGGGGTAATGCTCAAAAGTTATCTTCTCTACCAATACCATCATTGCCATGTTACTCAACCCAAGCTGTGGGAGCAAATGCAGGAGTGGGGCATAGATATCTCTGTCGGACAATTAAATCGTATCTTGGTGGAAGACAAAGAGCCGTATCATATGGAAAAGCGAGATATTCTGAGGGTGGGGCTGAGAGTATCGAGTTATATCAACACCGATGACACGGGAGCCCGCCATCAGGGAGTCAATAGCTATTGCACCCATATCGGAAACGAATGGTTCGCCTGGTTTGAGACGACTCCCCGTAAAAATCGGATTAATTTTCTGGAGCTGTTAAGAGGAGAAAGAACCGACTATGTACTCAGTAGTGAAGCCCTGACCTATATGGCTGAACACAAGTTGCCCCAGTCTGTTTGGCTACCTTTGAGTCTATCGATAAACCAAGTCTTCCAGAACCAAGAGCAATGGGAACGCTACCTCAAAGAGTTGGGAATCTTCAAAGACTCTCATGTGAAGACCGCCACAGAAGGAGCTTTGTTGGGAGCTATCTTAGCTAGTCGAGCCGCTCCAGATTTGGGAATTATTAGTGATGGAGCTGGACAATTTCGATTGTTAGAGCACGGGTTGTGTTGGGTTCATGCAGAGCGTCTGATTAATAAGCTGATTCCTTTCACCAGGGCTCAAAGACTGGCGGTGGAAAAGGTTCAGGGAGAAATTTGGGATTTCTATCAGGACTTAAAAGCTTACAAAAAATTGACGGCACGAGAGCAGCAACAAGAGAAAGCCAAGCTGGAACAGAGATTCGACCAAATCTTCACGACTAACAGCTCCTTTGAAACCCTCAATCAGGTTCTGGTCAGACTCAACCGACGGAAGAGGGAGTTGCTCAAAGTTTTAGACAAACCAGAATTACCGCTTCACAACAATACCAGTGAGCAAGACATCCGAGAATTTGTTACGAAACGCAAAATCAGTGGCAGCACCCGCAGTGATGAGGGACGAAGGTCTAAGGATACTTTTGCTAGTCTCAAAAAGACTTGTCGTAAACTAGGAGTTTCCTTCTGGGACTATCTTACTGACCGAGTAGAGGGAAAAAACTTGATTCCAACTTTAGGGGAACTCATTGCCCAGAAAGCAGCCTCAAGCCTGGGTGAACTGACAGAGACAGTATCTGTTTCATTGGTCTAAATTTTTGTAGCTAGACCCCTGACTTTTTGAGAAGGTTCCTTGGAGGACAAGTCAGATTTGCTGTTCCTGCTTGAATCTTGTGCCTAAATCCTTATCTGATAGATGGCATTCTTGTCCTTGTGGAATAGAAATAAACCGAGATGAAAACTCAGCTAGATTGCAAAAATCCGTAGGTCTGGGACTTGACTTACGTAAAATTGCCCCACCGAGGGAAAGAAGCCTGCCCCGTACCGCGTAGCGTGTCGGGGTCTGGTAGTTCACGAACACATGGCTTTGAGTCGATTAAATCAGCAAGAGCGTGAAATAGATCATAATTTGGACTATATCCTGACTTTTTGTACTTAATGCTTATTAGCTTTAATTATCTCTCATTATCTTGATAATGAAACAGCCCTACCCCACCTGTGGTGGCAGCAATAGCCGACCTGGTCTCGGCAAAGGATACTTTGGAGGCTTCCGTCGCGACCCGACGACGCAGTTCATCAGAATACTTATCTGTCGACAAATTCAACTGACCGTCTGCTGGATAGAGCGCACTTATCCCTGGTTTTTAGGTACTGTAACCTACTCTGGTCACCACCACTTCCCCAAATATGGTTTCTCGCTGGCGTTCGGTTCTCGAACGTCGATGGGGACGCACTTCTCCATCCGCACCCACCACCTCAGTTTGGGACTCTTCTTGAGCGTAGCGTAAGTCAAGATGACCCTGGAACAGACGCCCCTTGTAATTCTCTGCCATCCTCATTGATATATCTTTCCACTTCACCATGCTCCCACCCTTGGGTCGGCTCAGCACTTAAGGTCTTAATCAGCTGTTGATACTGCTCATGAGCTGTCTTAAAGTAGTCTTGTTCCTCTGGTGTCGGCATCATGTTCTGGGGTTTGGTAAATTGGTCAACGCGGAGCGACGACCTACCCGAGCCTATCCCTTA
>CALNYB010000038.1:0-5044 GCA_942490675.1 Cyanobacteriota bacterium | reverse complement strand
CTTCATAGCTTCTGCCAGAGAATAAACCGTCCAGCCATGCTCTCTCATCAGTTTTGTTTCATCATTATTTGGTCGCAGCGTAACAGCCTCTTTCCGATAAATCCAAGCAAGCTCTAACGCAACTACTTTATCATTTACAACAAATTCATAACCAACTTCTGGTAATGGCATATTCTTATTTTGACATAGACTCAATAATCCACGCAGTGCCGGGTCAGCATAGCTAAAAATTTCGTCCCAGTTTTTTGGTATTTTATTTCGGAGTTTATTGATGAGCAAACGTTTTTCTCGGGATACTCTCATGTGATGATGCAGTGGTTGCTTAGAGTGACAGTCTATACATAATGCTTTAAAATTTTTAAGTTTATTATCGTTCTTGACGCCATTTATATGATGAACGTGTAATAAATTTGGATAATTTTTGAGATCAACTTTACATTGTTCACAAATCCATTTCTGTTTTTCTCTGTATTTTTTAGATATATCACGCCAATTTGAGACATAATTTTCTCTAGGTGCATTATCTCTACGAGAAGGCATGTACTCAAAGCAAGACCTATAGTTAGCAAAAAAAAGATCAAGATCAAAATCCTGCACAAATTTTTTACGAGGGGTTCCTGGAGGTAATTTTCTGAATCCTTGATAGTTAAGTAACTCCATGCAGTTTTGGCAGACGAGTAATTTAGCCTCCTTGTCAATATCATTTTTATTTTCTTTATCGCGACCAGTGATCCGAAATTTACCTGTAGTTTTATTTGTGGCTACATAACGTTCAAGTCTTTCTATAGATCGCATGCGTTTAAGTGTCTCGCAATCTGCTACATGGAATTTAGGGCCACCTCCCTCGGGAGTGAAAGCCTTCCATGCGAAATCTCCTTGAGCCATAATATAAAGTAAAACATGCTGATTTTTATAACTAAGTACCCCTGAACTAGTTGTGGCAATCTCACTGATTGGAACTTCTATTCCTTCTTCTAACTTCTGTTTGATGGATATTGGATCAAGTATATATTTTTTTAGAGACCAACCTTTATTTACGGCCCCCATTTTTTTTGCAGCTCGATCAAGTGCTGAAAAATCAAAATCAATTTTCATTTACTCTTTAATTATTTTCATAAGTTGTTTTTCCACCGTTGTTCTGACTCGAAATTCAACTCTACGGGATAGATTTTTATTTTCTAAATGATTCAAATCATAAATAGGTCGAGAGGAAGAAAAACCAACCCCAACGAGTCGCTGAGGCAACCAGGTATATTTTTCAGAAAGATGCTCTTGGGTATAGCAGTATTTTAAAACAGATCTTGTTCTTTCCTGAGATAGCCACATATTATTGAAATAGGCTTCAATAGCTGATACTTCTTCATTCCATTCGCTTGATGTATGCCCTTCAATACGAATCTCTTCAATACAACCACGAGGTACATCATCTGGTCCAGGAGTACAATTACTAAATTCATTCAACCGCTTAATGTATCTAGGAAAAAAGTCATCAAGAATGATTTTAAAACGAGATGTTATTTTAGTTTTTCCTCTACCAAATAATACTTCTGGCTCCTTAAACCGTACGGCCAGTGTTTCCCTGTCTATTTCAGCGTGCCATTTTTCTAAATCGTACTGAAATTCATCGGTAAGAGCGGTATAAACAGAATCCTGAGTTTCTTCCCAAGCAACTATAACACTCTTTATTTTATCACGTTCAACAATTACCTTATCACGTTCAATAAGTACCATTCGCATATAACTTACAGCAATAAATAAAAATATTATCATCAGGCCTGCCATTAAATCAGAGACAGACAGCCAATGGTTTTCCGGTTCCTCTTCAAGGTTTTGTTTAAAAAAATCGGAGGAATCCATCAGTTAGGTTTTGAGGAAAAGGAATCCGCCTTTCTGACAATTTGCTGCATTTTTGTGGTCAAATCTGTATAATCTTCAACAAATTTATCAGTTATGTTAATCAATGAATTTCCCATCATTTCCATTAGACGATGAATTTCGTCTTGCATTGCCTTGTCAAACGCACTCATTTCCTTTGTAAGGTAATCTTGCCGTTTTTTTGATATAGATTTGATTTCATTACTTAACGCATTTCCTAAATCTTGAACTTCTCTATGCTGTTCATTAAACGATGTCTTGACGAGTTCCTGTATTTTTTCTCCTGTACCAGATACAAAATTATCAAGATTATCAGTATGCTCTTCTAAAGAAGAACCGAGCGTATTTACAGTTTTTTCAACCTGTTTATTTACAGTATAGCTATTGTCTGAAACTAATCTGTTAATTTCTGTGCCAATATTCTGTACAAAGGTATCAATATGTTCTTTGTGCTTGATTAAGGAACTCTCTAAATTTTGTACCATTAATACAAGCTGTTCCTGTGTTGCATTGCTGCTGTTAGCCACATTATTACCTGCTTCTTTCAGAACAGCGCTGGTTTCTTGATTGGCTTGACTAATCTGACGAGTACTTTCAATAAGTGAAGTACTCAGTAACTTACGCCAATTGGTGCTATCTACAATAAATTGTTCCTGAAAATTAGCTGTAGATTGCGTGAAATCAGTAATAAATGTTTTTGAGCCTGTCAATAAATTTTGGTAATGATTTGAGGCAGTCTGAACAGAATCTGTAATGCTCTTTTGAACTTCTTCTATCTGGTTATAAAATTGAGGCATAGCTTGTACGGCCTTATTTCGCATTTCTTCAAATGTTTCAAGATGGCTGTTCATGCTATTAAGTTGGCCGTTTGTTGTTGCGAGAATGGATTTTAAATATTCCATTAAATTTGGAATAGATTCGGCTTCTTTGCTAATTTCAGAAAGAGCTGTACGGCTATCTTCAATAATTTTAACCGCATTTTCTAATCCTTTTTTCATATCAATCATCTGGTCTTTATACTCACTTTGCCAGAGTAAAAGTTTTCCTACTGAATCATCTAAACGTTTAAAATTTTCTCCAAACTGTTCCGTTATTTTACTATTAAAATCTCGGATTACATTTTCGAGCGCTTCTATTAAATGTTTTGAGCTAATTTCAGAAATTTGTTGTGCAAATTCTTGAAAATCTTTGTGGAGATAATTGGTAGCTTTAGATATTACCTTGCTTTGTTTTGCAATTGAGGCTTGTATCTGTACTAATTGTTGAGTTTGTTCTTTTATGGCTTCATGGATATGAGCGGCACCAATTTGTTCTGTAGTTATTCTTTTGGGTGCGGTAGATAATGATAAAATAATTTTAACCAATAATCCAAAAATTATACCGAAAATACTGGTAATAAATGCTGTATTCATACCATCAAGTAAGTATGGAATAGAGGCATCTATTTTTTTTACATTGAATTTAGCAAGCCCTATTGCAATTCCTGTAAAAGTGCCTAAAATTCCAAAAGATGATAACAATGAAGGAACTATTCTGACAAAATTTTGTAGTCTGTTTGTAAAAAAGAATGCTACGGCAAGAATGAAAACGATAAAAATCGTAGCAATGAAAACTACTGTTACATAATTAGGATTTAAACTTTTCAATAAAGAGGCAATTATTTCCATAATATTCAACCACCCAGCGCAGGTTTGCCATATTTTTCATTATACTTGCCCCACAAACTCCAGATCGCTTCGCCCTTGGGGATAGGAACGCTCCACATGCCAGACAAACCAGCGGGAAAGAAAACGGCTGCACAGCTCGTAAAAGGTGGTGCGGTAGAAATTTTCATTCACCTGCTGAAAGTTAGCCTCGGGCAGCTGGGAAACATACTCTCGCCAATAGCCGGCAAAGAGCTGTTCCAGATTCGGCTGATTGGCAAAGGCTCGCATGATCTCGGCATAGCGGGTGACACGTCAATATGATGAATCTCGTTAAAATACTGAACAAAGATGGTGCGCATGTTCATATTGGGCAGGCAGAGAAAAAAATCATCCTTGCGGGTCAGCATGCCGAGGTAAAAAAGGAGATCGGAAAAACGAGGGTTCAAAAAACTGGTACATATTGAATTTCTCAACCAAAAAAGTATCGTCATAGGCAATACTGTTGTGCAGGGTCAGGCGATCAACAAATTCCTCGGTTAGAGCCGGATTGGAGGCGGTCAGGCGGCGCACCCAGGAGATATCGGTCTTCAGGTTGAGGTCGGTCAGATGCTTGGGGATGGTTTTATGGTTTTGAAGCCAGTTCGAGGAAGTAGAGCACTAAGGTCGAATTATACAGGTTTTCTTCGTCATTGGTCATGAGATGATAGCCCGTTGTACTGATTTTCATCAGCGTACCCACTTCGGAACAGGAGATTGGATCAATATTCTGGTCTTAGACCGCATCAACCAAAGGTGTCTGTTTCGGCTTGAGTGAAACCCGGCATGTTTTCAAATTTCGGGAATGCAGAGTCAGGAAGGTGGCCACGTTAAAGCCCGAGGCCATATCATCCATAGTGATAGGTAACACGCCAGTGATAAAGACATTGGATATCTCTCCGGTTTTCCGCCCTGCTTTCAGAATTTTGAAAAAGGTTTTGAAAAAGCCGTTATCCGCTGTCAGCTCTCGTAAGCTGATCCTTATTGGCTCGTAACCAGTTGATTGGCAAAATTATCGTATTCATCAATGATGATGTACAGCGTGCGGGAGTTGGTGATCATGCAGGCAGTTGAGCAGCTTCCCAGGCAGTCCACACAGGATCATCGGAATGTCAATCTCCGGCATATCTTTGAGCAGAGCATATACGGACGTGCACATTTTTGCTCAGATACTTGCAGCAATGCCCTTGAAGCTGCGTTCGATTGCCCCAATGGGTTACCCGGTTCGATAACCGAGGCACTAGAAATGCAGGATAAAGCAGCTGTTCTGCTTACCGTGGGTGAGCCCTATCCAAGTCTGGCCGAAGAGTTCGCTGAAGCGGTCCGCCGTATTGAGGTCGTAATAATGGCGAGAGCAGAGCAGGGATTTGCCGAAGGCGTCGTGGCCGGAAGAAGACAGGGTTGATTCACCTGCTCCAGCTCGGCAAGCCAAGAGGCTTTATCGACAAAACAGCCATTCTTCTCCACCAGCTCAGCGTAGTTGGCAA
>CALNYB010000037.1:0-43320 GCA_942490675.1 Cyanobacteriota bacterium | reverse complement strand
ATTTGGCAAGATTGAGCGCAGTTAGTGAGCTATTGAAATGAAAGTCAAGTTTGGTCAAGTCGCGAGCCTGACAGTCAGCTAAACCAGTAAACTGTTTGCCATCACGAAACACAAACTCGATTTGAAAGCGAGCTTTATAGTAGAGGTAAATCTTACTTTTCCCGTTAAGTATTTCTGGCAAGCTGCCAGCCTTCACAGAGGTCATGTAATTTTAACCAACCACGCCACAGAACTTGGATCCCAATAGGAGTCTTACGACGATGTTCGAGATAACCCCCCAGATAAGCAACAGTCTCCACTGCCCAAGCAACTGTTAAAATGAGGGGAAGTTTTTGGCTGGCTCCAGCTTTTAAGACTTCAAGCTGAACAGGATTGAGAATTTCAATCGCTCCTTGCATCGGGTTGGGTTCGATGAAGATAAGTGACCTGTAACAGTTCAACGGCAATGACACTTAAAAACCCCAACAAGGTCTTCATGCCCACAGCAGCCAGTCGATAGCGTTCGCTTTGACAACCAGACTTGAGAATTTTATGATAGTCTTCAACACGCCAACGGTAAGTGTACCAACGCAAGATTGTGGCTGCGATGAAAACATCTTCAACCACTTCTGTTGTGAGAAGCATCCAAGATAGAGGGGTTTCTCCTTCTGGACAATCGAGCTCTGTGGCATAAACAGCATAGACTTTTAACGGGTCACGATCCTCGAAGCGATAAGGAGTTCGCAGGTTAACCGCACTAAATCTTACTGCTAGTTTGGTTCTTCGCGCTTTATGATTAGCGGTGGCAGGTACATCGATTTCTTGTTCAAAACGAATGGGTTCCGATTCCATCTTAGCCCAGAGGCGTTCGCTATTTTGGTCTAAACTGCGGTTATGGGCAGCCCTCACTAAGACTCCTGTGTGCTTTATTTGACGCAGTTGGTCAAAAACTTCTGAAATATCCCCTAGATGCGGGCAAGCCCTTTCTCGGTCAAAGATATGAATCACTCTTGTGTTCACTTCGACTTGCTTCTCCACTTCAATTAAAGCTTCTACCCACTTATAAGATTCTTTCTCGGCAAATGTTCTTTGACGTGCCGTTTTTCGGTTCTGAGCCTGTCGTTGCTTTTTCTGCTTGGCAGTTTCATTCTTAGGAGGCGATCGCTTGTGTTCCCGATTCCAAACTTTTTGCCACAGTAACCCCAAGGTTTGCCCTTGTTCTGGTTCAATTGCCAAGGCACTATGCAGAATTAAACCATTCCCACCATTCCCTGTCGGACCATAGCCTTCCCTTTTAAGCTTAATGCTGCGATAATCTAAAAAGGTCGTATCTCCTACCGATAAGACCACTTTATATTCCTCAACATCGGCGGTTGTCATCTGACAGTGCGGCTCGATTATCTTGCCAAAGTCTGTCTTCGGGTTGGCAAAAATTCATACGCCCTTTTCAACTCCTTGGCTCCCGAAAAGATTTCTGAGAAGGCTTTTCCAAAGCCCTGACTCAAAACCTTGCCTACGGAAAAGGCTCGATTGTTCAACCGCTCGTCTCCCAACTGGCAATATCCGAAGGTGTATCCTTTAGGACTCGCAAAATTTTTGACCCACCATTCCAACATTTTTTGACCTGCACTCTCTCAATTTTCTCTACTATACCTGAAAATTTCCTCAAACCCATAATGCCTTTCTAGACTCCGTTTCAGACTTAACGGGAAAAGTCAGAACGTATACAAACCCCAAAATATTAAAGTTGCTTCTCAAATACCTTCGGTTGTTGGATTTTTGCTTGTTCAGAGTAGTCGATTCTGTTCTTTTTGTAGAGTGCTGAACATGAATTATAAGACCAAGCAATCGTGCTTTTGCGTAATTATTGTTTCTGCCAAAAACCAAGTTACAAAAGTCCATAAACGCCACTTTTGGTTTCTTTTTGGTTTCCAATCTGATTTAATAGACCTGTAAACTCCAAAAAGATTCCATTTATCAAAGTTGCGAAACTCTTACTACGTAAGTATCTTAGTGGGCGAAGAGAGACTCGAACTCTCACGATTTCTCGCCACATTTTGAGGATGGCGGCTTCTAAAATTAATCAGCTCCTAAAAAGTATAGAATCCATATATCTCAACGATTGTAGATGTATTTCCCAGTCCTCCATTATTATATCAGATGGTCGAAATACTCTAAATAATGGGTCTAAATTTACTTGTTTTTGGGTCAAAAACTCATATTACAAGTGTATTCTTACAAGAAGAAAACTAAGATTGGAAAGGTAACTATAGAAGAGCATTGTGGTTATTTTAGACTTAGATTTACATATCCAGCCAAACACAGGCACGAGTTAAAGGTATCTAAGATATCAGAAGAAGGTTTTGCTACTGCCACAAAAAGAGCGCGCCAAATTAATGCTGATATTGAAAATGACTGTTTTGATTTTGACTATATCCGTTATAAGCCGAACGGTGGCGCTAAGGCACTTAACGTAGTAAAAGACATTGTTGAAGAGTCTAAAATTGAAAATACGCCACCAATAGTCAACGAGCCAGAATCTCAACCCGCACCAGAAATCATAAGTATAATGGCGGTCTGGAATCAGTACAAAGAGACTAATAAATTAATAGTTGGCAAAACAACTCAATTATCGACCTGGAAACAAACAGATAATTGTCTGGGGAAAGTTTCAACCGAAGCATTGGACATTAAGAACAATGACCTGTTGGTAACTGAGTTGCTTACTTTATATTCTGTAGGAACATTAGAACGAGTGTTCGCAAACCTAAAAGCGGCTTGTAATGAGGCAATCAGAGCCAAAGTTATTAGCGAAAATCCCTTTGTGGGTCGCAAACTTCCAAAGAGGACAAAATCTAAGATCGAGTGCTATGAGTCGGATGAGATAAAAGTTATATTGGAGGCTTTTAAATCGGATGGGTACATGAGTAAATATGCCAGAATTCCTCACTCATATTACTACCACTATATAAAGTTCTGTGCGCTTACCTTTTGCAGACCAGAAGATGCTATTGCTTTAACTTGGAACGATATACGTACTCGTAGCAACGGTACTTTTATTTCATTTACTAAAGCTTACTCACGCGGGATTTTAACCCCCCCCCCCCCTAGAAAACTCTAAAACTTGCCTCATGCGATGTATGTAATTTAAGTTGCGACAGAGATTACAACTCTGCATTGCTAATTAAAAAGCTGGCTGTGGGCAGCAGTCAGGATAAAAAGCTCCCAAACTTAGCAGATCTGTTAAGTTGAGGAGAATCCCTCGCGTCCCGCGACGGGAGTATGTCAATTCATTTACTAAAGCTTACTCACGCGGGATTTTAAAAGACTCTAAAACCCATGAGATTCGTCTATTCAAATGCAATAAAGAGTTAGTAGACTTTATAAAAACAATTCCCTTTAGGGAAAATGAGCATAATCTTCTGTTCCCGACACCTCGAACTAAAAGCTACATGGATCAAAGAAGTTGGGGACGTGATTTATGGAAACCCGTAGTTAGCAAGATTGTTGCGGATGGAAAGCTCTATAAATATCTTAAGTTCTATAGCTTGCGCCACTCTGGAATTACGAGGCTAGTTCGCGCGGGAATCGATATTGCTACCATTGCCAGATTAGCTGGTACAAGCCCTGAAATGATAATGAAGAATTATCTAGCAGCTAGAGACAATATAGATATTCCCGAAATGTAAGGCTTTAATTGCGTATCGTCAATAATACAAAAATGAGCTGCTGTTTTAACCCAGTGGCTTTTATACGATGCCAAAAGTATCGAATACTACCGTTTTTAGCAAAAATGTTGAGTTAACTACTAATATAGTGTCTTATTTTTTATTTAATAGACTAATTTCACTTGGTCAAACATGAGTGCGAGGCAAGATCGGTATTGATCTTAATGACTACGTGGAGAGTCATAAAATTACTAATAGATGATTCTTAGCGCTATCGCTTACATATCCTGCCAAAGCCTTAAAATTAAATGTGCTTCTAAATTTTGTTCCAGCCAATATTTTTTATCTTTTTTGGTCTTGAAATCTAAACCTAACACTTTTTTAATGAAATTTATAACTTGAGGTACCCTGCCTAATGTTTTTTGTCTGGTAGTGAAAGACTTGAGTAGCTCGTCCTTAATTGGCTTACTAGCTTCGAGCAGTTGCTTCAATGACTGGTACGATAGATAACCGTTAACTATCTCATTACCATATTTATTCAGCCCCCAGTCGAATAGTACTAACAATTTCTCATAATCGTCGTCGGCATCTAAAGCATAAAGATTCTCTATCATAAAAGTCTCTTTGCTTTTGAAAAATATTATCTTAGCTCGATCGACATAACGCTTGAGTTTTTTCTCCTGTTCATTTTCATAAGCTATCAATAACTCTTCGATTTTATGAGCATCCTTGCCAAAGGCACGATTAACCGAGATGATAAAATAGTCGATATCATCTTCAGGCGTTGCAGTTTGGGTACGTGCCGTGATTTCTTCAATAGTCCCAGGTAATTCTCTTTTCGGCTTTTCTCTTTCTGGTGTAGTAATTTCTTCCTGCTCAATTGTATTGCCGTCAATTAAAAGAGATTCAGTCAAAGCATCGACAAAGTTGTTCTTTAGCCTCCTATCAAAATCGACAACTGTACACATCAAGTCCAAGTAAGGTGTAGGACAATCTACATCCAAATCTAAAAGGGAGTTCTTAATTTTAAGAATCTTTTTTATATCATTTACTCCAAAATAGATACTTAAGTATTTAGAATTATTGCTGTTATGCAATGATTTTTTCAACAGTGCCAATTCTTGTGGATGATTTGCCCATAGATCTACCAAATGAAGACGATTAGCTTGGATAGTAAGCTTTCTCTTTTCTTTAGTATCGATATGCTCGATAATAATTCTTCGAGGTACCAAAAAAACCCTTTCTACATTTACATCTCGCAATCTGAAAGCTTGCTGACTCATCACCAATGGACTTATATGATTGCTATCGGTTCCGAGTAAAACGGATTTAAAATAATCTTGCAGATCTATAGAAACTCCAGCATCTATAGAATTAGTTGCGATAAGTAATTTAAGCTTGGAATCTTGAATATACTGACTAGGGTTCTCAAAAAATTTACGGCTCATTTGCCAACCCGAGGTACCTGAATTGACTTTTAAGACTTCGGGATGAAAACCTTCAGGTAAATTCTCCATATCCCGCAGTTCCCATTCAGGATATGTAGATTCGTATAATCTTTTGATTTGATTAGTATCCCCTTTACTGCCTGAGAAGATAATCAAAGGGATATTACTAGATTCTTCAATCAATTCGGTAGCAACATGCTCCAAAGCACCACCGTTGTGTTTTAATAGCTTGACTGGCTTAGTGTAAGGAACTTCTTTAATTATATTTAGAACGTGAACCTTATCTGAACCGAAGATGTTTTGGCAAAACTCATAGACAAATTCCGTTAAATCGGCATCAGCTAAAATGACCTTACTCGCACGCTCGAATAGAGATTTCAAAGTCTTAACAATACAAGTGCGAATCTCAGGCATTCCAATCTCATCACCGCCATAGGCAATGTAAGGTAAAAAACTCATGACCTCATCAATGAAGACAATAGCTTGGTCATAATCACCCTTCCCAATTCTATGTCTCAAGTTGATTAGGGAATTAACACATAATGCCATTCTTAAAGCGTTGGGACTTTCAAAGTCTGGAACTTGTCTATAGTTATTTAGATTTAGTTTTTCAGCCAAATTTTCAGCTAAAGCTGCTCGATGAGTCAAAACTAAGACTGGATTTTTCTTAGAAACCTCTCTTTCTAAATAATGTTTGATAGCTGTTGTTTTACCTACAGATTTTGCTCCACGTAGCAGAATGGCTTTGTAATCCGCTTTCATGGTCTTCCAGAATATTTCGCTATCTGATACAAAATCGGTTTTGGCACATTCTATCTTTGAGGAACTTGAATCTACATGTTCTGGCCAATATGGGTTTAAGAGACAAAGATTTTGAACCGGAATCGGATAGCTTTTCTCTCTAGATGTTAAAAATTTTAGAGCATCCAAAGAAAAACCTTCATCAAAATCAAAGAGTTTTATTCCTCTTTTATTCTCTAGATAATCGAGAATGATATCTGAATGGATGTCTAATCGACCGATAAAATAGAAATTATCGCTACTTAAAGCTCGTTGCAAGACAAACTTGAGGTGTTTATTGTCAGCTACTTCGTCAAACTCAGTTTGCTCGTAGTTACTGTCATCCCATTCAATAATACCTTCGTAGCGTTGTTCTTCTTTTTCGGATTTGTCTAAATTTCCCCATTCCTCAAAGAAACCTTCAATACCTTTGGCATCCCCATATTTTACCAGAGACCATAAACACTCCGTTCTAAAAGGAATACCTTCTCTGGGTTGAAGAAGCTTTTTACAATAAGAATCCAAGGTCGATTTCGTCTTCTTTTTCTTCATCTTTAACTTCAATATCTATGACTGGAATCTCAATCTTTTGGTCAAAAGTAGGTAACTCTGCCCCTTCTGAGAAATCATATTGTTCTAAATCTTCGTACATAGTTCCTCCATTTTGTAAGCAATATCATTAGGAAAACCTTGAGGATTTGTCGGCGTTATACAAGGATCGTTAGGTTCTTTACGGTAGTAATCACCAATGACGACATCCTCAAACCAAGCTCCAGCTTTTAATTCTTCTTTCAGTCCTAATTTAGCCTGGCAATGATGCCAAGTTAAAAAGTGCGCTAATTGAAAAAGCCAGGCTGCTTTGAGTGAGTCTTCTTCGTGAGCTAAAAACACAACCTCGTCGTGAATAGAAGCACTAAAGCAACCTCTGATATTGTTCTTTCTAAACAGCCAATCGGTAATAGCAATGGTTAGATGTAGAATCGCGACTCCGCCGCACTGGCAGAAATAGTTGCGTAGATTTAGATAGTCATTCTTGTCCCCGTCTTTTCTTTGGGTTTTTGGTTGATACACTCTAGGAAAAGCTAAATCTAGAAACGGTTCTCGCCTGAATTCAGATTTAAGATTGTCTTCGTAAAAATTCCAAGTACCTGAATCTAAGCCACCGCTCCAAATCCCTGGCGAATTTTCTGTTCCCTTCTTTTTCTTAATCGAAAGACGTGCTACTTCTTTGGCTAGTTTGAAATTGTCAATGAAAGCCATTAAAGAAACGGCTAGAGAATTAGTTCCCCTACCATATTGCAATCCTAGATTGACTTCTTTACCAACCTTACGCTTCATATCAGAGCCTAAGCTATTGTTGAGAATTTTAGTCATGCAGCTATGATAATCAGTGGCATTTTCTTTTTTACCACTGAACACAATATAAGAATTAAGACTAGATGCGAGTTCGCCCGAACCGTTAAAGCGGTCGGCAAATATAGCAGCAATCCGACTCTCTTGTGAATCAAAATCCGCGTAGATTATCTTCCAATCCTCTTGATGAGGTCCGAACATTGCCCGCAGTTCGTGTAATAGTTCTCCTTCGGGATGTCCTTTGGCAGTCATAATAATGCCACCATTAGCTCTTTTAGTAATCGCACCGTGAGGTTCGCCTTCTATTGGTACAACTCGATTCTTTCGGGGACAGTTTCTGGCCCTTTTGATGTAATTTTTATAGTAGGAAAGCTGTTTATTTAGTTGTTGAATTTTAAATACCTGCTCTTGGCGAAAAGAATAAATTGGGCGTGATGGCAGACTCATTAATTCGTATACCGATTTACGGTCGAGATTTCCGTAGTGAACGAATTGGATGCTTTGTAAATTTTTAGGAAGCTTACCGCCATCGTGAGTTAACCAAATAGTCCTTCCACTCGCTTTGAAAGGGAGAATAGGCTTACCTTTGTAACAAAGCCGTTGTAGTAGTCCCTTAGTTAAAGTATTAGGCGTATTGGTCTTTCTTATGTCTCTCTTGGCTCGTTTGTACCATTTTTCAGGCAGTAATCTAGTCCAGGGGTCGTAAGAATTCTGGCAGCAATTTTGATAGGCTTCATCCACCAGTTCCAACCAAAGCTCTCTTCGCTCATCTAACAGACTTTGATAAGGACTTTTGCTTTCTTCTAGCCATTCCTCATAGCGTTCATTTACGCCGATAACCTGAGAAGCCAAACAACCATGAGCATAATGGGAAATGCTATGCGGGACGTACTGTTTATAAAGAGGCCATAGATGTTGGAATAGCTTAAAGGTAATAATTGTGTCTTTTATGGCGTAAGACATCGCCTCTTTAAAGTTTTGAGCGACAGTAGAAAAGCCTCGAACAAAATAATCCCGTTCGCCTTTTGATATCTCTTCGTCAAAATAGAATTTTAT
This sequence comes from Cyanobacteriota bacterium, assembly GCA_942490675.1. Classification (GTDB taxonomy): domain Bacteria; phylum Cyanobacteriota; class Cyanobacteriia; order Cyanobacteriales; family Xenococcaceae; genus Waterburya. Next base: position 35,036 of record CALNYB010000037.1, on the reverse strand, counting down.
TAACCCCGCCAAAGAAGCATTTTCCAGTCCGTAGCTCAATTTTGAGAAAGGAATTTCTGCATCGATCAAGTTCCCTCGCTCATATTTGGTATTTTTATTCTGCTCATCTACAGCTTTAGCCATAGATTTAGTATCAAACCAAAGATTTTTTCTAGGAATCTGATAACTTTCTGCCACTCTTACATAATCAAATTTGGAATTATGGGCAATGACTAAATGATCTGTACCAATAGAAACTGTTTCTATTATTTCTTTTAAAGACTGACGACCTCTTTTGAGTTCTGGATGCGACCAAAGATAAAGCCCTTGATTGCCAAGAGCTTGAGCCGAAAGGAGTCCAGTTTTTACGCCCAAATCGTCTACTTTGCCATTAGTCTCAACATCAAATATCAAGACCTTTTCTTGTTTGAGCTTCGCCTCTACTTTATTGCCCGATTCAAATTTACCGTTAAAACTCCAAAGAACCCAACGACCACGAGATTTTAAAAGTTGAGCATCTTCGATTTGATAAAAGCAATCCCAAATTTCTTCTAAATCTAACTGGCAAAATTTATCCAAGTGGGATGTAACCTCACTGCCAAATGAAGAGTTTAAAGAACCAATAAAATCCTCAATCGACTCACAATCGGTTTCACTACGCCAATCTATATCTATTGGAGTGTCATCAAATGGCGGAAAATCTAAGTTAAAATCATCTCTTAGTTGGCGATGGGTTTTTTCTCTCATATTAAGTATTTACATAGTCTTATAGCTAGCATGTAAAGCACGGGTCGCTATACTCGGTACTAAATATAGAGTGCCCAAAATTTAGATAAAAATAAAAATAAAAGATTATATATTAATAGCCAACTTGACTTTTTTATTCAAAACGGTATAATTTAATACATTTTGTTGTTAGCGATAAGAACGCGGTGGTATTTCAACCGACGACAACTTTCTCGGTACGGATAAGTAATTGATAGGTTCAAAGTTTGAGTCTCAAGTATTTGGATTCTTGTGATAAACGAACACTCAGTAAATCGAGAGCGTTGTTGGGTTCCTTAATTTATATAGCTACTCATAATCCCATGGCGGCGCGGATTGTTATGGATACTTAATTTAAATTACTCTACATACCTTACTAACTTACGCGATAGGAGTAATAGTAATAGTGAGGACTTAATATAACCAGCTTCTTAACACCTATTCATCGCGGTATATTAAGGTGCATAAACTCAAACAACAGCTATTAAAATTGCAAAATAAAAAATAGTAAAACCAAGATATTTATATTCGCGATTGATATTATCTCTTTGTTTTTCTAAGCGATATTATTATTCAAAAAATTCTGTTTTATTTTAGCTGCAGAGGACAAAATTTAAAATTACACCCTGGTAAAATATTAATGTAACAAATAAAAGACAATTGTACTTAAAATCATGAAGAACAGAAAAAAGCTCCAAGGCTTTGGCATTAATAAAAAACCCATTCACGATGGTTTATTTTTATTTTTTGTCAATTACAAAGAACCTGAATTTGCCATAGGATTTACAGATGATTTATCAAATTATCTTGAAAATATTGTGAGTGATAATTTTGTTTTATTACTTGCTAATCCTGGGTGTTCGTTACTATCTTTTGAATTGTGTCAAAGAGTCCATGAATTAGTAGAAAAAAATATTCATGAAGATACCGATCCAGATTTGATTCCTGAGATCTTTTTACAAGCTTTTGAATATATTAGTCGAAAAATGATAAGTGACGAAATATATTTTCCGATTGCGGAGTTAGCTGAGTACAGATTTCGGCATGAAAGTGTTGTTGTAAACCAGCATCCCGAGAATAAATTAATCAATACTCGATCGAGTGATTATTTTTAATCGAACGACAAGCTTATGAGCTCATTGGTCTTTATTAGACCTTGGGCTTGATTACAAAAACTAATTTAAAAACAGCAAATAATATGAATAAAACTCTCGTAAATCTCTTGAATCCGATTCAATTAACATCACAACAAGAATTGGCTTTCGCTACCATAAAAAGCTTTATTGACAACAAAGATGCTAAATTTCTCAAATTTTCTGGTGCTGCGGGTACGGGAAAATCGACCCTAATATCGCAAGTTCTTTTCTGGCTGAAAAACGAGCATTCCGACCTGAATTTGGCTGTTGCTTCTCCCACGAACAAAGCTCTTAGAAATATTCGTTTAATGGCCAACAAAGCTCTAAATACCGATGCAAGTGAGTATTTTTCTTTTTACACTTTAGCTCAAATACTTGGATATTATCTCGATATAAGTATTTATACTGGTAAAGACTATTTAACTAATGGTAACAGGACCAAACAGCAAAGGATTTGTGAATACGATTTAGTCATAATAGATGAGTATTCCATGATCGATGAGCGATTGCTCAAGGACATTATCAATGCCATTCATAATACACAGACCAAAGTTTTGTTTTGCGGCGATCCTTTTCAGTTACCTCCAGTTAAAGCGGCGCGCCCTCCTGTATGCGCTCTAGATATTGAGGAAATAACGTTATTTGATGTGGTTAGATATGATGGTGAACTCGCTGTTGTGGCAGAAGAGATTCGTAGCAATGATACTTATCAGAAATTGCCCTATCCTTTTGAATCATCAGATGATGGGACCATTGTTAAATACGAGCGCGAAATCTCTTGGAAGAAAGCCGCCGAACGATATTTCCAAGATGATGCATTTGTTGCGGATAAAAACTCAGTGAGATTTCTTGCTTACACGAATAAACGTTGCGAAGATTTGAGCTCTTATGTAAGAAATGCTCTCTATGGTATGGAAGCCGCCCAGGGAAATCCTTATTTACCAAATGACCTGCTCATTGCTAAAGCGCCTGTATATCGGAAAGGAAGTAATGATAGTTACGAACAGATAGCAAACAACAGTCAAGAGTTTCTGGTTGTCGAGCCTGGAGTTTTATTGATTGATGAAGATACAGGTTATAAGTATTGGTCGGTTGTAGCAGAACCAATTGATGTTGAAGATAATGCTTCTATTACCTTAAAGATATTAAACGAAGATTCGGCGCTCGCCAACGAGAAGAACATTTCTAAATTGCAGAGTAAGCTACAACGTACTAGAAACTACGGGGATCGAATTGCTCTGACGAAGAAGATAGATAACACTAGAAAGGCTTTTGATAATGTAGTATACGCCTACGCCATTACAGTACATAAAAGCCAAGGTTCGACATTTGAAAGGGTGTTTGTAGACGTAGAAGATACCTACAAATCAAACATTACACAAAAGTTGTTGTATACGGCTATAACCAGGGCAAGTTTAAGTATTAGTGTGTATGGTGATTTCTCTTTTGATGAAGAAGATCAAATTGATTTAGAGACTTTGTTTGATTGAAATTTTAATACATAACCCCCATCGATCGATACTATGTTTTTCGATCATTAATCGTTATTGATTGATGGGTCTACAAGCTTGTCGTATCACAGTATTATAAAACCTAGAAACACAGAAACATCGAGACTGTATAAGTTTGGTCGCTTCTCAATCTCGATGCTCCGATCACATATTTCATGTAGGACTATGGTATCACGCGACACTAAAACGAACAAAAGTATTGCTGCATTAGATGAAACTGCAAGCGATATCTGGAAACGATTGACGATTATTAAGACGGAAGCTTGGTTTGAAATCGTTAAGATGATCGCGATGGAGCATCAGGTCAGAGCAAAGCTTGAGAGTCGGTACATGAAATCGGCTATTATTTGCGATGCTAATTATCGAAGAATCGGTAGAATTTGGCATTTGGATGAGAATATGCCGATCTTTTGGGATATCAGACAGTGGGTTAGTCACTTTGAAGCTGCTAATACTATTAGTGAAGCGATGGAAAAGATAGCGGGTACGAGTAATTAGTCAAATCAATAGAGAAATTAAAACGGGTGTTGCATGATAATGTGGCACCTTAAATTTTGGTAGCCACTATTTGACTGACGATTCAAATCACAGACTTCAGCGTTAAATTAGTAATAATTGTCAATGAAACTTTGTATCTTTAAAAGTTTTTGTTTAATAAATAGTTATGCTTATAAAATGAAGGAACTTGATTTATCTTATTCTTTGATTTCGTATTTCGGAGAATTAATAAGTGTTCGTGTCCAAATTAGCGAATCTAAACAAAATAAAAAGCTATATTTGGATAGATTATCAAAATCAATCCACTGAACCCGAAATATTAGATATTGAGTTGGCAAAAAGAATATTAAATGAGGCATCCAATATATCTATTAAGCCTATACCAAATTATAGAATAGGGGTTGACGGTACTACATTTGAGCTTGAATTTAGAGCTGGATTTAATCTTGTCAAATATAGGTGGTGGTGCGATCTTCCTGATAACTGGCGTGTTTTTTTACCTTTGATCGATATCTTAAATAACTATATTGAAACTAAGCGGACATAACAAGTTATTAAAGCGGAACCCGCTATATAGATCCGCTTGATTAAGTTCTCATTCCAAAATTAAATTCAAAACTTTTAAAATTCAGTATCAGAATCAATAAGTAATTTACTAACTTGCTAATTTCTGTAGCTGCATAGCAGGCTCTAAAGTATTAATGTTTACATTAGTTACTACCTCTTCTTCTCCCGCAGCACAATCATAAACCATATAAGTCCAACGTGAGTTCGACGAAATTAAAAAAGGGCAGGAGGTAGGGCAGGTAATCCTTTAGTCTCTAGATCAAGAGAAGGTTTTGTGGGCAAATAAGTAGGGTTTGCTGAATAAGTAAGCGAAAAAATTGACAATAATCAGCTTAATTTAAAGATAAGTTTTTCTGCGATTAATTAGCATTTAACATTAACTTTGATTATTAAAGGTCAGAAATCCAGCTTAATTTATAGGTATTCAAAAATAAAGACAAAAAAAGACAGTTAAACTGCCTGAGCAGAGTAGAAAGATTAATGACTAAAAAGGTAATTGCTATCGAAGTTTTTGAGGTCTGAGTCAGTTTGGTCATGATACAATTAAGACTATATCTTCTCTTAGCTTGACCAAATTTACCCTCAATTCCATTGCGAAACCTTTCGTCTTCAATCGCTTGTTTTTTAGTCGAGCGACTGGCATTTTTAGTCGGTCTTCCTAACGGTGGCCCACTAATCCTAATTCCTTTTTCTTTACACCAAGCCCGATTCTCTCTAGTTCGATAAATTTTATCTACATGAACTGAAGATGGGTAGTATCCTGTGTAGTTTTTATAGGCTTCTACTTGTGTTTTAAAATCGCCTGATTCATTAAAGTTATCCCAACTTAAATGGTCTAAGAAAACATAGTTATCAAAACAGCTTACTGAGATTTTTGCGCCAAATTCTACAGGTTTTCCTGCTTTTCCTCTAACGATGGGGCGGATATGCGGTTGGGTTATACTAACGATTCTATCATCAATTCTGTTTGATTCATTCTCATACATCCACAATTGTTGACGATAAACTTCTGCGACTATCAATAATATTTTATATTTGCCTGGAGGTAGACTACTTAAATCTGCTCCTGAATTAACTAAATTCTTTATGTGAGATAAATTTCTTTTTATGTATTGTAGTTGTTTGGCGATCGCTGACTTTCTTTCTTGTCGAGATGGACGACGTTTTTTGGCTACTCTTAAATAATCTTTTCTCGCTTTTTTTCTATAACTTCTTGGCTTTTTTGTCCCCTTTGTTTGATTACTTTTATAAAGAGAATCTAAGATTTTTTCTGTTTGCCGTCGGGCTTGATTTAATATTCCTAAATCATTGGGATAACTTATGTCCGCAGGAGCGCAAGTAGCGTCTAATATTAACTTTCCTTGATTTTTTAGAGACTTAACTTCTCCTGATTCGTTTTTTTTTGTCTTTCTGATTCTCCTTCTTTTTTTCTGGCTTTCTCGACCATCTTTTGATTAACTTTATTGACCAAATCTTGGTCTATTCTTTCTCGAAAATAAACCATCAGTGAGGCATCGAATGGGGCATCATTGCTATAGTCTGACATCCCTAAAAAATACTGTAGATATGGGTTCTCCCTTATTTGTTCTACTGTTTCTCTATCGCTTATTCCTGATTTTTCTTTAATAATTAACGCCCCCAATGCCATTCGGAATGGTTTGGCTACTGCACCCATGTTTTCTGAAAAGTTTTCTGCATATTTCGACTCAAATTCTGACCACGGAATTAACCCTGCCATAATTACCCATCGGTTTTCCGATGACAACCTACCTTCAAATGGTAATTCAAATTTTTGTGGACTCAGGTCAGACTGGTTCGGCTTACGGTACATTTGTTCTTGCTTATTAAGTGCAAGGGTCTTTTACCAATTTTAAGGCTTTTTCGCCCTTTTGTACTCACTTTTTTCTACCCTCGAAATCCCCTGTAACCTTTCTTCGCTCAACAGTTGAAACTTATTCAGCAAACCCTAAGTATACGCAATCAACCCAGAAAAGAGATTGACCATAAAATTCCAAACACTTCGATGTCTCGAATGTTCGATCTGGGAGATGTTTTTGAGTTGATCGTTGACCGTTTCAATTAAAGAACGCTTTCGTAAGAGAATTTTGTCCATCAACTTGATTAACTGCTGTTTCATATTCTTCTTACGTCTGGTAATTAACTGTAATCCCTGCTCATAAAGCTGTTCAAAAAGTGATTGAGAGATGTAACCTCTATCTCCAAAGAGCTTGCCGATGAGATCGGTCGTCATATCAGGAACAGGTTTTCGGTCATCTGTGTTTCCAGGAGTTAGCTTAAAAGCTAATAATTCTCCTTTGTCATTAATAATCAAATGAAGTTTAAATCCGTAATGCCAAGCTACAGAATTTTTACTCCATCCCACTAATCCTTCAAAGACTCTATGAGAGTAACTGCGACTAGGACAACAGACTTCTATTGGTGTTGAATCAATAAAACTAATACCTGTTACTTCTCCTTTTCGCGTTTGCAGGAAGCAACACAAAAGCATCATCGACCAAGGCATTAATTCGACAAAACGGTTGTAACTGACTAAGTTGGGGAACGCTTTTTGCCAATGGGGTCTTACTTGCAAAGTATAAAACTCTTTAAATGTTCTGTAACCACTGCCATGAAAGGCAATGACAATGGTCATTACTTCGCTAAGACTCATACGAGAGCGACATCTTTTTTCGCCCGCGATCGCAGTCAATTGTGGAATTGAACGGCAATATCGTTCAAAACAGAGGTAAAAATCATCTACATCGCAGAAAATTTCGGTAAGATCGAGACGAGATTTTAATTCCATAGCTGAGACTTGAGATACTGCTTTTAGCATAAGTCTCAGCCTTTTTTTTCTCAAATAAACTTCGTCGAACTCACGTAGTCCAAATACCTGGATTACCAGCTTCTGCACTTTCCGCTTCATAAAAAGTAGTGGTGCCATCATCTTCACATTCAAAATAAGCTGAATAGATATCTTCCCAATCACAATCAGAATTTTCTAGCGTGTCACGCACTTCAGCTAGTACGCCAGCAATGTGATGTGGTTGAGTTTGTACTTGCACTAAGCGTTCTTCTTCCCAAGTAAAATTGTGTAAATCAAAGGCCATAATTAATTTTTAAAATATATATATGAAATTCTAAATATATTATTCCCAAAATTAAATCATTTCTATCTTTGTTGTGATCGTTCGGCTTATGTTCATTGGTTAAAAGTTAAATCAAAGACCGCAGTTTTTCTAAACATGAATACAAGTCTTCTTTATAATTAAGTTCAACAACTGTGTATCCACTCCACTGTAAATTATCTCGTTTTATACTATCGCGTTGCTGTTGTTCTGGTGAATCGTGAACAGAGCCATCGCAGAAAATAGCTACTTTATACTTTTTATAGAGAAAATCAGGTTTGCAGTTTGCTTCAAGAATTAATTCTTGGGCTAAATCTGGCAGTTTTATTCCCTTTTCATATATTTGTTGGAGTATTTCTCGTTCAAAGGAGGAATTAGGATCGGTTTGTTCTAATAGTTTTTGATATTGAGCTTCGCGAGATATAGTATTTAGCTCGATGTTTATAACACTGGTTGATAATTGAATTAAAAAATTGTGAATTAAGTGACGGTTGAGATGAGGATGATCGAATTGATTGCTATAGGAGAGTAAACACTGGTAACAAGCTTGAGCGCAACTATTTTTAGGTTCGACGAAATGACAAATATCTAATGCTTGTTGAGCGATTTTTTGCATTGATGTTCTATCTTCTAAAATTTGTGACAATACTCCCGCACCCCCTTCAGAAGATTCCCAGAATAAAATATGTTTTCCTTTACCAATTCGTTCTGAAGATAATTCGTTGTTTTCTAATTTATATTGAGCTTGAATAGCTCGCTCCAAAGCATATTGAAGGGTAATAATAAAAGATTCTGTTTCTTGTTCGGAAAAAGCTAAAGGTTCGATGATGAGGATATTAGAAGTATCTTTAACCATTAGATGAACGTTAGTATCGACTTCTCCTTGAGGTTGATAGTTATCTTTACTAACCCAATCTCCAGAAGCAGTATCGAGCTTAAAACCAATTTCTTTGGATTTAGTTAGCCCTCGATTGATCCTGAGAATGTCGGCAGTTTCTCCATAGCTCAAACGGAGTAATTCAGTGCCATCTTTAGACACAACTTTCCCCGATCGCTGTTTGTCTCGTGCATATTGGAAATGGGTAATCAAATCGTAGCCATATTTAAGCCTTTCCTCTTCATCGCAGGTAATACGAAGAGTTTTACGGGCGATCGCATTATCCATTTCTAAGACTTGAGTGAGTTTGGCAGAATTACCTTTACCGTCTTGAGATAGTTTTTGTCCGCAGTTAGCACAAGTATTGCGGTGATAGTCTTCACCATTATGAAAATAACCACAGTGATGACAGATAGCTATTTGGTTATAAACCGCTCCTTTAACAGGAATACGAGTTTTATTAATTTGAAATTTATTACCTTCGTAGTAGAGAACATTAGTTGGTGCGAGTTCTCGAATAGCGATAGTTCTAGGACGAGAAATAAATTCTCCTTTATCTCCTGCCTTAATATAGGCTCTGATAGGTAGCCTGGGGAAATTGAACCCTGGTAAAAATCCCTCTGAAGCAAAATAGCGGTAAGGATAGAAATCAAATTGACTCTTATTCTTTCCTTGAGATTGACCGACTAGTAAATCTTTTTGGCGTTTTGCTTCTTTTTCTAAGACTTCTGCTTCTCTTCTTTCTTCTTTGGTCGTTTTGCCTTTACTATGACGGTCGATATTTTCTCTAGCTATAGCTAGCTGATTATCCGCATCATAGTAAAGACTGCGCCAGCGCTCGCAAGATTGCTCAAAAGCATGAAAAGCATTATCTAAAGTATCTTTAAGCCACTCTTGAGAGTACCAACTGACTTTCTGTAAATCAATCTGACAGAAAGAGTCACTGAGAATGTTATGTAAATCGGTAAAACACTGTTGTAGAGCTTTTTCACTAAGTCTTAGTTGAGCTTGAATATCTTTTTTGATGGGATAGGGATAATCTTGTTCTAAATCCAAAATTTCATTCATGGAGTTCCCTAAATTTACTCCTGTATAAGAAAGCCACAGAGAATAAACGTGAGATTTGACTAAGTCTTGATTGGCTAGTTCTAATCTGGGAGGAACGACAACCCCTGCTACCATCTGTTGTTGACGCTGATAAAAATACTGGTCGTGGGGACTACCAGCAGCAGCATAGGTTACGACCAAGGCGTTTTGACCGTTACGACCTGCCCTTCCGCTACGTTGAGCATAATTCGCAGGATTGGGGGGAACATTGCGTAAATGGACTACGCTAAGATCGGAAATATCGATTCCCAATTCCATTGTGGGAGAACAAAAGAGAGTAGATAGTTTACCCTGGCGAAAGCGTTCTTCGCGATCTTTTCGATTGTCATAATTTACTTGACCAGTATGTTCCCGTCCTTCCATCGCCCTAATATTCTGGGCATTACTAGAGTAAAAGCTTTGGAAAAACTGGTTGGCTTTGCGTCCTGGGTCTTCTTTTCCTTGAAGACGCTTACTAGATAAGACATCTACAGATAGGCGTTCTCTATGGCTGGTTTTCCAAACAACAGAATCAATTCTCAGTTGAATTTCACCTTTGTTGTTTTGCTTGAGATAACCACCATCTCGCAGGGTATTAATAATTGAATTTATTAGGTTTTGATATTCTGGTTCGGTAAGGGGAGTAGTTAAGTTCGACCAAGCGCGATCGCTTTTAAGAAAACGTCCTATAGTTCCTCTACTGGTTAATTTGACTTGGCTTTTACCTTTATTATTACCAGCTTCTAAAGTAGCCCATCTAGCCTGATGAAGACTTTCTTCGTAGTCGAATTTCCACTTGTCATTGAGAGCTTGAGCGACATTGCGTTTTAGTTTATCTAGATGTTCGGGTTGTAGTAATTCCGCATCAATAGCTAATTGTTTACGGAGATAATCTAAAAAAGTTTTGAGAGCAGTGTATTTTTCTGAAGCAGTAGCTCCTAATAGAACTCGATCGGGGTATTTTAGCCAAATAGTATGATTGCTACAAATATGTTCTAGATCGTCATATTCAATCTCTAATAAGCCACATTGCTCTAAATTGGGCTGAACGATGCGCCATCCTCGCCGTAGGTCTTCATAAAGACGATATTCAATTAATTGCTTAAAAACGTCCTCATTACGTTTTTTTCCCGTACCGAACTCGGCTGGTTGTTGGGCATAATCACTCTGAGATAGTCCCATTTGCCGAACTACCATTGCTGCTAATTCTGAATGAGTAAGTTGTTGTTTCTCTTGTAATGCCCCATTGAGGCTGGCTCTCAAGAAACTGGTTTGTACGAAATCATTAAAATGTCCTGCCTGAAGGGATGCGTCTTGACGGTTATCGGTAAAGCTGAGAATTTTTGCTGCATCATCGGCAATGCTTTCAATCTCTTTGAGTCTGGTGACGGAAGATAAAGCTAGTAAGGTTGTAGCGGTACTTCTGCCTTCACTGCTAAGACGAGCTAATTTGGTATATTCGCTAGTTTTTTTGTCGTAGAGAATTCCACAGTTGAGACAGGTTAAGAAGGGTTTAGGAATAAACCAAAAAGCTGTTGGTTTATCTACTTTAATATCTGCGACTGTACCTGTTTCAATAGTGCCATTAGGGTAAATATATAGCCTGTGAGGGATGAATTTTTGATATTCTTTTTTAACTCTTCTTCCATACTTTATAGTTTCTTTAAACCAATTGTCGGGAAGTGAATCTAGATCGTCATCGCTCCAAAAATCTGGTTCATCAAGGGTTAAATAGCCTTCTTCTATATCTTCGCTACTGTCGTTATTTATCACCGTGGGTAACAGAGGTGTAATTTCATCTTTGTCGCCGTTCCAGCGCACCACGTAATAATCCTGACCGCATTCGCGACAAAATACAAGAGGAAAGAGTAAGCGATCGCCTGTAGTTTTATATTGTCCTTCTAAAGTTAATTCTCTTTTATCTTGAGGTTCTAAGGTGGCATAAACGCTACCCCCTTGAGCAATAAACTGATGCAGTCGGAAGGGTAATCCTTTGTTTATTCGGCTACTCCAAAAGAACATTTGTTTTAATGTATCCGAACAGACTTTGGCATCAACGCCTGTAAATTTTGCTAGTTCTTCACTGCCAACAGAAAGAGGAATAGGAGTTCTACGGACTAAATGCCCATTTTCTTCATCTAAACCCAAGTTCATCTCGATCCATTTGCTGAGGGGATGATCCTTAAATGCTTGGGTTGTTTGTTTTTCTTCGGTTGGTAAGCCAGTTTTAAGAGCTTCAGTTAATTCCTCTACTGTGGGATTGGCTCTGGTGATTGCTGGTTCGAGGGTTTCATCGATAATATTAGTGGGTTTTACCTCTACACCAAATACTTTACTTGCTACATCAGCAACAGTAGTTTTACGGTTCTTGCGATCGCCTTCTGTGGACATAGTAGCGGATGTCCCAATACATAACAGAGGAAGATTATTGTCTTTTTTGGCATTGTTAGAAATCTGTCTGAGTTTTCTAATCACCATTGCCACATCTGCGCCTTGGCGACCTCGGTAAGTATGTAATTCGTCTAGGACTAAATATTTGAGAATGGGTGATTTGATAAACTTTTCCTCATGAACGCGAGAAAGCATCAACTCCAGCATCACGTAGTTGGTTAGGAGAATTTGAGGCGGATTATTTTGAATATCAGATTTCTGTGAAAGACTTTCTTGTCCCGTATATCTAGCAACTCTGATGTGGGAATTTTTGCCAGATTTTTCTTTGTATTTAGCTAAAAACTTGTTAATTTCTTCTTCTTGGGAGTTAATTAGAGCATTCATTGGATAGACTAAAATTGCTCTAATCCCCTTTAACTGAGGATTTTGCAGTAAATCATTGATTATTGGTACAACATAGGAAAGGCTTTTCCCCGAACCCGTACCCGTAGTTACTACATAAGGTTCGTTTTTAATCGCACAGCGAAAGGCTTGTTCTTGGTGGTAGTAAAAATGAAACCCTGGAAAATATTGCTTGCATTGGGAATCTAAAATACCTTCTGAAACTAAAGTATCGATATCCGCGCTTTTTTTATAAGCTGGATTAATTTGAATTAGTGGATCGCGCCAGAGATGTCCCCGATCTAATTCTTGTTTGACAAATTCGTCCACACGGCGATCGCGTATTTCTAAGAAACTTTCAATATAGTTACGATAATCACCAATTACTTCATCTCTGAGTTTGAAGATATCTAAAGCCTTATTTTCGGTTTTTTTGACTGGAGAAAGTTCGGGTTTATGGTCACTTCTTCCGTGTCGGCGATCTAATAATTTACTAAATTGTTCGGCAACAGCAGTGCTAAAAGTATCAATATCAAAAATCTCGGCTAATTCTACAAAGTCCCAAGTATCGGGAATACAAGAAAAAAGCTGTGCAATTTGTTCTTCTGTAAGGAATTCAACCTCACTACAGTCGAGCGTCACCATCCCTTGACCGATTAAAGTGCTGGTAGCTGCGATCGCGCTTTCGCCTTGTTGAATTAAATCTTTTAGTTTAAAAGTGGGTTTCATAGTAGTAAGAAATAAATAATTTACCGATATTGCCAATAAGGAGTTTTTAAAGAATTGAGAAAACTTGAAGGATGAGAATTAGAACCACAGACCATTAAAAACCGCATGGCGCGGGAACAACCGACATAGAGTAAACGGCGTTGTTGGTCTAAAATACGATTGACTTCATCGGTGGGAGTAGCTTTATCGATAGTGGGTAAACAGCCTTCTTCTAAACCCATTACCGCAACAAAGGGGAATTCCAATCCTTTGGCAGAATAGAGAGTCATAACTTTGAGATAGGGAGAATCGAGTTGAATATTTTTACTGGCAAAAAACTTAGCTTTAACTCCCATATCCTTTAGCTGTCGGGCAATATCTTTTCCTAACTGGCTCGTAGGACATAAAATCGCCCCACCGTGTAAGGGAAGACGAAACTGTTTGGCAGCCGTAACAAAAGCTTGATGAACTCTCTTAAGTTGGGTTTTAAGATCGTCAGAGATCAAAACTGTGGGAAGTTCACCGATATGGGGAGAGGGTTGTTGGTGAATGCAGTCCTTATCTCCCGCTTCTGTATCTTCTAATATTTGGCTACAAGCCTGGACTATTTGTTGGGTATTACGATAGTTACGCTTTAAAACTAAGGTGCGTCCAGTTACCTGTAAATCCTGATGAATTTGTTTCCAGCTAAAACCTCTTTGATAGAGAGATTGGGAGGCATCAGCCGTTAGATAAACTCCTTTGGTATCGGGGACGAGATTGAGCAGAAAACGTAAGGCTACAGGTGATAAATCTTGTGCTTCATCTATAATTACTGCCTGGAAAGGTTTATCGGCTAGTTTGCTTGCTGCTTCGTTGGCTTTAAGACGCAGTTGCGACCAGGTGAGATAATGGTCTTTACTCATCAACCTGCACCAGGTTTGATATAAAGCCCAAATTGCTTTCCTTTGTTTGGCTTTTAAAGCTACTCCTCGTCCTCTGCGTGGTAATTGTAAATATTCATTGAGGGTAGAAATCCCCCAAGCTTCGATGACATCTTCAAATTCTTGGAGTAGGTAAGGAATACCCAGACGTTCTAAATATTGTTGGTGTACTTTTTCCTCAAAGATGTTTTTGGCAGGAATTTTGGCTGTAGCCAGGGCAGTTTGGAGTAAATAATAACTCTGTTCTTCCTTAGCAAATTTTGGTCTGTAACGATGAGAATCAACGTAATATTGATAGGTAAGAGAATCAACTGTGGCTACTTTAACTCCCAACTGTGATGGAGGTTTACCCAGTAGTTGTTCTAAAAGCTGTTCGGAATAGTTAACTAAAGCTTTGGTGTAGGTAGTAAACAGGATCGATGTATAACCAAGTTCTAGCAGCTTTTTAACGCGATACAAAGCTAGAGTAGATTTACCCGTACCCGCACCACCCTTAACTAAGATAGCTCCGTTATTATTGCCAAAATCAATTAATTTTTCTTGTTCTGGGTCGAGTTTGAGTAAAAAGGCTTCAATTTCTCCTTCTACAAACCGTTCTAAGTCTTCTGGTTTGGTTAGTTTATACTCAGGCGATCGCTCGATTTCTGCTAAATCTCTGGGAAAACAGTTATCTAAAATGCGACTAATTAGCCGATCTGGGATGGGTAAATCGAGAATATCATCAGAATGTTTTACCTTGAGTATTTTTTGCCAATATTCTTGGGGGATTTGCCACTGTTCTAATCTAGAAGAAGTAAATTTAAAAGGTAAGTCAGATTTAGAGTTGCTTTTACTCTTGTTATCTTCTGGTAATTCTTGCTTCTGGGATAAGACAGTTTTTTCTCGCTTTTCATTTTCTACAAAGGATGGAATAGGCTTGAGATTGGGGCTAGAAACCTCTGGAACGGGATTGGGAGTGGTAAATTCTGGTATTTCTAACTCGTAGGTGCGATCATCTCTTTTGCGAACGCTGAGAAGTTTTACCCAACCGCTACCGAAGCTGTAAAACAGACGGTAATTACCAAGGCGAACCCGATAAATATTATTACCATAACCCTTAAGTTTTTTGGCATCTCCTTGAGCCGAAATCGGATCTCGTTCGAGTATTTTGATTTTTTTAGTAACTTTCTTACTGATACTTTTGGGAATATTTAGAAGTTCATTGATAAAAGTATCGGCAAAAGTAAGTGTCCAAGTAGTCACAATGAATTAAATTATTTTTTATATTTTATATTTCTAGTTTATTATTTACTCTTAATAAAACACCTCAGTAATTATCTCTAAATTGTTGATATTTAATAACCAGTAAAAAAATATGTAGACAATAGAAAATACTGCCAAAAATTAATTTGCCTTTAAATAAATAAAAATAATATAAATCTTTATAATTGAGTTACAGGTTCTCCATCTTCGGAAGTGTAAATGTCTGGTTCATCTAGCAAAAAATCAAAAGAATTACCAGTTTGCGATAACTGCATTAATTCTGGGGTTGAAGGTTCTGATTCATTAGAAAATAGTTTTTTTTGTAATAAAGTTCTTTCTTGTTGAGAAAGAGAGAGAATAATTTGAACTAGAGAATCAACCAGTTTTGTATTCATAATCAATTTTGTTTCAGTCAAAACTTTAAAAGACAAGTAAGAATAGATAATATAAAGATGTATTAGAAGTAACAGACAATGCAAATCACAATTGACATTCCAGAAGAATTAGCTGATATTCTCGCGGATAAGTGGGGCAATTTATCTCAACGAACATTGGAAGCATTGGCGATCGAAGGCTATCGTCGTGGGGTAATGACACGGGGACAGGTAAAACAATTACTCAATTTAGGTTCTTTTTATGAAGTAGAACAGTTTTTAAAAGAAAGAGGTGCAGACTTACACTATGATGAAACCGATCTAGAACAAGATATTAAAACAATCGATGAGTTAAGGTGATTGTTGTCTCTGATACATCCCCAATTTGTTACCTGGTGCTAATTGAAGCTATAGATTTATTGCCTCAGTTGTACGGTCAAGTAATCATTCCTCAAGCAGTTTGCTCAGAACTCGCTGCATCTGGTGCGCCTCCTATTTTACGAGAATGGATAAATAATCCTCCAGCTTGGCTGATAGTGCGATCGCAAGAAGTAGTTAATGACCAGTCTCTCACCTCCTTAGATCTTGGCGAACGCCATGCTATCTCTCTCGCAGAAAAGCTCAAAGCCGATCTAATTATTTTGGACGAGCGAGAAGCTCGTAAAGTAGCAGCCAGTAAAAACTTAAAGGTAATTGGGTTACTTGGGGTTCTCTATCAAGCTGCTCTGGGGGATTTAATCGATCTGGCAGAGTCGATCGAGCGTTTGAGAAAAACAAATTTCAGAGCTTCATCTAGTTTATTAGACTTGCTGTTAACTCGTTATCGGAATGAGCTTAACAATCGAGATTTATAGAGCAATCCCATAGCCAGCAATTGAGATAATTACATAGCCAACGATTAAAATCGCTGTCTTATAGCTGAAATCTGTTTAAACAGATTTGAAAATTACAAAAATATAATATTGATTCATCTTGCTAATTTTCGTTGAAATAGATTGAAAATCTTCAGCTTTCAGTCAGAGAATTAATTCTCTGGCTTTAAGATGTATCTGGCGGAGCGAAATTTATTTCTAATGCGGCGATCGCTGTTCCGTTGCTGTGGTGAATCTTCTGGTTTATGACGTAATTAATAGCTGTTTCTAATTGTTTGCTTCCTAGAGAAAATACGCCGTATCCTTCTTGCCAAGAGAATTTATCTGAATCGTTAGCTAAAGTATGATTCCAATGATGGGAACTACTACCTTTTATTTTCTTGACATATTGAGAAATGGACAAACTAGGAGGAATTGATGCGACGATATGAATATGATTTTCTGTCCCATTAATGGCATGGGTAATACAACCGAGATAATCAGCTTTGCCGATAATGTAGCCGTGTAATTTTGCTTCTAGTTCTGGTTTTATTAGAGGTAGGCGTTGTTTTGTTGCCCAAACGAAATGATAATATAATCGCCAATACGACATGATAATTTTTGATTTTATGGATACCAGCGATTGAAATCGCCGTCTGATAGCTGAATTGCGGTGAAATAAATTGAAAATCTTGAGCTTTAAGACAGAGAATTGATTCTCTGGCTATTTAGATATCTGTTTATTATTAATAATTCCCTTGCCAGCGATTGAAATCGCCGTCTGATAGCTGAATTTCATTGAAATAGATTGAAAATCTTGAGCTTTGAGACAGAGAATTCATTCTCTGGCTATTTGGATATTTAACCGAATAAATTCCAATTGATTCATTAATATCGGGAAATAAATTTCCCGTCTTAAAGCTAAAATTCGTTTAAACAAATTAAAATCGAGCGACATTACTTAAACATCCTGTCCCAAGCCTTCAACACCAATCTTTGTGTCCGATATTCGCCATATTGCTTAATCTCCTTGCTCTTCAATACCCGAAATGTTTCACTGGCAAAATCTTCGCCATAAACATCAGCAGGATCGAGAATGTAACGCAGTTCATCGCGGGTAAGTCCGTATAGTTTGGCGTAATATGCGTCTAATTCTGCTCTTAATATTGCCCGTCTTTGTTCATCCCAAATAAATGGTTCGCCGTCGTAACCCATATCCTTCGCAAAGGGTTGCATATCCCAAGCGGTGTAAACTAATTCGAGAACACGATCGCTGATAAATTTGATATCTTCTTCGGTGTAGGTTTTTGGGGAAATGACAGGGAGTTGTTTAACTATGAAAAAGTTCATGTGAGTACCGCCAACTTTATGACGAGCCACAAAATCAAACACTAAACTGTTTAAACTTGCTAATAAACAAGATGCTAGATCAGCTTTATTTATTCCTAAAGTCATTACAGGTGCGTTATTTCCAACACCAACTTTAGGTAATAAGCTGAAAATAGCTGTACGTTCATTAGTTGGGTTAGTAATATCTCTAAAAGCTAACAACCAATCTTTATTCCACTTGTCGCCTAATTTATTTTCTACTTCTTGTTTATCTACCCAATAACGCGGTTGTGGTTTAAAGTTAGAATCGCTTTTTTCTTCATCAGTTAGATCGCGAGTGCTACCATCTTCTGTATATGTCGCCCAACGATGATCGAATTGATGAAACATCTTCGCTTCATACAAGGGAAGTAAACCCCCCTCAGTCCCCCCTAACAAGGGGGAAGAATGGAACAACCCACTATCATTTGACATATGAAACATAGCCATAAACGAAATACCCCAAGGGTTACTATCTGTCTTTTCGTTTTCCAAAACAGATACGCGCTGATAGATTTTCTTAGTTAATTCCGCATCTGTACGACTGCGAAAGACGGGACAGGTTAAGGTGTTGGGATTGATTAAAGCTATGTCTTGGGGTGATAGTTGGAAAACCCGCGCCTCATTTTCTATCTGTCTTGGTTGAGTTAAAAAGAATGAAAAATTGGCTTGCTGTATGGCTTGTTTGCTCATTACCAACAGAGAAAATTTCATGCGACTATCAACAGCAGCAAATAGTTTTTCTCGATTTTCAAAATCGTAGAGACTGGCTAAGTTTCGCTTTTGAGTTAGATCGCCAAAGAAGTTTTTACAAGTATCATCAGTAGCAATACCAGTGGGAACGATTATGCCCACTCTTCCTGTAGGTGAAATAATGTTTCTGGTAGTTTCGGCAAAGACGCTATAGGTATTAATATCTCCTCTAGAAGTTAAAGGACATCGATCTGACTCCCGCAGAAACTTACTGGTAGCATCAGCATCGTGTTTAGCATCCTCAAATTCTTGTAATAACTGAGGATTAGTCGTTTCTAGCTTATTGATTAACTTAGTTCTGGCTGCTTTGTTTTTAGCATTAGCGATCGCACTATCTTTAGTGGCAAAAAACTCTTTCTCTTGTAACTTAATTCTTTCCCAAGGTGGATTACCTAACACGCACGAGAAACCCCCATGTTCAAACACTTCGGGGAACTCTAACCCCCAATGGAAAAAACGCTTTTCTTTAGCTAACTTATTGGCTGCATCGACTATCTCCTTCTGAGTAGTCCAATTCCCCTGTAACAATTGAAATAAAGTCGAAGAAGTGGGTAATAGTTGTAACTTTTGTTCCGTTAAAGGAGTGAAAAAAGCTGCCGTCCAGAGATTACAAGCAGAAGTATCGCGCCACCAAGGATTATCAGGGTTTTCTTGGCGTATATCTTTATATTGCTCTTGCTTTTGTTTAATATCCCCCGTTTTATTTTCTGGTAGTTGAGCGATCGCGCTTTGAGTTTGTCCGTAATGCGATCGTTGTTCTTCTAAATTATCAAAGGGAATTGCTAACTGATCTGGATTTTTGCACTGCTTCTTATTGTCTTTTTTAATCTGGGTTGATAGTTTTTTATCATCTCCTGTCACGGCTTTATAAGCATTATCGGGAATACCGTCATTGAGACAATCTAAATCCAATACCCCAACCAAAGAGTTACCGCATTTAATCCGATGATCTAAGAAACTCAAGGGTTTACCGCGATTGAATCCTTCGATCCATAACGCCACCTTGCACAAATCTACTGCTAGAGGATTGAGATCGACTCCATAGATACAGTGCTGAATTACATCTCTAATAGCTTTTTTAATTTCTTCCGCCCCTGGTTGTGCTTCTTGGGTGCGTACTTTGGCTAATTCTTTCCCGATGCGTCTGGCTGCTGCGAGAAGGAAATGACCTGAACCACAGGCAGGATCACAGACGGTGATGTTTAATAATGCTTGTTCTTGGAGTGCAACCAGATCGATAGACTGTGAATTGTTGAGCGCCAAGAAATCAATTTCTTGGCTTATAGCTGAAGTTCTCTTAAGAGAACTATTTGTTCTTTCGCTATCAGACAGAGAATTCATTCTCTGGCTATCTGCGGTATTGTTGTTTGTATCCTGATATTTTTTATATTGTTCCTGGGCATTTTTCAACCTCTCCTCAATTACAGGTTCTAGGGCAGTTTTAATCAACTGTGCCACCAATTCTGGAGGCGTATAGTAAGAACCAGTAGTTTTGCGATCGCTTCCTGTAACTAACTTAAACTGATAATTTTCTGTTTCGATCTTGGGCGCAAAATCAAGCAGCGACTCGTATACACTGCCCAATTCCTCAACGTCTAAGGCTGCATAATTAACCCGTCGCAGTTGACCCTTGTTGCTGTAGAGAGACAGATATTTAATCGCTCGTAGTAAATCGTAATTATCGATGGCGCATTGTTCCAAAGTTGCTAAAACTGAAGAACCAAATAAATCTCCATTGAGAGGAGACAAACCTAACATTTCTCCCCGCCAGTTTTCATCAAATAAACGGAAAGTCATCAGTAAACCCTGCCATTTATCCTGAAAACCCTCCTTTCCGTAGATAGGGCGTTCGGCTAAAGCTCTGAGGCGATCGATACTGTAATATTCCGTGTAAATCCTAGCTTTCTCTTCATCCTCACCGATTAACAGCATATTGCGGGATTCTGCCACCATTAAAAACAGCAGACGATAAATTAAGAGCAATAACTGACGGTAATAGTCTTTTTCACACAATTCCCCTTGAGCAACTTTATCTCGAAGAAATTGATTCTTGTGGTGTTGTAAAAAGCCCGTACCCAATGTTTTGAGAGCTTCTTCTACACCATCTCTCAGGCGATCGCGTACTCTACCGCCTTGCTGTAAAGTTTGCTGGTGATAGAACTCTAATAAGCATTTATCGCAATCATCCATCCCTTCTGGCAGACGGGTACGATGAAACAAACGATAAAATAAGCCAAATTCAGCATAATTTTCATTCTGGAGAATTTGCTCTAGATCGAACTCGATATAAGATAAACGAGTCATCAAAGAACAATCCCTGAGTAACCGCCACTGCAAACCATTGGTAATAATCCCCCATAGATGCTCTGTACAGTTGAGATATTCCTGCATCAAAGCATGGGCTGATAATCTCGGCGTTCCCGCTCTTTGTTCTAACTTGAGACGACTCCCAATAATATGAACGGGTGGTTTATCTGCTCCTGGTTCGGCACGATGGGAAATAGCAAACGTTTGCCCCTCAACTATTTCTGCTTTGGCTTGATAAGTAGGTTCGTAATCCAGTAATTTCAAGAGACGAACTGCCCAAACTTCTCTAGTAGTAGAGGTAGTTGTATCGCTTTTGTCGGAAGCTCGCTTGACTTGAAATTCAGTCCAATAGGCTTTGGCATAACCCCAAGCGATCGCAATTTCATCTTCTAACTTTTGGGTTTTTGCTAAATTAAAATCTGGAGAAGTTTGACCTTTCAAATCCCCAGAAATAAGTTCTGTCGTTAGGTCAAAACCAATCAAATTTCCTTCTATTTGATATGCAATAGCAGTATTCATAAAGTCGTGTATGCTAAAGGGATAAATTTTAAATTGATATTTATTTAGTACTTAAGTGCGACCTATCACTGGGTAGCGTACTTTTAAAAAGGTTGCAGCCAATAAACCCCTAAAATATCCATCGGTAACTGGGGTTGAACTTTGACCGTTCCCTCTTTAGTAATGGCTCTTACTCGCTGATAGGATTCTTGTAAGACTTCTGCCCTGGATGATGCGATCGCTTTTAGTTCTGTTTCCAAATCTGGCAAGCTAGCAACAACTCTTTCCATCGTGCTTTGCATTCTCCCCAGAGGATAATCATCTTTGGGTTCTACTTGCTGCCAGAGAGCGATTGCCTCATCTTCCGATAGCCATTGAGGATTAATAGGAGAACCCGTAAAAGCCCTTATCAAACATTCTTCTGCGAGTAAATCTTGATTTTTCGGACTAGACAACAAATGGCGTAAGCGAAGCAGTAAAATTGTGGTTGGTTTCGTGACTGCATCTGTAACGGTAAAGCCACACCTAGAAGCAATGGGAGATTCAGTATTAGTTAGAGCCTGTTCTAATAAATATCTTGATAGTCCTTCGACAAGGGGATGATTGCGCCCGATATATTCGACTCCTTCAGGTGCGGGAGAATCAAAAGTAATTAAACGAGATTCCGAACCCAAGATAAACTCAAGTTTTTCAGGGATACTAGATAAAAGCCAGCCTTGTTTTTTCTTCACTAAAGGACAATTTAATCTCGCACAAGCATCTCTGACAAACTCTCTAACATCATCTTGACTGCCCAAAATGCGATCGCTTTCCTCTAATTCCTGCTTAATTTCTTCTGGTTTAATAGCTCTTTGAGCAAAGCGGGTACGGTTTTGTTTTTCCCTTTCTACCGCCCTGTCCCAACTCTGGTGTACCTCCACAATAGGAGCATCATTGACCACCAAATCTAAGGTTAATTGCTCTGCTTCGGGAGGAAATAAAGTTAGTTGTTTAACTTCCGTTACCTTGTCAAATAGAGACTTAAATACAGCTTCTTGTACTGAATTACTCTCCATCGGTACGGGAACACTAATCCCCAAGGCGCGGTGAATTTTATTGGCTTTACGAATTAAAACATCTAATACTGCCCCGTCTATGGGATTATCTTGACCATAAAGAACGATACATTTTACTTTTGTAGCCGTCTGTCCGTATCTATCGACCCTTCCTTCTCTCTGTTCGAGGCGATTGGGATTCCAGGGGAGATCGTAATGAATAACCGCAGAAAAATGGTCTTGTAAGTTAACCCCCTCACTCAAACAATCCGTAGCTACCATGATTCTTTGAGGGTAATCTTTTAATTCTTGCAGTCGAATTTCTCTTTCTTCTTCCGACTGTTCCCCCGTAATAGCAATTACCCTGGTAGTATTATTTTTCTTAGTTTCATACTTATCTTTTAAAACTTCTGCCACATAGTTAGCTGTAGCAATATAACGACACCAAATAATTGGTTTGTATCCTTCTTCGAGTAAATCTCTAACTAAGCCAATAACTTGCTGTAATTTAATGTCTTGCTTGCCTTTAAGCTGTTCTGCTTGTTTGACAAAATCTCTTAATTTTCTTTTTTGTGATTCACTATAAGTTTGCTGTACCTGTTCTATTACCGAGGTAGGATTGATATCGACCGCTTTTTCGGTTTCCGTCTCATCATAAACATAGGTCGCAGATAACTCTTCATCCAACTCTTCTACAACTTCCGTATCCTTTATTTTTCCAAGTTGCCGAGATAAAGTAGCCACCGCAGCAGCAGGAGAGGACATGACACAGCGAATAATCGCTAAAGCCGACCAATAACGCCCCCGCTTTTGCGCGTAACTCAAACTGTTATTTTCTTCTTTAATTAGTCCTCGCGCCAGATTATAAACTTGCTCGAATAATTTTCGATATTCTGGAGATAACTGATAAGCAGATTCTAAAGACTCTCTTTCGGGAAAAGGAGTTTTTTTGTCCATCCATTGACGCACATCTGCACGACGACGCTGTACGAAATGACGGGCTAATTCTTTTCT
The DNA here is from genome assembly GCA_942490675.1 of Cyanobacteriota bacterium. Lineage (GTDB taxonomy): Bacteria > Cyanobacteriota > Cyanobacteriia > Cyanobacteriales > Xenococcaceae > Waterburya. The sequence continues at coordinate 11,645 of CALNYB010000037.1, read as the reverse complement.
TTGCTTCTCTGGAAGATTATCTAAATCTAAATTGGTAAATTCTGGATTTATTAAGCCTAATAAGGATAAAAATGATTGAGAAATACCACTGTGGGGAGTTGCTGTTAGTAAGACTAAATGACGGTCTTGTTTTTCAGAAATTTGTTTGACTAGCTGATATCGTTGTTGTTTGGTTGTTCCAGTTTCATCTCGATTACTAGCAGTATGAGCTTCATCCACAATTACCAGATCGGGGCAATGAGCTAAAAAACTCGACCTACGGCGATCGCTTTTAGCGTAATCCAAACTGACGATAATATGGGGATAATAACTAAAAATATGACTGCTATTGGATGGTAAATTCCGCTCTAATTTGGCAACTGTGCCAGAGCGAATTACTACTGCATCAATATTAAATTTCTCTTTTAGCTCTTTTTGCCATTGGTCGCATAAAGCTGGAGGACACAATATTCCCAGACGTTTAATTTCCCCCCGATCCAACATTTCACGGGCAATTAAACCAGCTTCGACGGTTTTACCAATACCTACATCATCAGCAACTAAGAGTCTGATTGTTTCTAACCGTAACGCCATTAAGAGAGGTACGATCTGATAGGGACGAGGCGTTACGCTCAGACGACCCAAACACCTAAAAGAGTTAGCCCCATTACGCAGACTTAATTTAGCAGCATTTAATAATAACTTTCCCGCAGTATGGTCTTGTATATGCTGCCAATCAGGTAAAGGAAATTCGGCTTTTTCAATCTTATTAAATTTATCTTCAAGATTCGTGTATATTCCACAAGTTTCCGCCTCGCTTCCAGAAAGCGGACGTAGACGAATAATATCTTCTATATCTGAGGGCAAAACTATCCATTGGCGATCGCGGCAAGCCACAATCGACCCTGGCGTGTAGGTGGTTGTCATAATGTTTTAAAATAAATTTCTTGTCTCTTGGGGAAAGTTATTTTGGTGTCTTTGAAATAACTCCCGACCGCGATCGCCAAATTGTTCTAGTTTGACTTGAATTAATTTCAAAGCCATTGGAGAAGGGCGCACTCTTCCTTTTTCCCAACGGTTAACCGTGGAGAAAACTACACCACAATCAGAGGCAAACTCTTCTTGAGTTAATCCCATCTCTTGACGTAATTCACGGATTAGCAGACCGATTTGAGGTTGTGGCATTTTTTTTAATCGATCGTTAGCCACAGAGTTAGACATTATTTATGGTTGATTCTTTAGCAGATGCTATATACTTCGCTCACAATTCTATTTATGAAGAGAATGTAAAGGTGCGATCGAGATCACATCTCCTTGTGATTTCATCTATTGACAAATACTCCTAAAAATGGCACTGCAAAATAATGCGATTAAACCTTTTTATATGACTGAAAAATATATTGCGATCAAAGCTTACCGAAAAAAGGATAATTAAAATTCGTCTTGGTATTCCTGTTTGACTATCTGTTTTCGATCTCAGTGGTGGCGGCGGTCGTCAAACGGCAAAACAGTTCCATGACTATAATCAGGCGATTTATAAATTTCTCTCGAAATCTGGGAATACTAAATTTAGTTTTTTAACTTTTCTATACTCTCAAGCGGGAATAATAATCAGGTCATGAACGTACGACGTTACTCAGATCTCACAGAATACCCTAAATTATTCAAGAAAACCTACTGGGGGTGTTTCAAGATTATGAAAGACACGAAAATTGACGATATTGTAATTAATAGAAATAAATTCGTAGATGAATTTAAAATTGAAAAATGCTTTGACGCCCCAAAACCAAAAACTACAGGTTCAATAGAACTTTCAGAATTTTTTGACCACTGTGAATTATATAAGTATGTAAATGGATTTGTTTATATAATTTCACCATATGGAGGCCATGATAAATACGATCGATTAGCTAGAAAAATGGAATTTACTCTTTATAAAAAATTGTATTTGCCAGGAGCGGTAACGTACTTTAGATCATTTGCCAATAAATCTGAGTTAAATATGGCTTTACAGCAGTGGGAGAGAAACTCTTAGTGCTAACTAGCTTCAAAAGCCCTGCTGTTAGCGCTTTTAGCTATCTCTTTTGAAAAATGATTTTGATTTGAATGGCTTGCCTTCGATAAAAATGATGTTTTGCGATCGCTGCGTTTTTCGCGATCGCTGCTAAAGCTTAAATGACCGTGTTTGCGGTGCAAGGGGGTTATAAGTTTCTTATATACTCGGCTGTTGTTATTGCTTATAGGGGGGAGTTTTCAGTTCGATTATTTGATTCCTTTTGTCGGCTGTTCTTGATATACGGCAATCTTTATCTAATTGTCACTTTTTGTTATTACCTGAAACATATATCCTTTATACATTTCAGGGTTTTCAATCAAATTTGGTGACAGTTAGTGACGGAACTTTTTTGAGAAGCGTCACTTATAAAAGCCTGTCCCCGTATAGCTTTGAGCTAAAAAAGTGACCAAAGTGGTGTTGTTTGACCGTGCTCTCCCCTACTACTTCTTCTTCTCTCCTCCTCTTCCTCCTTTCTCCTCCTTCTCCCAATAGTACTTGCAAAGTCTTTATTAAAATAAGTGTCATAGTGTCACTAATTGTCCTCAAACAACGATATATTAATACTTTCGCCAGTGACACTCCCCAAAAACTATGTGTCACTAAAAAGCTAGAAGACACGCTCAAACAACGATATAGTAATACTTTTGGCTAGTGACAAAAAGTGACGCTGGCAACGAAACAAAAACACCAAAAAGAAAAAAGCAGCGCATATGCACTACTCTTTTGGTTGTAACTATCGCTAATTATTATCGACCTCTATCAACTATCTTCTTTCAACCAGAAGCGACCGTTTTTACCTTCGTAAGTAGTCCTTTTCTGCCTATATCCTAGAGCCTTGAGAGCGTTACCAATAGCCCTAGTCGCCGTCTTAACATGAGGAAAGCGTCCAGATAGCGCATCAGCGACATCAGACGTTAAGAATGGTCGCTCAAACACACCGCGAATACCCGCTCCATACGCTGCGCCAGTAAGAACCAATTCAATTTCTTCCAACAATGGGATATCAACATGCTCATGGTTTCTGACATTGTTAATGGTAGTTTCAGCATCAGTTAGATAAATCCTCTCTCCTGCCGCTTTCAATATACAGGCAGCGCGCATAATCCTGTCTCGTTCGGTCTCGACGCGTTTAAAATCAATTTTGTCTGTTACTTTCACAATCCAAAATCTTCTATTGCCATCGGGTTCTCTCAAGAAGTCCCCGCTATTGGCAGAAGCACCCAAGACAAAGCGTCGTTTGTGTTGTAGAGACTCAGAGCCATAGGGAATTCTAAAATCATCTTCTCTGGTAGTAATAAAGCACTTCATTTCCTCGATATCGGTTTTCCGAAATACCGCTTCGACCTCTCCGAGTTCAACTACGATTTTCTTGTGGCATTTCATTAAAGTATCTTTATCATTTAAAGAACCTGTATGCGGTGCATAGTAATCTTCGCCAGCGATTTTCTCAAAGAAACTAGTTTTACCCAGACCTTTACCACCCACTAGTGTTAGTACGTGGTCGAATTTGATACCAGGTGTTAGAACTCTAGATACCAAACCTACTAACCATTTCTTGACGAGTGTAATCGCAAATTCATCATTTTTGATTTGCATAATGTCCGTGACTAATTCTGCCATCACGTTATTTGCCCAGGTTATATCAGCGTCAGAGGGTTTAGTTTCGGTATTCCAAAGTGACTTCAAATATTTCTCAAATGGATGATAACTTTTATCCTCCTCGTACTTCTCGATAACCTGCGCCAATAAATTCTGGGACACGGAATGATTCAAGGCAGCACTCAAATATCTGATAAAATCTACATTCTTGTACTCTTTACCGTCTAACTCAAAGCGTCTAGTATGCAAATTGAACCATAGGTCCTCAAGGAGCATGGTCTCGATATAGCCAAACATTCGAGTATTGATATTGATTTTCTTGTCTTGGAAGTTAATTGGTGGGGCAACAGAATCAATATTTTCGCCCCCGGTATTATTGGCGGCAAAACTACCTGGGAATAATTCTTTCATCTGCAAGAGCACTTGTTCCCAGTCGCCGCAGTACTTAACGATGACAGTACCTAAAGTAATCGCATTGTCGGAGATGTCATTTAAACTAGCCCAGCGAGAATAATTTTCGTCTGCATCGTAGTTAACTGACTTAGATGACCACTTATCCCAAATTGCTTCAATCTCATCCTCTATATCTGGATGCTCTAAAGCTTCAAACTTCAATGCTGCGGTAATCTCAAACCAAGAGCTTTCTGCATCACAATCAGATTCGGAAACTATTTCGAGACAAGCAATTATTTTTTGTAGACAGTCAATGTCCTCTTTAGAAAAAGCGTCATAATCTATCTGGTAGTCTATCGCCTTTTGTGGCTCAGAGTCTTTGACTGACTTAGTATTTTTGAAATTTAAAATATCTACTATATTGTTCGAGGGTTTTGTTACCTTTTTAGTTTTTACAACGGATTTCTTTTTCTTGGTTTCAACAGTTCTTTTAGGTATTCTGCTTCTTAACTCTTCATATGAGTACTTAACACCAGACTCGGCGTAAACCCGTGAGTAATCACCCGTCTCGGAATGCTTAAAACCGACTAAACGCAATATACGGGGCAAATCCTTAATACTTTGGTCGGCAATAGGACAGTATGCCAGAGCATCTTCCTGCATTTCCTTCCATAATTTAGTGTCAATTGGTTCTTCGTAAGTGTAATAACAATGTAGAGATTTATTCCCTGTAAACACTGCTACTGTGGGTATTCCGAATTTATCGACCATGATTTGGTACTGGTCGTCAATTGGGATTAATTCACCCTGCTCATCTTTGTCAATTTCAAGCATTAAGGCACGACCAACTTTTACTTCCTCAGCTTTATGACCACCGCCATTTACAACAAAGTAGACGTTTTGGTTTTTGTTCTCATTGCAATCCTTTAGACCTTTGATGAGACTCATTGGCTTACCACTTTTATTCTCAGGAAATTTTCCAATGACGCGAGCGAAAATAGTGTCTGTGGACTCATAGTTCAGAAGCTTCAAGAACTTAAGATTTACGTATTCAACTCTTTTTAGGTCCTCGAAATCTTCAATGTGTAGTTTATGACCCTTTGAGACTAAAGTATTTTTTACCACTTTAGATGCTTCATATGTCTCAATCTCTGTCTGTGTAAGACTTATAGGATTTAATGCTTCTTGATTTTCTGGTACAATGGAACTATTAAGAGCATTATTTTGCTCGGTTTTTTCTTCAATGATCATTATTCTTTAATCTATAAATGACTGGGGCAGGTTGGCACTTAGCCCCGAATTTTTTGTCTAAAAATATAGGTAATTTTCTAATTAATGGCAGGTTCAATCACCGCCGAACCAGGAGCTATAGGCGCGCCACAAAGCTCGGACATTTTATTTTGGAAGACATCGTTATGTTCGAGGTCTGATATTGCACCTCGGTCAATTAGAGCTTTAGCTATCGCTTCGCGTATAAAGAAACTGCGAGTTTTGAACTCGTTGTTTGCTGCTATGTCAATTAAGTTCAGCAAATCTGGATGTAAGCCTAAATTAACGACTTCATTCTTCTTCGTGTGATGTTTGTAAACCATGACGGAAAATTACCTATATTTTTAGTTGCCGTATACTCTTTCCCAAAGAAAAAGGCTTAATTAAGACTGTGCTTGAGGTGATTTAACGGATTTGCGTTGTTTTGGCGACTATTGATAACCAAAAGCTAATATATTCAAATAATATATAAATAATTTAAATCAATAAGAGCGATAAATTTCCAGCAAACGCTCACAATGAAACTCCGCAGGCGTCAACCAACGGGAAGAAACAAGTTATTTAATAAAATTGGCGGTGTAAAGAACACTGATGTAACTTCATTCCGTCGCGCGTCAGGGTAAAAAGTAGCGAAAAACCCATAATCGCTGGTTATTAATCTTCCAATAAAGAATTGAGGGTAAGAATCTTTGTAAATAATAGAAATTAAGTATTCAAATACAATGATTCAAAACACATTGGACGCCCTTCTCAGTCAGCGAGATATAACAGTACCAAAGCTTTCGAGGTTATCGGGAATAAAGGAAGTAACTTTATATAATCTCGTCAATAATCCAAATGTTTCACCTACTTCCGATACTTTAGATAAATTGTGCCGCGTTTTTGAAGTAACGGTAGGTACATTAATTCTCCATATAACTTTGATGGATGAGGATGAATTTAGAACCTTAACCCCCGAAACACAGAATTACAGTTACTGGTGTTACCGGGGATATTGGGTTGGGAAAAAGCTTGACGAGTGCAAAAACATCCAAGCTCTTAATGATTACGATCTGCCAATCGTCAATCTAGACATCGTTAATTGGGAGTGTGGCTGTTCCCCTGTCTATGAGCCTGAGTTGACCTATTTTCAGAATGTCGATGAGAGGTTATTACAAGGGATAAAAGCTGAATGGGTGGTTGGTGCTTGACCATGATACGGAACAAAATACAAATACTGCTCGAATCATATGATGTGACGGCATACGCCGTAGCGCGAGATTTGTTGCTGTATCCCCAGACTATTTATCAATTGGCGAAAGACCGAGAGAAACTTCCCAAGAGTTACACCCTCGATTTGATTTGTAGTTACTTCGATTGCGATGTGGATGATGTTCTAGAATTTTTACCAAAAGAGGAAATAGACCGCAAAGAACTAGCTGCAAAATCTTGGGAAGATATCAGCGAATTTCAACAGTAAGTAAAGAGTCAAAAATTTTCCTGACTCGAAATAATTGTTTGGTCTAGTCCAGGTTTTTAGCTACCTGGGCTTTTTTATTGGTAGTAAAGTACTGATGCAGTCGAGTTTTTCAACAGGACTTTCTCAATTTAAGTTAGAAGAACCGAGAGTGCTAGAAGTCAGAGCCATTGTTGAGAGAGTTTTATATTGAAAGACAAATTCGCCATAATCAGCTAAATTATCCAACCCAATTACCGTAAGGTAGATTTCCGCAGATAACCAAAATATAGTTTTGATCAATAGCTGTGACCACTTGACTTTCATGATTGTTTCTCCGAACCAATAGCTAGCAAACACTCTACTTATTTCACGGGGCTCAAAGTGAGTGCTTTGATTTCCTTGACTTTAGACAAGTCCTTCTAGAGTTGCACTGACGACTCGATAATCGGAATCTCGTCGCAGATTCGCCAGAGCAGTTTCTGCTTTTGGTGTTTTGAAATTTCTCAAAACTTTTGCTGCTAGGGCGCGAATTGGCGCTTGCTGCGATTGAGCTACCGAGAGGAGAAGTTCTAAGGCTCTCGACTCTTGTGGTGTTTCGGCTAATTGTCCCAAACTAGCTACTACTGTCTCTTTAACAACTAGATTTTCTCCTCTAAGACCTAAAATCGATAGTTTTAAGATAGTTTCTGGATATTGTATGCTGTCGATCGCTGCAAAGATACTAAACCGTACCAACCAATTAGAGTCTCGTTGGAATAATTGCACCAGATAGGGGATTGCATCTTCACCATATTTGGCTAAAGAATTAGCGGCTTCAGCTCTGACATTGTAATCGCTGTCGTACTCGATTAAATCCAATAACAACTCAAAGCCTTCATCTGTACGTTTGTGTCCTAAACCTGTAGCGACAAAAGAACGAATAATAAATTCTTTATCGTTTATGGTTCGCTTCAGTAAGGGGATAGCCAAGTTAGGTTGGTAGTTTCTCAACTCGGTAATCGCTTTCATGCGATGTTGAGGATCTCGACTATCGAGATAAGTTTCAATCTGATGCAGTTCCATAAGACTATTTTTAAAGTATCTATAAGTAATATTAAGACTTATTACAATAACTTGCCATACTCCGATCGGTTGATTGAGCAGTAGAATCCGTAAAGTCGAGCGAAATTAGTCTGGTTTCTAAGATGCGATCGCCCCAAATTACAAAACTCCATCGCGCACTTTGTCCAGCAATCCTTCCCTGCCAAAAAAAACTTCATGCGCGCCAATGTGGTAAAGAGTCAGGAAAATCTTGACTCTAAACGCTTATAGATTATTTGATGTTATTCATCGGTCAAAGAATTTAGGTACTCAATTAAGTCGTAATTGATACCATCGATTCGCGATTGAGCTAGTTTCGATAAATTCTCATTGTGGATGAATCTCACGATTTCTCCCAAACGGTGTTTAACATCACTGGTGAATTGCCGATGTTTGAGTTCGGGCGTTATTTCAATAGAATAGTTTTCCATAATCTGAAGTATTCTTTCTAGATATAAATCCGACTCAATTGCCATCTCATTTAGGATGTCAGTGACGGAATCGTGCTCGATAATACCTTCATTCAATCCATCTTCTATTAATTCGAGCGTCATCTCAAACTCGCAATTTGTGTAGATGTAATCAATAGCAGCATTTAATGACTCTTTCAACATTTTTTAGATCCTCAATGATTATTTTTTCTTGAGGTGGTATTTGCTCTGGTTTATAGGTAATATTCACAGGAACAAATCCATCAAAATATGTGGAGAATGTGGAAGGATATAAATCGTAATTGCAACATATTCTGCGGCACATTGATCATTAATTCTTTAAATTATTCACGTATACCAATGAATAGACTCAAAAATATATCAAGTCTGAAAAACTATTACATTATTAAATTGATGGAATTAATGCTGCAATTTCTGTAGGAACACAGCGATTACCTATACAAATATGATGTTTCTTGCACTTGCGATTCTTTGGGGCATTATAAGAACTCATATTTATTAAATTGGTAGTTAATTCGGGTTTCAATTTCGCCTGAATATATTTATTTGTAGAATAATGATTCGAGAATTTAAAACCCATTGCCTCATTAAGAGTTGCAGGAATAATTGTTCCGTCGTCTTCTTTTAATGCGGGGTTTTCTCGAATATGCTTCGCAAATTCCTTAGCGGCATTAACAGATTCGCCGCCTGTTAATTTATGGATGTAATTTAATATCAGTGCGATTGCTTTAATACTCAGGCAAATTAACGTCACAAGCGCCTTGAGAACATTTGCCATAAAGGGAATTACTTTCTCATTAATCATGTATTCAATCGTATCAATTATGTGATTGAATTCTTTTACAGTCATGGCTTCAGCTTCCTCAATTCTTATTTTTTCTTTTGAATGAGAATGAGTACTTCAGTTTGCCGAGACAAAATTTTTTCTTTTTATTTATGAGCCATATTCAATAATCAACTAGTAAAAGTATCGAAATATACCATTTCTACTAAAAAAGCTAAGTTATCTATTAATATATTTATTCATTATTTTCTAATAGTTCTCAAATTGCTCCCCTAAACTATTGCAGACAATAATTTATAATTATTCAAATTAAGCCCTGCTAAGTGTGACAACTAAGACGTATACCCCGACAGCACTAGAGGTACTTTTCGGGTTATTTTTTGAACGGTAAATTTCCGCGCAAATTATCCTATCTCACGCTCACCAGTGTACAGAAAAGGAGGGTAATATTCCCTCCCAACATATCAAATTAAAGTCTTAATTTAATAGCGATATAGAATAGCCAGCGAGTTAATGTAATCATGTAACTCTTGCATGGTCTTAATTAACTGAGCCTTTTCTTCATCTGTATCGGCGTAGTAGCTTCTATACTGGCTTCTTAGTATTTCCTTATCTTCCATTGTCAATTCAGATGGGTCTTTTCTCGATAGGTCGATAAATCGCGCCAACTGTTGTTTGGTTCTATGGATGATGAAATACAAGTCGCAATAGAGATCCGATAAGTTTAAAGTCCTCGACATATCAGCCATTGATAGGTATGGCTTCAAATGCTTACTATCTGGGTGTTTTATATGCTCCTTCAACCTGCGATATACAACCTCATCTGTTCTAAAAGAAACCTGCGGATTATCTTTTGACTTGCGAGTACTACGAGAGTCTTTATAATCTGGCTTTTGTATATTTACCAGGGCGATAACCTCTTTGATGCTTTTGGGCTCGTCGTAATCAATAGTTTCGCGGGTCGCCAGTTGCTTTTCTATTGAATCGATAATCTCTTGTTCTTTGTCGAACTTAGTCTGAGCTTCGGCTATTGCTTGATTATCTTTGCTAGATTCTAGCTTCTCTAATTTCTTGGATGCTGCTTTCAATCTAGCTTTAGCGTTGGTCAAGTCTATCTTTAGTTGTTTTTTATTTGACATAACTGTCTCCTTAATTATTTTTTCTTAAAGGACAGTTGCCGATTTTACGTGCAGCAGTGAGTAGAGTGGTAATCAGGCGGAAATAAACCGCCAAGTTGTTTTATTATTCGTCCTTTAACGTATAGTAGTTATCTAAAGCTCCTAGAAATTCAGTCTTGAATAGCCCTAGTGCGATCGATAGTTCATAGGTGGTGTAAGTCTCGGACAATTGACCATCTACGTGGTTATAGACTGTCACATTGTATACGAGTCGAGGATTACGAGTACCATAGGTAATCATTTCATTGGCTGTTAAGTAGATTTGAATGTCTACCGCCATACCTAAGATGTATTTAATAGTCGTTTGAAGATCGTACTCATCTTCGCTTAAGCCTTCATAGCAGTTTATCTGTTCGAGTAATTTCTCGACGAATGATAATGCAATAGTGTTGGTTAAAAACTCCATTTAGTCTGTTCCCTTACTTATTTTTTCTTTACGAGGCATCAACCAAAAGAAAAAAAAAACGCTAGAAGATCATTAATTAAGTAGTAACAAGCAATGTTGCTTGAGAAAGTTTTAACCTAACGACTAAACGTTTATTCATACCAAATCATTCGCCATAATTGTAGTTAGCGTGCATCAAAACCAGCGGGTAAACATTAAAAGCGAAATAAAATAGTAACAGATATTTTAAAAAACTATTCTTAATGGCTCAGAAAAAAGATTTAATTGGACAGCAAATAGGATTGCTAACAGTTATAGAAGAATTAGAAACAAAAATTTACCCTAATGGCAGAAAGAATTATCAATATTTATGCTGTTGCTCTTGCGGTGAGGAAGTAGAAAGAGGTTATCAAAGTCTTCTCAGAAAAGATAAAGTAAACCCTTTAAATTGTGGGTGTATTTCTAGAGAAAGTGCCAAAAGAAATAATCATGGGCTTACTGGGACTACAACATACAATACTTGGTCGGCGATGAAAAAAAGGTGTTTGAATCAAAACCATAGAGATTACAAAGACTATTTAGGTCGCGGAATAACTTTAGATGACGAACGTTGGTTGGACTTTAAGAATTTCGTCTCGGACATGGGAGAACGTCCATTCGGGACAACGTTAGACAGGATTGATAATGACCGAGGATACAGTAAAGAGAATTGTCGTTGGGCAACTCCTATTCAACAGGCGAATAATAGAAGAAAAAGTTTAAACTCCAAACTAAGCGAGGCGGACATTCACACTATATTCTGGATGTTTGAGTGCGGAGGTAAAACGAAGGCTCAGATTGCTAGAGAGTTCGATGTTGCCAGAAGTACTATTAGCAGAATTATAAATGGGAAGTCTCACAAAATCTTGTAACATGACTTCCTATAAAAATAATAAAATGGGTCTAAAAAATGGGTCTAAATCCTTGTATAATCCATACAGTCCAGCCAAAAACAAGTAACATGACCTTTGCTAGAATCTTTGAAACCGTTGG
>CALNYB010000036.1:0-26544 GCA_942490675.1 Cyanobacteriota bacterium | reverse complement strand
TCCTTCTTAATCCTGCTACGGAAGATACTCAAGTTAGAGAAGAGGTTTGGCAGCAATTAACCCCAGAACAATTAAGTGCAGCTATTACTGATGTTGAAGATATAGCTCGTCCTCCAGAAGATAACTATTATGATGAGTTACTCAAGCAATGGCGTTCGGTTCGTCGGTTTCTTCCCAAACTACTATCAATTGTTGATTTTGAAGGCAATCAAGCTGGTCAGAAAATTCTTGAAGCATGGCAATTTCTTCAATCTATTGAAGGTAAAAGAAATCCCCTCATGGATGCTGCACCGTTGAAGATAGTAGATAAAAAGTGGGCTGTTTGGGTCATTGATGAGAATGGCAGTATTGACCGTCAAGCTTATACTTTCTGCGTTTTGGGACAGCTACTAGAAGGATTACGCCGTCGAGATCTATTTGTTTCCAAGGGAGAACGATGGAGTAATCCCCCAGCAATTCTCATTTTGAAAAAGAATACAATCTGTGTTCTCTTATATACACAGAGAACTTACTCGACTTTTGCTTTTAAATTTCTCATTTAAGCTCTTGAGTTTTTGTATTACACAAAGGTTTCGAGAAAATAAGCAAGAAAAACCCACCTAATTCCTGATTTATGAAAATTAGGGAGATTTTTTGATTGCTTTATGCTGTATTTTTCTAATGAGTCTTAACTTTTTTCGTTCTTTTTTTAACTTGTATTAACTGGCTCTCTTGATTCACCTTCTGTTAAGATAAATAGAAATAAATCAGACCAACTCTGAAACCATATATAATTTAACAATGCTCTAATATCATTAAAAAATCTCTTTCTTGTGCCTAAGATTTCTCTAACTTTTTGATACATATCATTGACTAAATCTAAGACATTATGAAATAAAAAAGCCAGAAGATTTAAAGATAATAATATTTCGGATAGATTCTCTTGTCCATGACCAAAATTATGTTCTAAGTTATATCCTTGATTTTTAAGAATATTATTGCTTTCATTTTCTACTTTCCACCTAGTTCTTCCACTGACAATCATTTTGAAGATATTTTGCTCATGTAATTCATGATTTGTGATAAAGCTATTCTTATAAATCACTTTATTTTTGGCGGTATCAAATATTTCTACTTCATACCAGTTGACCATTAAACTTGGTTCAGTTTCTCGAATGGGAACCTTATTTACATATCTATATCGATAAATTCTTTTTTTCCCTTTCTCATATTTTTTGATTTCTCCAGTTGTTAATTCTCCATTTTTCTCCAAAAAATCTAGCCATTCATATAAGGTTTTATGAGATGATGGTTTGGCAACAAAAATAAAATTATAGCCTTGATCAAAAGCCAACTCACATATCGGTTGACGGGAATAAAGATCGTCCCCTAATAAGGTTATTTGTTGCTTTTTTCTCTCTACATGATTTTTCAATAACCATCTTTTAACTGCTGCATTTTCACAATCTTCTTTGGTTTTTCCATCTTGTTTTTTGATAAATTCTGGGGCTAAATTAATTACTTGCTTTTTTGAGGGCGACACGATTACTGGCGTGACTACTTGATGGTAATAACTTCTTGACCCATTTCTATGCTTTCGGCAATTACAATGGGGACAATTAATTTTTTTTGAACTATAATATTCTGTTCCATAAACATGCCACCAATATCTGATTGTCCAAATACTTAAACTGTTCTATTATCCGATTAGTTTCTAACCATTTATAAGTAGTTTTAAATGCACCAAATACTGTAGTAGCCCGAATTGGATCTAATAGATTTCAAAGCATGGTTGTCACAAGGTATTTCTGATAAACCAAATAAACTTTGAGCATTATCTTTACCTTTTTTCTGCTTCATCAAACGTTGATGTTGCAAAAAAGAAGGTGATTGAGTAAAAAATACAGAAAACCCTGCTATAACTGCATCTTTTACCGCATATTTCTTATTATCCCCTTTTCGATTATCTGGTAATTGATTTAATTCTTGGTCTAAAAATCCGATTAACTGTGATGTTTCGATAGTAACAGCTTTTTTCTTCATGTAGTATAGAACTCAGAGTGAAAATGAGGATTTTATCCATGCTCCATATCTATAATTTCATAATTTAACCAAAAATTATTCCTAATTAATCTTAGTTCTCTATTTTTGCAAGAGAACTAATTCCCGATTTTTTCCAAAATGAGAATTGCTGGTAATCCCCGTGCCAAGTTGCTAAAGGGAAAAGCTTGGGAATCATCACGAACATCTGTCTGTCGGACTTTGGAACTTGACCCTAAGCCAGAACCAGAACTGAAGGTCTTACAGGAGCAGTTAAACCAGGCTTATACCAAAACTGCTGAGAATTTACCTCAAAACTCAGAGGTCAGAATTGAGGTAGATAAAAAAGGCAAGGAAAGCCTTACTATCAGCAATCTAGATAAATTAGATGACCCAGAAAGTTATCTAAAACTGAAAGACAAAGTAGAGTCATTATTGCCCCAGGTCGATCTTCCCGAAGTCTTGTTGGAAATCAACGCCAAGACGGGCTTTATGGACGAATTTAGCCATCTCAACGAAAGTTTTGCCAAGGTCAAAGACCTCTCAACTAGTATCTGTGCGGTACTTATCGCTCAAGGATGTAACATTGGACTATCTCCCTTGGTGAGAAAGAGAATTCCTGCACTTACGAGAGGTCGCTTATCCTGGGTCGAACAAAATTATTTTCGCCCCGATACTGTCACCAAAGCTAATGCACGATTAGTTGATGCTCAAAGAGAAATTCCCATCGTCAAAAGCTGGGGTGGTGGTGAAGTAGCTTCCGCCGATGGAATGCGCTTCGTTGTTCCCGTTCAGACTCTCAATGCAGGGGCAAATAGTAAATACTTCAATCGCGGACGGGGAATCACTTATTATAATTACACTTCCAACCAATTTACTGGCTTTCATGGTGTAGTTGTTCCTGGTACTTTGAGGGATTCGTTGGTTGTCTTGGTAGGTCTGTTGGAACAGCAAACTAGTCTGCGTCCCAAGGAATTAATGACCGATACTTCTGGTTACAGCGATGTGATATTTGGTTTGTTTTGGCTCTTGGGTTATCAATTCTCACCCCGATTAGCAGATGCGGGTTCTGCCCGTTTCTGGAGACTAGATTCTGAAGCTGATTATGGGCTGCTGGATAATTTGGCGCGACAGACAGTGAAAACTGAACTAATCGAGCAGAATTGGGATGATATGTTGAGAGTAGCTGGTTCGTTGAAACTAGGAACAGTAAGTGCAACAGAGATTATGCGAGCATTACAGCGAGGAAAGAAACCATCTACTATTGCCAGAGCCATCGGAGAGTTGGGCAAAATTACCAAAACCTTATATCTGCTTAACTATGTTGATGATGAAGCTTATCGCCGTCGTATCCTAACCCAACTCAATCGTGGAGAAAGCCGTCACAGTTTAGCTAGAGCTATATTCTATGGTCGTCGCGGAGAAATACGTCAGCGTTATCGCGAAGGTCAAGAAGAACAGTTGGGGACTTTGGGCTTAGTCACCAATGTATTAGTGCTGTGGAATACCTATTACATGGATGCAGCTATTAATCAGTTACAGAAAGAGGGCTGGAATATCAGAGAGGAAGATAAGGCTCGTTTGTCTCCTTTGCCCTATTCTCATTTCAATATGCTCGGTCGCTATCAGTTTAATTTGCCTGAAGAGTTGAAGGATGGAGCATTGCGACCATTGAGAGATTTTGAAGCTAAAGATGAATTAGTAGATTTGGATTTATGGTAAGTAAAAATCTACGGCTTTGCATTTTTAATAGCTGAAAACTATGTTTAGCAACAGATACAGCCTTAGCGTAAGTTTCTGTACAGTTGCTACTCAAACCCCGATTTACAGTATTTTATTGGGGTAAGAGCTTGTAGCCCCATTTTTCAACAAGAGAAGGAAGATTTTGTATTTAGAACCCTAGATATCAATACATCGCACAAACAAACTAATTTTGTATTCTAATTTGTCCTTATGACATCGATTAATAAAGTCTTGAGGTGCATCATCGGCAATAAAATAACGAACAGGTTGCCAACTCTCCCC
Organism: Cyanobacteriota bacterium; assembly: GCA_942490675.1. Lineage (GTDB taxonomy): Bacteria > Cyanobacteriota > Cyanobacteriia > Cyanobacteriales > Xenococcaceae > Waterburya. The sequence continues at coordinate 22,500 of CALNYB010000036.1, read as the reverse complement.
TTTAACCACACCCCATTCCTCTAACTTGGCAAGATGTTTTCTGACTGTGGTTTGGGAAAAGTAGGTATTTTCAGCAAGCTCTCTAACTGACTGGAAAGGTTTTTTAATCAACCACAGCACGAGGCAAACTTGAATCAATGGCAAAATTTCTGGTTGTCGCTTCAGCAATTGTTTTTTCACATCTAGTTAGATATGGTGACTGTTAGAGGAACGCCTGCAACGGTACTGCTATATGAAACCTCATCCACCACTACCCCATCTGCATTAACTAATTGAATGGTGTCTCCCCCATTATTAAGTGCCATTGCCTGTCCTAAGCGCAGAATTTCGCGCTCTTGCCCTGGATTTAAACTACCAAGACTATCTAAACTCCAATTGGTATTGGCTTTGTCTCTTAATCTCCAGCCAGTTAAATCAACAATTTCATCACTGACATTTTGGATAGTTACCGATTCTAGCTGAGATTCATCTCCCACAGGATTGGGTAACAGAGCAGTTATTTTAACTTTGCTGTCTGTACTGGTTACAGGGTCGGGAATAATAACTGTATCATCGTCGGAGTTTGAAGACCCAGAAGCTATTTCACACTTATTGTTACGGCGTAATGAGGCATCAAAAACATAGGTTTTTTCTTGTTCGATTCTATTTTCAATTTCATCGGGTAATTGAGAAAAGAAATCTAATCCAGAGCGAGCTTCTACTTCATCAACACTCACTTGACCGCTCTTTATAGATACACCTCTGGGAGTATCTTGGTCATAGATAAAAGCAGATACTAAAAGATCGCTCGGCTCGTTTCCAACATTCAATGCCACGATTTTCCAGTAGCCTGAAGGGATAACATGGGGTTCATCCGCTTTCGGTAACTGAGGCATTTCTCTTTCATATAAAGTCCCCGTCATTACGTAAACTACATCGCATTGATTGACAATACCTTTAACTCGATTCTCCAGGTCTAACCAAACACCACCGTTTAAGTCTCCTTTTTGGGGAGTTAGATTAGAAAGGAAATTAGTTTGTGACCAAAAGTTTGTACCTTTGAAAGTACCTAAAGGTGCTTGATGTCCCCTGGTGGTTTTAATTCGAGCGTTAGCATCATCGTAATCATCTGGTTCTAGGGTTTCATCAGCATCGATGAGAGGGTCTTTACGATAATTTCGATTAGTACTTGCATTACCATTTACGGTATTTCTATCTAAGCGATAGGCAACCCAATCGGCGAATTTGGTATCGTCATTAGACGATAAAGCATATATTTCCCGTACTATTAAGTCATTTGATGAGGGAGTACCTTTAGGCATTCCATAAGCATAATGTTTGTCAGGATTAATGACTTGAGCGTAAACAGGGAAACAATAGAGATTAAATATAGCTAAACAAATTAGAATCAGACGAATTATTGAAAACATTTCGTTTTTCTTAGCGCAAATAAAAAAACATGCAGCTTTATTTCTTTGGTTTTAGCTGAGAATCGGATTCTGACTTGATTAAATAAAGAATATTAATTTCCGCTCTTTTCCAATTCCAATTTTTAGCTTATACACATCACGAACTCGAACCTAAAAAAATTCAGGTTCATTTTTGTTTGTTTTTCTTCTGTTCTCGAAGAAAATTACCCTTCGTTCATCTCCATAGGCAGAAACATAATGTACTTCGACAACCTCTGAAGAAGTAATTTTGATAATCCTCTACTCCTCAATAGCTCTTTTAGAACTGTTTTTAGTACATCAACACCACTATCAACTATCCCTTCAAGGAAATCGAGACATGGTTGGAGGTTCTTTAGAGTGTCATCCTCTTCAGTTTCACCTATTTCAGAGGGATTTTCTTTAGTATCCATATCTCCCTCTAGTTTATAAACATCCCTTTTATGGGGGGATGTAGATACCGAAGAATCGGGAGGCTCAATCCCATACATACTCTGCATATAAGCTTGATGCTGGGCTGATTTTTCTTGCCGTTCTCGCTCTTTTTTAGCTTTTTCTATTCGCTGCTCGGAGCGGTATTGTAAGACCTCAATAGCAAAGCTCAGAGATAAGGTATCTAAACTACGATAAGTAACCTGTTCTCCCCTTCTGCCCTTTTTCCTCAGAGCCGTTTTTAAACCCACCCTTTCTAGGAATTTACCCATTAACCAGAGGGGTTTTTCGAGGCAATCAGATCGTACCGTTAGGTTCAAAATACTTTTTACATGAGCGCGAGAATTGAAAGCATTTTGATTCATCCTCATCACATCAGGGTCAGAGGCGGTGATTTCCTCTCCTGCTAAGAGGCGCATCAGTATCTTAGGGAATCCCAGACAATGATATGCCAGCCATTTACTAGAGTAATTGTGCCAATCCATAGAGAGAGGCAAATTCTCTCGTTCACGGAGGTCTTTTTCTGCTACTATTTTCGGTGGTGCGGGAGTTTTCCGACCTGTTTTTGGATCGATAATCTCCCCTGACGAGGGAGCGATCAAAGATTCTAAAACAATCAAGCGAGAGATAAGAAGTCCATCAGCATCAAGTTTGACTAGCTCTTCTGTTACGGGCATTCCGTAATCGCGCTCGATGCGATATTTTTCGCACTCCACTACTTCCTCTGGAGAAAGGTATTCTTTAGTTTGACGGGCTAAATATTCAGTAGAACTAATAGTTGCTGCATTGGTTACAGCTAATCTATGGGTAGCATCTAAATATTTACCTGCTTCAGACAGCATAGTTTTTACCACAGCATCGGATTCTACCTCTACAGTGTTAATCTTATATGCCATATCTTCTAAGAGAGTAATCATGTCATCTCGAAGATTATTAATTGATTCATTACGTTGGGCTTCAATTTGGCAGTAAGCATCCAACGCCCAATCTTTTTCCGCTCCTCTTTTACCCGTTTCTTGGTCAATGCGAATCAAGAAAGCAGTCAGTTGATTGAGTTCAAAGATTCGTTCTTTAATTTTCCAAGGACGAGTTTCTTTGTAATCAAAAGGAGGGCGAGGAGCGACCCAAATATGTAGGGGGACTAGGGGACGATAGCGATGTAAGGCTTGAACGCATTCAGTAGCGGATTGAGAAACAGCGTGAAAAGCCCCAAATACCACATCGAAGTGGTAATCTTTAATATCTACCCCAGTACCTAGAGATGGAGAAGCTGCCAGCATATCGACATTTTTAACTTGGTTAGAAATATCTTTGATAAAGACCTTATTCTCTTCACTACCGCTATTATCAGCATGAATCGACCAGACACGGAGCTTCTTAGAATCACTTGTCGAGGACACGGATTCTGAGCTTGGCTCAGAATCGTGAGATGTCCGTTCTGATTCATCATTACTGAAGAGAGAATGTTCTTCCATTATTTGGACATTCATGAGAGCTTCTAGTTTCTTGATGAACTTCTTAGAATCAGAAACCACCATAATTTTCAAGCCCAACATCAAAGCCGAAGAAATCTTAGCAACTAGCGCACTGCTGTTATCTCCTTCATATAAATGAACCTCCCGCCCTGCATTTTTATATTCATTCTTGATGATAAAAGGAGTTTCTTCAGAAGAACGCATAGCCCGAAAGAAATCAACTGTCGTATCATTCATGTGAGCGTCAGCTATTACTACCAATTTTGCACTACGAACGATATATTCGAGCTTATCTAGAATCTCTGCTCGATGTTCTTTACAGGTTTTACTATGAAGTAAATGAGCTAGATTCTGACAGGCTTCATCGATAAAAACACAGCCGTACTTATTTAATTGAGTTTCTAGCTTATACAGACTATCAAGAGTAATGGAAAGAGCCTTAACAGAAGCTAAGTTGCCCTGAGCTATTTCCGAATACAGGATAGTCTGTAATCGTGGGGAAAGATTTTGCATCAGGTTGACCCGATGACCGATATTGAGAAATCGCTCTTCGGGATGGGAAGAGCGGAAACGTCTCAGTAGCTCGGTTTTACCCGTTCCCATTTCACTCCACAGCACCACCAAACCGCTATCGGGTAGGTTTTGAACTGCATCCCCCAGATAGCGAGTATTAACCACGATGTTAGGAGGATATTTATCGCTGAGTCCCCATTTTCGGCGACGAGACCTTCTGACAAAATCCTTAAAAGCCAGAGCAGTTTTAAGAATTTTGAGAATTAAAGATTTAGCTTTCTTGCCGTTAGCGGTAACATAATCATCTACCCCTTTTTCTGAGCCAGAGGGGAGAGAAGCAACTTCACATTTAGCTCCTGCTGCTTCAATAACTTTTCCTGTATAAAGAGTAGCTTTTCTTACAGCTTCTTGTGTGCTGGGTTTGGGGTCATTATCGAAGAGAATGACAAACTTCCGTTTGGGGTGAACCATTGGCATCAAGTCGGGATGTAAATAGTCCAGACCCGTTTCTTTATCCCTGACTCGACCCATCCAAATACCAGGAAGAGCAATAGCGACAAAACCTAGAGAAAGCAAACAGGCTGCTTTTTTCTCTCCTTCAGTGAGTATGATCGGAATTTCAGGATGGTCTTTAACCCACTCCCAGAAACAGTAAAGTAACTCTTCTAAATCGGGTTCTGATTGTAAATTAAGGGGGAGAAAAGAAACAATAGGTTTAATGCCATGACGCAGACAATCAGAAAGAGATTGTTTTTCACCCCTTGCGGTTAAAGAATAGCTTATGGAAGTTGATGCTTCTTTTTGATGCTGAGTTCTATTCTTTGCCTCTGTTTTTGAGGTTTTGGCAGTATGTTTATTTTCTACTGGTGAATGGGATGATTTTGGTTTGAGTTTGTCGGCTAATCGTAGAGTCAAACGAGAGCGATAACGCTTGATGCGATAACGTTTGGCTACTTTATCCCAAATATGTTGGGGAACTCTGAAATAGGTAACGTGACTCTTACTCTTTGGTGGGGATTCATATTTAATTATTTTGCCCTTGGAATCAACGCGGGGTTCGTCGGGTTTAAAGCGTCCCCAATCCCATTCTTGCCAATTATTATGGGGGTCTAAGCTTGGAATCCACTGTCCTCCAGCTTCGGTATGAGCGTAACGCGCTAACAAATAATCTCTTACTCGACCATCATTGCGTCTACAGGAATTGGGTAGACCACAGAAAAGACGTTCTAAGGGTTCAGTCCCAGAAAGAGAAAGAAGATTGAGAGCGGTTAACTGGTCATCAACAGAGCTTTCGCGCCATTCAGCTAAGTGATGGGAAGCAATATGGTCAAAGGGAGAATTGTTATTTTGAGAATTATCGAGATTAGTCACAGCTTTTGCGAGTAAAGTTTTGCAAAAGATGAAGTAGTGACGTACCGTATTTCGTGAATGCTGTGCTAACCTGTTCTATAATATGAACAAGCACGTTCAACTATTCCGCAAAAAGGCGTATGTCCTTTAACAGACATAATTAACCTTTCCGCGAATACGGCGTGTATGAATCAACTAAACCAAAAAACTGTCTGTGTTGTCGGTATAGTTAATCTCAAACAACGGTTAGATAAATATAATGACTAGCTTTGAGAATTCCGAAAGTCTAATACACCATCACATCAGTCCAGTTCCCCAACTTTCATGGTGTGATGAGATGTATAGGCAAAGGAACTCAATAAATAGTTTACATTTGTCCCATCCTATTCTCTTCATCAATATGTTGGGAATCATTATCTAACAAAAATCGATAAATAGCTGTCTTTTCAGCTATAACTAAAAACTTCTTAATCATTCTCTAGTTCGCCTGAGCTAGAGATGTTTGTTTTTTGGGGTGTTTTTTCTGCTCGATCGGGGTGGTCGTTAAATATTGGTTTCCCGACAGGTGACAGCATCGACAGGGCTGAAACCGCCCCCCTGACTTGTTCTGGCTTCACCTCTAGGTATTTTTGTAAAACCTCTAAACTGCGGTGTCCACTAATCTCTTGGATGATTCTGAGGGGAATTCCTTCATTACTCATTAATGTTAAGGAAGTTCTCCGAAAACTGTGAGTAGAAACTCCTTGCACTCCTACTTTGTTACAAGCACGGCGTAAAATTCTTCCTGCCGAGTCGGAATGAATGTGTCCTTTTTTTTTACCCAGCCCTGGAAAATAGAACCAACTGCGGGGCGATGGGTAATAGTTGAGTAACATTTGTCTTAAGTCTTCTATTACGGGGATACAACGAGTCGCAAGTTTCCCTTTGGTATTACCTTTGCGGAATACGATTTCGGGTCGCACTATCCCCTGGCGGTAGTAAACATCGGTGGTGCGGAGGGTGACGCATTCATTGATTCGACAAGCGGTGTAGAGACAGAGGGCAAACAAGGCGCGATCTCGATCGTTGGTTAGTCCCTCGTTAAATACGAGATCGATTTCAAATGGAGTGAGTATTTTTGCTTGTCCGTGTCGATCTACTTTCATCCATACCACCGACTGCACCCAATCATTTCATCCTATCTTGTGTTGGGGACAATCCTTAATAGTCTTGTGCTCAGTGACAAAGCCTCGCGATCGCTCTTGCGCGATTTTTGAGAAGAATCGCCGAAACTATAAATTTGTAGAAACGGCCTTTGTTTAGCAACGGAGAAATTTTGGTCGAATCGCGAAAATTAAAGTTCTGAAACCCTTGTAGGTAAAGGATTTTAATTTTAAGGAAAAAATTATATGGCGATCGCTTCTAAAAAAGATGAGCAGTGTTTACTGGTGTCCCACTTTTACCTTTCAATGGGACAGTTTTTTCTAAAACTATTGCTAAATGCTCATTACTTGGTTTACCGCTTAATTGTTAGATAAGTATAGCATATTTATAAATTATTTATACACATGCTATACTTATACTTGACCAGAAGAATCCGAGTGAGATAAGCTGAGAAATCAGATTATGGCTTAAGCTGCTTTAAAGAGAAAACTGAGAGCAGATGGGTAAAAAAGCTAGAAGAAAACAAGATATAGCCACGATTGAGTGTGTTACTGGTGTGGTTTATGAGAACATAGCCAAAATTCTCGACTTAGACCCTGAAAGTAACTATCAAGAGCGGAAGCAGGTTTATTTAAAGAAGCTTCAGCGAGTGTATTCCAAACTGCCAAACAAGAAAAAAGCAATTTATGTAACAATTGAGTGCTGGAGTTGCATAGCTGACTGCCTGCAAAAAAATCGTCCTGAGTTTGAATTTCAATATTCAGCTTCAATTACAACCCCCGCCGAAAGAGTCAAGCTCAAGCATCTTTTAGAAAATTGGCAGGAATTACAGGAGATTTCTTTTCGTGAAATCGCCAATTTTCTAGTTCCATTAGAAGTTGACTATTAGCTACCTCTTGAAAAAAATATTTGAGATCTTTTTGATAGGCTTTACGGGTATTAGGCGATCGCTTTTGGGCTAACAACTGCGCCAAAACATCAGGAACCTCATCCAAATTAAATGACGAACCAATAGGAGTAACTAAAGCCGATTCCAAACGAGCAGTCGCATTTGACAGGTCGGACATAGATAAATATTTACTTAAGCTTAGTGAAAATTATCCCACCAAATTAGCCTGTTATACCTCTCAAGCTTGGGTAAATCAGGGTTTCCATTAACTCAACTCAATCCTTAATTAATTACATAATTACAAATAAACATAATTACAAAGTTACATAAGTTTTTAGAAGTAAAATATAAGTAGAGCAGAAAATTTGACGTTCGCAGGTAGGGGGTACTAAGTGATGTCGGAAATAATGACCTTTGAAGAAATCGAGCAAAACTATGATGGGCAATGGGTATTAATTGCCTACACGGAAACCGATGAAGATCTCAAGGTAGTCAAAGGAAAAGTAATCGCCCATTCTGCTAATAAAGAAGATGTCTATCAAGCCTTAGCCGAAGCTGGCGAGCAACCCCTAGCAATTGAATATATGGGAAGCGTACCTGAAGACTTAGCCTTCATTCTATGAGCAACAAAAAGATTTACCGTTGCTATCGACAGCAGAATGTACTGTGGCTCAGGGTGGCAGTAGGGAAAAGTGGAGATACGCCTCTACTGGTAAGACTCTTAGTAGATACAGGAGCAAGCTATACAGTTTTACCAACGCGAATTCTACAGCGAATTGGTTGTAACTTAAAGCAACCCTTAGACAAGAAAAAGATAGTTACAGCCAACGGTGCGATCAAAGTGCCGATCGTAGCAGTCCCTTGGTTTAACTGTTTGGGTAGGGTACGAGAAAACTATCCCGTAGTCGCGCTCTCGCTACCAGCATCGAGCTTTACCGATGGTTTATTGGGAATGGATTTTTTAAGAGAAGTGGGTGCGGTAATCGACGTAGCTAGGGCTGAAATAAGTTTGAAAAACTAGTCATAGCAGTAAATAGGCTGCTATTTTGCCCAATCAATTACACAATCACATTCATACAAATGTAAAAATGTAAAAATGTAAAAAAAGCTCGCTTGCTGGTCGCTAATTGAGAACTGCTTAGACTTAACGTCTGCTTGTTTACATAATTACAAATTTACATAGTTGCGCTTATTACAAATGTTTGAGTATAAAAGAGGCGAAGATTCGCCCCAAAGCAATATGAAAATCGGCATCTTAAATCAAAAAGGCGGCGCAGGCAAAACGACGATCGCTTTGCATTTAGCCCATGCTTTAACCCTACGAAATTTCCAAGTAATGCTAGTTGATGCTGACCCCCAAGGCTCATCGAGAGACTGGGCGATGGCAAGAGAAAGCGATGCACCTTTTAGCGTTATCGGTTTAGACCGTCCCATAATCCACAAGGAAATAGATAAATTGTCCTCTGGATATGACTATGTGATTATTGACGGTGCGCCGAGAGTCAGCGATTTAACCAGATCGGCAATCTTGGGAGTCGATCTGGTACTCATACCTATCCAGCCATCACCATTAGATATCTGGGCAGCCCATTCGGTAGTAGAGCTAATTCAAGAAGCGGAAATCTATAAGCCCGATCTACAGGCGAGATTTATTATCAACCGCAAGATAGTCAACACGGCGATCGCCAAAGAGGTGGGCCAAGTATTAAAAGATTATCCCTATCCAGTATTAGAGAAAGCCATCTCTCAAAGAATTGCTTTCGCTGAAAGTCTTAACATCGGTAGTACGGTATTAGAAACAGCACCTTTAAGCATTGCCGCATCAGAAGTCAATGCAGTAGTCGAAGAATTGTTAGTCACAGTTAAAAACCACCATGCCAAAGAACAAGTCCTCAAGGCTTAGTATCAAACCCCAAAAAAATGCTCAACCAAACAATCCCGATAGTTGGGTAGAAAATCGTAGCAGTGGTGATAATACTTCTCAGTCTGCGCTGACCAAACGAATTACCTTTGAGGTATCCGAGCAGCAGCATCGGGCTACTAAAATGCTGGCAGCACAGAAAGGCATGACTATTAAAGAGTTGATGCAATCGCTATTAATTGTAGAACTGACTAAAAATCAGTAACGCTATCATTCAATTGAAGCAAATTAAAGATGAGCAGTGTTTACTAGTGTCCCACTTTTACCTTTTAATGGGACAGTTTTTTCTAAAACTATTGCTAAATGCTCATTACAGAGGGTATTAAATTCAATGTCCAATAATCACTCATTGGGACAGTTGGTGTCAAAAAATCTCTTAGCGACCAAAATTCTCGTCTGCTATACAAAGGCGGAAACCCCGTAATAGCTTTTCTAGCTACTACAATTTCCAATAGAAAGCCTAACGGCTTGTTGGTTTTTTTTGGGGTGTTAAACCGAAAACCCCAAACCCCAACGGTGGGGTAGTTGTCGTCTATCGCCGTCTCGGTATAGTGTTGTCAAGGTAAATGTTTTGGGGGCGATACGACGATTCACTTCGTCAACTACCTTGTAATTTCCTATTCGCCTATTATCAGTATGCACTTGCTGAATTACTTCAGCAAATCAGTAATCAAGACTGCTTAGTGCTTGATTGAGTATGGTTCTGACCAACTCAGTTTTAGGTTTACCAGTATCTACACTTAACTGAGCGAGCCTTTTATTTAATGATTCTGGTATGTCTACTGTAAATCTAATGCTAGACTCTTTAGATTTGCGATCGCCGAATAACTCTTGTTTTAGATTCGCTCCGAGGTGAGCGGATATTTCAGTACTGACTTGAGTATTTGCTTCAGCAAGTACTTGCTGATTTGATTCAGTATTCATGTCATCACCAGCAATAAACTGCTTTTGAGCATCGGTTAATTTTTTACGACCCATAGTTGAAAGCCTCATCGAATAATTGACGGTAAAAGTTAGCTACTTCCTTAGCAGAACGAGTTTTGAGATCGAATAATGTTGCTCCTTGTCCCATAACATCGGCTGCTACCTGACGCTGCGGTATCTCTGCTTTAAGTAGGGGAACATCTTGATATGCCGATAACACTTCTCTGGCTTCTGCTAGGAGTAAAGTTTTTGGAACTACGCGGGAGAGAAATGTATAGGCGGAAGGTTTGCCACTTCTAATTTGTCTGGCTCTACTGACTGCCTTGATTGCTTGATGACTTGCTGAAATATCGGGCGCACTAGGCTGAATCGGAATGAATACCAAATCGGCGAGTAACAAAATCGTTCTCTGTACCTCTGCCAATCCCCCAGCACCATCAATAACTACATAATCTGCCGAGGATGCGATCTCTGGTATTTCATCTAGTAAAGGATCTGGTTCGGTTAGTCGATAAATCTGGGGGCGAGGTATGTTGTCTTCTAAATTACTAATCCAGGTTGAACTAGTGGCTTGGGAGTCGGCATCAACTAAAGCGACAGTTTTGCCTTTATTCAATAGATAACGACATAGGTGAACCGCACTACTACTCTTAGTCGAGCCTCCCTTTAAATTGATGAAGGCAGTAATCATAGGTGATGCTTGCTGATTAATTAAGGTGCTGACTTGCTGACTTACTTCAGCAACATTAACTTACATATTAATGATTGGAAATAGAAAAAACACTCAGATTGAATAGTTGTTTTTTGACAATCTACCCAAACTCATCATCAGCAAATAAATCATCGTCGCCCTTATCTTCTCCTTCAATCAAACTTTTAGGAATCAATTCCTCATTATCAAGCTCCAGTTGAGGGGTTGAATTATTGGCAGTGTGCTGACTATTTGAATTATGAGTCGAAACTACTGGATACATCACGGTTGAATGCCACTGGGGTTGAGAAACCTGCAAAGACTGGCGCAGATTGAACCCATGCTTATCGAGCAGATTTTGTGTTTCCCAACAGCACCTTTCTATCTCAGTCGAGTCAACACCTCGGCTAGCTCTGGCGTAGGGTAAATAAGCCATAACCACCGCCGAAGCAATCAGGTTATTCTTCTCGTCATTCTCATGAGAGTTTAACCACTCAACCACCTCAGCCAAAAGCGTACCCGAATAAGGCTGCAAGCGGGTACTCAGACTAACTCGCTTTCTTTTATTCATGCTACCGACCTCTGCTGTTTCACAGTTTTGGGTGAAGCGTTCTTAGCTTTCTGATGATTCTTAGATATTAAAAGGTCGAATAAGCCGTAGGCATCGACCAACCTATAAGACAAAGAGTTTTCTGCTTCAAATTTGCCTGAGAGTGCCAAAATTTGTTTGATTTCTGACGCGAAACCTGCACCCCAAACCATAGGAGTAAAATGTCTTTTGCTTTCATATGGCTGATATCCTCCGATACGTCTGTAAGTGTAGCGAGGATAGCTACCATCTTTTATTTCATACTTATGCTCGCAGTTGAAATGCTTTTCCAAATCGGGTTCTAAAAACCTGGATGCTCCTCCCGAAATAACCACTTCATCTAAATCGGCAGGAAATACCTTAGTCAACCACTTACTTACCGTTGTCCAATACTCTTCTGTGGCTACTTTTATAGCCTGACAAACATCAGTTATTTCAAGGGAGCGTAAATCCTGATCCTTGGCGTTAGCTAGCTGTTTGATCGCATCAAACTCGTTCCATTCGGGGTAAAAAGTATACTGAGCATAATCAGATGAACGATAGATATCTGTTTCGTTACTATCCAATCCTTTAAAAATAGCTGAGGCGATCCGATCTCGATCCAACCCACTCGTTCTACCGATAACATTATCGAGAAGCTTAGAGAATCCAATTAAGGGGCTATCTCCCGTCAACTCTCCATACTCAAAACACAAAGCTGTAATATTGCGATGACCAAACATTAAAATACCCAACTTTTTATCTTGCTGCCATTCCCTGCCTTTTTTCCTGGTATGGATAGCAGCTAACCCACCACCTTCAGGACGACAGATAAATTTATCTAGTTGGACTGAATACGTAGAAGCTCGAAAAACAAAATTAGATAAATACTCTTTGAGCTTGTTGTAGAATTTCTCCCGATCTTCGTACTCATTCCAGGGCAATAAAACTGCTAACTGTAATGATATTTTTTTAGGATTAAGATTATTTTGCTCGGCAATTACACCCACAGCAGCTAAGGTTTTATACAGAGCATTTTCATACTTAATCTCAGATAGTCGGTCTTCGGGGTCAAATTTAGAAGCAAAATAGCCAACTACAAATGTCCGTTTGTTGACCTTCAAATAAGCTTGTCTAATCGGCGAGGGATGAGACATACTTGATTCTTTTTCCAAGTAGCGTTTCAAATTATCTTCTTTAATTTGTTCTACTTCTGGAGCTGACTTTTCACGGCATCTTTGGAAGGGAGAATAAGTTAGGTAACAATGTTAGCTAACCTTTTTCAAATCTCGATGCTTCCTCTACCAAATCCGACAACCCCATTGAAAGTGTACTCATTGCTCGCTCCAATGCTTCAATTTGGCCACGACGAGACAAAGCTTCGACCGCCTTCAAATAAGCTTTACTCCCAGCTTTCCCTAAATATTGATGACGAGAGGGATTGCCATTTTTGGTGACAAAAATTGGGTCATGGGACATCCATTTGTAATACCAATAACGACCACCATGGATGTCCTTTGGCTTGATAACGGACAATCCAACAACCAGAAGGAGCAATTTCTCCTGACTGCTCAATTGCCTTAATGTCTTTTTGGAGTTGTTCAATCAGAAAGTTAAGTTCAGAGAGCCTACTCGCTAAATCTTTCTGTTGTCGGGCATTGGGCATAGTGAAGTAATCAAAATTAGAAATATGTTAGCGAACATGATTCGCTAACATATTTCTAATTATATTTCTCAATCACACCAATAAACAAGAGCTTTACTCAAGATTTGAGCGTAATTGCCATCCTTCACATAAAGATTGTAATTCTAAAAAACCACGCCATAACACTGTAATGCCAATATTACTTTTCCTCCGATGACTCAAGTAACCTCCCAAACGGGCTACAGCTTCTATAGCCCAAGCTACGGTTAAATCTACTGTGGTCACTGGTTTTTGAGCTTTGGCAACCAAAACCTCAATCTGAACCTCATTTAAGACCTCTGATGCTGCTGCTTCAGGAGCAGTGCGATTCAGATAAGTCATTTTTAACAATTGTGCGGCAATTTGGGTTAAAAACCCTAATAAAACTTGCATACTGTCTCCAGCGAGTCGATAGCTTTCTGCTTTGCAGCCCGACTTCAAAATTTTATGATATTCTTCAATCCGCCAACGGTAAGTGTACCATCTTAAAATGGTTTGTGCTTGTTCCCCATTCGTAACGGGTTCGGAGGTCAAGATCATCCATTCTACGGGTTCACAGCCTTCGGGCGGGTCAATTTCTACCGCATATACTCCATAAACTTCAAAATACTCTGGCTCTCTAATTCTGGCAGGACTGCGAAGTTTGATGGGTGCATATCTAATTGCCAGAGTAGCCGTTCGCTCTTTTCGATTTGGGGTTTTGGCTAATTCTACTGCTACTTCCATCTTGATTGGTTGAGATGGTAGCCATTCCCATAAATAACTGTTTGACTCTGATAATGCCCTATTATGTGCTGCTCTTACCACTACTCCAGTATTGGCGGTTTGACTGACTTGTTCAAAGACCTGACTTTTCACGGCATCTTTTGGAAGAGAAATTAAGTTAGGTAACAATATCCGCTAACAATTACTCATTTAGAGAAATCTGCGCTCTCGATAGAGCAAAATAATTGAGCAGATTTTGACTTGTGAATGAATCAGACCAAAAATTCAATAACGGAAAAATGCGACTTTGGAGATCAACGTTTAACCAAAAGGGCGATGTTCATCGAATCGAGATTATCGTTAAAATATGGCAAGCCACTCTCAGAAATTTTTGAGAGGGCAAGTGACCTGAAAAGAGCTTATGAATTCTTTGCCAATCCGAAAACTAGCCGTTTCAGTGTGTGCCAACCCTATCATCTTCAAACAGCAGAGCAGATTAAAGAACTCCCCATCGTATTAGCAGTGGGAGATACAACCTATCTCGATTATAAGAAAATCCTCGAAAAAAGAGCCGAATATGGACCAATTGGCAATGGGGGGAATGGACTAATTCTACATAGCACCTTAGCTGTTAATGGGGACAATGGACAACCAATAGGATTATTAACAGAAAAACTCTGGCATCGAGACCATGAAGAAAGTAAGAATTTAACTAAGAAACAAAAGAAGAAAAAACTTTTCAGAGCTAGAAAACGTACGATTGAACAAAAAGAATCTTATAAATGGATCGAAGCTCTCAAAGATGTCGAGAAACTCTTAAAAACAGCTAAATCAGAGAGTCAAAGACCCAAAATGGTTCATGTATTCGACAGAGAAGGAGATATAGCGGAAGTCTTTGAACCTGACTTTTCACGGGATCTTTTTCGGTTCTCAGGCGATCGCCAAATTTCCATTCTCCAAGCCTAATTCTTTCGTCATTCATTATCATTAACTATAGATTATTGAGAATTAGGCTTGGAGAGAAACCCTTATTTGAAGGGGCTTTCAGAGATGCCGTGAAAAGTCAGCTGGACGACATGGTCGACTTTCTAAGTATTTATTACTAGTGATGTTGGTGGAACTGTTTATTCGGCTCTCTGATTCGGCCCTTAGTCTTGATTGCGTTATATTACATATTGAAGTGCGGAAGATGGGTTCTGAATATCCAAGCTATGGTTTATCACTTAGTTTTTCACTTGTGACATAGGTTTTCTGAGTTTTTGCTGCACTCGTTAATCAGCAGCTTTCCTTTTAATTCCCCGTTATACAGATTATGTCGTCTACAACATCTACAACATAAGCCAGATATAAACCTGACGTTGTGTACGACTTACACAACATAATTAAATTTATCAGGCGATCGGTAGCTAACGTTAATTTCTTTGCTGCAAATATTCTAAAGACCATCCTTTTTCAATCATCGTTTCTAAAGGTGTCCAGTCGCCAGTTGTTTCTAAGACCAAGATGCCTTTAGAAGTGCCTTGACTTGCCTTGACGATGCCTTGATCTTTAGCCAACTTATACCATTCGGAAAAAGTATCATTAACTTGACACAATTGTCTCTCTTCGTCAGTCAGGTTAGGAGTCCAGTTTTCCTCTAATGCTTTTCTTAGTAATCCAGCTTTAGATTTAACCTTTTTGTTGCCAGCTAAATATTCTTCTACTGCACCTAAAGCATTATTAATTTGTTGCTGCGTTTTAGATGAGATTATTTTCTTGAACGGAGCATTTAACCTAACTCCTAGATCTGACAGTTTAGCTTGTACTTGAGCATCTATTCCTTGGTTATTAGTAGACTTTTTAATCTTCTGTTGAATGGATGTAACTTGAGGATTATTCTCGATTAATTTTGATTGACAAATGTCCAGTTCGTCCTTGGTAGTTTCTAGCTCTAGCTTAAGAAGTTTAATTTCTTCGACTTGCTTAATAGTCTGATTATTAACACGGTCGAATAAATCTAGCTTTGTACCAAGACGATACAATTCACCTGTCATTTTTTCATTTTGTTTCTTTAACTCTTTCTTCTCCCATTCAAGAGTGTTAATTCGTTCTCGTAATTGCTTGATAATTACCTGTTTGGACTTCTCTGAAGCGGTCTGTGGTCTAGTTAATTTTCTAGCATTCTTTACTTGTTGGTCACGAATATCTTGAATACGCTCTTTTATTTCTGGATATTTATATAGATAACTAACACTAACATTAGCAATTCTAGCAATAGCCCCAAAAGAAACTCTTTCGTTATTTTGTAACAGTTTATCGACAGCTTTTTCTGTACGGTCAATACAATCTTGTTTTCTTTGTTGTTGAACAGCATTTAACTTAGCTATTCTTTGCTCCTTACCATTCATCTATTCATCTCCTTCAGAAACTACATCTTTATTTCCAGATGACAAAGTAGTGATAATTTTCTGGAGATTATCTCTAACTTTATTGTTCATTTCTGCATGACGTTTCCAGCCTTTTTCTTCTGCATTTTTTACTAGCTTTTCTGTTTCTTCTAGCTGTGCTTTATGCTGGTCTAGGAACTCAATGGTTGTGCGAAAATCACCACAGGTAAGACAAGCATTAGCATGAGGACATTCACCCAATACTATGGGTCTAGCGCATGAACCGTTAGGTAATGCTTGAGCTAATACTTTCTTTTTGAGAAGATGTAAGTCTAAGTTATTGTCTAATTCTAGGTTGGTAGACTCAACTGTTTCGCCAGCAATATTTACTACTTTGTTGTTGTGATATTTAGCTATTTCTTTTTTTAATGTCTGGTCATGAATATGAGCATAGGTCATGGTCATTTCAGGAGATTCATGACCTAAATATCGTTGAATAATATGTTGTGGTACACCATTATTAATCATTTGAGTACCAACAGTATGACGAAATTGATGAGATTGAAAATTCCAGAGCTCGCCTGATTGAGCGCAAATGTTTTTTTCTTTAGCTAAAAGTTTTAAATAACGTATAAAACTTTTGGGATTCATAAAGTATGGGGCTGCCACGAAATTTCCTGGTTGCGCTCCTTGTCTATTGGCACAAAACAAATAGCTATAACACAGGAGATTTTGTTTTATATACTCTTGTTGTTCTTGAATAACTTTGGCAACGATACGAGAAATTGGAATAGTATGCTCTTTAGACAATTTCCCTTGTAGGTATTGAAGAAACCAATCACCGTTATTATCTTGCTTGATACAATTGATAGGTAGCTGAGTAAGTTCACTTATTCTAAGTCCTGTTTCTTGAATTACTAAAACCATCCTCATTACTGATTTTGGTAATAAGTCAAGATGTTGATTAAGTTGTGCTAGTACCTCTTCAGGAATATATCTAGGTTGGATTTTTCTTGGTCTTGGGAAATCTTCTAATCTAATTAAATAGTGAGGTATTTTCTGCCAAGAATTCAGGTTAATTGTTTCAAAAAACTGCCTTAAATTACCTATCCTAATTCGTTTAACCGCCGTACCTAATCCTTGTGTATTTAGAAAATCATAATAATCAATTATTACATTTCTATCTAACGTTCCCCAGGTTAAATTAGGATGTGTTTCTTGAATGAATTCTGAAAAAGAATTAAAAGTACTTATATATGCCTTGAGCGTAGAAAACTTTCTGAATGTTGCATAATATCTAATAAACTTTTTGGCAGTTTCTTTTAACCAATCTTGCTGAATATGTATAAAAAATATTCGGCAATCGCTTTTATAGTCATTAGGTTTCAAACCTAATTCGCTAGCGTGCCAAACGTCATCTCCTAATGGTAATCCTCTTGATTTTGCATATTTTAAAGGCAAGCCTTCTGTAAATTGATGCTGACAAACTTTACAGGAATAACGTTTTTTTTCTTTTACAATACCAAGTTCAGAATATTTTTTTCCTCCACAATGATAACAAAATACTTCTGAGTTATTTTGAATAAGTTTTAATTCATTATTCAGTTGTTTTTTCTTTGATTGCTGATTCATTAATCTTTCTTTGCGACAAATATTTTTGATACTCGGCTTTCAAATCATCATCTAAGAGATGAACATAAGTATTAATTGTGGTTTGGATATCACTATGTCCTAATCGCTTCTGGACATAGCTCATATCCCATCCTGCTCGTACTAAATTTGTCGCATGGCTGTGTCGTAAAAGATGAGCAGTGGCATATATACCAGTCTTTTTTCTAAGGCGACGAAACAAGCTATCTACTGCTGAATAAGTTAATGGTGTTCCTGGTTCTACTTTGTGACTCCAGATAGAAACAAAGACATAATCGGAGTCAACATCTTCTGGATATTCATCAATTAAATAATCAGAGAAAAACTTCATTAATTCTTGGTTGACATGGATTATTCTGTCTCCACTTTTAGCTTTAGCTCCGTTGAAGTTATCTAGTCTATTAGTTACATGAATCTCATTAGTTCCTCCCGTTACTAAATCTTCTAAACGTAAACCTAACGCTTCCCCAATACGCATTCCTGTCTCGTAAAGCAGACAAATTAAGAACTTATCTCTAACGTGCTTGCAAGCATTAATTAAAGCTTTAACCTTATCCTCATTAAGGCAGCCAGGAAATGTTAATGGTTCTTTAACTTTGAGTAATTTGGTTTTAATTTGATTGCCTTTGCTGATGTGATGCAGAAAAGGTTTGTACTTGCTTCCTTTTTGAGTTACATAACGATAGTTTTCAACGCCCTCAGTCGTTCCTAAACGCACATGAAACTCATAGAAAGAGGCAACAGTAGTCAAAGCATGATTAATCGTTTTCTCCGACCTTTTGGCTTGTTGTGGACGAATTGGAATAGTTCCTGGTTGTGGATTTCTAAGCCAGTGAATAAACTCTGCTCTTTGCTCTAAATTGACTGTCTGCCAATCTAGAGAATTTTCTTTAAGGTATTCAAAGTAAAGCTTTAGATTTCGAGCGTATCCAGAGATAGTGTTGAGAGAACGTTCTAGGCTGTCGAGGTAACGTAAATACTTTGATATTGGTTCGATATGTAGATAGTTATCATCCAACACTAACCAGATTGTTTTGCCGTTGTCTAATTGCCCTTTTTGTACCTTCATGTAAATACAATACATGATGTGTAAACACTAAATCAAGCTTTTATATAACAGCTTAAAATAGAGCCAAAAGGCTCTTGTTGTTGTTGTTATGGAATATATTTATTTAATTAGAGATAATAATAGTTTTGGGGAATTAATTCTGAACTTCCCATAATTCCGTCAATCGGAACACGGACGATCGCCATGTAATTTATCTCTACTCAAGAATCGGCGAGTGATTTGGTTACAGTCGGATAGCATGATTTCTTCCAGTAGCTAAAAATGCTACTGACACTGGATTGAAAACATCCCGATCAACTGTCATATTTTTTTTATGGGGTAAAACTGTCGAACTAAGCCGAAGAGTCACCCCTTTATGTGCGAATAAAATCAATCATTTATTGCTGCAACCACACCGAAACCTTACCTCCTAAACAGGGAAATTGACCCCAACCGTCAGAATTGGTTGTCACTAGATTGCCAACATGACCTGTGATATCTGCATATTGAGCATTAGTTCTGAACATATTCATCCATTTATAACCATCTCCACCATTTGTTAAGACAACAGCCATAGAACCAGGATGATCGTTATTTCCTAAACGAGTCCAGCCAATTGTATTAGGGTGATCGAAATAGTCATGCTGATCCCCAAAACCATAGGCTTTTCTGGCAAAAAGAAATTTGTTGATTAAAAATTTGTGCGAGTACATGGTCGCGTCCAAACCATCGCTCCTTGTATAGCGATCGCCATAATAATCACCATAAAAAATACAGGGATAACCTTCTCTTCTCAAAAGAATAATGGCATATGCCAGTGGTTTGAACCAAGGTTCTACCCAGGATTCTAATTGTTCTCCTGGTTGAGTATCATGATTATCAACAAAGGTAACTGCTTTGGCTGGTTGTTCTTTCATCAGAGTGCGATCTAATATAGTTCGCATATCGTAACTAGAGCCTGAATTACTTGCTGAAAAGAAACGATAGTGCAAAGGCACATCGAATACCGATAATGTTCCTTCGGTAGCTGAGATATAACCGTGTAGGTCATCAGGGTTTCCCGACCAGTATTCACCTACTGCGAATAAATTACGTCCACTGAAATGAACTCTTAAATGATTGAGCCAGTCTTTAAAATATTCCGATTTCGGAACTCATAATATATTTTCTTAAATGTTAGCGGGAATTTGGTAAATTTCTTTATCGAAAGACTTTAAATCTCACAATCAAAATAGAGAATTACTTATACATTTAACTTTCTTCTTTCAGCATCAATTGTGCAAAAAGTTACATTAATTAGTTCAAGCAGATCGGGAAGTATGATCTCTGTCTGCCTTTACTCAAGAGCTTTGTTGTTAGCAGTTTGATTTGGGGTTTGAGTAGCAACTGTACAGAAACTTACGCTAAGGCTACAAGTATTGCTGTGCCAAGCTTTCAAAGTCAGCTAACCGTTGATTAATCTCCTGAAGGTCGTAAAATTCAGAGTTAAAATTTCCTTCTATCCATTCCTGAAAATTCTCATGTTCGGGATGATTCGGATCTTGCATCGCTTCCAAAAATTCCATATATCCCCAAGCACCACCACAATCTTCGGGAGGACAGGCTCGTTTAGCTTTGATACATAAAGGATAAGAAACTTTTGGTTCTTTGGGCAAAATCTTCTCAACTAAAATGGAGTGTTCCCAGCTATCTCCAAAATCATAGATATAAGAGAACTTTGATTTTTCTTGTTTAATGACGGAACTGAGTTTCGCTTTATTTTCATCTCTTAGATCCAACCCATAATCAGGTTCGGGCTTGCCATATTCAATTCCCTGAATGGAAAAGGAGTGTAGGTGACAGTTGTACCAACCCATTGCTGCCTGAATCATAAGGTGCAAATCTGAAAGAGTTGTTGAGCTTTGTACTTGGACTCGTCGCCAAATTGGAGGTCTAATATCTCTGAGACTAATTTTCAGTTGATAGATGGTTTTTGAATTCGTCATGGTTGAGGATGAACTAGAGGTTTATATTGGCGTGTCTCTGACGTTTGACAATCTCATTCACTGTTGTCTTACTCAGATGAAGTGACTGAGCTATTCGGCGATAGGAATGACCCTCACCTACCATCTGCAAAACTTGAGGCGTATATTTATCGGCTTTAATCCTTTGTCCTGGTTGACGACCTAATTTTTTGCCCTTAGCTTTAGCAGCAGCTAATCCCGAACGCACTCTTTCTCTGACTAAATCCCTTTCAAATTCAGCTAGAGAAGACATCACAGAAGCAATTAATTTTCCTTGAGGAGTGGTCAAATCAAACTGAAGTCCCGTCGTAGCTATCACCGATACTCCCCAATGAGCCAAATCTTGTAGAGTAGTTATCAGGTCAATAGTTGAACGACCCCAACGAGTTAATTCTGTAACTAATACCCCATCTATTTTATGAGCCTGAGCTAAACTTATTACTTGCTTTCTTTCAGTGCGATTATTTTTACTTCCCGAAGCCGTTTCTTTCCACACGCCAACTACTTCGTAACCAGCTTGTTGGGCATACTCCAATAAATCTCGTTCCTGACGAGAACAAGATTGGTCAGTAGTCGAAACTCGGCAATAAATAGCTACCTTCTGTACCATTTAAACCTCTCTGTCCACAGGTGGCTCAAACCCTTACGGTGTCGTTACTTTTTCCTGTCCCAAATAGACTATAGTTTTAATGATACATTACGAGCCTTTTTCCTTGTGTCATCTCGCTTTCTTAGTAAAGAACAACAACATAGTTATGGACGTTATATTGGCGAACCGACTTCGATTCAATTAGGTCACTACTTCCATCTTGACGATACAGCCAAACACTTAGTCCAAAAACGTCGTGGTGACTATAATCGACTGGGTTTTGCTATCCAATTATGTACGGTTCGCTTTTTGGGAACATTTCTAATTAATCCCATTGATGTTCCTCAAGGGGTGGTTAACTATCTGGCATCCCAATTAGAGATAGTAGATGTGGAGTGTTTGCCAAATTATCTATCTCGTCCAACAACTCATTGGGTACACGCTCAAGCCATCAAAAAACATTACGGTTATCGTGATTTCAGCGAGCAGCCAGCACACTGGCGTTTAGTTCGTTGGTTATACCAAAGGGCTTGGATTGGAGGGGAAAGTCCTTCCATGATGTTCGATTTAACCACCGCTAGATTAGTCGAACAGAAAACCTTACTACCAGGGGTAACGGTATTATCTCGACTGATATCAGCAGTGAGAGAAAGAGTAGCCAATCGCACTTGGGAAACACTCTCGAAACTTCCCTCTACCAAACAAATAGAGAATCTAGAAGCACTGATTGTTGTCGGAGAAAAAGTTAGAGCGACTCCCCTAGAACAACTCAGAAAATCACCTACTAGGAAAAGTGCGCCCAGTTTAGTTAATGCCTTGAATCGCTTAGTTACAATTCGCGCTTTAGGCATTAATCAGTTAGACGTAGGGAATATTCCACCCATTCGCTTCAAGGCTCTTTCTAAAACAGCTTTTACCCTCAGAGCGCAAGCTATAGTTAGAATGTCTACTGAAAGAAGAATTGCTACTTTGGTGGCTTGGGCGTATGTCATGGAAGCAATTGCCATTGATGATGCTCTTGATGTCCTAAATTTATTAGTCAAAGATATTTTGGCTAAATCTCAAACAGATGGGAAGAAGAATCGTCTACGTACTCTCAAAGATTTAGATGCTGCTTCCTTA
>CALNYB010000035.1:0-7380 GCA_942490675.1 Cyanobacteriota bacterium | reverse complement strand
CCCATTAATACTCCGTCTCAAACTGCGGATGCACCCATAGGAATTCCTGCCGCTCCTAACGCCGGCATAACCCGCATTTTTCGCAGAGCGTAGCGGCGCGGAAAATGTCGGTGTTTATGCATTTGTTAGCCATTATTTCTTTACCAACGTCTGTACTCGTTCATTTTAGAATAAGGTCTTTGTAAATTTTTCTACTCCATCAACTAATTCTGAAGTTTCTTCTTTTGTTGGTTCCCTGTCTTTATTATGGTCGCATAAATTACGTATATCACCGAGACGTTGAATTTGCCTCCAAGACGGTACATCCAATACACCTCCATTCTTGAGTAGATCATTAAAGTCACTTATTGTGGGGTGCTTTTTTCTGGTTTTGATATCATGGTTTACCGCAACTTGTGCCAGATGTTTTTCTAACACTACACCGGCAATAGCACCTGCACCACGTAGAAAACCTTTTTTAATAAGTTCTTTTGCAGCATCAAGTTCGGAATCAAATAGATCAGCCTGAACTAGTTGACGAATGTCAAATAGTGAACTTTCAAATCTTTTATCAACTGCCTTTAGAATAGCAATTTGTTGCCTAAGATGAGGTATTCCTCCTTCGGGTCCTACTTTTTTAACCCCCCTTAGAGAACTTGTTAAACCTTGCAGACAATCTTCGATTCGATAATTTTCAAAGTCTATTTCTTTTCTTGATTTTGGCTTTTCATAATGTCTCGAAAAATCATCAAGTCGATCTGGTAATAACTGCTTTATCAAGGCCTTGGCTTCAGAGTACCATGCTTGGTAGTCGGTTGAAAAATTAGGAAGATTTTTTACATACTCATCAAGCTTGTCTCCCAACTGATCCTTAAATTGTTCTGGCGAGCATTCATATTGAATTGCCATATGGAGTGAGTCACCAGATACTATAAGTCGTTCAAGATCTTTTTTAAATGTATCTAAGTTTGTAGGCATAAGATTAGTTCTTCAATTATTTTATTGTGGCTAACGGTTGAACTGTGCCGCCCGGCTTTTTTGGTCGGCACAAGTGAAGGGTTATGTAATCAGATTAGACCATTTTAATTCTTTTCGGTTTGGATATCACTATAACTTAATAAAAACATGCTTGGTTTTTCAATCCTTTTAAGAGAAAAGTAATAATTAAATTTTTCTAATGTAACAATTTCAATATCGATAAGAATAGTATAAAATTCATCTTTGTATTCAAATTCTATGTACGGTTTGTCGTTAATACTATCAATTATAATAATGGGATCTTCAAACTGAGTAAGAACTGGATTGTTATATTTTATTCTTGATAATTGGCTACCAACTTAAGCCGGGACAAAATTAACTTCGTCTCAAAAAACTATCATCTGAAATATCGTTTTTGATTGCCTGAAGTCGATGGAAAATAATTTTATTCAAAAAACACTTTAACTACTCGTAAGAAATTAGCATATTTCCGTTATGAAAGCATTAACGGAAAAAATACGATCTATCGGTGGCAGAATTTTCGCAACTCTGGGGAAGTCAGACAAACTGACCTACAGAGAATTGGCAAAGGAAGCAAATACGAGCAAAAGCAGTGCCTTCCGACAAGCCAAAGGGATTCAGAGGAGAAATGTCCATCCAGAATCGGCTCTTTGGGAACATCAAGAGGGGTACGAGTGGATCCGCATGCATTTTTTTGCCACCTTATTGATATTTGGTGTGGAACAGGGAATAGGTGCGGGCACCCTTTCCCGATATTTCAAGATGCTTCGACTCGATACGCATATCGGGGTATCCCCCACGCCTATCCAAACCAGACTCACTCAGCTTCAGGATTCAATTATCAGGTTCCAAAAAGAAGTTGAACAAAATTATAAAGATGCATTCAAAGAGGTGATCGGTGCGGCGGACGAAACATTTTTCGGCAATGCACTCATCCTGGTATTCATGGACCTGTCATCGGGTTATTTAATTTTAGAGGATATGGCTGACGACAGAAGTTTCGATACCTGGTTTAAAATGCTGGAACCGCGTCTTGAGCAGTTAGGCGTAAACGTTCATCTGATGGTATCTGATCGCGCTAAAGCGTTAATAAAGTTGGCTTTGGTCGGGCTTGAATGTGATCACAACGCTGATATTTTTCACGGCCTGCATGATATCAGCAAATGGATGGGCTCAACTTTAGGTCGCCGTAAGGGCACGACCAAAAGACAGTTGGATAAATGTGAGTCAAGCCTTGAAAAAGCTGAAAAAAGAGGAGCAAGCAAAGCAATTTTGGCGTCCAAAGTGGAGCAGGTCGAAGAAGCCCAAGCTCAAGACCGAGCAGCTACGCAAGACCTGGATAACTACCGTGGAACAATAAGGAAAATATCAAAAACGGTACATCCGTTCAAGCTGGACGACAATAAACCGCAAGATTCTGCAAACGTTGCAAAAGAGCTGCGAGAGCAAGCCGAGGATATTGAAGCGCAGGCCTGCAAACACGGTATTAACGACAATACCGGCGTGATGAAGAAATTTAAGAATCAAATAAAAGAGTTGGTGCCCTCAATTGATTTTTGGTGGTTGTATGTGCTCACCAACCTGATAGTAGAGCAGGGGAAGAGGAGCAAGGTGTTGCTGGATTGGGCAATGTTCTCTCTTTTGCCTACGGTGTATTGGCACAATCAGGCAAAAAAAACCAAGAACCCAACCCTCCGAAAAGAATATGAAAAAGCATATCAAGAAGCCTTGGTCATCTTTTACACGCATGCCTTGACCGGAACATTCAGCGAGGATGAGATTCTTTTTTGGCAAAATTGGGCTCAGGAAATGGTGGGAAAATTTCATCGAGCTTCCTCAGCTGTCGAAGGACGTAACGGGTTCTTGTCCCAAATTTATCATAACCATAGAGGATTGAGTTCAAAACGACTCAAGGCACTTACCGTTATGCATAATTATTTCATAACACGCTCAGATGGCAGCACAGCAGCGCAACGATTGTTTGATGAAAAGCCACCGGACTTATTTGAATGGTTGCTACACCAAATGGGCGAGTTGCCCCTGCCTCGTAAGCCGAGAAGACATGTCAAGAGTAACCCTTTGAATTTACTTCCTGTCCCGGCTTAAGTTGGTAGCCTGATAATTTAAGAGGTTCTGCTTCTTCAGATCTTCCAGCTATTTTTATACCTTTTAGATTCACTCCCCCAACCATAAAAGAGGAATAATACCAACCGACATAAATATTATTATCAAGGATTGGTATTTTTTTAGTATTAGGGAGCAGATGTTTTTTAATGATAAAAGATTGGTAGTCATGAATATCATTTTCTGTAACAGTAGCAGTTTGATTTGACTTTAAATTTTTAGTGTCATTATCATTAATAGTAACCCATACAATGCCAAACATAGCTAAAATGCAAGTCGCGATTATTTTACTCCATACTGGACCCTTCCATATCGTTCGAAAACTAGGTTTTGATGCTTTAGTTATATCACGATATTTTGAAAGTATGTTTTTAATGAAGTTATGAGGTTTATCATCATCAATTTCAGATTGGTTTTTACATTCTTCCAAGAATATGTCTATCGAATACTTGTTCAAAGGCTGTCCAGAATTTGCAACATATCTAAAAAACCTTTGATATCCTGTCTCTTCAACTTTGGCCTTCCAATTCCTTAATGGGTGCTTAGGAATTACCTTCATGAGGGTTTCGAATGCTAATTTGATCTCTTTATCGTTTTTTAACAGGTTGATTCCAGCTGGAATCAATATTTCAAGTTTGATCTCATCGTTTTTATATAAGCTTCTAAAGTCATTTACAAATTTATCTACTCGACCTTCAGCCTTGTCTCTCGATTGCCTAATATGTTTGAATGAAGATAATATTATCCAAACAATCAGAGCAATTGATGAGCTTATTATAAATACTCCAATCCCAGAAAATATCCATTCTTTGTTTTTTATTATTAATTCATTCATATTTTAATGACATAACGCTTCGCATCAGCGGTATTTTGCGCGCGTAGCGAGCAAAATGTCCGACTGCATGCGTTTGTTATGTGTTTCTTGCTTCATCAGCTCTCTCTATGAGATTTCTAACGAGAGGACTTTTCGAAAAGAAATTAAGCCGCATTGGTAGACAAAATGCCAGTTCCTTACCAATAGGCCCTGTAGTACTACGTACATGCACAACAACTCGCTCTGGGGAACCCAGGTGAGAGTAATCGATATTAATAATATCCTTAATTCTACTTTGTCACATTAGCCAGCATCCTGTAAAAGGTCTTCTGCACGTTGTTTTTTGTAACTCCAATCAATAGATGCCTGCCTTTTTTCGTGCCTTACTTGCATTTGTTGAAAGATCTCCTCTTCTGAAATATCCCGACGAGGAAGGTAATGACATAGCAATACGATAATATCACCACAACTCAACAGTTGACAATCCTCCTTGTGGAGTAGCCGTTCTTCAAGGAAAAAGAGCATAACAAGCAATACCATAGCCATATGGTGATGCCAACTTCTCCAACTACGAACCTGATAGTCGGACATGCCGCACTGATTCTTTGCATCCTGAAATGACCGTTCGATCCAGAACCGCTGAGCCTGCATATAGGCTAATCGGTCTGTCGACGTGTCGAACGTGGCATTACTCAGGCTATATTTCAATTTTTTGGGTGATTTCAATTCACGTCGGACAATGAGATGCCACAGGTGGGGCTTGTTCTCTTTGCCATCCCAGAGCCAAACCAGTTTATGTAAAACGTCAACAATCAACTTGCCTTTGGTCGATTTTCGTAGAGCCAGACGCTGCCAGTCATCTTTCGCTTGCTCCGCAACCCACTTGTCAACTCTAACTGCTGCCGTTTGTGCTTTGAGCAAAGATGGTTTTCTCCCTCTTTTGTTTTGTGGCGACGGAACAACAGGATCAGGATTGATCGGGTAAATACGTTGATCTTTATGCACATCTGCAAGGAACACCTCTCCCATGTCATCCAAGGATCGAAGGAAATCAGGATCTTCACCATACAAACCGTCACAGCCAACCCAGTTAAAATGTGTGCCAAGAGAGCGTGCATGAGCTACCATCTCAAGAGCCAAGTCATGTTTGCGTTTGAAAACAATTTTCTCTTCAGGGATCCCGGCAGCTAGACAACGTTCCTTGTCGTCTGTCCAAACCTTGGGCAGATACAGCCGGAAATCAACAGGGGTGACACGGTTCCTACAACCCAAAGCGGCAAAAACACCACACTGACTGTTGTCGACTTTGCCCAATTGGCCAATCCATTGCCGGCTCACACCAACTGACTTGATACCCTTTTTCACGTAACCTGTTTCGTCTATATAAAAGCCCGTATCAGGGTGGTTTTCGAATAGAGTGTTTGCATCTTGAGCAATCTGGTCAATAACAGGACGTTCATCCCAAGGCGAACAGGAAATAAAATGTTGCAGCGCCTGATCATTGGATTCCGGTATTTTTTCGGCCATTCGCTCCATATTTTTCTTCCTGGTCTGGGTTAGACCTTTCAGATACTGGCTCGCTTGTTGACTCACGCTACGCGTTTTAGTTTTAAAAAATGACGAAAATCTATCATGATACGACACGAACCGACATGATATATCTCTCAACCGCCCGCATGGAGGGACATTAGCAGAAAATTTCTTTTTTACATTTAGGTCACTGGGCTGTTGAAGATATTGCAGCCTGTTTTTTTTTGTTTATTCATACCTGACACTATACATTAAATATCTATAATATCAAGAATATAATTCATATTCTAATGTGACAAAGTAGAATTAAGGTGAACGACCTGTTCCTTACTCCCTTTTCGGAAGATTAACGAGTCTCCATTATCGTAAACCTCATCTGCCAAGTCCCACACCATTTTTTTAAACATTAGATATCCAGCAGTGCTCATAAATGCCACTACCCCGAGCAAAAATAGTGGTTGCTCTAAGTTTTCCGACAAAAATGAAGCTACCAATACAAACGTGAGAAACCCAAACCAAAGAGTTGGGAAGAATATTTTAAAATAAGAGGTTCTGCCGGAAATTTTGTTCATGTTAGAAACACATAACGCCCTGTTAACAGGCTAAATATAGTTGGCTAAAACAAGCGACGAAGGAGCAAAAGCCAACTGTATTTTGTCCTTGTTTAACAGCTTGTTATGCCGCATTTATAGGCTTACTAGATGAAATTAATACTCGGTGCGCTAAAAAATTAGCTAGCTCAATATCGTACTCCAAATACTTAACCTCTTTACTTTGAGGGTGAAGTACTTCTAATTCTCCCTCAGCTCCTTTTGTATGGACTATACGGCATCGAATGTTATAAAACCTTTGCCATACCTGCCTTAGTAAATCATCGTCTTTAAAGTTTGAATTAACCTTGTATTCAGATAACTTAACGGCATTTTTTGATCGAAAATACTCTTCTCTTTTACTTTCAGACTTTAACCAGTCACGAAGTAAACTTACATCAACACATTCTTTGAAAGTAGATTCAAGTTGAGACAGTTCTGACCTAGTAGACGAAGCAGTTTTAACAATATTAAAAATTCTAGCGATATCTTTTTCATTGTGAGAATTAAAACATGGGTCTTTGAGGGTATTCGCAACTTTCTTCTGAGCGGCCAGCTCAGAATATATTGGATAATAAAATTCAATAACTTGATATAAAGCTAAATATTGTAACAAAGGCATACCAAGAGCAGATTGTGCATACCAGTATAGTGACAATGCTTCACTATCATATTTTTGGTTTACAGCGGTTAGCTCAAGATTCTCTGTAGACGACTTATCAGTTTTTACCCTAGAGTAATTTCGTTCTACAGCAAGCATTAAAGGAAGGTTTGTCTTGCAGTCAAACTGGAAGCAGATTGATGCAAAAATAGTCTCAATGACCTCTTTTGCTTTATCGTGGTTAGTAACTTCCATTCCTGTCACTTTCAGACTAGTAGACCAACTCTTTCTTCTATCAAATTTGTCTACACTCATTATTGGACGGGGACGGCCTGTGTCCTTATATAGATCTAACAGATGAAACTCATCTGTTACTTCAGATAATTCTACTTTAATATCAGGTAGGTGTGTATCAATGTATAGCTTTCCAGTTTCAGAGGCATCTTCATTCCTTCGGAACATACGTTCAAAAGGAAACCCTCTTTGAGGTAACTCCACTTCACACTCAACTACATCATGTTCTTGCGACCAAATAGCCTCGTAACCCTCAACATACCTATAATCAAGAAAGTTAATATCACGCTCTATAGCTAACTGAGCAATTTCTTCATTTAACTTTAAAAAGGTGAAGCCGCGGGCTTTAGGGATTTTTATTTTTAAAACATTTCGCCCTGTTTCTTGCTCGCATTCAACAGATTTTGTTGCACAGTTCGTAGAAATTGCTTCAATGCTCAATGGTTACT
>CALNYB010000034.1:0-362054 GCA_942490675.1 Cyanobacteriota bacterium | reverse complement strand
TACTGCCTCCGTCACCCGTTGACGTATCTTCAACTTCGCTCTTTACACCACTAGCAGAATCACTCAAGTTAGCCGTATCGATTGTTAAATTGATACTTCCTGCATTACCACCTGCTGCGGTATTAGTGCTAAATTGTCCGCCACTGCTTAGTTCTAAAGTATCTGCTGTAAGCTCGATATTTCCTCCATCACCTGTCCCTCTGGTTTCAGAACTAATCTGACTTGCATTAATTAGAGCAATATCTGAATCAACATCTAAAGTAATGCTGCCACCGTCACCCGTACCATCAAGAACACTGGTACTGATTAAACTATTGTTATCTAGAGATAAGGAATCTATAGCCAGATTAATCTCACCACCTCCAGTTTGAGTAGAAGTAGCGGTAATCTGACCTTCATTAAGATTTAAAGAGTCAGAAGCGATCGCAATATTTCCCGCTTGACCTAATCCCGTGCTATTAACAGAGACTTGAGCTTGATTATTTAAATTAAATTCATTGGCAGAGATCGCAATACTGCCTCCGTCACCCGTTGACGTATCTTCAACTTCGCTCTTTACACCACTAGCAGAATCACTCAAGTTAGCCGTATCGATTGTTAAATTGATACTTCCTGCATTACCACCTGCTGCGGTATTAGTGCTAAATTGTCCGCCACTGCTTAGTTCTAAAGTATCTGCTGTAAGCTCGATATTTCCTCCATCACCTGTCCCTCTGGTTTCAGAACTAATCTGACTTGCATTAATTAGAGCAATATCTGAATCAACATCTAAAGTAATGCTGCCACCGTCACCCGTACCATCGAGAACACTGGTACTGATTAAACTATTGTTATCTAGAGATAAGGAATCTATAGCCAGATTAATCTCACCACCTCCAGTTTGAGTAGAAGTAGCGGTAATCTGACCTTCATTAAGATTTAAAGAGTCAGAAGCGATCGCAATATCTCCCGCTTGACCGAATCCTGTACTATTAACCGATACTTGTCCTTGATTACTTAAACTGAATTCATTAGTGGCGATCGCAATACTGCCTCCGTCACCCGTTGACGTATCTTCAACTTCACTTTTTACACCACTACCAGTACCATTAAAATCAGCCTGATCGATTGTTAAATTGATACTTCCTGCATTACCACCTGCTGCGGTATTAGTGCTAAAATGCCCGCCACTATTTAGTTCTAAAGTATCTGCGGTCAACTCGATATTGCCACCGTCGCCGTCGCCTTGAGTTTCAGAAGTAATCTGACTACCATTTGTTGCGGTAATCTTGTTGCTGTTAAGTACAATATTGCCTCCCCCACCAGCAAAAGTCGAAGCAGTAATACTTGCGGGAGTATCTGCGTCCACTCCATCAAGTTCTATAGTATCGGTATTAATATTAATATTTCCTGCTTGACCCGTTCCTGGTGGTACACCTGCATTGGTACTTAAGAAATTACTGGCACTAATAGTTGCGCCACCTTTAATGATTAATTGATCTGTTGTTAAATCTAGATTGCCCCCATTGCCGTCACCAAAAACCGCACTAGAAAATAAACCACTACTCCCACCGCCTGCCGCGATCGCATTTCCAGTCAATTCTACTGAGTCCGAGACGGTTAACGTCAGATCACCTGCCGAACCAAAGCCACCAGTAGCGACAGAAATTTGCGCCCCTTCCGAGACTCGTAAATTATCAGTGGTTACCGTCACATTCCCACTATTCCCTGTCACCCCTGGATTAACGATTGTAAATAAACCACTAGGTCGATCCGCAATCGAAGAATATCCATTCAAATTAATTTCACTAGCTGTAATGGAGACATTTCCCCCATCCCCAGTACCCGATACAAGAGAGTTAATCTGGGTTCCATCATTAAGGTTTAAGCTATCAGTCTCAATCGTGATATCTCCACCAATTCCTGTCGCTCCTTCTAGAACAGAAGCAGCAATTGAACTGGGTCTTTCCAAAGGAGCAGGGTTAACTAATTCAATAGTATTGGCTTTAATCGTGATACTTCCTGCTGTTCCAGTTCCACCCACGGTAGAACCAATATTAGCCCCATCTATCAAGGCCAAACTATCAGTTTCAATGTTGACATTTCCCCCATCACCATTGCCTAAGAAGCTATTACTAAACAAACCACTAGGAGAGCCATTAGGAGAAGTCCCATTAAGCTCAATATCTTGCGCCTTAATATTAAAATCCCCTGCTTGACTGCTACTAACTGAAAGGGTAGATGCCTGGGCTCCTCCCGCTACCAACAAACTATCTGCTGCTAAATTAATATCTCCCCCATCACCAGTCGCTCCTGGCACAATAGGAGCAAAAAGACCACTAGGTCCAGCTAAACGGGAACCCGATATTAACTCTACTCGTTCGGCGTTAACATCTAATGTTCCACCTTGACCACTGCCAAAAACTGGACTATCTACCTGCGCACCACCTGCTACTAATAAGTATCTAGTATTAATATTTAAATCTGCCCCTTCTCCTGTAGAGCCTGTGGTCGTACCAGTAGAAACATAACTAACAAAAGGTATATTACTTTGCGATACTCCTGTCACCTGAACAGATTCCGTCCCATTCAGAGTTATATTTCCTGGTGTACCATCTCCTGAAGTGTTAGACAGAATAGCGGAAGCATCTGTTAAGGTTATATTTTTTCCTTGCACATTTACCGTACCACTGCTATTACCACTAACTTCTACTGAAGCAGCATTAACTAAAGCAAGATCTTGGAATCCAGCTACTTCTTGATAGTCAAACGTCCAAATATTGTTGTTGCGATTCAGTTTGACCAAACCTTCTTGAACACTACCTAGTTCAATATGTCCTTCGCCTGCGGTAAGATTGCCCCCATCCAAAGCAATATTTCCGCCAATTAAAGCCAAAGTTTTACCTTCACTTACCTGTAATCCTGAAGGACGGAAATCTTTAATTAGAGAGTAATTATTAACACTAGGGTCGGTAAAACCTGTATTATTTCCTATGCCTTCAACAACAATATTGCCTGCCCCAGAACCATATTGCAAACCAATGGGAATATTAACTTCTAGTAAGGATGGTGCTTGGGGATCTACTGCACTATAGAAACTCCCATCACTAAATTGAATGCTGTTGGCAGTACTACTAATAAATGAACCACCAATATTTAGAGTAGCATTCTCACCAAAGATTATCCCGTTGGGATTAATTAAAAACAGATTAGCTGCACCATTAGCGCGAATTATTCCGTCAATATTCGAAACTGAGCCACCAGTAACACGACTAAAAATATTTTCAATCGTCAATCCATTATCAAAGAAGGCTGTTTGACCGTCAGGAACGGAAAATTCTTGAAAACTATGGAAAAGATTATTTCCTGTGGTTGTTCCCTCAGTAATCTCAACTAAGTTTACATTGTCGTCAGGAAGCACTACAGAATTATTGTTCAGAGTGCTATCTGGGGTAATTTGTGCTGAAACTTCCAGGGTATTAGTGAAGCAAGCGCAAAGTATTAAACCTAGGATAAACCAGAGGTTTGTTGTTCCTGTTTTTAACTGTAACCACAAAATAATGATGGGATTTCCCATAGATAAAAATCCTTAAATGCTCAAGGTTTAGATGAAGATTGATTGACTTCCTGTCTGATTGTTCCCAAAATTCACTGAAAAATTGATCGAAAGAAAAATATTTTTTTCTTTCATGTTCTGCCATCAATCGATCGCAATCACAGTAATCTTTTAGGTAGTCCTCCAGATGTAAGGATAGAGGTAAGTTCGTTTTCTGAGATTCTCGATGTCAACAATCCTCTGCCCCAGTTGCGATTCCGACAAAGTCGTTAAAAATGGTCGAATCCATAATGGCAAGCAAAATCACAAATGCAGATCCTGTGGGCGTCAGTTCGTGCAAGACCCTAAACAAAAGCGGATTGACCAAACGACCAAAGACCTTGTGGATAAGCTGCTGCTCGAAAAGATACCGTTAGCTGGGATTGCCCGGGTCTGCAACGTTTCCGAAAGCTGGCTTCAGGATTACGTGAATCGGATTTATGAGTCTGTTCCACGCCAAGTCAATGTATCGCCC
The DNA here is from genome assembly GCA_942490675.1 of Cyanobacteriota bacterium. GTDB lineage: Bacteria > Cyanobacteriota > Cyanobacteriia > Cyanobacteriales > Xenococcaceae > Waterburya. The sequence goes on along the minus strand of CALNYB010000034.1, from coordinate 358,005 downwards.
AAAAAAAAAGGCCGGTTGACCATCCAATGCGATGAAATGTGGTCTTTTGTTAACGACAAGGGAAACAAGCAGTGGATATGGCTCGCACTGGATGTTGCCACCCGTGAAATCGTCGGCGTTCATGTGGGCGACCGCTCTGAAGAAGGTGCTCGTCAATTATGGGCTTCTTTGCCGAGTGTGTATCGTCAGTGTGCGGTTGCTTATACAGACTTCTGGGATGCCTATGGTTGCATTTTCCCGAAGAAACGTCACAAATCCGTGGGAAAGGAAACGGGGAAGACCAGCTATATCGAGCGTTTTAACTGTACGATGCGTCAGAGAATTTCTCGCTTAGTCCGTAAAACGCTTTCGTTTTCCAAGAAGCTTGAGAATCATATTGGGGCGATCTGGCTATTTATACACCACTACAATGCATCCTTACAGGCATAGGACTACCGAGAAGAAAAAACTACGTTGTTTGGCTAGCCAATTTGTTATTTTTTGCAACATTTCAGCGCTCAAGCTTTTTATCGTTACCAATATTCATTGTATTATATTGTATGTATATATATATTGGTTTTTATCTGCGTGGGGCATTTTGCGATCGCGGAGCGTACCTGGAGGGTAATCGCCCTCAATACCTAGTTAAACACCCATCTCATCCCGAAAATGCTCATGAGTCATTGTTTTCTGCGCAACTGCAAAAGTTTAGTGAAAATATTGGACAGTGTTGCTGTCGATAAACCCAACATTAGAATACCGCTAATCGCTTCCATCGCTCCTAAAAGTCTCCAGGGTGGTTGCATCACAATATCACCATATCCTAGTGAAGCAAAGTTAACGGCGGAGTGATAAAATGCCTCCTGATAATTGGAAAATTGCCCAGCTAAGATAAAACTAGCAGCCCAAACTCCAATCTGCAAGAGACAATTGATCAGTAAAAATATTAGCGCTATGTTCAAGATCCTAAATCCGTGCCAGAAACGGGATGTTTTCCCAATTCGTGGAGCTGAATGAAAGAGTTTCCACAATACTCCGATCAGCGTTGCTATTGAAATCGCCTGGATAATTTGTCCCAAGCAAAACATCAGAATGGTGATAATTATGAATTTGATACCCACATAGACCTCCAGATTTAAGATAACGCGACGGTCGAATCGATCGCCTACAAACCATAGATTGATGTTAACAAGTGCTTAATTCTACTATGTTTGGATTCGACTGCTAGGTTATTAGCGGTGTTAATTAACGATAGTAGATCGCCAATAGATTTATACTACAAAAACACACTACAATGATAAAAAATATATAGGGGAGGAATTATGAAAGTTTGGTGGCAGCAGTGGTTGAAGTGGTGGACGATCTCTGGGTTCGTCGTTTTAATCATCGTTATCTTCAGTGAACCACCTCGACTTTGGTTTTGGTTGGCAATTCTTGCTGCCCTAATCATCTATGGTTTCGAGCGAGCCCTGAACAACGATAAACAATAAATAGAAGGAAGTTAGCGTAATCTTATCTTGACAATGTTAGATTAACTGCCGCCATCTGAGGCGATCGCTTAAACCACCTTCTGTGAGGGCTAATTTGTAAGTTCAAAGGCAAATCTTCTAAACTACTCAGAGGTTGAGTTGGAGAAAGATAACTGATGAGTAAGATCCAGACAACAGTTGTTACTGCTCCTTGATGTGTCATCATCAAAGGGCTATTTTTTTTCATTATTCAATATCTACGCGATCCTATTTTCTTGCCGCATAATCTCCTCGGACAAAATCATTCTCGCCCAAGATGATGGAGGCAATTGTTTTTCATTTGCAGCTTTTTCAAGACGTTTCTTAAAATCGCTGTCGATTCGGATACCTAATAAATGACATTTAGGTTGTTTGGAGTTACTCATGTTTAGATGTTTCTAGAAACCATCTAACATAATTATACAAGTTTAGTATTACTGTTGTTGTGTTAAATGCTAAAAAATCTCTAAAAACAATAAAAATGGCTCGATAAAATTAGCAGTGAAAATCAAATTGAAGTACCACTTGAGATTAAAACAAGGCAATTCATCAATTCATCAATGAGGCTATTGAGAATAAGCTTGCCTTTTATTGAAGAAATAACGATTTAAATCTTTGTTGCTGGCCATATAGATCGCAATAATGGCACTGAGAATGGCCACGATCAAACTTCCAACAATCAGGGCGCTGGAGAGCTTTGAACTTAGTGCAAGCACCATTGCAATTAGAATGACAACCAGCAAACTACAGATACCCATCAGGAGCCATTTTGCCCATTTTTTTCCCTGTAGAACAAAGTACATCACTATAATTGTTAGTAAAATGCGACCAATGCCCCACATATCCCCCGCAACGATCGCTAGCGTAGCATCTAGGATGCAGAGTACCAGAAACATAGCGATTAATCTATTTCAAGCTTTCAAAGCAGATCGATCGGGTCGGGCCATGGGTTTTATGATGATGATGGAGCATGATGATTATACAGTAGAAAAAACTCGTGGTTGAATAATAGGAAAAGCTCATGTCATCGAGTCAGATGCGGCTAAATCTTGCTACAGGAGAATGGGTCATTTATGCTCCTAGTCGTAGGAAGCGTCCCCATGATTTTCAAACTAAGAAACCGATAGAAAATATTTCCCCGAAAGACTTGGAAACCTGCCCTTTTTGTCCTGGGAATGAAAACGTCCTTCAATCAAAAATCTTGGAATTTCCTGCTTCTGGCGAAGTACAATGGCAAACGCGAGTAATCTCAAACAAGTACCCCGCCTTAACTCCTCAAGATTCTACACAGCGAGTTGCCCATGGAATTTATTTAACAACGGCTGGATATGGGAGACAAGAGGTAATTATCGAGAGTCCCAATCACGCTGAAACTCTGGCTACTCTATCAGTCGAACAAGTAGAAATCTTAATTGAAACTTACCATCAACGCTATCTATCATTTATGGAAGATCCAGAAATCATGATGGTAACTATCTTCCGCAACCATGGTTCAGCAGCAGGAGCTTCTCTGCGTCATCCCCATTCTCAAATGATTGCCACTAGCATTGTGCCCCGAAACCGTCGCTGGCAAGACGAGGAAGCCCAGCGATACTTCGATCATTGGAATCGCTGTTTGTACTGCGATATGTTGGAGTTTGAAATACAGAAGCAGGAGAGAGTGATAGGGGAAAATGAGTCTTTTGTCGCTTTTATTCCTTTCGCTGCTGAGGTATCCTGCGAAGTTTGGCTGATGCCAAAACGCCATCAAGCAGACTTTGGGTCTATTTCCCATACCGAGAAAAAAGACTTTGCTCAGATTTTACAAGGAGTGTTGGCTAATTTCTATCACAAGCTCGATAATCCTGATTATAATTATGTGATTAATAGTGCCGTACGTTACAAGACAGAAGAGCCTCAGGTTCATTGGTACTGTCAGATTTTGCCTCGACTAAGTACCAAAGCTGGTTTTGAAATTGGCTCCCGAATCAGTATCAATCCTTCTCTTCCAGAAGAAGATGCACAATTCTTGAGAGGGGAATAAGTATAGCTAAAACTCTTACATTATCTTAAAACGCGATCGCCATCGCCGCACCATCTTCGATTAAAGTTATATTTTTCCCGTCGTAGCGAATGTAATCAGCTTTATCGATATCTTTAGTAAACGGTCTTTCATTATTAATCCAGGAAATTTCCCCAGTTTCAATATCTCTAATCTTCAGTCCGCGATTACGGGAACCATAGCGACCGCGGCGAATATCAGTTCGTGTCAGTACTTGGTAAGTGCGGGCCTGGTATAACTCAGGATCGTCGAGGGAAAATACCTGATGGCGATATCCTCTAAGCGTTAAATCCAGAGCAGGCGGGAAAATTGATTTCAATGCTTCTCTGGCGGCGATTTCTCGCTTGCTAACGAAGGTGGGTCGTCTGCGAATATTGAAGATGACGAAGTAGACGTATTGGAAGGACCTAACTTCTCTAATATCCGCGACTTCAATATTTAAGTACTCAGCAATGGTGTTAGTTACCATAACTACCTCCTCGGTATCTCTATGCTTGTAGTATTGATAATGGGCCTATAGTACCTTGTGTAAAATCGCCTTGGGAGCCCCGTATAGTAAGCAATTTAAGGATTTGTTACACGGTCGTCGGCGCAAAGGATAAACGCTACTCATACATTTCCCAAGAATGAGATAGTTGATTCCCAAACTCCTATGGTTGAGGGATTTTATCTGGTTCAGACCCCTGGATATTGGTCTAGATATTAGATGCTGAACAATTATGTTTGATTACTTTAAAGAAATAACAATCAGTGATTCTATTTGCCCATTTAAATATTGTCCCGTGATGTTGAGATGGAAAATCGTATCAAAGAGCAACAACTTGATTTATTTGCTGACCGAACTTCAACCCAAACATTTGAGAGTAATCAACTAAGACTCTGGCTATCATCAATGGCTTATGTTCTTGTCCAAGCTTTTCGCCAAAACTGTTTATCAAGAACCTATGAGTGCTAAAGCAACAGTCGGAACAATTCGTCTTTCTTTCCTTAAATTAGGAGCGAGAATAACAGTTAATTGTAGAAGAATTTTAATTGCTATTGCTACTGCTTATCCCTACCAAGATATTTTAGCTATTGCTTACTCAAGAATTCAAGCACTTCCTGATTCTGGATGATTTTAATTTTTGAACAAAATAATTAAATAGTTGTTTAAATGGCTGTTAATATATTGCCATTTATTTTGTCATGGTCAATTTTTCTTAATGACTAAATTTTTAGGTTCTTTTGTCGAATTTTCTCACAATTTAACCTGATTTTTTATCGTCAGTATCTCAAATTTTTCTTGTTAGAAAAAATCTTCAACTTTTAAGCTTTAAATTGGCTTTCAACTTAATTTGTGAGAAATAGCGGTTCTGGCAACGAAGGAACAGATATCCTCTCTGTAATTGAACAAATCTCCTTTAGTAGCGGGACCTATGATCTAGTTGGAGGGACTAATGGCGATGATTGGTTAGATGATTATCCTGCAATAAGTGGCACAGGCGATGATTACTTCCTTGGAGGATTAGGGAATGATGTCCTCTATGGACGGGATGGTAATGATATCCTCGATGGTGGGGATGACAATGATTACCTCGATGGCCGAGATGGCGATGATTACCTCCTTGGCGGATCGGGCAATGATTACTTCTATGACCATACTGGCAACGATACCATGGTTGGCGGATTGGGTAATGATGTCTTTTTCTTTTTAACCCCTTACTCCGGAGAAATAGATGAGATCCAAGATTTCGACCATTTAACCGATAAGATTCATATTGGTTCTGGGTTTGGAGTAACTGATACTAACCTATTCAACTATAATTCTGGAACAGGTGCATTAAGCTTTAATGGAAGTCAGTTTGCTACCCTCACTAATTCCGGTTTTAGTATTGCTGATGACTTAATCCTAGTCTATATCATGGTTAGGGATGTCTTATCAACTCGATAAGTGACCTTTGAATCAAACTCAATAGCAATATTACTGAGCGATCGCTCTTCTAAAAATGAGGGGCGATCGCGCTTATTTCTCTGTTTGTTTTCTAGAAACACCTCAAAAGCTATTGGCTTAAAGCTTGGAGCTTATAGCTAGTAAGCATTTGACAAACAACACAAACCCTTAACTTGTCACCAATGATCTAACCTTGATTAACCATCAGAATCCGAACTCGCTTTTTGTTTCTGCCAATAATTTACTTTCCAGAGAGTGCCAGAAACCAAATTGGTAATGATATGAGCGACTACAGGAACTAGTAAGTTACCAGTAATTAAAGCACAATATCCTAAAGCAAAGCCCACAATACCTGCCCAGACTACATATGGCCATTGTGTGTTACCACTGAGATGCAAAACTCCAAACAGAATACTGGAGACAAATACCGCAGCGAGATTTAAGCCTAAAGCAGGTAACATTACTCCTCGAAACAGTAGCTCTTCACTCAAGCCAGGTAATAGTCCTAGCCAGATCAAGTCTGTCCACATTAAGGGTTTGATGACCAACTCCAGGTAAACATCGGCACTACGGCGATATGCTGGCCACAGACGATAAATTATGCCACTAGTAAGAGTTATGCCCACCGCTAGTCCTAAACTCCACAATAGAGCTTGAGTACTAAAGTTTATTGATAATAGTTGAACTGCCCCCAGCTTTTGCCAAATTTTAGCGATCGCCAGCAAGAAAATTGCGGTGATCCCCATAAAAATCAAGATTTGGTTACGACTGAGAGGTTCAAGTTCGGGATTGTTAGGATTTGCCACTGGTTTTACAAGCAACGAAGAGAGGATATAGAAGGATTTAAGACTCGAAAATCAACACCAGCCCGACGAGCAGCTAGAATTCCTAAGGCTTCTAAATAGGAATTAACCTGAGTTACTTTGATGCCCAAGGGTTCTGGAGGAACCTGGATCTGGGTTGAGTTATTGGTGACGGCAATAATCTGAGTTTGAGAATTAGCCAAGCTTAGAATAGCACTTCCGCCACAGGCACTATAAGGAACGATCACCGCATCTACTGATTCCGACCAAATACTATCAGAGGCAGGAGATTGAGTAGTAACAAACTGCGGGGCATAACTCAAACCCACTAATACGCAGGGTAAAAAAGTATAGCCTAGCTCCTCAGCAGCAGCGCGAGGAGACACCTCTGGATCAGCAGCTAAAGGCTGTAATGCAGGAGCATGAGCCGCAGGAATCTGAAATTCGCGGACAATTAAATGGGAAATAACTGCTTCTGCCCCTGCTAAATGGTCTACCCCTGAGCCATGACGATAGTTTTGCAGTTCCTCACTCTCATTGTCATCGGGAAAACGAGCCACCACAGCGATCGCTTCTGCTCCCCCCTGAATGATTAGCTTTTCCGCTGCCCGAAGCAGGCTGCCTGAGTTGCCAATTGTTCCCCAACTTGCTCCAGAGTCAGTAGTGCGTAACTCCACTGACAAAGGAGCATCGGTAACCACATAATCAGTTAAATTTAGTCCTAGAGTTGCTCTGGTGGCATCCCCTGCCTGAATATGCCGTAAACGTAATTCTGGTTCAATTCCCTGATCTAGCAGTAAACCCACTTTGTTTTGCCTAACTGGACGTAATCCCCATTCCTTGGCAGCAAAACGATCTAAACCATAGCCTTCAACGTAATAAGTATTGTCCAATGGCCAATATAGCTGTGCGCCATTAAGAACATTGGGGTGAGTAATTAAACAATCACTAACTTGGGCGATCGCTCTGGCTACAGGAAGGGCATCTCCCGCATAACCACCGATTGCTGCACCCACTCCTGTGGGAACAATAAGGACAACCGTGAAAGGGAACATAAATTAAGTATTTAGTCTGAAACTAAAATCTAGTTTTCTTTGGTGACAATGGCTTCTACTGTTGCAGTTTGTTTTTCTCGATCTATCTTCGTAACCGCCCATCTAAGAGGTTCACCCTCTTGTCCTAGCTGGGATTCAATTTCTTGACTTAGTTTAAGGGTCGTCTCCTGAAGGTCAATTTCGGCGGTAATAAAGTGTGTCGTCATGGTTTTTGTTGGTGCTAGCTATTAATACATATTTTCTAATCTAAGATGTCTCGATTGTAAATTACAAAGTAATTGTTAATATTTTTTGACTATTTCTTATCAGTTTTATATTTTGTTCAACATTTAACGATTTTTGACTGCTTAAAAATTACAATTGTAGTATCTAATTAAATAATATTTATATCTCTGGCAACAGTGAATACGCCAACTAGCGATCGCAACCAAGTTAAGTTTTGAGCTAAACATAAACTTTTATTAATCAAGAGCAAGTTTCTCTAAACCAAAAATTCTATCTTCTGAAATCACAAAGTATTTTTATGAAATTTCCAAAATTGTTTTTAACATTTTTGACAAACTTGATATTTATCGATGTTCTGATTTTTCCTGCTACAACTTTAGCTAAGTCTCCGACAAGCCAACACAATGATAACCAAGCTGATTTAACTGAGCTATCTGCCAAACAAGAAACTACATTAGATGAAGATGCTGAAACGGATATCGAAAATTCGACATTAGAAGCAGAAAAAGACTCTGAATCAGAAGACACTGAATCAGAAGACACTGAGCCAAAAGCAAAGAAACCTACCCCAGAAGAAATTGCTCGCTTAGAAAAACTAGCCTTGGCAGACCAACTTTACTTAGCGGGAGATAAAGCTGCTGCGGTTGAGCTATATCGTCAAGCCAAGGAAGCGTGGGAGATTGAGCCGAAAAAAGTCATCGGAAAACCTGAATCAGCAATAGTTTTTACAGATCCAGAGAAGCTTAGTCCTGTGGGAAAAGTATTTTGGCGTAACTATCAACAGGGAAAAAAGCAGCAGCTTGAAAGTAAAGTACTTAGTTCTCTAAAGCTACTAACCACTAGAGAACCCCAGTTTCTTTCAGGTCATATTCACTATGCCAAGGCACTTTTAGAGTATGAAAGAGCATCAGAATCACTCCAAGTTTTAGAGCGTGCTGTTAATCTTTATCCTCACGAACCAGAAATATTACGAGCTAAAATGAATGCCGATATTGCTGAGGAGCAATGGCTCGATGCCTCAATTATGGCGCGTCAGTATGCTTTATTCAATCCTGATTCTCCTAAAGCAGAAGAATTTAATCAGCTAGCAGAAGAATATCTAGCAGAATATCAGAGTAACCTGCGCTCAAGTATTACCTGGAATGCTATTGGCAATGCGATCGTCGGAACAGTTGGGTATGCCCTCACAGGTAGTTTATTTGGACCTTTTTCTGCTCTAGAAACCACTTCTTTGTTGCTTCGAGGAGAGTCTGCTGTGGGTGAAGTTTCTGCTGGACAAATCACAAAACAAATACCTCTAATGAAAGATGAAGCGGTTACTAACTACGTTAACCAAATCGGTCAAAAGATTGCCAGTGCGTCAGGCAGAGAAGAATTTGACTATCAATTTTACATCGTAATGGATGATGCCCTAAATGCCTTTGCGCTTCCAGGAGGAAAAGTATTTGTTAATGTAGGGGCAATTATGGAAACTGATTCCGAAGCAGAATTAGCAGGATTGTTAGCCCATGAAGTTTCCCACAGTGCTTTGTCTCATGGCTTTCAGCTAGTTACCAAAGGAAATCTAACCGCTAATCTTGTTAGCTACATCCCATATATCGGCAACACAGCCAGCAGTTTAATCGTGCTTAACTACAGTCGCAGTATGGAAAAACAAGCAGACATTTTTGGTACAAGAATCTTAGTTAACGCTGGTTATGCTGCTGATGGAGTTCGCAACTTAATGGCTCAAATTGATGAATCCCACCAGGAGGAAGATAACTCTGAACCTCCTGCTTGGCTATCGAGTCATCCTAATACCAAAGAAAGAATCAACTACATAGAACAAATGATTGTCGATAATAATCTCAATCGCTATACCTATGAAGGAGTTAATCGACACCAAGAAATTAAAAAGCTAGTGACGGCAAAATGGGAAGAGTACGAAAAATGTGTTGAAGAAGTAGATAGTATTCAAGAGGCTAAAATATGTGCGGGGGAACAGGATGAGTCAAAAGAATTAGAACAGTCAGTAGATCGAAAAAGGGATTAAAGAGGAATAAACTGTTGTATAACGTTGCGATAGAGGGTAGATTGATTGCCTTTAAGTGCTGCTAAATAGTGATTGCCACTATCAATAATTGTCCCAATGGTTTTTTTTGGTATTAATCGCATCAAATGCAAAGACCACCCCTTTCAAAGCTAATAATTCTATCAACACTGGTAAAGCTTTGATTTCATTAGTTTTTTTATCTACTTGATATGTCCTCAGAATTAATCCCCGTTCAACCAAATATGCACTTACTAGGATGATACTCCCATCCCGCCATAAGACCTACCAAAAATAAAATAACAGTAAATCAATAACAATCTGTGTTTTGGTCAGCTAATCATCGAGGGGTGAACGAAAAAAGGTGTGGCAGTTAAACAATAGAGAAGCTTTGAGTAAAGAGTAAAGAGTAACGAGTAAATACTTATTACTCATTACTTATTACTCATTACTTAAACAACGCGAAAATTAATTTTTGCCACCGTAAATTTCGCTCACCCATCATCGAGTGGGATGGGAGTAGAACCAGAAAATTAATATAGGAGCAATTATTATATTAAGAACTATCCTTAACTATCTACTATTGCGGGCAATTGATCGCAGTAACTAAAGCCATCAAATTGTCTGTCACTTTTAAAGCCAAAAAGCGCAATACAATATTGGCTAGTTTAACCTGGGATTTCGCTGGCAAGATTAACTCGATCGCAATTAATAAAGCGATCGCTATCAACTAAAGTGACATACTCCCGACACCTTCGCAGTGCGATAGGTGCGGGCTTCTCCCACCTGCTACATCTACTACGAAACTCCGTACTGGGAGTGCAGGATTCAAGCATTTTATAGTGTCGAAGATGCCCAACGCCACTACCACAGTTAAAACTATGGATTTGAATTCTTATTTGTATGTATTGTTGTTTCTCTTTCAACGTTGGCTAGCGGGGGACTTGACGGGTTTTATCCCTACGGGTCGGTCATCTCCAGTTGTCGGGGGAAACACCCCAATCTTAACCTTGTCTAATGCTGTGCAGCTTGCAAGGCGTATAAGTAGTATACCATTAATCCTGCTTAGTTCAAAGTTCGCTTTCATCCCACCGCCTCCGCAAGCTGTAGGCGTGGGTCTTCTCGCTCACAAAAGATAAAAAGGATACCAAGAAAATTAAGCGAGATTAATAATTTCTATTGGGATCTGCTGGTTCAAAGCCGAAGATGCGAGCATAAAAATAAAATTCACTATCAAGTGCCTGTTTGATATTGTCGGAAATTCTAAAACCATGAGCCTCCTCCTCAAAAGATATATAAGCTACAGGTAAACCTTTCTTCTTAATAGCTTGAAACATCATTTCTGCCTGGTTGGGCGGAACTACCTTATCTTTCAAACCCTGGAAGAAAATCACGGGACAGTCTAGCTGTTCGGCATGGAAAATTGGCGATCGCTCTTGATAAATTGCCTGGTCTTCAGGATATCTACCAACTAAGCGGTCTAAATAACGTGATTCAAATTTATGAGTATCTTTTGCCAAAATCTCTAAATCGCTAACACCATAATAACTAGCACCAGCCTTAAAAGTATCGCGGAAGGCTAACGCTGCCAAGGTGGTATATCCTCCTGCACTACTTCCTGTAATCACAAGGCGATCGCCATCTATTCTTTGTTGCTTAACTAAATATTCAGCAGCATTGACGCAATCATCAACATCAACAATTCCCCATTGACCATCTAGCCGCTGACGATACTCTCGACCATAACCAATGCTGCCACCATAATTAACATCTAAATAGCCAAAACCTCGACTAGTCCAGTATTGAATTCGTAGGTTTAAATCCACTGAGGCTGCTGCTGTAGGCCCGCCATGACTTTTAACTACCAAGGGCGGAAGTTCGCCTACAGGGGCAACATAGTCTTGGTTCTGCGGGGGATAGTACCAGGCATAAGCGCTTAAATTATTAGTTGTGGGAAAAGTGATCGCCTCTGGTAAAGACAGATAGCCAGGATCAATTTTGAGATCTCCTGTGCGCCTCAGTATTTGTTCTCTTCCTGTATCCAAATCGAGCTTGATTACCGCAGTGGTTTCTGTTGGTGAACCGCCAATAAACACGACGAAATTGCGATCGCTAGCCTGAAGATCTGAAATGTTAGTATATCTGGTATTAATTTCCTTAAACTGCTTAGTCTTGAGTTCAATCATCCCCAAGTGCCAGCACCCTTCCGCTGAATAAGCACATATTAAACGGTCATTTCCCACTAGAGCATAAGTAGACAAACCAAATACCCAATGGGGGTAGGCAAACTCTGCTGATTTTTGATGGAGAATTTCTATATTGCCGTTAACCTTACGTCGATAAATATTCCACCAGTTAGTGCGATCGCTAGAAAAATAGAGCGTACCATCCCTACCCCATTTTGGCTCACAGATCGACTCTGCTTTGCCTCCCGCTATCAGTTCGGGTTCAAGTATAAATCCATCATCGTCCAGCCTTGCTAACCACAAAGAGGTGCTGTCCCAAGGCATATCTGGATGATTCCAACTTAACCAGGCTAATAGTTGTCCATCAGGACTCAGACGAGGAGAAGAATAAAAATCATCACCTTCGATCAAATCTTGAATCTTGCCAGTGGTGATATTGATGGTCACAATAGTATTTTTGGCTTCGCCATCAGTTTGATGATCTTCGCAAACACAGATCAGGCGATTTCTCTCTTGGTCTACGACAAGATCTCCATAGCGTTGATCTAATTTGTTAGTCAGAGGTTTGGGCTCTTTCCCAATTATCTGTTGATAAATCCTGCCATCTTTATAATTGGAAAAATAAACTGTATCTTGTTCTACGGCAAATGCACCACCACCATACTCATGTATTTTGCTGCGAACGCTCAAGGGAAAGGGAGTAATATTTATAGTTTCCCGTTGATTAAAATAACCTACAATTAGATTTCTACCCTGTTCTTGTGGACGTTTCTCTAGCCAATAAACATTTTCATTATTGATGGCTATGCTACCAATACCGATAGTTTGGGAAACTATTAAGTCTGAGGTTATGGGTGATTTCCACGAGCCGAAGGGAGCAACTTGAGGTGTCTTCATAAAATTGTAATTTGCTTTATGTATGTAATTCGCTTTATGTTAATACTTCTGGTTCCCTACCCTTAATTATTTTTACAGCTTTTTCAAGTTAATTCCCGTAGTAACATTTTTAATAGGTAAGCATAGTGGAACTTTCAAAGAAGGGAAGTCCAATTAAATAAACATCCAATAAAAGTGTAAGGTTAAGAGAAAGAAAAAACGTCGATTGTTTTCCCTGATATGGAATGGACAGAATCATTGAAACAAGTGCTGCAAGAAACGGCTAAGAAACTCATTTGTCTCAACTCTAATAAGACAGCGGCGTTATGTACAGTATTTAATTTTGAACCTAGCGAAGCGATCACCCTAACCTTCCAAGTCTTGTACATCAATGCTTTTAAGCGATCGCATTACTCTAAAACAGCCTTTTACGAATAAAATACAATCTTTATTGGTATTTTTGTCTAGATATAGCGTTTCTCAGATGAGTGAGGTACAGTTTTTTCCCCTTTAACCTTTTCCCTTTAACCAAACATAACCGAGGTGTACCTCATAGATACGAGAAACGCTATACATCGGGATGAATCAAGAATCTCCGTCCTTTAGGGCGCTGAGTGTCAATCATCCATTTGCTCTTGCAAGTAAGTCTGTAACAAACCATCAAGCTTGTCTTCTGGGCAACATTCAATCAAGGCTTCAAACGCTTCGTATAGTTTAGCTGCACTGTCTCCCAACATCGGCGTAATTCCCCAAACATCTTCCACCCATTCTTTGGCTGACTTTTCACGGCATCTCTGAAACCCCGTCCAGAACTGGATTTCTTCCCAAGGCTTATTTTCAATAATCTTGGCTTAATGACAATCGATAACGGAAAAATAAGCCTTGGGGAATCGGTGGTTTAGCGATCGCTTTATTGAAAAAAAGATACCGTGAAAAGTCAGATTCTTTGGGTGCTTGGTCATCAAAGATCATCCGTTCTAATAATTGTTTGGCTTCAGTTTTAGAAAGAGACATAATTGTTATGAGCTAGATTAATAATCTTTCATTATTAAGTATCTTCGGTTGATAAGCTTAGAAAACATCTTTTACTAAGTTGAAGAAATGTTGGATATTCTTAGTTGGTCTAATCCTTGGGCGATCGCTTTAACGATAAACACTCTCTTACTAGGAATCGCCTGGTTTTTACCCAAAAAACTTTTAACTCCTTTTGGCTATCTAAACGCCTTGATTCTGGGAGTATTAGTCTGGGGTACTTTAGGTTGGCGTGGCTATCTAATAGTGATGCTGTTTTTCTTGTGTGGTTCAGTGGTAACATATGTCGGCATTGAACAAAAAGAAGCAGAAGGTATAGCGGAAGAGCGTTCGGGCATGAGGGGGGCGGGAAATGTTTGGGGATCGGCACTAGCGGCAACTATCTGTGCGATCGCAACTTTATGCTTTCCATCCCCAATTAAAGAATTATTTATTCTGGGTTATGTAGGGAGCTTTTGTACAAAGCTTTCGGACACGACTGCTAGTGAAGTGGGGAAAGCCTACGGCAAAACGACTTATCTTATTACTACCCTCAAACCAGTACCCAGAGGCACTGAAGGGGCAGTCAGTTTAGAAGGAACAGTTGCAGGGACGATCGCTTCATTCGTTCTAGCCCTTATTGCCTGGGGAATTGGCATGATCGATCCTCTAGGAATTATCTGGTGTGTGATTGCAGCTTTTATTGCCACGACTATCGAAAGTTTGATCGGCGCAACCCTAGAATCTCGCTTCAACTGGTTAACTAACGATCTGGTGAATTTCATTAATACTATAATTGGTGCGATCTCTGCAATCATCCTATCTTTACTAGCTTCCAATCTTTAAGCCTACATTCAGCAGGTTGGCTGAAAGATGAGATATTTATTGAAAGTCTTTCAATTTGAGCCATTGAACCAGAACCAACCTATTGAAATCGATGTTCAGGACGTTAACCATCTCGGAATCATTGCAGGCATAGTAGATGAAATCGGGATGGTCGAAATTATCAATCGCTTGCTAGGGACCCATCCCCTAGAAGAAATCAGTGCTGGGCATGTAGTCAAAGCTCTTATTCTCAACTGCTTAGGGTTTCTGACAGCACCGTTGTACCTGTTTAGTCAATTCTTCGTGGGCAAAGCCACGGAACACTTGATTGGTCAAGGAGTAAAACCAGAACACCAAACATGATAGTCGCATCGGTCGGGTTCTGGACCAGCTCTATAAGAAAGGATTAACCCGTGTGTTCATGGAGCTGTCCCTGGCAGCAGTGAAACGTTTCGGGGTAAGCATTAAACAAGTCCACCTTGATGGAAGTAGCATGTGTGTGCAAGGGAAATACCTCAATGACCAGCCAGAGAAGGAGATTGAGCCAGAAGAGCAATCGGGTGGTGCAATCTCCCCCAAGAAAGAAGCCGAAGAGAATGCCGAAGCAGTACCGATTGAGATTACCCACGGCTATTCGAGAGACTATCGACCCGATCTCAAGCAGTTTACTAGGAGCAATGATTACCAGTGGAGATGGTGATGTTCCGTTGTACTTACGAGTGGGTAATGGCAATGATAATGACCAAGCCGTATTCACCGAAGTGCTCGCGGAATTTCGGCAGCAGTGGAAAGCAGCCCAACCTGAAGTTTACGTGGCTGATGCCGCCCTCTACAGTGAAGAGAATCTTCAAGCCTTAGGAGAGACTCCTTGGATTAGCCGTGTTCCTGCCACCATTGCCGAGGCGCAACAGTTGATGCAGACTCTACCGTCGGAGCTGTTCATACCCAGTTGCGGGGACAACTACACCATGGTCGAAGTGTGTAGCACTTACGCGGGAGTTCGCCAGCGCTGGTTGGTGGTCCAAAGCGAGTCGCGCCAACAAGCTGACCTCAAACAATTAGACAAGCGTATTGCCAAGGCGAAAACCAAACAAGCCAAAGCACTTAAAGAGTTGAGTGCTCATCCCTTCGCTTGTGAGACTGATGCCCTAGATGCGGCCAACGCCTTTGACAAAAAGCTTAAGTATCATCGCTTGACTGACATTGAGGTACAATTGAAGCCTCACTATGAACGACCTGGTCGTCCCCGCAAAGGAGAGTCACCAAAACGCTACACTTATCATATTCAAGGGACTTTAGCCCTCAATGAAGCAGCAGTTGAAGCCCAGCGAACCCAAGCAGGACGATTCATTTTGGCGACTAACTTGCTCGATGATCAGCTGTGGCCAAATGAGACGATTCTGCAAGAGTACAAAAATCAGCAGTCGTGTGAACGAGGCTTTCGATTCCTCAAAGACCCCCTCTTTTTTGCCTCTCGGATGTTTGTCAAGTTACCTCAGCGAGTAGCCGCCCTGGCCATGATTATGGGCTTATGTTTGTTGGTCTACAGCATCGGTCAACGACAACTTCGCGGAATCTTTAGCCGAGGCAATAGAAACGATTCCCAATCAACGGGGTAAGGCAACAGAGCGACCAACACTGCGTTGGGTGCTGCAATGTTTTCAGTCCGTGCATTTGGTTTGGGTGGATGGTCGAAAATGGTCGATTAAGTTAAACGATTCACAAAGACACATTTTGCGCTTCCTCGGTTCAGCCTGTCAAAAATATTATTTCCTCTGTTGAGGAACCTGCGGAATGTAGGTTTAAGAGTTCTAGATTATCAATCCGAAAACAAAACACTATGCAGAAAAAACTATCTGTGTTTATCTGTGCTCATCTGCGGATTTAATTTTTCTTTAAATCCAGATCAGGAAAAATACAATCCCGAATCATTGCCTTGTATAGCAATCTTTTGTACTGTTCTGAACTAATAACATAAGAACCAAAGCGTTCCAAATGTGGATTTTGCAACTGAGCGTCAAACACCACAAATTCTCTTGCTCTCAAATGCTCCACCAGTTTAACCATTGCTACTTTAGAGCCTTCTGTAATGCGATAAAACATTGACTCACCAATAAATGCCCCTTTAATAGCAATACCCAATATTCCCCCCGCTAATTCCTCTCCTTGCCAGGTTTCAAAACTATGCGCCCATCCAGCCTGATGTAAAGCTAGATATATCTCCATTAATTCTTCAGAAATCCAAGTGCGATCGCGATCGCTACAGCCGTGACAAACTGCTGGAAAATCACGATTGATCGCCACTGAAAACCGTTCTTGATTAAGCACTCTTTGTAAAGATTTCGGATAGCGGAAACGATCATCTAAGGGAATTAAGGTACGCTGGCGACTAGAATACCAATCCAACTGATTATCATCCCCCGCCATCAAAAAATAACCTTGGCTGTATCCTTCAACAATAGAAGGAATATCAATTTCCATACTTTTACTATTGTCTATTTCTAATAGAGAGATGTTTAGATATGAAGCCTCTACCACTTGCCTTGGGGCGAAGTGGTAGTATCTGCTCTACAATGTAGGTCTGCGTAACCATAGCATTGAAAGCGTTCCCCGACTTCTAGGTGATGACGAGGTACTTTTGCCATCGTCATCCTGCGGGCTGTTTCCACCCAGCAGTTTGCGGTGCGACCCCGCTGAACTTGATTCAGCATGGGAACGCGCACCAAGAGAAAGAATAAATCTGGCGCCAATATTGTAGCTGGCAGATAAATCACAGTTGTACTGCTTGCCAGTGCTAAATACGGCTAATTCGTAGTTTTTACTATTTCTTTTTAGTTTCCCGCTACCATCATAAGCATAGCTACTAGTACCGCGAGGATTAACAAGAACTACACTGCCACCTAGTTCAGACCACTTCATTTCGGTCAGATTAACTATTCGACGATGCAGCCAACCATGAAAACGCTGCCTCAAAGTAGAACGCATTTTGCCACCTCTTGGTCGCCAGCCTTTTAGATGCTCGAATACTATGTATTTGACACCGTATTGTTGGGCTATTTTGACTAATCGCCCAGATACTTTTTGTCCGATTTCTTGGTTAATATTTCCTGCCTTGCGATAAAGCCCACGAGAAAAACCTTTGCACAGTTTTCCTGTAAGACGCGCTTTTTTATTGATTCGCTTCAGTCGTTTGTCGCGACGGTCTATGTCTCTGCCTGGGTGAATAAATTCCCGATGGCTTACAGTACCGTCAAAGTTAATAATCGAAGCTACACAAGTGGTATTGATTCCCAAGTCTATTGATAAGACTGATTCCTGATCTTTTAGCTGAGGCTTTTCGATTTGGAATGGTACAGATAGATGACACCCTTTGTCATTGAAAATTAAATATGGTGATTTACGTACATTATTTGGATTCAGATGTCTTTGTCTATGCCCAGTAAGGTTAATCGTTGTCCAGATCCAATCTTTACCAGTAAACACCTTGATTGCTGCACTATTGTTATCCTCTGCCAACTTAATACATTGGTTTTTATAGAGAGGTGGATATGTACCGCAGTTAGCATTTAATCTTGGTGGCAGTGCTGTTTTACGTTTTCTGATTCCAGATTGCCACTCTCTATATCTAGTAATAAAGCTAGATACTTGTCCTACAGCAAATTGAATTGCTCCACGGCGGTAATAGCTGGGAAATTTATTGAAACGACGATTAAAGTATTGATACTTGGGAGATGGATTTTTAGCAGTGGCATGAATTAATTTTTCTACCGCTGGTATCTGAGACTTGGCATCTAACTTGCCAATAGTTGACCAGTGAGTATTCACAACTCCAAGTAGACAACGTACCAAACATCTGAATTCTGACACAGTAAACTGTAGAGACTCTTTTTGTTCTTGAGTCGCCACAATACGCCACTTGTCTGTTCGGATGTTTCGTTTTACCATGATGAGATTATATCATAGTGTTATTTTGTTATGGTCAAGCCTAAAGCTCACAATCATAGCTTTGGATACAATATCATTCATATAGTGTTTGTAACAAAATACCGTCACGAGGTAATAAATGAGCAGATAGAATCTAGACTCACACAAATCTTGGCTAGGCTATGTAAGACTCAAGATTCTGAGCTTTTAGAGTGCAAAGCAGACTTAGGTAAGCGCGACCATATTCATTTGTTGGTAGACATTGCACCAAGAATCTCTCTCGGCAAACTAACTAATATTCTGAAGACTATAAGTAGTAGAGAAATTAGAAAAGAGTTTGCTACCGAACTCAAACCTTATTACTGGAAACCAGTATTTTGGAAGCGAGGTTATGGTTATACATCTTCGGGTGGCGCACCTATAGAAATTCTGAAGAAGTATATCCAAAACCAGGGTTCTGATGACTGACTCCCTAGCCTAAAGCCGTCGCATTCTTCTACCACCTGCTAATCGCGAGGTGGTAGAATGCGTGCTGATTGTCCAGTTCAAAATACTTGTATTAAGTTATTACCTATCCATAGTTGATAGTTGACTGACTTAATACCACTTCAACATAATAAACCCAACTACTATGACTGATTCTGCTAAACCGATCGCTCCTATTACCCTACCCGACATACAACATCCCGAGAAAGAGGAAGAATGGCTCAAGCAATACTTACATACCTGGCTAGATGAAGAATTTTTACCTGAAGCAGTCAATTTAAAAATAGCTCAAAGGGCAGCGAAAATATTTGTCCGTCAACGTATGGAAGGAGAAAATGATCTGGGTTCATTAGTAATTGCGATCATTGCCGAGATGCGAGCTTTCGATTTTAGTCGAAGTTTTTATAGTGAATTTGCTGTTGCTAATGCCGTAAGCGACTTAATTTTAGATAGTCTAGGTATAGATCGCTGCTGCGGTGAGTAATTCCTAATTTCTGTAATCGGTGAGTCATGAGCAAATTCTCCTGGATGAATGATTGGAAAAATCTTGCGTCAAGAAACATAGATGATGCAACAAGACGTTTTAAGAAATTGCTTCCTGTCGATAGTGTTACTAAAAAAGCTGCTAGTTGGTTTAGCGTTAGTGATGAGGAAGTAGCCGAAATATTAACCACTGTAAGGGAAAAGCTACCAACAACCGAAGTCTTGTTAATCGGAAAACCTCAAGCTGGAAAGAGTTCAATTATCCGTGGCTTGACAGGAGTATCGGCTGAAATTGTCGGACAGGGATTTCGTCCTCATACGCAGAATACGAAAAAGTATGCTTACCCCTCAGAAGAATTACCCTTGCTGATCTTTACCGATACGGTGGGATTGGGAGATATAAATCAAAATACTCAAGATATTATCGATCAATTAGAAGCCGAGTTGAAGCAAGAAACTCTGCGTGCCAGAATTCTCATTCTCACTGTCAAAATTAACGACTTTGCTACCGATACTCTACGACAAGTAGCCCAGCAGTTACGACAAAATTATCCTAATATCCCATGTCTACTAGTAGCCACTTGCTTACATGAGGTATATTCGTCAGATGTGGCAGATCATCCAGAATACCCACCTGATTTTGCAGCAGTCAATCGCGCTTTTGATGCCATTCAACAAGATTTCCGAGAGCTTGGCGATCGCGCTATCTTAGTTGACTTTACTTTAGAAGAGGATGGTTATAACCCTACTTTTTATGGCTTAGAATCACTAACAGATGCTTTAGCAGAATTACTACCAGAAGCAGAATCCCGTACAATTTATCAACTACTAGACAATAGCGTTGGCGGCGAATTAGGTAATCTTTATCGAGATACTGCCCGACATTATTTAGTTGCTTTTTCTACTATTGCTGCAACGCTAGCTGCCGTTCCTTTGCCTTTTGCTACCATGCCAGTTTTGACAGCCTTACAAATTTCGCTAGTAGGACTTCTCGGCAAACTATATGGACAAACCTTATCTCCTTCCCAAGCTGGGGGAATAGCTAGTGCGATCGCTGGAGGCTTTTTCGCTCAAGCGATCGGTAGAGAATTAATCAAATTCATTCCAGGCTTTGGTAGCGTAATTGCAGCATCCTGGGCAGCAGCTTACACTTGGTCACTGGGAGAAGGAGCTTGTGTCTACTTTGGAGATCTGATGGGAGGAAAAAAACCAGACCCGAATAAAATCCAATCGGTGATGAAAGAATCCTTTACTTATGCCAAAGAACAATTTAAAAATGTTCAACAGTAACAATTTGAACTTTTTTCAAATCTCTTAAAGTCATATTCAGAAATGCTTTAAGAGCAATTTAAGAACTTAATCTAGAAAATAATAAAAAAAAGGGGGTTGACATGAGTTTTCAAAGTCCCTATATTGGTAAATGCGCGGTTTGAAGCAGTAAGCCTCAAGCAAAGCGCCAGAACCTAGACAATACAATAGTTTGACAGTTTTTTGAAACCACAGCTTTTAGGATAAAAACAAGTAAATTCCCGAACCAAAATGAAGAAAAAATGAGAAATCATCAAATCTTCATCAGAGGTTTAGAAAGGATAAGAAAAAGAGTCGAACATCAACTTAAGAGTGAATGAATTTCGATTCATCATGGAGAGTTTGATCCTGGCTCAGGATGAACGCTGGCGGTATGCCTAACACATGCAAGTCGAACGAATCTTTCGGGATTAGTGGCGGACGGGTGAGTAACGCGTGAGAATCTGCCTTCAGGATGGGGACAACAGTGGGAAATCGCTGCTAAAACCCAATATGCCGAAAGGTGAAATATTTATAGCCTGAAGAGGAGCTCGCGTCCGATTAGTTAGTTGGTGGGGTAAAAGCCTACCAAGGCGGCGATCGGTAGCTGGTCTGAGAGGATGAGCAGCCACACTGGGACTGAGACACGGCCCAGACTCCTACGGGAGGCAGCAGTGGGGAATTTTCCGCAATGGGCGAAAGCCTGACGGAGCAATACCGCGTGAGGGAGGAAGGTTTTTGGACTGTAAACCTCTTTTTTAAAGGAAGAAGAAAGTGACGGTACTTTAAGAATAAGCATCGGCTAACTCCGTGCCAGCAGCCGCGGTAATACGGAGGATGCAAGCGTTATCCGAATCATTGGGCGTAAAGCGTCCGCAGGTGGCTCATCAAGTCTGCTGTTAAAGACAGAAGCTCAACTTCTGATAGGCAGTGGAAACTGGTGAGCTGGAGTACGGTAGGGGTTGAGGGAATTCCCAGTGTAGCGGTGAAATGCGTAGATATTGGGAAGAACACCAGTGGCGAAGGCGCTCAACTGGGCCGTAACTGACACTCAGGGACGAAAGCTAGGGTAGCGAAAGGGATTAGATACCCCTGTAGTCCTAGCCGTAAACGATGAACACTAGGCGTTGCTTGTATCGACCCGAGCAGTGCCGTAGCCAACGCGTTAAGTGTTCCGCCTGGGGAGTACGCACGCAAGTGTGAAACTCAAAGGAATTGACGGGGGCCCGCACAAGCGGTGGAGTATGTGGTTTAATTCGATGCAACGCGAAGAACCTTACCAGGACTTGACATCTCGAGAACTTTGCCTAATAGCAGAGGTACCTTCGGGAACTCGAAGACAGGTGGTGCATGGCTGTCGTCAGCTCGTGTCGTGAGATGTTGGGTTAAGTCCCGCAACGAGCGCAACCCTCGTTCTTAGTTGCCAGCATTAAGTTGGGCACTTTAGGAAGACTGCCGGTGACAAACCGGAGGAAGGTGGGGATGACGTCAAGTCAGCATGCCCCTTACGTCCTGGGCTACACACGTACTACAATGGTTGGGACAAAGGGCAGCCAACTCGCAAGAGTAAGCGAATCTCATCAAACCCAGCCTCAGTTCAGATTGCAGGCTGCAACTCGCCTGCATGAAGGAGGAATCGCTAGTAATCGCAGGTCAGCATACTGCGGTGAATTCGTTCCCGGGCCTTGTACACACCGCCCGTCACACCATGGAAGTTGGCCACGCCCGAAGTCGTTACCCTAACCATTTTATGGAGGGGGATGCCGAAGGCAGGGCTGGTGACTAGGGTGAAGTCGTAACAAGGTAGCCGTACTCGGAAGGTGTGGCTGGATCACCTCCTTAGAGGGAGACCTAACCGTGAACTAAAGACAGAATAGAAGTCTTAGTATCACAGGTCAAACCAAGGTCGGTTCAAAAGGCATTAAATGTGAGTAAAAAAGACTGTCAGACTAATTGTTCTGGTTCAAAATCTCTAACAAGGGAGATTGATTTGAAATCAAAACGAGGGCTATTAGCTCAGGTGGTTAGAGCGCACCCCTGATAAGGGTGAGGTCCCTGGTTCAAGTCCAGGATGGCCCACCACCAATCTTTAAAAGAGGTTGGAGAGAAATCATGGGGGTATAGCTCAGCTGGTAGAGCGCCTGCTTTGCAAGCAGGATGTCAGCGGTTCAAATCCGCTTACCTCCACCACCTATACTACCGAGAAAAAAAAGAGAAAAGATTCAGCACTGTCATCATTGCGATGGAGCAAGAAGATGAGGATGCTGGAGTTTTCGACTCTAGTGAAGAACCTTGAAAACTGCATAATATCTAGAAGAAATAAATAATCAAGATTATCGAAAGATAAAAAAGAGAGTTTATTTGTGATAGAGCCAAGAAAAAGATGAGACCCCGCGTCGCCGAAAGGCGCAAGGGAATGCTCATCTCAGAACTAAGTAAAAAATTAGGTCAAAAAAACTAAGGCGTGAACGAAAGTTCACAAAATAGTCCAAGTAGTAGAGAAAAAAAAGGTCAAGCTACAAAGGGCTAACGGTGGATACCTAGGTACACAAAGGCGAAGAAGGACGTGGTGACCGACGAAATGCCTCGGGGAGTTGGAAACAAGCATTGATCCGAGGGTGTCCGAATGGGGCAACCTGTATGAACGACCTGCTGAATATATAGGCAGGAGCGAGCGAACTCAGCGAACTGAAACATCTTAGTAGCTGAAGGAAGAGAAAGCAACAGCGATTTCCTTAGTAGCGGCGAGCGAAGCGGAAACAGCCTAAACCATGAACTTCGGTTGATGGGGTCGTGGGACAGTCAGACGGACTAGGAAAGTTAGACGAAGCAGTTGAAAGCTGCACCAGAGGAGGTGAAAGTCCTGTAGTCGAAAATGGAAGTAGCCAGACTGAATCCCGAGTAGCACGGAGCCCGTGGAATTCCGTGTGAATCAGCGAGGACCACCTCGTAAGGCTAAATACTCCTGTGTAACCGATAGCGAATAGTACCGCGAGGGAAAGGTGAAAAGAACCGGCGAGGGGAGTGAAACAGAACATGAAACCGTTAGCCTACAAGCAATTAGAGCACGATTAAACGTGTGATAGTGTGCCTGTTGAAGAATGAGCCGGCGACTTACAGGTTATGGCAGGTTAAGGAGAAATATCCGAAGCCAAAGTGAAAGCGAGCCTGAACCAGGGCGTGTTGTCATAATTTGTAGACCCGAACTGGGTGATCTAACCATGTCCAGGATGAAGCTTGGGTAAAGCCAAGTGGAGGTCCGAACCGACTGGCGTTGAAAAGCCAGCGGATGAGGTGTGGTTAGGGGTGAAATGCCAATCGAACCCGGAGCTAGCTGGATCTCCTCGAAATGCGTTTAGGCGCAGCGGTAAGTTAACTCGTTAGGGGGTAAAGCACTGTTTCGCTGCGGGCTGCGAGAGCGGTACCAAAGTGAGACAAACTCAGAATACCTAATGAAATTTTACCAGTGAGACGGTGGGGGATAAGCTTCATCGTCGAAAGGGAAACAGCCCAGACCACCAGCTAAGGTCCCCAAGTACATACTAAGTGAGAAAGGAGGTGGGAGTGCATAGACAACCAGGAGGTTTGCTTAGAAGCAGCAATCCTTGAAAGAGTGCGTAATAGCTCACTGGTCTAGCGCTCCTGCGCCGAAAATGAACGGGGCTAAGTATGTCACCGAAGCTGTGGACTTTGATTTATCAAAGTGGTAGAGGAGCGTTCTGTATAGGGAGAAGCATTAGCGGCAAGCAGATGTGGACAGTACAGAAGTGAGAATGTCGGCTTAAGTAGCGAAAATATATGTGAGAATCATATACCCCGAAAGCCCAAGGATTTCTTCGGAAGGCTCGTCCGCGAAGAGTTAGTCGGGACCTAAGGCGAGGCCGAAAGGCGTAGTCGATGGACACAAGGTGAATATTCCTTGACTACTCTGTGGGAGTCATAAACGGGACGCAGGAAAAATAACCACACCCTGATTGGATTGGGAGTCTTCTAAGGAAGACGGGTGGTAAAGCTAGTGCCGAGAAAAGCGTTTATGGTGTTGAAAGCAGAGTACCCGTACCCGAAACCGACACAGGTGGGCAGGTAGAGAATACTAAGGGGCGCGAGATAACTCTCTCTAAGGAACTCGGCAAAATGACCCCGTAACTTCGGGAGAAGGGGTACCACCGAGAGGTGGTTGCAATAAAGAGGCCCAGGCGACTGTTTACCAAAAACATAGGTCTCTGCTAACTCGAAAGAGGATGTATAGGGGCTGACGCCTGCCCAGTGCCGGAAGGTTAAGGAAGTTGGTCAGGATTTTCGGATTTGAAGCTAACGACTGAAGCCCCGGTGAACGGCGGCCGTAACTATAACGGTCCTAAGGTAGCGAAATTCCTTGTCGGGTAAGTTCCGACCCGCACGAAAGGCGTAACGATCTGGGCGCTGTCTCGGAGAGAGGCTCGGCGAAATAGGAATGTCTGTGAAGATACGGACTACCTACACTTGGACAGAAAGACCCTATGAAGCTTTACTATAGCCTGGAATTGGGTTCGGGCTTCCCTTGCGCAGAATAGGTGGGAGACGTTGATTATAGCCTTGTGGGGTTATAGGAGTCAAAATGTGAGATACCACTCTAGGGAGGCTAGAATTCTAACTTTGTCCCGTAAGCCGGGAGAAGAACAGTTTCAGGTGGGTAGTTTGACTGGGGCGGTCGCCTCCAAAAAGGTAACGGAGGCGCACAAAGGTTCCCTCAGGCTGGATGGAAATCAGCCAGAGAGTGTAAAGGCACAAGGGAGCTTGACTGCGAGAGAGACAACTCAAGCAGGTACGAAAGTAGGTCTTAGTGATCCGACGGTGCTGCGTGGAAAGGCCGTCGCTCAACGGATAAAAGTTACTCTAGGGATAACAGGCTGATCTCCCCCAAGAGTTCACATCGACGGGGAGGTTTGGCACCTCGATGTCGGCTCATCGCAACCTGGGGCTGAAGTAGGTCCCAAGGGTTGGGCTGTTCGCCCATTAAAGCGGTACGTGAGCTGGGTTCAGAACGTCGTGAGACAGTTCGGTCCATATCCGGTGTAGGCGCAAGAGTATTGAGAGGAGTCTTCCTTAGTACGAGAGGACCTGGAAGAACGCACCGCTGGTGTACCAGTTATCGTGCCAACGGTAGACGCTGGGTAGCCAAGTGCGGAGAGGATAACCGCTGAAAGCATCTAAGTGGGAAGCCCACCTCAAGATGAGTACTCTCATGGCAATTGCCAGTAAGGTCACGGGAAGAACACCCGTTAATAGGCGTTAGGTGGAAGAGCAGTAATGTTTGCAGCCGAGACGTGCTAACAGACCGAGGGCTTGACCTTCAACTTTCGATCTACAATTATGGCTCTAATTATACTTAGTTGATTCAATTTAAGGGCAATATCATCATCATCTAGATTTATGCAGTCTTGAGGGAACAAGACCCTAACTAGCATTCCTGGTGCTAGTAGTGCAGTGGCTCCACTTCGATTCCATCCCGAACTCGATTGTGAAACGCTGTCGCGGCGAAGATACTTGGGGGGTAGCTCCCTGGGAAAATAGCTCAGTGCCAGGTTCAATAATCTCTAAGTAAAGTCCTTTTTGTTTCTGATATGAAGCACAAGGGACTTTTTGAATTTAAAGTTTTAAAAGTTTTATTTGCGAACTAATTCTCTAATATCTCTAATACTGCTTTTGAGTTCAATTTGTTTTTAAACCATATTAATTTATTGGGTAAGTCGGTAAATTTTACCCCTGCTTTCTCTAAATTAAGTCTTTCAGAAACAGCCAAAATCAAATTATCAGTATCTCCGTTGCGAACTTGATAAAATTTCTTCTGCAAGTATTCTGGTCGCCAGTAACCTATAATTTCCAATAAAAACTCTCTACCATCTGGATGAACTAGGCGAAAATCGGGAATCATGACGCTGCCTGGAAGAGGAATTAAATCGACTTCTCGCTCTAATCGCCATTCAGTTTTGGCTTTTGCCCAGCTTTTGGCAAAGGAAGCTTCCAGCATACTGTCATAAGGTTTCCCTGGAGGATAATGGGAAACAAGCCCACAACG
Organism: Cyanobacteriota bacterium; assembly: GCA_942490675.1. Lineage (GTDB taxonomy): Bacteria > Cyanobacteriota > Cyanobacteriia > Cyanobacteriales > Xenococcaceae > Waterburya. The sequence goes on along the minus strand of CALNYB010000034.1, from coordinate 331,299 downwards.
ATCGCTTGTTAAAACAAATTTACCTGTTTTAGTATTTCCCGAATACTGATCTCTGTTTTGTAGTTTTGCCTGGAGACTCCATTTTGTGACGTGAAGTAAAGCAGGAATCATTTTTGCTAAAGCTAAACCGTAGCGAGTGCTGGCTTTAAATAAGCTTGCTGGACCATCCATAGTTAAGGTAAAACCAGTATCGGCATCCCCTTCAATATATGCCATCAGTTGAAACAACTTAATATAGCGAAATAATAGCTTGTATTCTCCTGGATCATTGCGGTGAGCATTGATTACGACACTGCTGGCGCGGTAAAAAATCCCCTGTACCTGAGATAAGTTGTAACGATGCAGTAGAGATTCAGGTAAAGGTGCTTCAAATTGAGTTAGGATGCGATTTTCTTGCAAGTCTGCATATAATCCCGTCTCAATTTCAGTAACTGACACGAGGCGCTTTAATTCATCAGTTAGTTTATGAGAAATAGCTTCGAGGGTATTGCTACGCTGGTCGGGTAATGCGATCGCCTTTGCTGCTGCCGAAAATACTCTTTGTCTAAGGGCTAAAGGCTCAAGAGGACTGATAATTTCAAAGGTGGAAAAAGTATTGCGTAATATGTGTGCTAAACCTCTTTTGAGTCGGTAGTCGGGACTATCTCCTTCTAATTTTAATAATTGTCTATCTAATTCTCCTTGAGTCTTGCCGACACAATCTTGAAAGCATTCAATGATTTCTGTAGCGATCGCTAGATTTCGATTATCGATTCGTAACTTTTTTGGTACTATTGTCTCGCCATTGCGTTTATATATAAGTAGGTCACTTTTTAGCATTAGTATTTAAGTTCAATATTTAGCAAAATGTATCAGTCTTTAGAATGTCGCCCAGATAGTTATCAAGAATGGTATCAAAGAGGAAATAAGCTGCGTGCAGAAGGTTACTACCATGAAGCATTAAATAGCTATGAGCGTGCTTTAAACTATCAACCTGATAATTACTGGTCATGGTACCGCAAAGGAGTAGTATTAGAAGCTTTGGGCTATTATTCTGAAGCAATAGATAGCTTTGCTCAAGCCTCTGCAATTGAACCAGATAACTACTGGTCGTGGTATGAGGAGGGATGTATTCATTTTACAGAGTTCCAGCAATATGATCAGGCGATCGCTTGTTTTACTCAAGCTTTAGTGGCTTATCCTCAAGACTACTGGGTAACTTATCGTGTCGGAGAAGCCTGGCGCAAGGCAGGTGAATATGAACAGGCAATATTTTATTACAATAAGGCTTTAGCAATACGTCCCGATGATTTTTGGTCATATTATCGTATCGGAGAAGCCCAGCAGTGCCAGGAAAAGTTGGAACTTGCTTTGCAAAGTTATAATCTGGCTTTAGAGATTAAACCAGATGATTACTGGGCTTGTTATCAAAAGGGTGTTATTTGGCAACAATTAGAGCAGTTCCCTAAAGCGATTAAATGTTATGAGCAAGCATTAAGTTTAGACTCCAAATCTGATATTGCATGGTATCGACAAGCCTGTTGTTACGCTTTATTAAACAATACTAACTGGGCAATTATTAGTTTAGAAAAAGCCATAGATTTATATCCTAGTAAATATCTAGATATAGCAGCTAATCACTCGATCTGGAAAGAGTTTCGCAGACAAGTAGGGTTTCAATTATTACTTACCAATAAAAGTAAGAAATATCACCAATTTCAAGGTAATTAAACATAAACTTCTACTACTGATTAAAGAGCATTTCAGAGAGGTGTGTTAAATCTGTGGGCTGATACTGCTCTAATGAACTTGATGTTGCTTTTCTCTAATTCTTGGTCAATTATCTTTGGAGAGATTACTGTTTGAATTGCTTGGAAGACTAATGATGCTTCCAACTTCGGGTTAATCAATGAAAATTCTTTGAGGTGCACTTTTTTTCTTTTCTCAAAATCATCCTTACTTTACTTGATTTTGGGCTTAAACAAGAAGTATTGAATACTGTTTTATCTCTCAGCTTATTATCCTCTTTGATGACTTGTCTTCCCATGGGGATAATAAGCTAAAAACGCGTAAATCACAAGGTCGCGTCTTGGTCAGCATTCCCTTGCGCCCTGACTGCCTGACACATTTGACTAAAACCTAATCAAGCACGGCATTTCAATTCGCGAATTCGACTGAACCAGATGGCATCATAGTATTGTTTTTTAGCTTTCTTGGAGGCAAAACAAAGTTGAGGATCTTTAGGGAGCAAGCATTGGTCACAAGTTAAGGCTGTAAGCTAGCTGTCAAATAGGGTTTGGGAGGAGATTGAAAGAAAAACTGCTCAGAACCTAGCTGTTTATCTGGAAAGGGAGCAATTATTAACTTCTGCTTCGGTTTTCGCTGTCTTTTAACAATACCCAAACATTTCTGAATATTAGGCTGGGCAAAATATTTAACTGGGTCAGAAGCCTCTCCTCTAGTTGAAGCACCATGAAAATAATAAAGACCGCATGGGAATCATTTCTAGGGAGATACGGTCGAAGGGAAGTGAAAGCTCATCGGCGACAGAATCTCCTAAATCCACCAAAACAGCGTAAAATAGCCATGTCGCCCAAATCTGTAGTTTGATGCCATTAATTGAACCAGTCCAAAGATAACTCAGCCCCAACAGTCGCTTAACTGTATTAAAAGCATCTTCAATGCGCCAGCGTTTTTGATATAAATCAATGACAACATAGGGAGGTAATTTTTCTGGCTCAAGCACTGTAGTTAAGTAAGAATGCCAGACTTTCCCAACTCGGACTTCAATCAACCGCAGAGTAACAAATGGAGTTTTTTTTGTCCCGGAGCCGATCTTGACCAAGCGATTACGCTCCGCGTCCCAAACTAAGCGGGATAAATAGCCTTCGGATCGCGTAAACTATAACTGTAGTGGCTTGCAAAAGCTAGAGCCTCGGCTCGCAAAAACTCTGGTTTTAGGCTCAGATTAATCTGCCAAAAATATCCGCTTCGGCTCACAATATTTGCAGACCGACCCACATTAATCTGCAAATGGCTCACAAAAACCAATTCAGACTCACATTATCTGCAAAACCTATACTTATAAAGGAATACCAATCTTGAGCATCTGCTCTCTCATATCAGTGGTTCGACCTGGAGGTAGCTGACCGTGTAAAAAAGAACGCACCTCAGATGTTCTTATATTCAGCAACTCAGCCAAAGCTTTGGCATTGTAACCATGACGAATTAAGCTTGGTTCGAGGTCATTCAAGCCAATAGCTAAGACCGTTTCCATAAACTCGGCTGTAATTGGTTTGACTCCCACCTGATAGGCTTCAGTCATAGCAAGAGTCAAATATTGCTCAATTTGTAAGGGAGTTGATAATCGCTCTCCTAAAAAGGCAATCGCTTCTTCAGTCAGTATTTCTGTCGGTTGAAGCTTATTTTTAGTAGCCTGTCCTAAAACCCATTCAATATATTACTCTTGATGACCGCGAATGCCTGCAAGAGCAAAAGCATTAGTACGTCCGCCAATTTCTTCAAGTGCTGGTCTTTTGAGGTCATTTCTCAGCTTGGGATGCCCTGCTAAAACAACGCTTAAAGTTCCTCCATTGTGACGAACCAACTCAATCAGTCGCTTTAGTCCTACCAAGGTACGGTGATGCAGTCCATGAGCATCATCCACAAATAAAGCTACTGTTTGATGGCATTTTTGAATCAGTGCTAGCAGTCTTCTTTCTCGCTTTTCTGGTTGAGTAGGAACTTTTAAATCTTTCTCCGTTGATAGGTCGTAAAACAGTGCAGTAATGAGAGTTGAGAGGCTGATCTTATCTGACTCTACAGCTAGAGAGCGAGAAACGATAATTTCTTTAGTGCTGCCCAAATCATTGATTAGGCGTTGTAAGAAGGTGGTTTTACCCGAACCCACAATGCCAGATAAGGCAATTAACCTGCCTTGACCGATGATTTTCTTAAGTTCCTTCTCTAAATGAGCTTGAGCTTCGGTTTCAAAAAGCCTAGATGGTCTAGCTCTTTTTCCAAGCCAAAATACGACCTTACTTCGCTAAACATCCCTACACCTCCTCTGCTGAATCACTGAAGTAAGCTCGAATTTGGCTCATCACCTCTTGTTTATTGAGAGTGGTTTCGAGAATTGAATTGACTGCTGACATTTGTTCTGGGATTAGTTTGGCTAAAGGTTTGACTAGGTAATCGGCAATGGCGTGTTTGGCAGCAATGGTATTGGCAAAGAACAGTTCGCCAAAGGGATCGGGGTCAACAAAAGACTGAACGGGAAAGGGAATTACGTTCTCGGAAAGTGCTGGCAATTTGGCTACTCCTGTAGATGACGTAGGCACGGATAGCGTTTCATTGCCAAAACTTCAATGCTTGGACGGCTCTCGTTTGGATGTCAGTTTTCTTAAAGCTTGCGATAGCGACCGAGGGAAAGGATTGCCTACAGGATGATAAGGACCATAGCGAGTTGATTGATGTTCGACGTAGAGTTCGCTATCAAATAGTCCCCACCACAAAACTACTTTTTCTCCTGCTAAGTCTGGCTCTACTTCATAGAAAATACCATCAACGGTAATTCTGGCATCGATACCAACTCGGCGGTTTTCGGGTTCTCTGGCAAAGGTGACAAAATCTAACACCCAATGGCACATGGATTTAATTCCCTCTTTGGGCAAACTTGTCAGCCAATCGTCCATCCGAGAATGGCATCGCTGCGGTGGGGTCTGCTATTGTAATGAAGAAGAAAACACATTAACCCTGTCGTTTGCTTCGGCTTCTGTCTCTGGGGCGTGGAGAGATAAAGGGTTTCGTGCATCTTTAACGGTGCGAAAAGGTCGCTCTACTTTGCCTTTTGACCTGGCTGTGACTCTGCGACCGTCTTTGCCTTTGGGCAGATGGGTGCGTATTTCAATCCCTAAATAGCTCATAACTTTTTGAAATATAGAGCTACGAGTAATTGGACCATTATCCATGTAGAGCATGGTGGGAATTCCTGATAAGGGAAAAGCTTCTGTTTCCTTGGCAGACATGGCATTAAACAGAAATCGTAATGCAGCTTCTACGTCTTCCCCATAAACCCCATGATATTCCTGATAGGATACGCCACTACGGTCATCCACTACACTGTAGAGCATTAGTAATGGTTTACCTCTTCCTGGTTCTATCCAAGCTGGTGTCTTAACGTATTTGAGGTCGGAAGGACTCAAATCGAAGTGCCAACATTGATTACTCGATTCTGCTTGAAAGCGCACAGCAGGGGGTTGGCGTAGTAAGGTATTGCGGTCATAACCCCACTTTTTGAGGTAGCGATTAACGGTAGATTTCTTGAGTATTCCTCCAGGAGCTTGTAAATGACCATCGGGGGTATTAATTCCTTCTTCTTCCAAGAGTTGAATGGCTCTATTGGTAGATAAATGACGACCTTTTTTGTTGGAGGTTCGCACTTTTAAAGCAGCAATTACTTCGCAGTATCGCTCTAGGGTGGTTTTGGGCATCACGCGAGGTTGACCGCAATCGACACGACGAGCCGATTTAATTACTTTACGTTCTCTCAGAATGCGATAAATGGTGTCTTCAGAGACTCCGTAAAGATTAGCTGTTTCCTGAATTAATTCTCTACGTTCGGAACTATAAGCTGGTTGCTGTTCTAGTCTTTGGCGTAGTTGAATGACTGCTTCTGGGGGATTTTTCTCTTTGCCATGATGTTACTTCCCCCTAACTAGATTTGAGTTGTTTGGGATGCAGCTCTTTTCTTGCCAACCAGTCATAAAGAGTAGAAGGAGAACAGTCTAAGAGTTTGGCAATGGAACGTTTGCTAATTCCTTTTGCCAGATACATTTTAATTTCTTGTTCCTTATTGTCCAGTTTGAGTTTGGCTGAAAGACTGCCTCTAGGTCTTCCTAGTGGTTTTCCCTCTGCCTTTCTTTTGGCTAAGGCTTCGGTAGTTCTCAGGGAAATAAATTCTCTTTCGATTTCGGCTGCTAAACCCAATACTGTTGAAGTGATTCGGCTTTGCATGGAGTCATCTAACACCATCTGCTGTTTAGCAATATGAACCTTAATTTCTCGTTGAACGCAGCACTCTAGTATTTCTAGTACCTGGAGGGTAGAACGAGCCATGCGACTGATTTCAGCAAAGATAACGATATCCCCTACCTGCGCAGTTTCTAGAATCAACTCTCCTATCATTCGAGATCGCCATTTCAAACGACCAGAAGTTTTATCCTCAACAAACTTGAGATGACTGATGGCGTGGGTGTTGGCATATTCAAAAATGCCATGACGCTGATTATCTAAATCTTGGTGGTCGGTAGAGACTCGCAGATAGGCATAGGCAACCATAATTAGCTTTTCCAAACAAAACTATGTCTGGAATTTAAATGAACGCATACTATTTAGTTTATACCCAAACAAGCCTGTATTAACGTCCAGTTAATACCATCCTTTAACCTGGACATTTGAAGTTCAAAAGGCTCAAATTCATCTGCTGACAATGATTGTACAGGTTTTGCAGATATTGTGAGCCAGAAAAAGTTTTTGCGAGCCATTTGCAAATTAATGAGAGTCCATTCGGATTTATTGTGAGCCGAAGCTCCAATTTTTTGCAGATTAATCTGAGCCGAAAACGCTAGTTTTTGCGAGCCGAGGCTCTAGCTTTTGCAAGCCACTACATGTAATGATTGGAGTTAATAAAGCGGTTAAGTGTTCGGCAATGACTCGATCTTCCACCATTGGTCGTTGAATTCTTTTGGCGTGGTCTCGATTCAGTCTTTTACTCTTATCCATAAAGAAATAAAATCGCTCAATTGCTAATTCTCTATGAGTTTGACACGATTTAGCTTTTGGCTTGACTTTTTTCTGATTTCCTTAACTTGTTACGAATGAGTTAAGGGTGAACCATTTTAGTTCCTTAATACCATCGCCAATATGATTGAGGCAATAATAGAGATTGCTGGCAACTCCCGCTAGCTGGGCTGGATTTGGTTGAGACTTCAGTTTTTGTTGGGCTTGTTGCCAATAATCATTACAACTGTCCAGGTAAGCCTGAAAATCTGACATCAAACTATCATCGAAAGGATCGGCAGACAGACGATCTATTTCTAGCTCTAGAGGCTCCAGAATCCTATTTGCTAGACGATGAATGGGAAAATAAACTTCTTGTAACCACTGCTCGTAAGTGACTTCGGGATGAGTGTAAGCACGTTGTTGTTGATACTGCCTCTGAGCAGCAGCATTGCGTGCCTGTCGGCTGGCGTAGAAATCGCTGGTATGACCAAGCTGTTGTTGTCGGTCATACATGCGCCTGTTTTTGCGATCGCCCAAAATCTCATAAGCAGCATTAAGAGAGATAATCCGATCAGAGTTTTGTGTTCCTGTTTGGCTATCTGGATGAAACTGCTTGGCTAAACGTCGGTAGGACTGTTTAATCTCTTTTTGAGAGGCTTGAGGGCTAACTTGGAGTATTTGATAGTGATTCACAGCTCTGATTCATCTAATTGTGGCTTAGTTAAAGAATTAAAGTGGGGAGTAGGGGAGTAGAGGTTAGAGGTGCAAATTGCAAATAGCTTAATTAAACACAGGCTGTTCTAAATCAGCGAACAAAGGTGTACTCAAATAACGCTCACCAAAGCTAGGCTGAATCATTACGATGAGCTTATCTTTATTTTCTGGTTTTTGCGCCACCTTAACTGCTGCTGCGAGGGCTGCACCAGTAGAAATACCTGATAACAAACCTTCTTCGCGAGCTAAACGGCGACCAAAATCGATCGCCTCATCATCAGTAACCGTAATCACTTCATCAATCAGCTTAACTTTTAACACTTCGGGAACAAATCCTGCACCAATGCCCTGAATTTTATGAGAACCTGGTTTTCCCCCTGAAAGCACGGGACTACCAATGGGTTCAACGGCGATCGCTTTTAGCTCTGGTTTATATATTTTCAGAACTTCAGCAGTACCAGTAATTGTCCCACCTGTGCCAACTCCTGCAACGATTATATCGACCTTCCCCTCTGTATCTGCCCAAATTTCTTCGGCAGTGGTGCTTTTATGAATTTCTGGGTTAGCAGGGTTATTGAACTGCTGCAACATATAGGCATCAGCAATATTATCAGTAATTTCTTGCGCCTTTCTGATGCATCCTCCCATGCCTTCACTACCAGGAGTCAGTTCTAACTGTGCACCATAGGCTTTCAGCATTGCCCGTCGTTCTTTGCTCATGGTTTCGGGCATAGTTAAAATTAGCTTGTAACCTTTGGCAGCAGCAGCCATTGCTAGAGCAATTCCCGTATTACCTGATGTGGGTTCTACCAGAATAGTTTTACCAGGGGTGATAATGCCTTCAGCTTCGGCTGCATTAATCATATTGACCCCAATGCGATCTTTCACTGAGGCAGAGGGATTCATTCCTTCAAGTTTAACCACGATGTTGGCTATACATCCTTCTGCTTGCGGAATACGGTTAAGCTGCACTAAAGGAGTTTTGCCCACCAGTTCGGTAACGTTTTTGGCAATTTTCATAGGATTACAATAGGTAGAGATTGATATTCTTTATTTATTTTGCTTGCTAGTGGTCTGCTCTATCCAACAATTTCCTTCTAATGAATTGTATCTTTACTTTCGTTAACTAATTTATATTTGCTGTCGTAAAACTGGTGTTGCAGCGCAGTAGTCAATACTGTTCGGTTAAGGAAAGTTGTTGGTTGGGACGAGCAGAGGGAGCAGGGGATGCAGGGGAGCAGGGGGGGAGAGAATCGTGCTTATCCGAACAGTATTGGCGCAGTAGTTATTAAACTGTCTTACTATGTAGTAGTAGAATACAAAATTTGTCTCAGTGACCACTGAACAACCATCAGAACTAGAAGAAATTAAAAAACTGATAAGCGATCGCTTTGATAAGCAAGATCAGAAAATCAGCGAAATAAAAATAGAAATAGTCAAAATAAAAATAGAAATAGTCAAAGTTGAGTCCAAGCTCGGTCAAAAGATAAACGAAGTCGAATCTAAGCTCGGTCAAGAGATAGCAGGAATCAAGGTTGATACAACTTGGATCAAGTGGTTGTTTGGCGGTCTATTGAGCTTTATTTTGATTTTGTTGAGCGTGATAATTACGGTGACTTTCAAGTTAATTAGTTAAGTAATCTAAGTGAGATCGCGCGATCTGATAGAGTAACTTAATGAAGTGCGATCGCTCTTTTTCCCTGCTCTCTTTCTACTGCTTCAAACAAAGCCTTAAAATTTCCTTGCCCGAATCCTTGTGCTTCCCGTCTACGCTCAATAAATTCTAAGAAAAACGTTGGTTGTTCAAAAATGGGTTGAGTAAAAATCTGCATTAATAAAGATTGAGGTGACGAGTGATCGCTATCAACTAAAATCTGTTGCTGAGAAATTGCTTGTTGTTCTGCTGTACTCAGGGATAATAGTTGCTTGAGGTTGCGATAATATACCTGGGGAACATTCAAAAATTCCAAACCTTGCTGCTGCATTTGAGCCACATCGGCAATGAGATTTGGCGATCGCAATGCTAAATGTTGAATTCCCGAACCATTATTGAGATCGATAAATTCCTGGATCTGTGAATTAGTTGAAGTTGGTTCATTAATATTGAACTGCACCTCCCCCGCATCATCAATTAGAGCCTGACTAGCTAGTCCTGACTTATTGGTTTGAATAGTAAAACTCTGTTGAACTTGGAATTTGAATAAAGCTTGATATAGCTTAACTGCGGAGTCTAATTGACCCTGAGCTACATTGAGAACTAGGTGATCGATATTAGTAATATAAGACTGGAAACTATTAGTAATTTCATGCTGTTTAATCGGCATGGGCAAACAATAGTCATGATGTCCATTAGCTTCGATTAGGGTGTGTTGTAAATCATGCCAGCCAGTAATTTGGGCAAATTTAAAACTACCTTGGGGCGTTCGCCATAGTTGGCTGTCTTGGAGCAGCTTTACCCCTAGACTACAACCTCGATTGATAATCTCTGCCAAGTTTTTTACTCTAAAAGCAATATCAACTATTCCCGAAGGGCGAAAGTTGAGATATTGAGCTACAGGGCTAGCAGTATTAAGAGGCGAAGAAATCACAAAAAAGGCGGAATTAAGGGCGATTAGCTCTGTGTGGGTATGTTGACTAATATAGTTGCCGATCGCTTGAAAACCGACATTATGGATCAACCAGTCTCTTGTTCTTGCTGCATTTCTCGTGTAGAAATGAACATGATCGATCTTCATAAAGTTCTTGCTGGCATATTCAACTAAGTCTGTTTATTTACTAGCACAAATTAAACCAAAGCGAATTAGCCCTCTGGCGTAGCCTCGACTCATTAAGTTAAGAGATAATGCCCCCTGAATGGTTTGCCAACCTGCTTTAAACAAGCCGACAATTGCTTGGGGTGTGATCGCCGAATCAATTACCAGATCCCAAAAAGGCTCAACTGCCATCGACCAATCATCAGATTTTAAATTTTTAAACCCGCATTCAGTTGCGATCGCTCGATATTCTGACAATGAAATAACATAGGGTAAATAATACACCCGATAAATTTCTTTAAGATGAGCAACTTCACTGGGAGTCAGTTCTCCTGCTAAAGAATCAGTTTCTCGATGACACCAGGTAGCCAGAATCATTTTTCCGCCTGGTTTTAAGACACGGTAACATTCTGCGAGAAACTTTGTCTTATCAGGCATATGCTCTCCACTTTCTAGGGACCATACCAGATCAAAGGTATTATCCTCAAAAGGCATTTCTAGGGCGTTAGCTACTTCAAAACGCACCCGATGATCTAGACTCGCTTCTACTGCTCTTTCCTTCGCTCTAGATGACTGAACAGGAGACAGGGTAATACCTGTAGCGGTGATGCCAAACTTCTGTGCCAGATGTAAAGTGCTGCCTCCAATACCGCAACCAACGTCAATTATATTTTGGGGAACATTATTTTCGTTGTAACCAGCCCAGATTAGTAACTCCTCAATCAGTTTGATTTGTGCTTGACGACGATCTAGCTTGTAGTTACCATTTCTGCCATAGTAACCGTGGTGCATATGGTCACCCCATATATCTTCCCACAGTCCACTAGAAGCATCGTAAAATTCTCGAATATCTTGATATAGATTGTTGCTCATCTGATAGAAACAAAGATTGCGATCGGACTGTTATAAATCTATCTAAATCCTCTATTTTTTGCTGACAATAATACTATTTGCTAAAAAATCATGAATAAATCTAATGATTTTCAAGGAGATATTGCGATCGCGATTAAAACTTTACAAAATTATTTTCATTCAAGCGCTCGCTGTAACAGAAAATCGAGCTTTTATCGTTACTATGCGATCGCGTTTGTAAGTTATCCTCATCAATTTGTGATAATAATCGTAAAGTTCACTAAATAGCGTCCTAGAAATAAATGCGGGCTTTTGTTACAGGTGGAACAGGATTTGTTGGGGCTAATTTAATTAGATTATTATTGCAACAGGGATACAAAGTTAGGGCTTTAGTGCGCAACAATAGTTCCCTAGATAATCTTAAGTCTCTGGATCTGGAAATTGTCCCAGGAGATTTAAACAGCAACGATCTATCTCAACTGATGTCTGGCTGTCAGGTATTATTTCATGTCGCAGCGCAATATTCCTTATGGCAAGCTGATATTGAATTACTCTACCGCAGCAACGTTTTAGGCACGCGCAATATTTTAAAATGCGCTCAGCAAGCAGGAATTAAACGTACTGTCTATACTAGTTCAGTTGCAGCGATTGGAGTGAAACAAAATGGTGTAGCAGATGAAACCTATCAAAGTCCTGTAGCAAAACTTGTAGGAGATTATAAAAAGTCTAAATACTATGCTGAACAAGAAGCGGTAAAGGCAGTACAACAGGGGCAAGACATTGTTATTGTTAATCCCAGCACACCTATAGGTGCGTTCGATCTTAAACCTACTCCTACAGGAGAAATTATTGTGCGTTTTTTGCAACGTCAGATGCCCTTTTATGTTGATACTGGATTAAACCTAATCAACGTTAAAGATGTTGCCTGGGGACATATCTTAGCTTTAGAAAAAGGAAAAACAGGCGATCGCTATATCCTGGGAAATCAGAATCTTACTTTTAAGCAATTACTGAGCAAACTAGAACAAATTACAGGCTTACCTGCGCCCAAATACACTATTCCCTACTGGATTCCTTATAGCGTTGCTTGGTTAGAAGAAAAAGTCTTAGCTAAGGTAAGTAAGCAACCGACTATTGCCCTTGATGGCGTGCGAATGTCTCAACAAAAAATGTTTTACGATGCCAGCAAAGCTGTAAATGAGTTGGGTTTGCCCCAGTCTGATATTGAGCAGGCGTTATGTGAGGCGGTGGATTGGTTTTCTGAAGGGATGAAGAAGAAAGGTGTAATCCCCGCATTTAGGAATGAAGGGTGAAATTGATAACATATTTGAGTTTTATATTGGATCAATAAATCACCAACGCCTTTAATAGACTTCTTGCAGAAGTCAGGGGAAAGGGGAAAGGGGAAAGGGTACGGGAACGTAAAAATAACCTTTTCCCCTTACCCATTAACCTTTACCCCTCACTTAACCAAGGTTTATGGGACTTATGCAAGAGTTCTAATGAAACTCGCTGTCCCAAATCCCCAAGTAGATATGCTCTTGAGGGTTACGCTGAACCACACCTTTTAAGTTATTGACCTTAAATTCTTGAAGATTACTAGTCTTAAAATATATCTGATTAATATAGTGATCTATTTCTGCTGAATATTGTTCTTGCAATAGCTGTTGAGCTGCCTGTTTAATCGATAATAAATCAACCGAACCAGCAAAGGTTATTTCTGCCTGACGAATGTTGGTCGTTTCTATATCGGTTAAATAACCCAGAGCAACCTGATTTGGGATGACATCACGATACAAAAGTGCTTTACTATTCTGCCAATAGCCCCTGCTTTCTAAAGTAGGTTCTCCGAGAAAGTCAGTAATTTGCGATCGAGGATTACCTATAGGCGAAGCGAGTATTCTAGAAGCATCAATTGAGATTTTACCAGGTAATAACTCTGAGGTGGGAGCGGTCGCGCTTTCTTTGCGTATGCTGTCTGAGGTGGGAGCGATCGCGCTTTCTTTGTATATGCTGTCTGAGGTGGGAGCGATCATACTTTTTTTGTATACCCTGGCTGATTCATCTGCTGATTTCTCAAAGTCATTTTTAGCCAGTTGAGTAAAATCCACATTTAACAGCAAAAAAGCAATCCCGATCACGCCTACCCCAAAGGAAGATAAAGCCAAAAATATCTTTATTTCTGGAGTCCAAGAGGATTTTCGGGGAGGATTATCAATTACGGGCAGAGATATATTAACCAGGGGAGAATGTAGCGCCTGAAGCATGGCTTCCGCAGATGTAAAACGTTCACTAATATCAGGACAGATAGCTCGATCAAGGACTCGAATCAAATGATTTCTTCGGTCAGATATTTCCTCATGCCATAAAAGTCTCTGTGTTTGAGGATCAACAGGAAATTCTGCTGGAGTTTTACCTGTCAGTAAATAAATAGCAGTTAAGCCCAAACTATAGAGATCGCTAGCATAAACTGATTTTCCTTGTTCTTGTTCTGGTGGAACATATTCCTGTTGGTTAGCCAGGGCTAAATTACGTTGATTAGGCTGATTTATTTTTGTTTCTAGTTCTTTCACCCCACCAAAATAAATCGGTACGGGCAAATAACCTTTGCGAGATTGGCGTAATATGATGCTGCTTGGTTTTAATTGCCGATAAACAATGCCATAGCTATGAATGTATTTTAAACAAGATAAAACACTGTCTAATATCTGCTCTACTTCTGCTGTTGGCAATTTTCCTTGCTGCTGTACTTTTTGCTTTAAAGTCAAACCATCGATCCACTCTCGAACTAGGTAAAAATCCTCTCCGTCCATAAAATGTTCATAGATTCGAGGAATTTGACGATTTTTTCCCCTGAGTCTTTTAAGTGTGCTTGCTTCCTGATCAAACCAGCGTCTCATTTGATCTACTTTGGGGTTACCTAATATCGGTCGGAATTTTTTAATAATACAGCGACGGCGAAAAAACCAGCTTTTATCTCTGGCTAAAAAAGTCTCACCAAAAGTATCTTGCCCCAGAGTTTGTAAAATATAATATTTATTTTGGATCAAGTTACCTTTCATGAAGGTACCCAAATATTTAATGCGCAATTAACCATGACTGAAATTATAGTTAATTAGCAAAAAAGATTATATAAACTAGAATACATAATCAAATGAATTTTTGCTGTATTTTCAGGGAATTATTTGGTAACTAAAAGTTGTCGCTGACTTTGCAGACTTTGCATAAATTCAGCAGGCTCGATCGCAATTATTTGATATCCCCAGTAGTTTTAGTGTTATTCGGGTAGTTGATACTGCCCAACAATTTTTTTAGCATACTCAGGGACATGCTGTTGTAGCTTTTGAGGATAGTTGCGTTTTAGATAGAGATAGTTGCGTGTAAAGTGAGAATCAATCGAAAACCGAGCATATTCTAGCCCTTGAGGTCCAATTCGCTCAATTACCACTCCCATCATTTTTGCAGCCCACATGGGTAAAGTAACCCCTTTATCGTAAGCGGGAATGCTTTGTTGTACTGCCGCAGTGCGATCGCCTTTAGACATGACTTCTTGGGTATCTAATTGCTCTCTTACCAGATCCAACATGACTTTACCAGTCTCGTTGCGGACGACAATCCATTGCCAACCGAAGGGCGCACCCATATATCCCACAACTAAATCAGCTAAAGAATTAACATAGTCAAAACAGCTCATACAAGAAGGAGCAAATACATCCTTCAATTTATTGGTTTTCAGACCAAAAAAAGGTACTTTCTCGATCGAACCATCCTCATGTTGGAAGTGAATCCGAAAGTCTTGCATAAACTCATAATGCACTACCGTCTCGGGAGATCTACTAGTAGTATCAAGAAACTTTTGCAACCCCTCGCGGCTCACGTTATCGACACAGGGAGTACCTAAAACATATAGTTTTTCCAGACCTAATTCCTGCTCCACAGCTCGCAATGCCTGAATTTGACAGCCCACTCCAATGACTAGCAGGCGTTTCAATCCTGACTGTTCAATTTGCTCTAATATATTCAAATTAGGTGAAAGTGTGGGCTTGTTTACCTTGGCAGCTAAAACTTCTTCTGGAGTTCTGGCAATGACTGGCATCGGCTGAAAACGATCTTCGGCAGTGTTTTGGACACAGACAACTCCCTCCACCAAACCACGTTCTAACATTTCACAGGCGATCGTACTGACAATTCCTGTCCACTGCGCCCCTTCGATGGGTTTTTTCTTACGAGCAGCCATCATTTCTTGACTGACACCAAAATACCAGTCATCTTCATTATCCAAGTCCCGATTGCGCCCATGAGCGACTGTTTCCAGTTCAGCAATTTGTTGGTTTAAAAAAGCACAGGCTTCTTTGACATAATGAATATAGTAAGTATCACAAAGTCCACACTCACTACAGAGTTCTTTGGCAGGACGACGACTACCAGATTTTAGTGCCTTAGCCTTTTTGTGAGGAGAAACAGTCATATAAAAGAAATATATTAATTGTGATGCAGGTAATAACTGTCAGATTAAGACAATAGCTATCAACATTACCAGCACCGCAAAGTTTTGTAATGGAATTTAGGGTTGTATATTTGTTACCTGGATATCTATAAAAACCTAAAAGCGAAATTTCATTACGCCATCCAGGATAGGCTTTGACTAGTAAAATCACCTGAGCAACAGACAGGTCAAAAATCGCCACAAGCTACTAGCTTTCAATTGTCTAACTAGGAGATGATGTAAAGATATATTAAAATGCTTTACATCATCACAAGATTGTCTATGCAGTCTGCAAGTTTCTATTTTACTTAGTTTTAATGTCTCTGTGATAGCATCTGGGTGATTTAAGGGTAATTGAAACATCGGTTATACTAATCGACTTATTGGTGGAGGAGTTTTCTTACAAAGTGCAAACTAATTTTTCTCAGCAACCGCTAAATCGCAAAAATCAGGCACGACCGTTGAAAATGGGTGTCATTGGCGTGGGTAATATGGGGCAGCATCATGTCCGTGTTCTCAGTTTACTCAAAGACATTGAACTGATTGGCGTGTCAGATGCTAATTTGATACGGGGAATTGAAATTGCTAGTCAATACCGAACTCACTTCTATGAAAATTATGAAGATCTGTTGCCCTCTGTTGATGCAGTTTGTATTGCTGTTCCCACCAAGCTTCATCATGAGGTAGGAGTTCGCTGTCTCCAGACTGGGGTTCATATTTTGATTGAAAAACCGATCGCTGCCTCGATCGCTGAAGCAGAGTCTTTAGTTAATTTAGCAGCGGAGACTGGATGTATCCTACAGGTGGGTCATATTGAAAGATTTAACCCCGCCTTTAGGGAATTAAATAAAGTTATCCAAACCGAAAATATCCTGGCCTTGGAAGCACGTCGTCTTAGTCCCTACTCTAACCGTGCTAATGATGTTTCGGTTGTTTTAGACTTAATGATCCACGATATTGATTTATTGTTAGAGTTATCTGCCTCCCCAGTAGTTAAATTAACTGCCAGCGGCAATGCCTCCAGTAATTCGGGAAATTTAGATTATGTAACTGCCAACCTTGGCTTTGCCAATGGGGTAGTTGCCACCCTCACTGCTTCTAAAGTTACCCACCGCAAGATTCGTTGTTTAGCAGCCCACTGTAAAAACTCTTTGATTGAGACTGATTTTCTGAAGAATGAAATTTTGATTCATCGCCATCAGCAAACTAATCTGCAAGCAAAACAACAGCAGCTATCTTACAAACAGGATGGCATTACCGAAAAAGTCTACACCAGTAATGTTGAACCGATTTATGCTGAGATTGAACATTTTGTGAACTGCATTCGTGGCGGAGAGCGTCCTTCGGTGGGAGGAGAACAAGCTCTTAAAGCACTCCGTTTAGCTAGTTTAATTGAGCAAATGGCACTAGATGGTCAGATTTGGCACTCTGACAAGCAAGAAATCGATTCGCCAACTATGTCCATTCTCTAAGGCAAAGTTTCAGCTAAACCGCGTCTAGTTTGAAACCCGTAGTTTTTAAGTTAACTGTTTGAGGAATAGGGAATAGAGAAAGAATTACCCCTGAATGAAAACGACCGTTCTCAATATGGACGCGGTTTAGTACATTCAATAAGTACATTGAATATATTGCTTAATTGCATTGGACTTTGTAGTTTGGTATTTCAATTGACATAAAAAATTGAAATAGCATAGTAAGTATAGAGCTATAGTGAAAACTTTATAGTCTCTATGTTATTTAGGTGTGAGAAAAAATAAAGAATGTTCAAAATTAAACAGCCCGCTTTAGTCGGTACTGCTGCATTTCTCTATGCAGCGATCTTTTCGGCAAATTTTGTCTCTGCTCAAGAGGTAGATATGTCCAGTCCCAATGCGATCGCTGACTACGCTAATTTCAATAACGATAACGATGTTGAAAATAACTTGGGCGTTCAACAAGTTCCCAGCGATTCTATGGGACAGGTCACAAACGTTAATCAACTAAGAGATGTGGCTCCTTCAGACTGGGCATACGAGGCGCTCCGCTCTTTAGTAGATCGCTACGGATGTATAGTTGGGTTCCCGAATCAAACCTACCGTGGGAATCAAGCCCTATCTCGTTATGAATTCGCTGCTGGCTTAAACTCTTGCTTAAATCAAATTGAACGTTTAATTGCTTCTCAAGTGACTGTTGTTCAAGAAGACTTGGATGCATTAAATCGTCTGGCTCAAGAATTTGAGGCAGAACTAGCCGTCTTGAGGGGTAGGGTAGATGAGCTAGAAAGCAGAACTGCTTTTCTAGAAGATCATCAGTTTTCTACCACTACCAAGCTACAGGGGGAGGTGGCTTTCAACTTCGCTCAAGCTTTTGGTAAAGAACAAGCATTAAGTACAAAAAACAACCCTGATCTAGATTCACAGGTAACCTTTACTGACAGGGTTCGCCTTCAGTTAGTTAGTAGTTTTACAGGTAAGGATAAACTGTTTACCCGCTTAACCGCTGGTAATATTGGTAATTCTTTTCAGGATGAAACTGGCACCAGAGAAGGGCGTTTTGCCTACGATGGACCTTCTAATAACAATGTTACACTTGATCGTCTACATTACAGTTTCCCTGCTTTCAACGATAAGCTCAGAGTTACGGCTATGGCGAGTTTAGCAGCCCATCATTTCTACGCCAATACCTTTAACCAAGGGTTAGATGTTGGTGGTGGTGCCAATGGTGCGTTAACCCGTTTTGCAGAGCGTAATCCTATCTATCGTCAGGGTCTTGCTAATTCATCTGCTGGTCTAGGTGCTAGCTTTGAGATAAACGACTATATATCTCTTTCTGGGGGGTATATTGCTCCTACTGCTTCCGATCCTAATGATGCAGCTGGTCTTTTTAACGGTAGTTTTTCTGCTTTGGGACAGCTCGAAATTACTCCGATCGAACCATTACAAATAGGTTTTACTTATGTCCGTGGTTATGATAATGAGCAAGCTCAAATTAATGATGAGGGCAATTTTGCAGCCCGTAACTCATTCCTTTGGGGAGCTACAGGTACCAACTTGGCTAACTTCCAAAATAATGAAAATGATGGTAGCATAATCGGCGGCTCTCCTCTAGCAACTAACTCCTACGGTATCCAGTTCCAGTACGATCTCAACCCTAGATTTAGTATTAGAGGTTGGGGTGCCTACACCGATGCTAAGATTCTCGGCGATGGCGGTGATGCAGATATCTTTAATTACGCTGCAGCGTTTGTGGTTTCTGACCTTGTGAAAGAAGGTAGCTTAGCTGCCCTAATTGTTGGTGCAGAACCTTATTTAACTTCGATTGATGCTAATGGAGATGGTAATAATGAAGCAATTTCTAATGATGTGCCAATTCACCTAGAAGCTTTTTATAAGTATCAGCTCAATGACAACATCTCTGTTACCCCTGGTTTAGTTTGGCTGCCCACTCCCAACCAAGATGGTGACAATGCTGATATCTACATCGGTGCCATAAGAACTACCTTTTCCTTTTAAAGCCTCTTTAGGCTAATTACTGGAAAAAATTAATAATCTGGGGTTAAAGACAGACTTATTTAAGTTAGGCTTTAACCTTTTTTTGGGAGGGGCTTCTTTCCGCTGCTGTCATTACCCGATTGTGGATAGTGCCAATACAAACAGAATAATCAAATAAATCTCGCAATAGCTCCTTGATTCCTCTGTAAGAACAGTGACAGATCAGAATCAACGCTAAAATGAACTGAAATATCCATTTCTGGGTGATGGGCAGGTAATATAAGACTTCCTGTTCTGGTTCTTTCTTCTCAAACGCCTGATTTAAAGCGATTTGAGCAATGGCTTGTTGTTGATAGACAAACTTACGACTGACTTGTTCTTCCTTGGCTATCTCGGTTATGGGTTCTTGTTTGGTCAGAACTTTAACCGCCATTGCTTGACGAGTTCAGAGGTTGAAGACCAGAAGCTACAGAAGAAGTTGAATTCACTCGCTTTACTCATAAATTGGGCTTATTCTCTCTAATTTAACCATATTCAATACTTCTTTGTTGTCGAGATTTTAGAGCATATGTACTATTTAAGCAAGTGATTTTTCCTCCAACTGTAACCCTCGTTTGAACAACGCCCATTACTTGTGTAGATAATCATTCAGCTAAAGGTAGAAAGAAAGCGGAAGAACATTTACCGAAACTCTTAGAATATCTCAAAAACCTAGTTGATTCCCAAAGTCAAACCGACCCAAGTTTCAAAAGCCAAAGACTTTATACAAGACTGAGTGCTGCTCAAGTTAGAAAGCAATTAATTGAGAAATTTGGTTATAGTGATGAAGATTTACCGACAGAAGAAACGATTCGGGTGAAGTTAAATAATTTAGGCTATCGTCTTAAAAGAGTCGCCAAAGTTTTACCTCAAAAAAATTCCAGAAACCGAGGCAATCTTTGAGCAATTAGCAATAGTTAATCAGGAAGCTGATGACGATCCTAATATTTTGCGTCTCAGTTTAGATGCCAAGGCTCGTGTAAATATTGGCTTATTTGACCGCGGAGGTAAAAATAGAGTCCTAGGATTGAAACTAATGACCATGATTTTAATTCAAAAACAACTTTAACACCTTACGGGATATTTATTCCAGAGCTTGATGAGCTATTTTTGTACTTCACCGATTCAAAAATTACCAGTGACTTTATTGTTGATATCTTAGAGGATTTCTGGCAGTCTGAAAAGTCTCGCTTTAACCAAATAAAAACACTAGTGATTAATCAAGATAATGGACCAGAGAATCATTCACGGCGAACTCAATTTATGAAACGGATAGTTGAATTTTCTCAGAAGTACCAAGTCAATATACGTTTAGCTTACTACCCTCCTTATCACAGTAAATATAATCCCATTGAAAGAACTTGGGCGGTCTTAGAAAATCATTGGAATGGGAGTATTTTAGATGAAGTTGAAACGGCATTAAAATTTGCCCAAACGATGACTTGGAAGGGAAAAAACCCAGTTGTTAAGTTAGTTACTCAAACTTATGATACAGGAGTCAAGCTTACCAAAAAAGCTATGTCAAAAATTGAGGGACAAATCCAACGTCTTACCAATTCTACAAATCAAGAATTACCAAATTTAGGGAAGTGGTTTATTGATATCTGTTGTGGAGCCAGCTAGTTTTATCATAATTAAAATAATCTAGGAAATCCATAAATTGATTCTACTATTTGTCATCATTGTACTCGAAAAAAGCCACGAAGTATAAAAATTTGTGCTGCGTATTTTGGGAAAGAAAGGGTTGCCGACGGCAAACCTTTCTTTTCCTCTATAAGAATGATTATCATTTTCTAAAAAGTGATTTCCTGAGTCTTTCTTGGATAATTTATTTTTTGGAAGTCCCTTAGAAGTTTATCGCTTTTTCCGGGATGAATTAAAAACCGAATTTATTCAGTTCATTCCCATTGTCGAACGGATTAACGTCGATGGCTCAGCCGCTATCCAATCGGGTGATCGGGTAACGGAGCGATCGGTGAAACCCGAACAGTTTGGACAATTTTTGATCGCAGTTTTTGATGAGTGGGTACGTCGCGACGTGGGTAAAGTGTTTATCCAACATTTCGATGCAGCGCTGGCGAATTGGGTCGGCGTACAACCAGGGGTGTGCATCAGGGTAAGCGCAAGAAAAAGTTGACCTTGATATGGTATGAAAGAAAACGCTATTTTCCTCTCTTCTGCCATGTCTAAAGGGTTTGCATCTGTTTCAGCTACCACTCAACATCCTATTCCTCCTACTGCAGAGAGCGGTTGATGCTCAAGAGATTCAATCAAAATGGCTATCCTACTTTGAAGACTTAGACGATCCTCGTGGCGCAAAAGGTCGGCTTCATCCCTTTTTGAGTGTGGTCATGATTGCCATCTTAGCTACCATTGGCGGGGCTAGAGGATGGGACGACATTGAACTGTATGCCGAAGGGCATGCTCAATGGCTGGAGAAATTTCTCGATCTACCATGGGGAATTCCCCACGCGGATTGCTATCGTCGTGTCTTTGCCCAGATTGAACCGGATGCCTTACACCGTTGCTTCCGACGTTGGGTTACAGAGATCGTGAAAGACATAAAGGGCAAGTGATTCCGATTGATGGCAAAACCATGCGCGGCTCCTATGACAGGACATCGAAGCAATCGGCTTTACATGTGGTGAGTGCCTGGGCCAGTAACCATCGTCTGATGTTAGGGCAGATGAAGGTGGACAGTAAGAGCAATGAAATTAAGGCGATTCCGCGTTTACTGGAATTGCTCGATATCAGTGGCTGTATTATCACCATTGATGCCATGGGCACTCAAACTGATATTGCGGCTCAGATTATCACCCAGGGAGCCGAATACGTCCTGTGCCTCAAAGGGAACCATCCCACACTCAAAGAGCAGGTGAAAGAGCACTTTGAACAGGCGATCCAAAGCGACTTCGAGGGGCTTGAATTTGACTATGATCAACGAGTTGAGGCGGGTCATCATCGGCGGGAACATCGCCAAGTTTGGGTGATGCCTGTGAGTCAGCTAGGCGGATTATATCGGCAGGACCAGTGGGCTGGATTGCAATCGGTGGTAATGGTCTATCGCCAACGCTATCTCTCTCTATGGGCTAACCGAAGAAACCCAGTTGTTCTTGACTTCCCTGCCTTGTGATGCTCAACACATTGGTCGAGCGATTCGATTGCATTGGGGGATTGAAAATCAACTCCATTGGGTTCTGGATGTGACCTTCGGTGAAGACGATTCCCGCATTCGCCAAGGGCACGCTCCTGAAAATTTTACCCTCCTAAGGCGACTGGCCATAAGTGCTTTGAATCAGGAAAGCTCATCGAAACGCAGTGTACGTCAAAAGTCCAAATTAGCGGCGATGAACCCAGACTACATGATGAAAGTGCTTGCCAGTGTGGCCGCTTAGCAGCAATTCTCCTTGGGAAAAGAAAAGAGAATAAGTTCTCTAGTATTACTAGAGAACTTATTCTCTAAAATTTGACTTGACCCCTGGATTTTATGTTTTCTCTAACTGCAATGAGGACAATGGATTTTCAGCGATGAAAAATACTCTGTTCCCTCAAAAGCTATTAATTCTTCTCCATCTAAGTCTTGATGTAATGGTCTTAGTTCTCTTGTTTACATAGAGAACTAAAACTCTATTTTTTCAAACAGGAGAATTGCTGGCTTCTTAGCATATTATGGCTCTTTTTTTCTTGCGCTTACCCTGGGGTGTGCATCTTCTCCAAAACTTGTGGAACTGCACTGGCACTAGAACACAACGGCGATCTCTACTCCTGCGATCACTTTGTGGAACCCGATTACAAACTGGGGAACATTCAAGATACGCACATGATTGAGCTAATTGCTTCCGAAAAGCAGCGTCAGTTTGGTCAAGGGAAGTTGGATAGTCTGCCTCAGTACTGCCGTAACTGTGAGGTGCGCTTTGCCTGTCATGGCGGCTGTCCCAAAAACCGCTTTATCCAAACCCCCGATGGAGAAACCTGTTTGAACTACCTGTGCGCCGGATACAAAGCCTTTTTCACCCATATTGACAAACCAATGCAGATGATGGTCGATTTGCTGCGACAAGGACGCTATGCCGATGAAGTCATGCAACTGCTGACCAAAAAAGAAAGACATGCTAGAAAACCCGCAAGATTTGGGCGATCGCTCAAGTCACATTAAGTACATTCGCTCTATGAAGAATACTGTCATGGTAACCCCACTATTGTCACTTCCCAATCTATCCTCGCGAGGGATAAGTCAGGCTCAATCCAACATCCAAAATGGAATTACCCCATTAACTCTTTTACTTAAGATACTAATTTGGGGCATTACTTGTCTGCTGACACCCAGTGCTCTCGCCAACTCAGTAAAGACCTTATCTAGTGAACCGACTGAAACACGGTCAACCTGGTCAATAGAGGCAGAATCCACCCAGGGCGAACGCATCTAAATCAGAAGAAAAAAGCAGTTAGAATGAATCTAGTAAAATCAACTTATCAGATAAGTTGAAAAACAACAAATTAACCTTTATATAAAAGAAATAAGCGCATATAAAGCAAATTTTGACACCTCAAAGTCATGCCTTGTTCTCCAGCTCGGAAAACAAACATATCGCTCGTTTATCGAGAGGGGGTTTCGCGGGTTATTAGATTCCTAAAACCTTAGCCAGATAATTAAGTACTTAAGCAAAATTAATTGTACATTTTTTGATAAAGTTTTAGATGATTAATTTGAGGCAGTAGCGATAACTCACGTCATGTAGGCGATCGCTAGATGTAGCGACCCGAAATAAGAATCACTTCGACCCGCAATAACGGTGTTTTTCGACCCAGATTAAGTGACAATATAGAGAGGTCAGACCCAAATTAAATGACAATCGACCCACATTATTTGACACTGACCCGAAATAACAACCTTCGACCCAGATTAAGTGACAATAGCCTGTAAACCCTTTCAAATATTGATTTGAAGTATTTCTCAATCAAGACTCTCTACAACTGTTTGGATTAAAGGCTGGTTTTTAGAAGACTTCTATGTTCTAAAATCATGGTTTAATTAAACCTATAAACGCCTGATTAAATACATTTATTGGTTTTCCCCAAACCAAGTTAGTAAATTGTGGTCACATACGCCTATTTGAGAGTTTCAACTAATCAACAAGACGTTGACAATCAACGTCATGGAATTCTCGAATATGTAAATCAACAGAGTCTTGGTCATTTAGAATTTATTTCTGATTCCGTTTCAGGTCAGAAGAAATGGCGCGAGCGTAAATTGGGAGAACTACTAACCTCAACTGCGGTTGGAGGCGATGTCATCATCTTTGCTGAAATCAGCCGTATGGCTCGCTCTACTCTTCAGGTACTAGAAATTCTCGAATGCTGTATGCAGCGAGAGTTAACAGTTCACATTGCCAAGCAACAAATGGTTCTCGATGATAATTTACCCAGTCGCATTACCGCGGAGCGTGCTGGGTTTAGCAGCAGAAATAGAGCGAGAACTAATCTCGATGAGAACTAAAGAAGCTTTGCAATCACGAAAAGCATCTGGAAAACCTCTAGGAAGACCAAAAGGTAGACAGTCAGCCAAGCTAAAACTAGATCCTAGAAAACAGGAAATTCAAATGTATCTAGATAAGGAAATTAGCAAACGTTCTATTGCCAAGTTAGTTGATTGCGCTCCTTCAACTCTCTATTATTGGCTGGAGAGAAACCAATTATTCAAATCGAAAAGCCATGACTAGAGATATATGAGACGTAAAAGTATTCCTCTAGAAACCATTATTGAACTGCGTAATTCACTCTCTCAGTTACCTATTAGAAGTTCTGCGCGACGAGCTTTAATCATAGAAACAGCAGAGCTTTATGGAGTTTCGACTCAGACAGTTTATCGTACCTTGAGTCAACATAAATTACCTCACTCAGTACGCCGAGCTGATTATGGACAACCAAGAGTCATGCCTAAACAAACTTTATTGCGTTACTGCGAGGTTATTGCTGCCTTAAAAGTAAGAACTAGTAACGGTCAAGGTCGTCATTTATCTACAGTACAGGCAATTAGATTGCTCGAAGAACATGGCATCAATACTGATGGGGGTCACATAACTGCACCTCCAGAATTACTTAAGAAAACAACTGTTAACCGTTATTTGAAAGAATGGGGATATGACAAAGAGAAACTATCTCGTCAACCACCTGCGGTTCGCTTTGAAGCCGAATACAGCAATCAATGCTGGCACTTTGATTTAAGTTCATCTGACCTCAAGCGTCTTAAAAACTCTGTCGAGCTAGAACCAGGACGAGGCAAGCCATTGCTGATGCTTTACAGCGTTGTTGATGACCGCAGTGGACTAGCTTATCAGGAATACCACGAAGTTTATGGGGAAGATACGGGAGCAGCCTTGAAGTTTTTGTTCAATGCCATGTCTGCCAAGAATACAGCAGATTTTCCCTTTCAAGGAATTCCCTCAATGCTCTACATGGATAATGGCCCAATTGGACGCAGTAGAGTCTTCCAGAAAGTGATGAATTATCTGGGGGTTGAGGTACGCACCCATGTACCTAAAGGAAAAGATGGCAGAAGAGTTACAGCCCGTGCCAAGGGAAAAGTAGAGCGACCTTTCCGCACTGTTAAGGAGATGCACGAAACCCTCTATTTCCCATTACGCACTTCATTTTGTAGTTTTATCAAAGTATTTACTCTCAGACTTTAGACAGGGGAAGAGTGCTTAGCACCGCGAAGGATAAAATCCTAAAATCTGATAAAAACAACAAACTGTTATCATTAAATATGGCTTATTGAGAATAACTTGACGCTAAAAAATAATAATATTTGAAAGCGCGTAAGTTTTTGATAGCAACAGGGATTAATTAACCAGACAAAATATAATATTTTTGGCAATGCTTGGAGAAATAATTAAGAGTTTCAACTCTAGAATCAGTGAGATTGACAATTTGTTTTACCCCATTTAAAACAACTAAGTGAATCCCCTGGAAACATTGAAATATCCAACGTAGAGTCGGTTTATCTGTTAATGAACCTAATTGATTTTTAACCCCTGTATTGTTCTGTTTTAGATTCGCTCTAAGTTGCCGTTGACCAATAGTATAAACTAACAAAGATAATCCCATTAGCATCGCCATAGTTTCCACTCTTGACGGGTATTTTAGGAAAACTGAATCAGCAAAAAATAAAGGATCTTTGAGAAACTTAAATCCTCGTTCACAAGATTGTTGTCCTTTATACGCCGTCAGAATTTCAGAGGGACTTAAATTCTTTAAAACATTAGTGGCTAAAATAAAGCGACCAGCTTTTTTCTTTTCTTCTTCTATTTTTTTAGATTTTTTCTCTAAAACTATCGTAGCTTTATAAACTGTCTTCTTGGTTTTTTTATCTGTTGTTTTTGCAACATCTTTTAAGACTAAATTATAATATTTAAGCTTTTTTTGTTCGCACTGAAATACGGCTTTAATTTCCGTTCTATTTTTATATTTCTTCTGGGATAAATTCTTGACTAAAGAATTAGCTTTTAACTCATCTTTAACAATTCTTTTAGATAACTGTTTTAAATCGGATTCTTTTCTGATTTCACTTTCTATTATTATCCATTTTTGTTTTATACCCCCATAATTACTTTCTGCTTGCTCCGTCCTTACGCCGAGGAAACCTCGGCGCGGGCGGTGCGCTTTTTCAACGGCTTTATAACCTTCTATATCTGTTTTAATAAATTCGGAATCAGGCGTTTCTCTTACATAGAATTGAGCAGCTTTAATTGATAATGGTACTCTAGTTATCCAGTTTAAATGCTTGATTAAAAGCAAGTTTGCTTCACTATAAAGCGCGCTATCCGCAACAAATATACTGTCGAAATTTACCTGTTTTTTAAAATTAGATAAAATTATCGCAAATTTAGCTTTATCATTATCATTACCATTTCCACATGACAAAAATAGCGGGACTCCTCCATCTCCACTTGCTATCAAATTAATTAAAAATTGCTTTAAATCTGGTCGTTTATCTTTTGAATACCCATGAACTATTTTAATAGGTACAGGCTCTAAATTTTCTGGCATTACAGTTTGACATCTAGCATAATCTCCTTGGAAAGAGATCGATGTCGAGTCTAAATGGGAATATTTATTATCAATTCCGTATTTCTTAAAGGCTACTAAAGCAATTGATAGAAAGATATTACTTAATCCTATTTTGTAGAGTTTATCCATAACTCTACCAATTTTATCGTCATTAAAATACTCTGGATAAATTCCCTCTCCGAAGAGATGTTCCGTCGCTTTATCGTTAAAAAATTGCGGAAATAAATATAAGGGTCTGGAAACAAAGCCCATGGCATTTAAAATTATACTTTTAACAATTAGTCCGCTATTTAACTTTTCTTGAGGTTTAATACCTAACTGTTCATTTATTATGTCTACTATGACTATTTCATCTATTATCCCTGCTATTATTCCTAAATGATTAAGATTTTGGACTTCAATATTAGCTAATTGACTCATTAAAATAAAGGTTTAACAATTATTTTTATTAAAATCATTTTCTCTTAGTTTTGTCTTTTGTCCCAGGGCAAACGCACCTTATTTTTACAATGCTTACGCCATAAAGGTTTTAGCTATTATTTAGTTTTGTTACTAAAATTTAAAACTCTTGCTACGTAAGGCTTACAGAATTTAGATGCGTTTGCCCTGTCTTTTGTCCAATCAGGTAAATAGCATTGTTTAATCAATAGACCTCTTGCATAAGTCTCATAAACCTTGGTTATGTTGAGGTAATAGGTAATAGCTAATAGGTAATAGGTATAGTTTTTGATTTCATATTTATTTTTGCAAGAGGTCTAAAGCCTATGGGATATTTTCGCCAATTATTTCTTGAGTATTTATACTTAAAGATTTTACTCCTCACGATGTAAGCGTTCACTCCCCCCCGAAGGAGCGATCGCTATCTTTAGCTCCCAGCTGGAACTGAAGGTGGAGTCATGCCCTTTCTCCCTAAAGTGATTACCTCAGCTATGTAAGTCCAGGGGTTAACTTGTCGCAGACGACAAGTTTCAATCACACTCAACAATGAACTGTAAGCCTGACTACCTTCAGATGTGCGTGTCCCATAGCCAATGCGACGGGCAATCACAGCATGACGTAATGCCCGTTCAGCTTCATTATTGGTTGGTGGTAATTCAGGGTGATAAACGAACGCCACTACCGCATCCCAATCATTGAAAATTTCTTTGGCTAAAGCCTGCAACTTAGTATGGTCGGCTTTTTTCCCTAAATGACAAGCTCTCCTAAGACGAGCAAGAAGTTTCCGAATCTGTACAGCATCCTCCCTGGTGTGAGCAATGGTGGCAATTAATTCTCTCAAATCATCTAAAATCCATTGCCCGATTTGTGCTGCTTTTTGATTAATCGCTCCCGTAATGGCGATCGCTTTGCGAATCAGATGTGCCAAACATCTCTGTCGCTTGGGATGAGAGCGATAGACCCCATAACCATCGCTCACGAGCCAACCGATGAAGGCATCAAGTACCAAATGGGATAATTCCTCTTTTCGCCGAGAGCCAATATGAAAAACTGCGGTTTTAGTCGTGACAGCGACCCATAACCAATGTAGTTTTCCTTGCTCATACCAATGAGTTTCATCCAGATGCAGGATATCCGCTTGTTGTAGTTGTTCGACCAATTCTTCAACCACTGGCACACAGGCAATTCCTGCTTCTCGGATACAACGGTCAATCGTTCCCGTGCTGAGTTCGGTTTGAGTCCAATCTGTTAGAAATTCCTGGATTTTAGAGCGACTCATCCGATACCTCACTCCCAGCGAGGCGATGAATGTAGCTAACATCGGCCCGACCAAAACATATTCTGTTAGCTTCAAATCTCTGCTCCGCCCTTCTACCACAGAAACATATCCTGTTCCTGGTTTCTCCTCGGTGCAGTGACCACAGCTACAAGTTGCCCGATAGTAATGATGCAATTGACAGATTATCCGAAACCCTGATTCTTCTTGTTCTAATTCCAGAACATAATGTCCCATGTAGAGCTGACAATCCGATTTGATTAGAGAATGATTACACGCAGCACATTGATCGGGATAGTGAGGTATGATTATTTCTGCTTTTAGGGGTTGGTTACGCCACTTCCCTGGAGCCCCTGGTTGTTTCCCTGCCTTTCTTTTGGGGTTTTGGTTACTTTCTCTTTGAATGATGTCAAAACCTTTGTTCTTTTTGGTTTTTTCTTGAGATAATTCTGACTCTGGGCTCTGACTTTTCTCTTCTGTTGTGGGGTTTGAAGAGTAAGGATTATCACTTGATGGAGGCTGGGAACTATTTTCGGAATTCTGTTGTTGCTTCTCCCACAGTTCCGTGGCTAATTGATGTAGATTCTTAGCTACTTCCACCAATCTCTCATTCTTGAGAGACTTGAAGTAGTCTTCGTTCATCTGTGCTAAGTCATCTTTATCTAATTGAGCCATGTTTCCAAAATACACTATTCTCCTCACTCGCGCTCATTTTTGACTGGGGGATGTGAACGGTTACCCTCACGATCGCTCCTAGGCAGAAATATGATTGATATATTACATTTTCTCGGAAAAAATTAAATCTATTGCTCGGTCCCAATGTTAGACCATCTGAAGTACGGTCATTTCTCCACAATCAACTTCCTCCTGAAAAAACCCAAGATATCAGAGATCAAATTCTCAGAATTGGAATTCCTTTGTAAGAAAGCTTGTTCTTAGTTAATGTGGGTCGAGAAGTATTATTTTGGGTTAGTCTCAGAATAATCTGGGTCTATTCTTATTTATTGTGGGTTTGAAAGAGTTTAATTCTTATCTAATCTGGTCTCAAAAACGCCGTTATTTCGGGTCGAGTGATTCTTATTCTGGGTCGTTACAGGTAGGGATATGGAAGTAGTGGTAGCTCAAATCCTTGCCAGCTGTTCATTGTAGTCATGAATAAAGTACCAGATCGCTCCAATATGATTGTGCAGTTTTTTGGAGAATGATAGACTTTGTCTGACTAGGCGAGAAATACGTTGTCTGAAGGTATTATTTGGCGATCCAACAGTAAACGGACAGAAAACAACGCTGCGCGTATAATTATAATTATTGAGTCAGAATTATCTTGAAACTGTACGTATAAGAAGCATTCTACGTCGAGTTTTAGGTAACTGAGCGTATAATTCGATAAAAAAGCAGCAATTATCTCTCAAAAAACTGAGCGTATAATTAGCAGACACTTTTTATAGCTATTTTGAACTAACAAAAAAGGCTCGGTAGTAAAATCGCCAAAAGCATTGCTGAACAATGGTTTTATACTTTTGCTTCGTCGAATTATACGAGAGCGCGTTGTTTTTTGTCCGATTGATGTCTCAACGCCTATTTATTAATAGATATGAATTCCACGTAGATATCTAGTTATTTCAACTTATCTATAACACTAGCCCAAAAGGAAAGAAGATAACTAAAAGGCGAAGTGCGATCGCAGCCCGAAGACCCAAATAGTATCCTTTTGTGAGTTAAGTGCTGGGTTGATTAGCAATTGTACGTCTGGTGTGATGCTGATTTCCTTCGTTATTTGCAAACGGAAGTAACTCTCAATAGCATACTGATCCCTCAAATCAGAACCAAATAAGGCATCACTGGGTTGTCCCCAGTTGACTCCGAATCCCAATTGACTTCCAGGTAAAGCCTCACTGGGTTGATAACCAAATCCCAAGCTCGCTGCTTTTTGCAAGAGACCGCCGCCGTCTTCTGAGAAACCGCCTCTAGCAAACAGTAGGAAGTTGTCGCCCACAGAACCCGTAAAAGAAAAAAACATTCCCCAACCATCCTTAACACCTATTTGCTCTCGTTGATCCGCGTGCCATAAGGTAAGGTGGAGATTATCCAGATAGTAACGCTCCCGAGGAGAAAGTGTCCAACCGATCTCAATGTGTTTGAAGAATTGACTATCGTTGAAGAATGTATTGAATCCATTAAAGGGTTCGTTAGGATTTGAGTTGAGATCTTCAAAACCACCAATAATGTAGAGCTGATCTGTTAGCCACGCTCCTACTGCCATACCTAAAGCTCCATCATCAGGTAAATCGATCGTGGCAGCTCCAATACTGAAGACAAAGTTAGAAAAGTCCGTCCAAGGGCTGGTAAGGGGATAAACATCAACAAAATCTGTGACATCGAGCAAGCCAATCACAGCTTCAACATTACCATTATTCCAACTCTGACTCCAATAGAGATTCGTCAAATGCCAACCGTCGTCAGCAAAAGGAATCTCGATCGCACCGATGTAGCCAAGATTATTAAAAGCAAATTCAGATGGGGTGTTATCAGTATAGCTATGTCGTTGTTCTACCAGAAAATTCAGAGTCCCCGTTGTATCGCTATCCCGTCCAAGGACTTGCCAAGAACCGATGAAACGAAACACGCCACTGGAAGCATAGTCCTCGGTACCGGGCAGGCTGTCACTGGATTTTAAAATTACTGGATAATAGTCCAATCCAAAGGAAAAACCAGAGTCTTCCGCGATACGCTCTTTCCATTCATGATAAGGCTTCAAGAATTCCAACTCAAACAGCGCATCCTTTTGCTGGTCGGATTCCAGGCGGTTGGGAACAGCATCCGACCCTCCAAAGTTTCTTCTGCTCTGATCTTTTTTTGAAGATGGGGATGATTGAGCGAAATGAGGTTGTAGTAACAAATCATAATTGAGTTTTAATAATTCAAATTCGTAGATCCTACCTTTTTCCTGAGGATTTAATTCCAACAGGTTGGTAAAAACTTCGGTCTTTTTGAAGTTTACGTACTTCTGTTGCTCTGAAGCTTGGGTTGAGAAAACAAAACGAGGTTGTCCTGACCACTCATTATCGGTTTTCAAGAATTTGGACTGATAGAGGGTATCTTTTTCCTGATAATTCCATTCCCACAGATTAGGAACATCGTCTGATCTCCTAACGTTTCTGTTACTCTTTTTCATTAGGGAGTCGGGAGATGATTTGATTTGCTCTTGTCTTATGTCTGGCTCACGAAGAGTCTTACTACTCTCTTCTGTCAATGGTTCGGAAGATTGAGCAAAACCAGGTTGTCCTGTTCCAAAGGTAAACAAGCCTGCAAGGAACAAAAACAATGCTTCTCTCCATAATGCCTTGACGCTTTGCTTTCTATTCATTTACATGTATCCTCAATTAAACAATTATTAAATTAAGTTAGAGCCAAAAATTTTGAACTTTAAATTTTGAATTTAAAAAATTGTCACTTGTGGAATGAGGTGTTTTCTCACCCAGAAAATACCAGCAACCAAACCTCTTAAATCCCCTATCCACTCTTCCTAACAGCATCTCCCCTATTAGGCTAAGCTTAGACGCACTAAAGTCACATATTTTATCCTTTCTCCATAAGGCGTTTACGAATTTTCAAGTGCAATGTAAATGGGTCTAAGCTTACCGTGTATACATAAGTCATATTTTTATTAATTTGTTTGCTTCGGAGTGAATTTTGCTCCCTAAATCCCCCAATTCTGGGGGACTTTGAACTCAGACTTCTAGATGTAGGGAGAAGTTATTGGTATGTTCATTGAGAGAAATTGACCTCAGGTGTCTGTCTTTAAGCCTCCTTGACATTTGCCCGCACGTTGTAGCTTTCAGAGCCGAACCAGTCCAGCATCCGGACGTTGACGTCGTCGGGGTGATCCAGCATGGACCAATGGCCACCTTGAATCATTTCAATACGGCACTCAGCATCAACAAACTTAGGTGTATCAATGGCCTGAGTCGGCCACAAGAACATGTCTTGCTCAGGGTAAATCACCATAACCGGCACCGGAGTGTTCGGAAAGACCTTCGGATCTTTGGCCGTTGCCAGGTAGTCCAGGACCATAGGGTTGGCTATATCATAGTTTAGCCATTCGATATGACCGGTTTCTTTGATTAGTCTTTTGACCTCTTCCTTTTCGGGGTGCTGAACAAAAAAAGTATCGAAGTAGCGGAAGTCGTTCGTCATATAAAGTTCTTCCATACCAGCTTGGGTATGATGGTACGTAAACCAATTCGTCTTAGCGGCTTCTAGCATGCGCTCAGGAGTTGAGTGAACCTGACCGAACACAGCGCCTAAGTGGCCAACTGACAAGGAGCAGTATTTTCTGAACAATTCTGGTTTCTGATAGAGCATCCCCCATGTAATGGCAGAACCCCAGTCATGACCAACTAAGTTGATATCTTTAAGGCCTAGCTTATCGATAATTTCAAACATATGAGCAATTATTTTTTCAACTTTGTAGTGCTCCACTTCCTTCGGCCGGTCTGTCCGTCCATAGCCTAAAGTATCGGGAACAATGACCCGGTAGCCCGCATTCAGCAGTGCCGGCGCCTGGTACTTCCAGCAGCTACCATCATCCGGCATGCCGTGAACTAGCATTACTACTTTATCTCCACTTCCTTCACCTTGATCGCTTACGTGATAGTTCCAACCACCGATCTCCATTGTTTTTCCGGGAAGACTCATGTGTTATTTCTCCTATTGATTTGGGTTATGGCAATTCAACCTTAGTCTGCAATAACCATTTACACTTTCAATCCTATAGAGGTTGGAGCCAGAAGACATCCCCCAAAAAGGAGGAGAAATGGGGGATTTTTGATTTATTTTTGCCTACCTACTTAACTGATTAAGATGGAAATGATTCGTTATAATTAGTCACGATTAATGGTCATAAAGGCGATCGAAACTTGGATTAATGCATATCTATCTAACGATTTAGCGGCAAACTTTCCAAAAATTAAATTGAGCAGAATTAAGGAGTTTTAACCATGCAGTTACTAACCCGCAAATTTACAATTGAACAATATCACAAAATGGCAGACGTAGGCATTCTCCACGAACAAGATCGAGTAGAATTAATTAGAGGCGAAATTATTGAAATGTCACCTATTGGTTTAAAGCATGCAGCTACTGTTAATCGCTTGAATCAACTTTTTCAGCAGAAATTAGGTCAGAGAATTATCGTCAGTATTCAAAACCCCATTCAACTGGCTGATACCTCCGAACCTCAGCCCGATGTAGCTTTATTAAAGTCTCGCCCTGACTTCTATGAAACTAAGATTCCGACTCCAGAAGATATTTTCTTGCTTGTGGAAGTCGCTGATAGAAGCTTTAACTACGATCGCGATGTTAAAATCCCTCTCTATGCTGAAAATAAAATTATTGAGGTGTGGTTAATCGATGTGAATAATCAATCGATAAGAGTTTATCGTCAACCTGAGGAAAATAGCTATCAAGATGTCCAGAATTTTACCAGAGGTCAAAGTGTATCCCCCAAGGCATTCCCAGATACAATCATTACTCTAGATGAAATTTTAGGTTCCTCAAGTGGTTCAAACTGAGAAAAGGGGGATTTTTGCCTTACAGTATGTATATTGAAGATCGCGAAGTGACTCAGTGCGATCGCTTTAGGGTTGAATAACAGTTAACGATTTACTAACATATGCTAACATTAGCTTACATTTAAGTTATAGTGACTACATGGCTTATGTACCGTTAAGAAAAGCTGTCGAAAGACTGGGGTTGCATCCGAATACACTGAGAAAATATGCAGACGAAGGGAAGATCCAAATCATCAAAAACGAAGCAGGGCAAAGACTGTACAACGTCGAAGCCTATGTCCGTGGAGCAGCTTGTGCTTCCCTTATTTGCTACTGTCGAGTCTCCAGTTCAAAGCAAAAAGACGATTTGCAAAGACAAATTGCCTATATGCAATCTCTCTACCCAGAAGCAGAAATTATCAAAGACATCGGGAGCGGACTCAACTTCAAAAGAAAAGGTTTGCGTTCCATACTGGACAGACTTTTGCGAGGCGATAAGCTCAAGATTATTGTTGCCTGTAGAGACAGATTGTGCCGATTTGGGTTCGAGCTTATACAGTACATGGTCGAACAAAACGGTGGAGAAATCGTGGTTCAGGAGCAAACTGTTCACTGTGGGCAAACCTGCGGAAAGCAGGCGGACGGCGCACAGTCGGATTGAAAAATCCGACTTGCGTACCGCCGAACTTACGACCGATCTTCTCAGCATCATCCACGTCTTCTCTTGCAGGATGCACGGACTTAGAAAGTACAGTAAGAAAATCAAAGAAGATAAAGATCTGCCTTACTCCAATTCAAAAAAATCTGGTTAAACGTTGGCTCGGCACATCTCGATTTGTATTTAATGAAACTGTTAAGTATTTACAGCAACCAGATACAAAAGCAAACTGGAAAGCGATTAAAACTGAGATAATTCACGGATTACCTGAATGGTCAAAAGAGATTCCTTATCAAATCAAATCTATTGCTATTAAAGACGCTTGTTTAGCAGTCACAGCAGCTAAGAAAAAATATAAACAAACAGGACAAATCAACAAGGTTAAATTCCGTTCTCGTAGAGATAAAATACAGTCTTGCTACATCCCCAAGTCAGCCGTTACAGATAAGGGGATTTATCATACAAAACTTGGTAGTCTCCGCTTCACAGAAGAACTACCAACAAAGATTGGGGATTGCAGGTTAGTAAGTCATCTTGGGATTACTTACTTGTCTGTACCTCATGAAGTGCAGCGACCTTTGTCCGAGAACCAAGGACGGGTCGCTGCACTAGATCCAGGTGTCCGTACATTCATGACTATGTTTTCTGAAACCAGTTTTGGTTGGCTAGGAAATCATGATATTGGACGCATCCAGAGACTATGTTACTACTTAGATAATTTAATTTCTCGTACCGCGAAAGTTAACGCTCTTAAGCGATATCGAATGAGAAAAGCAGCAGATAAAATCAGGTTTAAAATACGTAATCTTGTAGACGAATTACATCATCAAATAGCAAGGTTTTTAGTTGATAACTTTGATATTATCTTGCTTCCTACTTTTGAAACTAGTCAAATGACTATCAGAAAAGGTAGGAAAATCAGAAGCAAAACTGTACGACAGATGCTTACTTTTTCTCACTATCGCTTTAAGCAGTTTCTTAAACACAAAGCATTTGAAACTGGCAAATTAGTATTAGATGTAAATGAAGCCTATACCAGCAAAACTGTTAGCTGGACGGGAGAAATCATTCACAATCTTGGTGGCAGAAAGAAGATTAAAAGTAGTGATGGTCGAGTAATGGATAGAGATCTAAATGGAGGACGAGGGATTTTCCTTCGTTCATTGGTAGATATTCCCAGTCTTAATGACTGCATTATTAACAATTGTTAGTAAAAACATATCGGACTACCCATCAATTTAATTTTACCTATCTACAAATTAAGTCTTTAAATCAAGATATTTCCTGAGTAGCTTCAGAAATGATAATCTCTTGAATTTTTTGCAGTAAACGAATCAATCGAGGAACTGCAACTATAACTAAAATTATAGCTACGACCACTGGAAGTAGTCGGAACTTGATCGGTGAAATTTCAGCAAGTAACATAACTCTAGTATCTAATAAGTACATAGTGGTCTGACCATTTTTTTGTTAATAATGCAAGAATTATTGTGACTCTGTCTGCCTCTATGCCTTCGCTACGGTAGCAGTTAATTCTGCTTTAATTTTCTGTGCCATTTCCTCCGAAACAAAACCTTCTTTAATCGCCTCCTCTAATTCTTCTTGAGCCTTAACTAATGCTGATTGCTTGGCGATTTTTTCTTGTAATGCTCGATCTAAAGCAGGTTGTTGACTGGCTAAAGCTTGTTGTTTTTCTAAGGCTTTTTCTCGGACAAATTGGTAATAATTTAAACAATCCTGTCCTAATTCTGCCCTAAAAATTTCTGCTTTGATGCCTTTTTCGATTTTCTCAATGATTTGTTCACTAACTTGAGCCAGAATAAGATTAAATTCATATTCGCTTTGCATTTGAGCCTCTTGCTCCTGCCGTAACCATTTACTCTGGGGAGAAAAACGCCCGATAATTGAGGCTAGAGAATCTTCTCCTTGAGGTTTCAATGACTGAAAAGAATAATGACGTGGCGGAATTTTGCCTTCTTCAATATTCGCCTCTCGAAGATTAATCATAAACTTCAGACGATCCAAAGTTCTGGGCATCAAAAACCCTAAATCATAAGCTCTTTCATAGGTTCTTTTTTCGACAGCGATCGCTTCTAACCATAATACTTGAGAATTGAGCTGAGAAGATTTTTCTTTGAGGCTATCTCTGAAACTCTCTAAAGAAGCTGAAGTATGCTCAATTTCACTTTGATAATTGTGGCTTAACTTTTCGACAATATCAGGAGCTAATGATAATAGGGGTTGTTTTCCTAAATTAACAAATGTTTCCTTGACTGTTTTTTTGAGACTTAAGAGAGTTTCTTTTTCTGCCATTTGATTGAGCAAAGGAGGTTGATCTAATTTGAGAAAACTGAGTAAATTTTCCATAGTCGTTCCCCCAACTAAAATCGTAAATAGAGCAACTCCTAAAGTCAGGGCAATTATAAGATCTCGATTGGGAAAGTCATTCGCTAAACTTAAGGCTAATGCTAAGGCGACTGCACCTTTTAAACCACCCCAAAAACTAACCAATTGATATTGCCAATTAATTGGTCCAGCTTTGAGAAAAGGATTAATAAGGGGAATTATGCTAAAAATCATTAATCCTCGTGCTAAATAAGTGACAACAATAGTACAAATAATAATCAACCAAAAATTAGGTTGTGTCAGAGGTAATTTAAGAATAAAGCCCGAAGCAGTTAAGCCCACCAGCAGAAAAATTAAACTATTGGCGAGGAATGAGATATAACCCCAAAAATTATTCAAATAATTGCGGATATCAGGAGAAAGATGATAAGACTTATATCTACCTACCATTAGTCCTGCCGTCATCACTGCAATTACTCCAGAAACGTGTAAATAATGTTCAGCGATAATAAAAGCCAGATAAGCAACTAATAAAGAAACACTCGCTTGAATCAAGGGATTATCCTTCGCAACCCGAATTGCAACGCCCATCAAAGTTCCGGTGAGTAATCCCACCATAATTCCTCCCAGCAAAACGATGACAACTTTAATTAATGCGCTTAGTAGAGTACTAGCTTGAAATACTCCCGATTCGATTACCGAGAGTACCACCTCAAAAGCGACAATGGCGGTAGCATCGTTAAGCATACTTTCACCATCTACCAACATATTCAGTCTTTTAGGAACCCCTAGCTCTTCAAATAAAGCTACTACAGCAACAGGATCTGAAGCAGAGATTAAGGCCCCAAAAACAAAAGCTTGTCCTAAATTAAGCGGTGTTAAAAGGTTCAATAATCCCCCAATAATGGCAACTGAGACAACTAAACCAGGACCTGCTAAGGTCAAGGCAGGTTTGAGATTATGTAAAAAGAGTCGATGATTTATGTTGCTGGCCGAAGCAAAAACCAAAGGAGGGATAAAGAGAAAGAGGATAATCTCAGGAGAGAGGGCTAAATGTTGAATATGTAAGTCATTATTTTCAGCAAATCCTAATAGTAATCCCACAATAACTAAACCTACTGTATAGGGAAGTTGAAAACGTTTAAAATAAATCGAACCTATACAAGCAATTAATAATAAAATTAAAATAGTTATTTCGGTTCCGAGGAAGGGAGAAATCATGATTTCTTAAGTTAAAGCCGTTAATGAGCTTGAGGGGATAATAGTCTGTCAATTTTGAAATTTAGCAAGTCTTATTGACATAGCTTTTTCCGAGGTAGATGTGCTGAAAAGAATACTCTATGCTGCGTAAAAGTATTCCAGTTGCGAGATGAGAGAAATCAATGTGTTTCTTGATTGTGCGGTGGGGCGCATCGTGCAATTCAAACTAAAATGTCTGTGGATTCGTTCTGTCGGGGGCATAACTTCGGTTTGGTCTAGATAAGAGGAAAGGAAGCAGAAATCTAAACTCGTAAGGGTTAGAATCCCCCGTGGAGGGCGCGTAGCGCTGTAACGGCTGGAGTCGTCAAGTTTTAGGTTCTTCTTCAGTGAGGATTTTCCAAGCACCTTCTACAGCCCGCTCAATCCGATTATCCATAGCCTTCAAATCGCTAACAAATTTGTCCCACTTTTCGGTGGCTTCAGTAGTAAAGTCCTTGATAGATTGGTCTAAAGATTGCTCCTGTTCCTTGAAGAAATTTTCGGTCTTTTTCAAGGTCTCTTTAGCTTGGTTCATCGCTTTAACATAAGCCTCGCGGGTCATGTCTTCGGTTTCTTCCAGTTCAGCGGTAGCACGATTCTTAATCAGCTCCACCAATTCGCCCATTTTTTGCTTAATTTCATCGGGCTCATCAGCCATTTTCTTTTCAACTAAGGCCTTGGTGTCTTCGCTAACAGGAGTGATAGCAGATTCTTGGGAAATAGGTGTTTGATTCGTCATGGTAAAATCTCTTGATTGATTCAATTTATACTCTAATTGTAATAGTGGCTTCAGCGAGAGGTCATCCCCCAAAAAGGAGGAGAAATGGAGTAGTTTTAACCTACTGGTTTGTCCATTTTGAAATGAGAGATAGCCAATTCTCCAAAATCCCCCATCCTGCAATCCACAATTATCCGTTTTTTTAGCTTGTTTCCAGCTCAGAACTTAAGCTGGGTCTAACATGGCTAACGACGAGACGGAGTTTCTCCAGAACCAGAACTCATCAGGGATGCCAGCAGTTGAGTATCTGAGAAGCTTTCCAACACCAAGTTTTTCACCATCAGCGTTAGCGGTAAAGCCATAAAAGCACCAATGGGTCCTAAAATCCAGGACCAAAGAATAACTGCCAGAAATGTAACCAAAACCGATAAATTTAGCCCTTCACTCAAGTAGCGGGGAGCGATCGCCATATCAAAGAAATTATTAATCAGCGTGTAGCCTACGACTAAAATAATCGTCTTGGTGAGGCCAAACTAGAGCAGGGTAATCACAACGGGGGGAATTAGAGCAATGTAAAAGCCAATATTAGGGACAAAGTTGAATAAAAAGGAAAGTACGCCCCATAAGACAGTAAAGTCTACTCCCAATATCCCCATCAAAATAATCTGCCCCAGCGCCGTTAGTAACCCCAACCAGCTTTTGATCAGCAAATAGCTGCTGATGCTGCGAGCAAAGGAGCGACAGCGATGAAGTAGGGATGGTTGAGATGCCAGACCGTGCTGCAAACGAGCGGTAAAATTGGCAGCGCTTGCCAGCATGTAGATAAAGATCAACAGCGTCAGCGTTATGTTGCCTAGGCTACCCAACAGATATTGGACAAAGGAAACTAGCACCTGAAAAATTCGAGTTGGCCTAAACCAGTCCAACTTGAGGACATCTTCCAAGAAAATGTTATAGTTAGCTAACCACTGCTCCAAACCAGACAATTGTTGCTCTAGACGGTCTTGGTATTTGGGTAAGGCACCGTATAACTCAGTCAGAGACACCCCCAAAAAGATAATGAACACTAGGCCCACTGCAATTACGCCCAAAAGTATAAGAGTGTAAGCTAACCAGCCGGGTACACCACGACCCTTTAGCCAGATAATGATTGGGTAGCAGATCAACACGACGAATAAAGACAGCAAAATGTAGCCTAGTAACTCTGCCATCGCCTTAAGTCCGGCAATGGTAATCACCAGGCTGGCGATTATCACTATCAAGCGGAAAACGCTTCGTTCCTGTCTAAACTTAGTTTTATCTTGCATAATATATTTTTAGAACTGGAATTTTGCTTCAAATTCTTGGATTAAACGTTTGAGTTTACAGTTGGCTGATTTGTAGTTAGAGATGTTCCAAGGTTCAAAAATTCTACAGACAAGATGCAAAAGTGTCGTTCCACTAAAGTGTTGAGCAGTCCATTCAACTCTGCTTGATCCTTTACCGTACC
This sequence comes from Cyanobacteriota bacterium, assembly GCA_942490675.1. Taxonomy (GTDB): domain Bacteria; phylum Cyanobacteriota; class Cyanobacteriia; order Cyanobacteriales; family Xenococcaceae; genus Waterburya. The sequence goes on along the minus strand of CALNYB010000034.1, from coordinate 290,437 downwards.
GACTAAGATTGTTTGTTTCTGGGATCTCGACGCAGGAACCATCTCACCTAAGCACTCAACCAGGCTATCAGTGATATATCCTTGGACAGTAATGCGATAGACTGCTGGTCCTCCGAAGGACAGAGTAGTGGTATGGGGGGAATGTGACATGATCAATTTCTCTCTTGGTTTATCAGAGCTTTAAATATCTATGAGCCAATAGGATAGTCTCCTTCGGGTGAACGAAAAAAGGTGTGGCAATTAAACAATAGAGAAGCTTTGAGTAACGAGTAAATACTTATTACTCATTACTTATTACTCATTACTTAAACAACGCGAAAATTAATTGTTGCCACCGTAAATTTCGCTCACCCGTCTCCTTCCCCCAAGCCCAAAACTTCAGGCTTGGCTAATTCCGAACCCGCCCGCTCTGGCGAAGTCCGAGGACGGCCGAATTTTTATGACCAATTATGCTCTAATTCTATAGAGCCTTGAGGCGTTGTTCAAACGAGGGTTACAGTTGGAGGAAAAATCACTTGCTTAAATAGTACATATGCTCTAAAATCTCGACAACAAAGAAGTATTGAATATGGTTAAATTAGAGAGAATAAGCCCAATTTATGAGTAAAGCGAGTGAATTCAACTTCTTCTGTAGCTTCTGGTCTTCAACCTCTGAACTCGTCAAGCAATGGCGGTTAAAGTTCTGACCAAACAAGAACCCATAACCGAGATAGCCAAGGAAGAACAAGTCAGTCGTAAGTTTGTCTATCAACAACAAGCCATTGCTCAAATCGCTTTAAATCAGGCGTTTGAGAAGAAAGAACCAGAACAGGAAGTCTTATATTACCTGCCCATCACCCAGAAATGGATATTTCAGTTCATTTTAGCGTTGATTCTGATCTGTCACTGTTCTTACAGAGGAATCAAGGAGCTATTGCGAGATTTATTTGATTATTCTGTTTGTATTGGCACTATCCACAATCGGGTAATGACAGCAGTGGAAAAAGCCCGAAACATCAACCACGATCGAGATTTATCGTCAATTAAAGTTCCGTTGCTAGATGAACTATTTCACAGTAATCAACCAGTCTTGACAGGAGTGGATTCTGATTCTACCTACTGCTTTCTTCTAGAATTAGTGGAACATCGAGATGAGGACACTTGGGGATGGTATTTGCTGGAAGCCGAAGAGCAAGGACTCGGTCCTGATTACACCATCGCCGACGGGGGAAAAGGAATTAGAGCGGGACAAAAAGCTGCTTGGGGAAATATCCCCTGCCATGGAGATGTATGGCATATTTTTGACCAAGGTGCAACTTTATGCCGTAATTTAGCTAAAAAAGCCCAGGGAGCTAAGACTCAAAGGGAAAAACTAGAAGAGAAGATGGAGTCAGCCAAATTAAAGGGCAAAGGAAATAAATTATCAGCTAAGTTAAGCTTAGCCCGCAAAAATGAAGCAGAACTGCTAAATAAGTTCGCTGACATCAAAATATTACTCTATTGGTTGAGAATTGATATTTTATCCTTGGCAGGTCCCGAGTGGGCTGAAAGAATGGAATTACTCAACTTTATTATTGAAGAACTTGAACTCAGAGAAGACCAGGCTCACAAAGGAATTAAAGCTTTAAGAACCGCTTTATCGAATCAAAAAGAGGATTTATTAGCCTTTGCGGAGGTTCTTGACCATAAACTAGCAGATATTGCCCACAAGTTTAAGATTTCTCTATCTCAGGTGCGAGAAGTTTGTTTACTAATGAAGAAGTCCCTTCACACGAACCTCTATTGGCAGAAGTGGAATCACCTTTACAAGCAACTTTCGGAGAAATTTCTCTCAGTGAAGGAAGAGGTAGAATCGGCTATGAAATCGACTCCTAGAGCTAGCTCCTTAGTGGAAAATCTCAATTCTCGCCTCAGAAATTACTTTTTCTTGAGAAAAAACCTGAATTCTGATTATCTTGACCTGCTTCGGTTTTTCTTGAATCATCGCACCTTTAGGTCAAGTCGAATTCCTGAACGAGTTGGCAAAAGTCCTACAGAGTTGATGACTGGCGAAAAACATCCACATTGGCTAGAACTATTGGGGTTTGAGCTTTTTCAAAGAGCCTGATAATTAGGCTTTCATAATAATACAGTTGTTCTTTAAGCGAAGTCAAAACTTGGCTTAATTTGCGCTGCGTTTGTTACCCAAAATCCCCCCTTTTTGAACAGCGCCTATTATCGCAGCAGATTTAAATCCAGAAGACGTTGATGCGGTAGCTATTCAAGCCAGTCGATTGATGTTGGAGAGATTGAAAGTATTATCTGCCCGCAACATGGATTTTGCCTTTGAAACTACTTTAGCTGCCCGATCATTTGCTAAATTTCTCAAACAATGTAAAAGAAACGGATATAAAATCAATCTGTTTTACGTCTGGTTAAATAGCCAGGGACTAGCAGTTGCCAGAGTATCTAGGAGAGTAGCATCTGGAGGTCACGACATCCCAATAGATATAATTACAAGAAGATACGAACGAGGAAAAAAGAACTTCGTAAAACTATACTCGCCTATAGCCGACCGTTGGATTGCTTATGATAATAGTAACCAAAGACAAAAAATAGCAGAAAAGCCTTTAAATCAAGCAGTAACAATTTATCAACCACGAATTTGGCAACAAATTATCACCGATTAATCATGAATAATTCTATTCCCGACAAACTATCTACTATAACTGACTCACTGTTCCAAAAAGCCGTAGACGAAGCGATCGAACAGCACCGAATTAATGGTGAGTTGATCGCCATAGGCGAAAACGGCAAAGTGAAAATTATCCCCCCTGAAGAAATTACTCCTCTAGCAGAGAAGCTCAAACAGAGAGAAGCTCAAAAGCAAGCTCAGTAAGCAAACCTATTTTTGGCATTACTCAAACAAAACTTTTTTTGGTTTTACTAGCTAAGAAATTTTTCTGGGATTCAGCCGAGTTTTTGGGAGTAGCTGAAGCAGTAGGGCTATACCTAGCAAAGTCTCTAAATAAACCCCAGGCATCGGCAAATCGTAATGGTAGTTGCTGCTGTTCAAATCTTTCTAATCCAACTTCACTCAGATTCAATTCGGATAAAAGCTCTCGCTCCATTTTCTCTGTCGAACTAACTTCTATATCTGGATATTTACCCCTCAAATAATCGTTTAATTCCTGTCTGAAAAACCCCGACGTACCCCCAGTGTAAATTAATTCATTTAAATGTCTTTGAGTTGGAAGAACTTCATTGAGCCAAGCTCCAATCAACTGCCAATATTCTTTTCTCGAATTGGCGATCGCAGTTTCAATACTTTTTCTCTCTGCTTCTACCCTTTGCTTATCCCTAGACTTTACCAACTCTTCTACCAAGAGAGTAGTCACAGTTCTTTCTTCCCCCAATGCAGTTTGATGGTTGATGAAGTTTTCAGAGCAAGTATAAATAGCAGATTGAATGTCATCTCTACTCAAGCCCGATGTTTGTTTGATTATGCGATCGCTAAAGTTGTAGAATCCTAAATTAGTAGTCTCACTGCGATCGACACTTAGCGTACCATCTTTAAATAGAAGCAGACTGGTATTGCGATAACCAAACATCAATATTGCCAACGTTTGAGATTGTACGCTATCTCTTGGCTTGTTCTTAAACAGGTGGGATGCGATGCCTAGCCCTTCTGGTGAGAATCGATATTTCTGCAAATCTACTCGATAAGTATCTCCCTGAAACTCGAACTCCCCAACTTCGCTTCTTAACTCTTTTTCCATTGCTGGACTGTTGCTAATTTCCCCATAGGGAAGTAGTACTGCTAGATCTAATTTGAGACTTTTAGATAGCTTTTCTTTAAGTGCGATCGCACCGACAATCGCTAGAATTTTGGGGACTATTGATTCGTATTTTAGCGATCTGATACTGGTTGAAGCTCTATATTCTCGGGCTAATCTCCCTACCAAATAACGAGAATGCTCGTCGGTTTGCAACCATGCATTATCTTCAGGCTTACCAAATTCGCTGCTTTTGTTAAAGTTAGTTACTAGATCCCCGTCGAGCTTGAGTATCTCTGAACTCATAGTCAGATGTTTGAGTTGACCCTTTCTTCCCACTCGATACAGTACCTTACTCAAACTCGTACCAGGATCGCAAATTAAGGTTAATTTGGATGTTCGTGTATTCATGTTTGTATGCTTAATAAATTTTGGTTAACTATTTGCCAAAGAATTACAGTATGAAGACTTTCTAACCCCTAACCTCTTCTTCTCCAGAGTCTCGACCGCTACCGCCTTTTAATTGAGGAGCCAAATCTCCCAGAAGTTGTTGGTCGATTATGTCTTCTTGCTTAGTGGTATATTCGTTCCACAAATCCCATTGCGCTTCCGTCCAATCTTCATCGTCAATTGGCTGCATTTCAACTAATTTATCTTTTGCCGACCAAACCGAAGAGGAACTATCGACTATCTCAATAAGCATTTGCTCGAACTCTTCTAATTCTTTGGCTCTTGCTGCTAGTTCTTGAGGTGCTAGTTTTCCTGTCTCTGCCCTGGCTGCCTCCGAAGATAAAGTATTTGTATTTAATGGAAGATCGGTTGTCAGAGGCAGATCGCGCTCAATTTGAGGTAGGGAATAAACCTTTGGATAAGCAGGTGTAGGTTCATTCAATCCCCATAACTCTCTAATCACTCTTGCCCATGTCTCACATTTAATTGCACACTCAATTGCAATAGCTCGATTTGATGGATCGTTAGTTTCTAGTACTAATGGTAGGAATCGAGCCAGGGCTATTTCATTCTCAACCGTGTCATTTTGTGCATTCACGAAAATAGGTGATTTTAACTGTAAGGTAGTTTAACTATCATTATCTGAAAGCTAGTGAAATCATTAATGAAATTTAGAATGAAATGACCCTGGAATCGAGCAAACAGCATTTCGATAGCTATCCCTTTATTATTTTGATGCAATGGTGTTTGCTTAACATAATCGATCACTTTACCTAAGTAAGTGTCGCATCGTGCATCTAATACACCTATACCTTTGATAGTTAATGTACTTCTTTTTTTTGCCATGTTAATTGTTCAGTGTTTATGAGCAGAGAGAAATATAAAAATATAATCTCTGCTTAATTAAAATTATTTACTTATAAAAAAAGGCTTTATATAAACTTTAAAAACTTACTTATTTTTATATTTAAGACATAAGTGTAAATTCTAGTTTATTACTAGTAAACATTAGCCTCTTCCTGGTATTTATACTAACTACCACTAGAAAATTTTGTCTATTACCAAAATTGACTAGACAAAATCACTAGATAAATAATCGATATGTCATGTAAAACCCCGTTAAAAATATGATAATTTACAATTAATTACTAAAAATTCTTACTAAAAATATTGATAAGTTTAAATAGTAAAGTTCATTAATTATCATAAAATATGCTTAGGCAAGCAGTGTCTTGGTACGTACTTTTAATAGTTAAGTATTAATCATTTTAAACAACGACTCTGCTTGTTAGGGGCGTGACCCTAAAACCCCCAACAAAAATTATTCGATATCCTTTTTTATCTCTTGGTATTTAAGTTTTATCTTGACGTTCGATGAGCAAACTCAAAAATAATTATCGCCACCAAAAAGAATTTAAAGCAGCACGAATAGATATTAGAGCCACACCTACCGAGAAAGCACAATTACAAGTTAAAGCAAAAGCTTCAGGTATGAGTCTGGGTGAGTATCTGATTACTGCTGGTTTAAATCAGAAATCGACTCGGATAACTCCAGCAATAGATAAAGCTTTATATCTAGAACTTTGTCGTCAAGGTAACAATCTCAACCAGTTAGCTGGCATACACAATACTCAAGCAGCTTCTGGTAAGGATTCAAAACTGCATCCCGATGACAGAGCAATGCTAGAAAAAATTTACGATCTACTGCGCCAAACCTTGAACCAGTTACAGGAGAGAAAAGTAAATTGATTGGCAAGATTATCACTGGTAGCAGCTTTGACGGCTTATTTGAGTATCTGTTCAAAGATGGCAAAGAAGCTGAGATTATTGGTGGCGATCGCGTATTGCTCGAACCCAATGCCAAAGAACTTGCCAGTCAGTTCAACTGGATAGCTAGCACTAGACCCACTACTAAGAAACCTGCTAAACATTTGAGTATTGGTTTTGCTCCTGCCGATGGGGAGGTAGATGATTCTACCAAGCTGGCAATCTCTGAATCGATAGTTAACGGGTTGGGCTATATTAACAATCAGTGGGTAGCGATCGCCCACGGCAGAAATGACCCTGGACACGATTGGCAGCACGACCACGATCATTTGCATATTGTTATCAATGGGATCGATTTTAATGGCGATCGCGTTTCAGACAGTTTTGATCAGACCCGTTTGGAAAAGATTCTCAGAACTTTAGAAGTAGAACACGACTTAACCCCCGTTGTCTCCAGTCATGAATGCGACCGACACAGACCTAAAACCAACCAGTTACAACGCTATCAAAGAGAGTGCAGGAAATACCTAGATAAAGTCCCAGAGATTCCTGTAATGGCAAAGCTAGAGGCTGCGATCGATGCTGCTAGTCAAGATAAGCCGACCATGACCGAGTTCATAAACAGAATACAGCACTTGGGTATTGATGTTCGACCCTACATTACGGAAAAAGGTAGAAAGCTTATTAGCTATCGCTTGGGAGATTTCAAAGTGAGAGGCAGCAAGCTACACAATGGTAGTTTTCCTAAGTTGCTTTCTGAGCGAGGTATCGATTTTGATGAGGTGAGGGATACTCCTGCAATTGAAGCTGCTTGTCAGGGTAAATTAGTGGAAATAGGTAATGAGGAATTACTTTCTTGGGAACAGATTGACTTACACTACTGGCTACCGCAACCCCTCAAAGCGTTAGCTAACGTCCATTTAGCCGAGAAAGCTCGACAAATATCAGACCCGAAACAGTGGCACAGTCTTCAAAAAACACTACTCGATCGCTACGGCATTCCCGAACGTATTTCTGCTAGTTTAAATGAAGCTGGCTTACTAGATGCGTCGGCGAAAGAAGAACCAATTTGGCACAAACAAAGCTTATTAGGCAGTAAAGATTCTCACTTTTGGTTTGAAATTAGTGGTACTAGCAATCGAGTTAAGAAGATGATTGTCACAAGTTCGCCCGTAGAAGCTGTATCTGCTTATTTAGTCGATAGATTGGTCAAGCAAGAAGATTGCCCTTGTTTGTATCTGAGTTTAGATGCCTCAGAACAACTTACTGAGCTAAATTTAACTAAGTTCAACACTATAGTTGTTAATAACAGCGATAAAAAGCTAGTGTCAGATAGCGTTCGGGGTTTGGTAATTCAAGAGGATATCAGTAGTTGGCAGCAAAGTTGGTTAGCTCATTGGAACAAGGTTACGACCGAAGTGGAACATGCCGAAACAAGTTCGGCGTTTCCTTCGGTCAAAACAATATTAAAATCTGAAGCTAACAATAAAAACACACTACTACAGAAACAAGTAAGCAACAGTAGTAAACAACTCGAACTATAATGCCAACTCATATAGCATTTTTAGAATGCTGTTCAATTTCTTTTCTTTATCTTTCAAACAATCGACTTTCAAAGGTATAGTCTTCTATCTCGATTATTCTTACTCGACTAAAATTAGGATGAGCTGGATTCAAAATATAATTACGTCCTTCACCGTTGGGAGTAATTGAAGAAGGTACGCATAGAGCAACAGTTTCCTGTTTTTCAACCCAATTATTTCCTATTTCTGCCAGTTGATTAGGTGCGGGATAAGTAGCCCAGTTATCTGGTAAGTCTTCTAAATCTATCAATGTTACAGGCAAATCTTCAGGTAGCTCGATAGTGGCTATCGCTCTATTTTTTAGAGTTAAGTTTAGAGGAAAGTGTACTAAGGTTTCTAAAGTAGCCAATGCGGTTGAATCGGCAGTATACACTACTGGTGTTCCTTTATAATTCCAGCGTCCACCTGCCCTTCTTGCTCCTTCCCCACTCAGATCGTTAGCATATTTACTCTTAGAAATTCGATACAGCAACATTTAGGAGAAGACCCCATACTCAATTCTCGTCAGTTCGTCGAGAACTATTTCAACTCCACTTGAGGTATCTAAATATTCAATGGGAGCTATATTTCCTAAAGCTACTATGGGCTGTTTCAGCCAGCTTGATGCAATTTCTGGCTCTTCAAATACATCTAGGCATCTCGCATAAACCTTAGCTATCTGAAGCACCCGATCCGACAGTTCGGTAGAAAGGTTTTTGTCAGGACTGTAACGCTGTAAAGTTCTTTCGGAGACGTGCAGGTATTTAGTTAACTCTGAGATAGATAGCTGCAAGGAACTAGCCAAGGCATCGATTGCTGCTCTAGGGACTCCCTGACGAGTGAGCATCATTAGATCGAAATTACTTATAGTCTGAGAATCTAAACCTAGCGTTTGACCTACTACTTGATAAACCATAGTTTTTTTAGCTCTAAAATCTTATTCTAACAATTGTCATTTTATTTTAGACAATTGACGAGTTACAAGTATAGTAGTCATTTTAAAAGCTTTGCTAGTTATTGAGCTAACGCTGCTGAGAGGAAAACTCAAAATTCCTCTTAAAAATGAAAATTCCTCTTGACCCTCACGAAAAGCAACAGCTTTGGCGACAGTATCAAGATCGAAAACCGAAGAAGAAGAAACCCGATCCTCATCTAAAAAGGGATTTAAAACATGGTTGGCTCTATCCTTACCTAATGCAAATTGAAAATCTGATGTGGGGTAGATGGCTGTATTGGAAAGAATGCCAGATGATGCCTGAAGTTGCCTGGGAGCGTTGGAAATGGGAAAGAGCGCTCGCCATGATAGAAAATAGAGAGCCAGAAGCAATCCCTAAATTCGTAATCGATCGTACCCTACCAGATAGAGAAATACCTCAGATTAGCTGGGCATATAACGAACAGGCAGAGAAAATGTTGCTTGACTGCTTGGATGCCATTCCCGTATCTGGTGGTTGGAATAGTTGGAGTAGTTGGAGTAGTTGGACTTACCTGCGCTATTTCCTACATTGGCTGCTATTTGGTTTGGGACATCCTGGTTACAACGAACTACCACTAGGAGTCTGTCGGGCTTATGGAAAGCTGATGTAAATTATGCTAAATTTCCCTTATTCAGAATTGACTGGGAGAAGGCTCATCAGCAACAAATTTATCAAAATTGATAGAACTGGGACGCTCAAACTGCCGAGTAATATGGAAGGATGGCTGGATAGAAATAGCCTGGCACGCTTTGTGGTAGAAATTGTCGAGCAGTTGGATACCAGCGAAATAGAAGGGAAATACAAAGGTGGTGGCAGTGCTCCCTATGCTCCCAAAATGATGTTGGCCTTGTTGTTTTACTGCAATTGCCTTGGGCATCTTTGCCAGTCGCCAGATAGAGAAAGCGACCTATGAGTTAATCCCAGTTCTCTACATTACTGGTGGCACCCACCCTGACCACGACAGCATCAATACATTCCGCAAAGGTTTTTTAGAGCAGTTACAACCGTTGTTTGTACAGATATTGGAATATGCCTGGAGTCTGGGGATATTTAAGCTGGGGGACATCAGTATCGATGGCAGCAAAATCCAGGCCAATGCCAGTAAACACAAAGCAATGAGTTGGGATGGGTGCCAACAAACTAGAAGTTCAGTTACAAGCCGAAGTGTCAGCGTTGTTGCACAAGTCGCAGACAGAGGCAGGAGAAAGCTTTCGCGACATAGACATTCCTCAAGAACTGCAAAGACGGCTTCAGTCGGCTCGAAAAAATTGCTCAGGTCAAGAGGGAGATTGAAGCCAGGGCCCAAGCAAAATATGATCGGTCAAAAGCTGAATACGAGGCCAAATTAAAAGAACGGGCCGCCAAAGAAAAGGTCCGAGGTCGTAAATTGGGAGGCAAGAAACCTCAAGCCCCTGAGGCTGGACCAAAAGCCAAAGACCAAGTAAATTTTACGGATGAGGATTCTCGGATCATGCCAGTTTCAGGTGGCGGGTTTGAGCAAGCAAATAGATGCTCACGCTTCGGTGGATATGGACACGATGCTGATTGTGGGCAACCATATCAGTCAAAATCCTAACGACAAGCAAGAAGTAGAACTGACGTTGACCCAACTCAACCAACTGCCGCAAACTCTGGGTCAAGTTAACAGAGCAGCTCTCGATTCGGGTTTTAGAGAGTGAAGACAATGCCCAGCGACTGTCAGAAAACGAGATTGAAGCCTACATCGCCTTCGGTAGGACTTGCCATAATTTAACCCTTGAAGAACGCTTGGCTGCAACTCCAGCACCACCAGAGAACCCTGATGTCCTCACGGCGATGAAGTATCGCCTGAAAACTGAAGTAGGTAAACAATTCTATGCTAAGCGCAAATCTACAGTTGAACCAGTATTCGGCATTATTAAAGAGGTGATGGGTTTCCGCCGTTTCCTGCTGCGTGGTCTTAATGCCGTGACAGGAGAGTGGACTCTGGTGTGTATTGCCTTCAATTTGAAGCGTCTTTGCCGCCTAAGTGCCTAAAAAACAAAAAACAGGCAATATCCGTGCTCAATCAGCTCCTGAGCGATGATAGTGCTACTTTATGACCTCTCATAACGAGAATCCTGTCTAATTTTTGTAGGTTTTAAGCTTCTATTGAAACTGCATAATTCTTAAGCCCGACAGGCTCCTAGATGGTTAATCGTTTTAATTTCTATTCCTGTTAACATTTTGGCTCAGACCAAGAGTCAGGGTTTTCTACAAATTCCATTGTATTTCTTTCTTGCCACTCCCATACGAATAATTAGCTTCTTATTCGGGTGCTTATTCTCACGAAACCATGTTTCTTTCCTGCTTCATCTGTGGGGCTGCTGAATGTGGGTGATAAGATACCCCGCTGTAATTAAAGTCTTCTAGAGCCTTTAATAGTTCGGAACGTACAAACTCCTGGTCGTTTGTCTCAGACATGAGCAAGAGTAAAGTCAACTTTAGCTTAAATTGATTTGGTAAAGACTCATCTTGGGCAATTTGCCCAATAATTCCCAATGTTTTAGGAATTAGAGATTCAGACTTGAGCTGACGTACACTCGACTGCGCTTTTGCCTGGACTGCTGAATCACCCACTAAGTAATACTGTTGTTCGTCATTAGGCAATTTGACATAGGTTTCTTCTGCTCTTGATGCGATCGCTGTAGGACAAATAACCGAGCTGGTAATTGAATATTTTGGTTTGCCTCTTCTACCCTTGAGGTAAATACTTTGGTAGTGCTAAACAAGTAATGATTCATTGTAATGATGTATGAAATACCAAATAGCACCTATGTGGTTTTCCAAGGATTTAGAGAAAGACAAAGTTTTTCTGACTAAACGGGATACTCTTTGTCTGAGAGTGTTGTTGAATCTTTCAATATAGCTGGTCTTGCCTGTTTCTTTTCCTACTGCACGATGTCGGTTTCTGGGGAATACTAATCCATAGGCTGCCCAAAAGTCAGTGTATGCAACGGCACAAGAAGCGATAGATTGGTGGTAAAGAATCCCATAATTTTCTGGCCGCCTGTTCATCGCGATCGCCAATATGAACACCCACAATTTCTCTCGTGTCAGCATCTAAGGCTAGCCAAACCCATTGTTTATTACCCTTATTATCCACAAATGACCATAATTCATCACATTGAATTGTTAACTTACCTTTTTTTTGACATGACTGAGATTTCTCTAGGCACGAGAGCATATTTTTCGTTAACGTAAGTTTGTAGCCATCTTTCAGAAACCTTGGCAGCACGAGCAATTCCAGAAGCGTGAAATCTTCTCCAAAAGTAATCTGTCAATTAATTCTCGTTGATCTCGATCGATCACTATCTTCTGTGGATTTTCAACAAACTGACGACCACACTCATGACATTTAAACCTTTGTTTTCCGTTGTGAATATGACCATTTTTGACAGTTTGCTCAGAAGAACAGTTCGGACAAGTTGGCATTGGCAGCAGTTTTTTGAGATCAACGATTATTTTATATCATTACTTCTACAGGACTACCGCTTATTCTTACCCTCAAATCCTTCCTGACTTCAGTTCTACAGTTTGGGCATACTTGACTTGTCCCCCGATGGTTTACTATTGTTCGGTGTTAACTGTTTCTAGTGGAATTCCCTTAGTTTCAATGCGGAAGATATAGGTGATCAGAGCTCCTAAAAGACAGCAAAGTGCTAAGAGAATCAGGAGATGAGGTATTCCTACCGTTTTTTTTAGCAAAGGAAGGGTAAATGTGCCTAAAACAGCACCCGCTTTAGCTATAGCAGCAGCCAAACCTGCACCACTAGCACGAATTGAAGTCGGGAATACTTCACCAGAAAGCAAAAATGTTGTGGAATTAGGTCCCAGATTCATCAGCAGATTAAAAATGAGAAACCCTGAAAAGACTAAGATGAGGTTAGGATTTTGAATTTTAGCAGGATCTCCAGCTAAAGCTAATACAGACAAACCAACTGCCATGCCAATAAATCCTGTAATTTGTAAACGAATCCGTCCTAAGCGATCGACTAATATTACTGCAAGGATAAAGCCGATGATTAAAAACAAATCAACAATTGCCGATCCTGTTGCCGATTCAATTTCGCGCACCATAAAGTTTCCTTCATTAGCAAAAGCCAGAATCGCAATAATAGCAGGGGTAAAAATACCGATGCCGTAGGTAGCAATATCTTGTAAAAACCAAGGAACTGAGGCCAAGATAGTATTACGCCGGTATTTAGCTGAAAATAATGCTCCATAGCTCAAACTAGATACTCTTTCTTGTGGATCGGTTTCTGGAGTAATGGTGATATCTTCATTTAAAAGTTGCGAAGCAGCTTCAGATGCAGCCTTATAGTCTCCTTTGGCAATGTAATAGCGAGGGCTTTCTAGCAAAAATTGGAATCGTAGAATTGCGATCACAAGCGCTAAAATCAAACCAAATCCTAAAATCCAACGCCAAGCATACTGAATTGCAGGTGCGATCGAATCAGGATAAAGATGCTGAAATACTGAAATCACGACTATTCCCGTAATTGCACCTAAAAGAGAACCAATGGCTTGAAATGTAAATGCACCGATCACCATTCTTCCTCGGAGGCGAGAGGGGACATTCTCGGTAATATAAGAAACACTAATAGGGTAATCTGCACCAATACCGACTCCGATTAAAAAGCGAAATAAAATTAAGGATAAAGCATTCCAGGAAAGGGCTGTTCCAGCACTAGCGACGACAAAGATGGCAATATCTATTATTAGCATCTTTTGACGACCTATTTTATCTGTAATGGGTCCTAAAGTCAGAGAACCTATTAATGAACCCATGATCGCAGCTACAGCAACTGCACCTATTTCTGTCGGTGTTAGGTTGAAGTCTTGCTTAAGAAAAGGAATGGCGATACCTATAACAAAGAAATCAAAGCCATCAAGGGCAATTAAACCAGCGGATAAAAGCCACAGCAGCCACATAGAACGAGTTAAACAAGAATTGTCGAGTTTTTGTTCAAAAGTAGTCATTTTTCAGCTATCAGTTACCAAAAGAGAAAAAAGTTAATTTTGGTCAGTTTTATAAACTACTATGAAAGTCACTTTCCCTGTAGGTACAGACTGACTTGAAATCGCTTCGTAATCAGCAGTACTATCAATATTTAATAATAAGAAAGTAAAATACCTTTTCACTAATAAAGCAATCTACGCAGATAGCATTCAAAATTATGTTCTTTTTACATTTAGCGATCGCCTTTACCAAAACCGCCAGAGAAGAAGACGGTTTAATTTCGGGATTTACCCACTTCGCAGAAAGATTGCTATTAGAGACGGCAATTCTTTTCAAAATCATCACTGAAGGCATTGCTCTTTTGATTCTAGCTTTGGCAATAATTAGAGCCGTGCGAGAATTAGTTTCTCGCAATCTGAGAATGGATCGAGAAGGAAAGCTTAGTCAAGTTAGGTTAGAGTTGGGTGTAGCATTAGCCTTGTCTCTCGAATTTTTGTTAGCCGCCGACATTGCAGCTACTGCGGTTTCTCCCAGTTGGAATGCAGTAGGTAAACTGGCAGCAATTTCAGCGATTAGAACTTTCCTCAACTTCTTCCTGGAAAGAGAAGTTAGAGAATTGGCAAAAGAACGAGTGGATAAATTAAACAACAGAAAAGTTAAAGAAATCTGAAAAAAGCAGTATTTTCGGATCACGATGTTCGGCTTATTTTAACCTCAAATCAAAAGAGACGTTCTAATCAATAGAACGCCTGCAAAAAAAGCTTTAATTGCTTAGTAAAGCTCTTCTTCTTGATGAGTAGTAATAGTGCAATCAGAGCTAGGGTATGCCACACAAGTGAGGACATATCCAGCTTCAATCTGATCGTCATCCAGAAAAGATTGATCGGACTGGTCTACAGTACCAGATTCGATTTTGCCTGCACAAGTAGAGCAAGCACCAGCACGACAAGAATAGGGTAGGTCTAAACCTAGCTCTTCAGCAACGTCTAGAATGTACTCATCATCAGGTACTTCAATAGTTTCAGTCTTGCCTTCAGGCATTTTAAGAGTAACGTTATAAGTAGGCATGTATTTTTTCCTCTTTTATAGGGTGATAGATCTATCTATGCTCAGGAGAGAAAAGTGGTTTGCTCTTTCTAAAATCAAGCAAGTCTTTCATTCCCAATTAGCATCATTTTTGATACTAAGGGAAAAGTACTGATTATTGATCGCCTATTAGCAATGAGATTTGTAATCTATCTTAAAATAAATTTTACTTATGTATGAGTTCTGGGCAATAAACCTCATCTCAGAAATACTTGACATCGCCCAGAATAACCAAATAATAAGATAAATCAAACTATAAAACATTCAGTAGAGCTAGGTTTTTTTTCTTAAAAATAACTATTAATTATAGTTATACCTATAATTGATGATTTGTTCTTAGAGTAAATAGTAGAATATTCACCTTATATATGATTACAAACATAACCTCGCCCCTCAGAGTTGGCATGGTTGGGACGGGATATGCCGCAAAAAAAAGAGCCGAAGCTATAAAATCTGATCAGCGCACAGAATTATTAGTTGTTACGGGAAATACTCCCGAAAAATTGCACGATTTTTGTGAAGCATACGCTGTAAAAGCGACTGACTCTTGGAGCAGATTGGTCAATTTACCAGAGCTGGATTTAATCTTTATCTGCACCATTAATCAGAGTTGTGGTGCGATCGCCAAAGCAGCAATACTGGCTGGAAAGCACGTCGTCATTGAATATCCTCTGGCATTAGAAGCTAAACTGGCAGCAGAAGTTATCGAGTTGGCAGCCACCAAACAGAAATTACTCCATGTAGAGCATATCGAAATTATCGGCGGTTTACACCAAGCCATTAAGCAGTATTTACCCCAAATTGGCAAAATCTTTCATGCTCGCTATACTACCATTAGTTCTCAGCAACCCGTTAAGCAAAGTTGGAAATATCATCGGCAGATGTTTGGCTTTCCCCTCGCAGCAGCACTATCGAGAATTCATCGTCTGACAGACTTATTTGGCGGGGTAGAGAGGGTCACTTGTAATAATCGCTATTGGGATGTGTCTGGTTCAGATTATTTCACAGCTTGTCTCTGTAACGCTCAACTAAATTTTTCTAGTGGCATTACCGCAGAAGTTAGCTATGGCAAGGGAGATGTTTTTTATCGTAGTCATCGTACCTTTGAAATCTATGGAGAACAAGGCAAAATTATCTTTGAAGGTCAAACAGGCAGTTTAATACTCCAGGAAAGTGAACAGGAAATCCCTGTTACTCCTCGTCGTGGTTTATTTGCTCAAGATACCACGATGGTTTTAGATTATTTGTTTAATCAAAAACCGCTTTATATTCAACCTCAAGCTAGCCTTTATGCTTTGCAAGTAGCTAATGCTGCACAAGAATCTTCATTGACTGGCAAAGTTGTCTATCTTGATTGAATACTAGCACTTGCACAATTACGGTAAATTTGAACTTATTAAGTATTACTTATTTTTGACTAAGTTTATATTTATATCTCACTTATTTGAGCAGGGTAAGAGCGTCTCAAACCCTATTGACAAAAGGATTGTAGAACAGTCATCATATAGTCATTATTCATAGCTGCGCGTTTCATTTTTTGTCGCAGCGATCGCTTCAGACTCTTCTCTTGATTCAGGGCATTTAGTGCCATGCGTCGGAGTAGAGCCAAGTTACGAGGGGAGTGGCAAGAACGGATGCGACAATGATCCTCATTAAAAGTTACGTCCAAAGTCCAATGGACTTGGTTTTCGATTCCCCAATGGGTACGAATGGCATTGCCCAGATTCTGAGCATCTGCTGGCAGAGACGATAGATAAAAGTGGACTTCGTGGGGTAATTCTAAAAATTCTGACAACCACTGTTGCTTGGCATAGCCATAATTTTCGATGTCTTCCCAACCTTCAGCTCCGGCGATTACAGCTAAGATAGCAATGACTAAAATATCTTTTAACTCGACTGTTGTGAAATCCTATATTCCTTTCCTAGTATAATATCCAAGCGATATTCATGAAGATATAGAGTGAATTCATCTTGGTTGGGTGACTCTCATGACACCTGAAACCTCTATTCTTCCGTTGGCGATCGCAATGTTGCAATTCCAAATGAGCCAAAATCAACCTCCAGACCAGTTGATATCTAAAGGTTTGAAAAATTCACAACAGTCGAGTTTTAACAAGTGCTTTTTCGTTCGATTAACTCTCGGGTCTTTAATATCAGTAAAATAACTGGATAAATCAGCTTGTATTTGGGAAATTGGGGTGAGTTTTGCGCTTTTAGCTGCTGATTTTTCTGGTTTAGTTTTTACAGGTGCAAATCCTTTACCCATCAATTATTTCCCCTAATAGTCTCAATTTGCTCTAGTTAATCTTAAAAGTATATTATATCTGCGAAATCCTATTACTTTTAAAAAAAGAGATTGTATAAGATAACTTTTGTCAAGTACATTTTATACAAAATTAGATGAGGAGACCCTGCTTATTTGAGAACCGCTATACTTTGTTACAAAACTTTCTATCAAATTCTTAACTTTAATGTATTGATATAAAGGAAATGTATGAGTTCAAACCATCTTATAGTATATTTTGTATAAATGAGCAAATGCTTTTCAGAATTCGTATTCTATTCCTATTCCTATTTCATTTTTGAATAAGATGTTTTTTTTATTGACTACATTACTTGTCAATCTTCCTTTTGATAGATTTAAGATTAATGTTTTGCCAGAAAATAATGGTGTTCAAGAAAATCTAATTTCGCAAGTTAATCATACAAATCACCTGCATGTGATAAATTACTGTGACGCATCTGTTTTAATGTTTATACGCTACAAAGATCTGTTTTTTGATTGGAATACAGTTGTCTTTTCCGCTCCTCCTGGATTTAGTGAGTTTGTTTATAATGAGGATAATGGAGTTTATATAGAATCTAAAAATAGTTTTTTTTATGTATTTGCTGTTACTGCAAATAAAAGTCATTACTGGTCTGGTGATCATATATTGTTTGTTAATGGAAAGCGAATTCCTTTTCAAGAACGTTTTCTAAGACGAGTAAATGCCTTTCCTCCACATTGGGATTTGGAGTTTAGTTGCCCATGAAAACTAAGTCGTTTTATGTTTGTCTCCTGAGAATGGCGTATACCGATAATTACGACTATCGACAATCAAGGCGATTCCATTGTACAGCTTTAGGGCTTCCCGTATCTTTCAGCTAGCATTCTGTGACCATCTTTGTGAAAGTCCCCCCTCTCGCCTACACTTCAGATACCCAGTACTTTCTCCATGATATCGGGACTCTAATTGTTACTGCTGCACTAGAATTTTCTGTATTTACGGATTTCTGTTTAGCTGGTTTTGCAGAGTGGTGATCGCTCTACTTAACCTCTCTATCAGTATTAAGAAAATTGAATTCATTTTGATTGGTAGTACCGATAATTATCTAAGTCGCATTTAATTAGTTAGTCTAGTAATAAATATCCCTTCTTATGTTGACTTTTTGGTCAACAAATGAGATAATAAATCTGTAATCATCATGGTAATTAGATTAGCTACGATCCTGAATTCAAGGAAACATTAAACTCTAGAGAAACGAGGCTGAATACAGAGTGTAATCAAACTGATTTCTCAGCCATTGATCAAAACTATTCTTGATGCAGTCGAGAATCGCTTTTCCACTTAAATCACTGATTAATTGAGGCATCCATGGCAACTCGCGCAAATAATTCTAGCAGTACTAGTAATTCCGATAAAGAGAAGGCTCTTAACTTAGTTTTAAAGCAAATTGAGCGCAACTTCGGTAAAGGTGCAATTATGCGCTTGGGGGATGCGGCTCAAATGAGGGTAGAGACTATACCCAGTGGGGCATTAACTCTGGATGTAGCCTTGGGAGGCGGATTGCCCAAAGGAAGAATTATTGAAATATATGGCCCTGAAAGTTCGGGTAAAACCACTTTAGCGTTACATGCGATCGCCGAAACTCAAAAAATGGGTGGAGTTGCAGCCTTTGTTGATGCCGAACACGCCTTAGATCCTACCTATTCTCAGGCACTAGGAGTAGATATTGAAAATCTTTTAGTGGCACAGCCAGATAACGGAGAATCAGGCTTAGAAATTGTTGATCAATTAGTGCGATCAGCAGCAGTAGACTTAGTAGTAGTTGACTCCGTAGCAGCGTTGACTCCCCGTGCAGAAATTGAAGGAGAAATGGGGGATAACCAGGTAGGCTTGCAAGCTCGTTTAATGAGTAAAGCCTTGAGAAAAATTGCGGGTAACATCGGTAAATCTGGAGCTACGGTAATTTTTCTCAACCAGCTACGACAAAAAATCGGTATTAGCTATGGCAACCCAGAGGTAACGACAGGGGGAAATGCTCTGAAGTTTTATTGTTCTGTCCGCTTAGATATTCGGCGGATTCAAACTCTGAAAAAAGGTAGCGAGGACATGTACGGTATCCGTGCCAAAGTAAAGGTAGCAAAAAACAAAGTTGCGCCTCCCTTTCGTATTGCTGAATTTGACATCATCTTTGGTAAAGGCATCTCTAATATCGGCTGTCTCTTAGATTTAGCAGAAGAAGCAGATATTATAGTACGCAAGGGTGCATGGTATAGCTACAAAGGAGATAATATTGGTCAAGGTAGAGATAATACGATTAACTACCTCTTAGAAAATCCAGAAGTAGCAGCAGAAATAGAAGTAAAAGTTAAGGAAAGCATCAACCCAGATAGTGGTAATGGCGCAGCTTCTCCCGAAGCTTTCGAGCCTGATGCCGATTCTGAAGAGTAATAATACTAAGGGAATAAGGGAACAAATTGACATCCTCCCATCGGCATAGCCGAGGGATTCGCGTTGAATCAAGAGGTTCTTGGTTCAGCGAGTCCACTTAAACTATACTCCTGGCGGTGTTTAGTCCAGAGATGGTTCTCTCCCCAAGCGTTTAACCCATTGCAGAGTAGGTTCAGGGATGCCCTCCCTTACCTGAGAATACGAAAAATTGTGTTTCTCTGTGCTTGAGCCAGTCCGTTGCGCGGGTTCCCCGCGTTGAAGGAACTGGCGTGTTGCTTCGGTCTTTTACCTGTTCAAGCTTTCCTGAACAGAACCCTATAGCCGAGTTTTCAAGGTGCGTTAGTCGTTAGACTACTAGGTTTTTAAAGAGGTTTAATACCTTTGCCTCTACATTTAGGATACAACAGTTCAAACCCTTTCTGTGTAAAGATTATGTATCAAAAATGTGAACTTCAAAACCCTGTCCGTGATTCATCCCAACAGCATAGCTGTGGGTCTTCTCACGGAAGACAGATAAATTTGAATTAAGGCGATCGCTTTTAATCGGGCGATCGCTTTGTTTTTTTCGTAGAAATACTGATGTTGAAACCTTTGATAAACCTTAGATTTGTAAGTGATTAGCAACAGTGACCGAGGAGTAATCCGCACGTTTCTGTACAGACCTAGTAGAGACGCGACTTAGACTAACAAGATCTATTAGTTCCTGTTGCCAATTTGATTGTGAAGTATCTACCTCAATTACATAAGCTTGTTCTGCTGTGGTAAAGCCTTCAGCGTTTTCCTGTTGAGTAGTGATTAAATCGGCTGTAGCGTCCGATACATCATTCTGCCGTTGTTTCAAGCGATCGCATAATACAGACATGGGTGCAGTACAGTAGAATATCTCCAGAGGAATCTTATTAGTTTGAGCTTGAGCAATTACAGGTTGACGCAGGCTAACGCGGTCGTATTTGGCATCAAGAATTACTGTATATCCTTCTGTTGCTAACATAATGCCTAACTCTAAGAGGCGGTCATAGGTTTTTTGAGTCATTTCCTCACAGTAGATACTATCTGTTCCCGACTGATCTAGAGGTATTCCCGCTAGATGTTTGCGAACGGCATCTGAGCGAATTTGAATTGCATTTTGATTCCTGGCGATAATTCTGGCTACTGTACTTTTACCCGAACCAGATAAGCCAGACATGAGAATTAAACTACCTGACTTACTTTGGGTATATTCATAAGCTTGTCGATAATAGTCCCTGGCTACTTGCTTTGCTTGTTGTTTATCTGTGGCACTCATTTGAGAATCGTCGAGTAAAAAGGAGTTTACCTTAGCCCTAACATAAGCCTGTCTGCTCAAATATAAGGGAAGTACAAATAATCCCGTCCAATCTCCTGTATATTCGAGATAACTATTAAGAAAGGCATTGGCAAACTCTGGCTTTTTTCTAGCTTCTAAATCCATCACAGTAAACGCCACGTCGTACATTGTGTCAACAAACCGAAATGACTCATTAAATTCAATGCGATCGAATAATTGGATTTTATCTTGCCACAAGCAGATATTTTTGAGGTGTAAATCACCGTGGCATTCTTTAATTTTATGCTGTTTTACTCTGTCCAGAAATAGATCGTTTCTTTGAGTGAAAAAAGAATCGCTATAGACTTTGGTAGCTGTAAACTGCTTTTTAGTCTGGACAACACCAATATATTTTTGAGACTGCTGATAGTTTTGCTCAAAAGCAGCACTAATTTTCCCTACTGTGCCAAAACTGTTAATGTAATCATTTGTTTCAGCGTTGTTATGAAATTGAGCAACAATTTTGCCTAATTCAACCATGCGATCGCATGTCAGCTTTCCTGCTTTTAAAAGATTGCCAAACAAATTCTCTTGAGGAAACTGGCGCATCTTAAGGGTATATTCCAGAACATTTGCTGAGTTATTAAGAATTAGTTGGTTGTCACAATTGCTAATAGGTAAAACTTCTAAATATAATTCAGGCGCAATTTTCTTATTTAGATGTAATTCTGCATCTAAATAATACTTTCTTTTGTCTAGAGTGGAATAATCAAGAAAACCATAGTTAACATTTTTCTTAATCTTATAAGCATATTTTCCTGTTAAAAAAACATACGAAGCATGTGTTTGAATTAGTCTAATATTTTCTACTAACAGCATGAGGATAAAAATCTGACTGCTGCATCTGAGCAATTAAATCAAAAACTATTAGCCATATCCAAAAGTATTACTCCAATGAAAAACTACTCTACAGACGTACATGCTACTTTCTAACCACTGAAGCATTTTCCACTAATTACTAACACATTTCACCTATATGAGCAATAAATCTGCAAAGTCAACGTAACACTGCTTGCTGCGGTTCAAAAAAGGTGTGGGAGTTCTGATTTGTAATGAGTACATCAGTAATCCCCCCTTTCCCAACCCAAAACCTCCCCCTCCCCTCCCCCCTCCCTTTTCTTTATTTTTCCCCCTACTTATTTCCCATTCTACTCTTCCCTGGTTTACTAAAGTTTTAAAACCTCTTGACAAGTTAAGCAATTTTTGAGGCTGCTGATATCTTTTTTCCCTAGTATTTTCTAAATCTGGCATTTCTTGCCAACAACTACGGCAAAACCAATATTCTCGATGATTACCAAAATGGTGCAACATTGGAGTAGAACAACAAGGGCAGATAGTTAAAATGTTCATAATAATTCAAACCAAGTATATAGAAGTAAAAATATCAAGCGCATTTGCTTTTTATTTAATCAAAAGACTTTATCAAAAAGATTGACTTCATCTCAGCTAGTTCTTTTTGAGGTTGACTAGCTGGTAAATCCTGACAGGACAAAATTTCCCCCAGCACTTGCTTTCCTTCTCGTTCAAGATAAACTTCCAGTCGTCCTTCAGGTATTGTTTCCAATAAAATTCTTTGTTGAGGAAAGACTAGTTTTTCATAAGTGCAACCATTATTGTCTAACAATCTAACAAGCTGCATTTTAGGGGTAGAATTAGTGTAACAGTAAAGCATCTCTGAAGTTACTTGAGCAGTTGCTGAATAAGTTGGTGGCATAATTTTTATCTCTTCGCTTCTATTTGATCCCAACTATAGTTTTTAAATTTGAAGAAGTTGTGAAGCTCTTGAGGAAAACCTCAAAAATCTTAATTATTTTCGCTAAAAATATATGGCAACTATTGAAGAACTTAATCAAAAAATAACGACAGCAGACGATTTAAAGTCGGTAGTCAAAACAATGAAAGCCTTAGCAGCCGTGAGTATCCATCAGTATGAGCAGGCAGTAGAATCATTAGCCGAATACGATCGCACTCTAGAAATGGGATGGCAAATTCTGTTGCATAGACATCCTGAAATACCCTTAAAAGAGTCAACTCGCTCCACTCCAAGACTTGGATTAGTCATCTTTGGTTCAGATTGGGGTATGTGCGGTCAATTTAACGAACGAATTTCAGACTATACTCAAAAATATCTTAATGCCTTATCAATTCGCGATCGCGATGGTCTGATCGTCAATGTTGGAGCAAAAATAGGCGATAGCTTAAAGGCAACAGGGCAAAATTGTGAAGCTAGCTTTAACTTACCCAGTTCGGTGGTGGGGATCACTACAGTCATTCAAGAAGTGGTTTTAACTTTGGAAGCATGGCGTAAGCAAGGGCGAGTCAATCAAATTGTAGTGATCTATAACTGTATTATTTCGGGTACTGTTTACCGTCCCACAAGATTACAGATCTTCCCTTTAAATTTAAGATGGTTGCAAGACCTAAAACACAAAAAATGGACTTCTTCTAGTCTTCCTAGTTTCACGATGAACGAGAACAAGCTCGCAGTAGCTTTATTTCGACAATATTTCTTTGTCTCTTTGTATCGTGCCTGTGCCGAATCACTCAAGAGTGAAAATATTAGTCGATTGGCTGCCATGCAGATGGCAGAAAAAAACATTACAGAACGCCTTAGTGAACTCAATATGCAGCTTAATCAGCTGCGTCAAACTACCATTACCGAAGAATTACTGGATATTGTAGCAGGCTTTGAAGCGTTGAATAGTTAGAGACAAGGCATGCCTTTTCTGTGTACAGTTCTGTGTACAGTGGTTAGGGGTGAGCGAAATTTACGGTGGCAACAATTAATTTTCGCGTTGTTTAAGTAATGAGTAATAAGTAATGAGTAATAAGTATTTACTCGTTACTCGTTACTCGTTACTCGTTACTCTTTACTCAAAGCTTCTCTATTGTTTAACTGCCACACCTTTTTTCGTTCACCCAGTGGTTAGTGGTTAGTGGTTAGTTTCCAGCCAAGGAATCCAGAGATTTGACTAGCTAGGGTAAGAGAATCGAAGGGCTTGTTGATTACGCCTTTTGCACCTGCACTGTAAAAACGACGGCGATCGCTTGCTTGAGCCTTGGCAGTAATAAAGATTGTCGGGATATGCTTAGTTTTGGGGTTGAGTAGTAATTTTTCTAGAGTCTGTAACCCATCCACTTCGGGCATCATCACATCCAAGAGAATGGCATCAGGCTGTTCGGTTTCGGCGATCGCTAGACCTTCCATTCCATCAGAAGCACCCATCATTTCCCATCCTGCCTCGGACTCAAGACAAAAACGGGCTAAGGTTTTGATGTCATCCTCATCATCAATAAACAAAATACGCTTCACGCTCATTTTACAAAAGGTTATTTTATCGATAAATTCTGCTTAATGTCTAAAGTTTATATTACAGCATTAACAAACTAAGGAGTTAGGAAGTCAGGAGTATAAAATAATGTTCGATAAAGATACAACTATTCAGATTAAAAGTTAGCATTTTATCGAAATAATCATTGAAACCAATCTTGTTCCAGAATAGAAAGCTACTTTGTTGTTTCAAGAAATAGACGTGAGTCCTAACTCCTAACTCCTAACTCCATTACTGTTGTGGTAAGGAAAAGTAAAATGTACTACCTTCACCATAGACGCTTTGAACCCAGATTTTGCCACCGTGTTGCTCGACAATATGCCGACAAATAGCTAAACCTAATCCCGTACCTCCTTTTTTACGGGAATCGGAAGCATCTACTTGCTGAAAGCGTTCAAAGATAGTTTCCAACTTTTCTTGGGGTATACCTCTTCCATGATCTTGAACAGAAAAGAGAATTTCTCCCTTTTGTAGTTGGGATCTGATCCAGACTTTACTATTGGCAGTAGAAAACTTAACTGCATTGCTAACTAAATTAGTTAAGGTTTGAATAATGCGATCGCGATCTCCCCAGAATTCAATCGAGGGAGAATCAGTTTCGAGTTTGATTTGCTGTTCATCAGCCATCGCACTTAAAGTATCTATTATCTGTTGGATTAACTCGGCACTATCGCAACGCTGGTTTTCAATTTCATCTCGTCCTGACTGCATGCGTTCTAAGTCCAGAATATCGTTAACCAGACGCTCCAGGCGATCGCTATTCCTGAGAGCCAGATCTGCCATTTGCTGTCCTGATTCAGATAATTTTCCTAAATGTCCCGCGCAGAGTAACTTAATCACTCCATGAATCGAAGTTAGGGGGGTTCGCATTTCGTGACTGGCGATGGAAACAAATTCGCTTTTCATTTGGTCTACCGCCTTGCGATCGGTAATATCATCTACCATTGAGAAAAATCCTATCACCTTCCCATTGGAATCAAAATCGGGAATATAAGTTACATTCATCCAATAGGAATTACCATTTTCGGCAATAGTTTGATGTTCAAAAGTAACAGCCTTCCCTGCTAATGCAGTCTTAATGTAAGGCAAGACTTTTTGATAGTTTTCTTGTCCGACAATTTCTTTGATAGTTCGTCCCAGGATACTAGAACGGGGTTTGCCATACCAGATTTCGTAAGTACGGTTATTGTAACGATAACGCTGCTGCTTATCTATATAGGCGATTAAAACTGGCAAAGCATCAGTAATTAGCTTTAACTGTTCTTCGCTACGCTGAAAAGATTTCTCGGCTTGAATGCGTTCGCTAACATCCATAATTGTCTCAAATACTTTGAGGACTCTTCCTTGAGAATCTACTGTTGGTTCCCCTCTACTTTCTACATACTTAATCGTACCGTTGGGGAAGAGCAAACGATAGTTAAACTGCCAAGGTATACCTTCAAGATGTCCTTTCTGCAGCGTGTTTTTAACCAACAGACGATCCTCTGGATGAATACGAGCCAAAATTTCTGGACAAGAGGGAAGAGATTTATTCTGACTAAAACCTAAAATTGAAAATAATTCTTCCGACCAACTTCTCTTTTGAATTTCGTGATTGTATTCCCAACTTCCTATTTTGGCGATTTTTTCAGCTTTTGCCAGTAGCGCTTTCGAGGCTTTTAGTTTTTCTTGTGTTTGCTGTCTTTCGGTAACATCCTTGAGCATAACCGTAAACAGCATTCCCTGACGAGTCTGTAATTTGGCAACAGAAGCCTCGGCAGGAAACTCCTGACCATTTTTACGACGACCAAATACGCTCCTGTTACGATCTGCCATCTGACGAGACTGATCTACCGAATTAGCGAATTGTTTAATATGTTGACGATGCGCTTGGCGAAATACTTCAGGTAAGAGAATATCCAAAGGTTGTCCGACTATTTCCTGAGCCTGATAGCCAAAAATATACTCTGCACCCTGATTAAATAATTGAATTCGCAGCTGTTCATCAATAGAGATAATCGCTTCGTCTGCATTATCCAAGATACCAGTCAGCTTTGTCTGATTCTCCCTTAGCGCCGCTTCTGTTTGTTTGCGCTCGGCTATTTCTAATTGGAGTAGATTGTTAGTGGCGCTTAATTCAGCAGTACGTTGGGACACTAATTCTTCCAGATTATCCAATAACTGAGCCTGAGATAAAGCTACGCCAATTTGATCGGCTATCTGCTTTAATAGTTGAATTTCATCTTCTTGCCACTGTCGGGGATTATGACATTGATGGGCAATCAACAGACCTTTAAGTTCACTCTGAGAAAGAATCGGAACAACTAGTTTAGCCTGAATCTGAAACTGTTGTAGTAGCTGCTTAATATCTGGGGAGAAAGACTCTGTAGCCAGATTGTCAATTTTCAACACCTCTCCCTGACGATATCTTGCTAAATATTCACCCATCAGCAAAGGATCAGCAATCTGATAATCTAACATGGGAGGTAGCTCGGGGAGAATTGACTCGCTGAAAGGCACAGCCGTATTATTCGGTTTGACTTCCATCATTAAAACGCGATCGCAAGCTAAAAGATGCTGCACCTCAGTAACGGCAGCTTGCAGAATATCTTCGATCTTGATCGACATGCGAATTTTGCGCGTGATCTCCGCTAATAAGCTTATCTGTCGATACTGTTGTTCTAGCCGATTCCAAACCCGACGCTGTTCGGTAATATCAATCCCTGTAGTAATTATAAATTCTACTTTTCCTTGATTATCAAATAGGGCAGTATTTGACCAGGAAATCAGATGACGAGTACCATCTTTGGCGATCCAGTGATTTTCATATTGGTTGGGTAATTGTCCTGTAAGTAATCGCTCGAATACGGCAGCAACTACTGTTTGTTCTTCCGTCGGAATTAATAATTCCCAGATCTTCTGACCAATAATTTCTGAAAAATTGTAGCCAGTAATTTGTTCACAAGTATGATTAAAACTGACTATTGCGCCTTGTTTGTCTAATACTGCCACTAACGCTCCTACCGTATTGACAATTGCGTTAGAAAAATCTCGTTCTTGTTGGAGATGAATTTCTGCCTGTTTGCGATCGCTAATATCTCTAGTAACCGCCAGCATAGATGTAACATGATCGCCATCTCGCAAAGGAACTGCGTGAGTTGACAACCAGCGTGCTGTCCCTTTACAACCAACTAGTTTGAACTCCAATTTACCCGATTCTCCCTTAAATACCCTGTCATTGAGATCGATAAAAGCTGGACGATACTGAGGAGCGATTAAGGGGCAAATCGATTTGCCGACAATATCTGCTGTCGAATCAACTTCCACAATTGCTAATCCAGCAGGATTAATCTCTAGCACTTTGCCATCGTGGTCAAGTAACACAAAACATTCTAGTTTAGACTCAATAATGGTGCGGAGTATATTTTCACTTCTCCCTAACTTCTTTTCCTCTAATCGTCTGGCGGTAATATCTCGCGTTATGGTCTGTTCTTTTTCGGCAAATACAGACGGTAAGAATTGAATTAAGCTTTGAGAATTGATCACTCCAACTAATTCCCGATCTTCACTCAGAATAGGTAAATAGCTGATTGAATGCTGTTGGAAAAACGACCAAATAAACTGGATTTCCTGGCATTGCTGATACGCCATAGTAATCACTGGCTGAGTCATTACCACATCTATAGTGGTGGTTTCTAGGTCGATTTCGCTAGATATTGCTCTAAGCACATCACCTTTAGTCAGAATTCCGCTTAATTCTGTATTGACTATTAGAATATAGTCGAGTTGTTGTTGCCCAAATAAAGCGATCGCGCTTTTCAACAAAGTATCTGGCGCAACGGTTACAGGATTAAATTCAAGGAATTGATCAATATACACTTTGGAAATCTGCCGCAGGATGCAATCTGACTTGCAGAGCAAGGAAAAGGTTTATCTATCTCAGTTTACCTCTAGGTTGACACTCCTACGCATAAATGACGTGGGATTCTTAGTTCACGGAAAAAACTTACTCTAACAGGTTCTCACCAGCTAAAATAGCGGTTTCTTCTCCC
This sequence comes from Cyanobacteriota bacterium, assembly GCA_942490675.1. Classification (GTDB taxonomy): domain Bacteria; phylum Cyanobacteriota; class Cyanobacteriia; order Cyanobacteriales; family Xenococcaceae; genus Waterburya. The sequence continues at coordinate 262,457 of CALNYB010000034.1, read as the reverse complement.
CAAGCTTGAGATCCCGTGTGCCCACGGTACTTAATCCAATTGAAAGGATGTTTCGTGCTGCATTCTCATCTCTATCTAAGGTGCAGCCACATTTGCATCTGTGAGTCCTAGTGCTTAATGTTTTGGTTACTTTAGCTCCACAACTAGAACAATTAACCGATGTATATTGTGGTGGAACGGCAATTGTTATTTTGCCAAACTTATCGCCAAAATATTCAAGCCACACTCTGAATTGATACCATCCCGCGTCAGTTATGGATTTAGCTAGATTATGATTTTTTACCATGTTGGCAATTCTTAAGTTTTCGTATGCCACTACATCGTTAGATGTGATTACGCACCGTGCTAACTTCACAGCATGGTCTTTACGTTGTCTACTTATCTTAAGGTGCTTGATGGCATATCTTTTTCTAGCTTTATGGTAGTTTTTGGACTGAGGTTTAGCACCTTTGACATACTTTTTAGACTGACGACGATTGCACCGATTAAGCGCTTTTTCACCTTGGCGGTAGAAACGAGGGTTTTCAATCTGAGTACCTTTGTCGTCAGTATAAAAGTGATTCAGTCCAACATCTAATCCAGTCTCTGAATAGGATGGTTCTAGCTTTTGTCTAGTATCGACATCTACTAAAAACTGACAATAATAACCATCAGCACGTCTAACTATACGCACTCGTTTAAACTGCTTGTGATCATACCAGTGCAAATTACGAGTACCTTTTAGTTTGACTTTACCAATGTTTTTCTTGTCAGTGAAAGTTATATACTTCCTGTCTTCAGATAGCTTCCAGCCAGTAGTTTTATACTCTACTGAGCGAGAATGCTTTTTGAATCGAGGGAATCCTTTCTTGCCAGCTATCTTTTTCTTACAGTTGCTATAAAAACGAGATATTGCAGCCCAAGCACGATCCGCACTAGATTGTCTTGCCATTGAATTGAGTTCATTAGCAAAAGGAAATTCAGCAGCAAGAACCTTGCAATAAGAGCTTAGTTGATATTTTCCCACGCCTTGATTATCCATCCAATAGCGCAGTGCTTTGTTGCGTATGAATTGTGCCGTTTGTATAGCTTCATCCATCGCATTATATTGAGCTTGTTTGCCGTATATCTTCATTTCTAAAACTAACATGATCTTATGCTACCACAAAAGCATAAGATTGTATTTTAAGTTATGATGAATTATCGACTGGGGCTAAAGCCCCCGCGTCGCGATTCATAAGGCGGAAACGGTCGGGTTTCCCGACCATGTTCCATATGCGGAGCGGCTTGCACTAAAGCACTCGCTTCGCGTCGCCCTCGAATGGGGGTATCCTTTAGGACGCCGTCCAACGGCTAAAAGCACGTTGGCTTTCTCGACTCCCGTATTATCTGTAAAAAATAAGTTAAGTTTCAACTATGTGACTTATTTATGTGACTTATTTTAAGTTTTCCTCACAAGATTCTCAAATTGCTGGTCTAAATTCAGTTAACAATTGAAACTTTCTAATGTTAACCAAATCAGTAGTATCCAAAATGTTAGAGCAATTAATTAATTTTCTGCAATCGGAATTAAAGATTTCTGCGGGGGCAATTGCTTTAGCGCAGAGAACTCAGGACTTAGAGCCTAATATTTTACCCATAATTCTCTGGCAATATGGATTGCTCAATACGAAACAGTTAGACGAAGTTTTTAATTGGCTAGAAGTATCTTAAGTGGACAACGATGAAAACACATAAAGAATGTATCTACTCTTTTCCTAATGCTAGCTTTACCCTGAGAGTTATTCAGCATTTACGTAACCAATATCAATCATATTTAGATTCCGTGGCAGTTATCAATCTAATCGATCGCTGGTTAATTAAAGTAAACCTGAAAAACTCCATACCTGATCAATTAGCGAAAAATCTTCTAGCTTTTTTTGATGAAATGGGGGTTACTTCTCAACCATCAACCAAAATAGTTAATGCTTTAGCCAGCTTAGAGCGAGGAGAGTCGCCTACTGCGGTCATGAATCGTTATCGAGTGGTAATAGTAGCTCATGGTGAACCAGAAACGGAAGAAATTGAAATATTTCGCGATCAGATTGTGCATAGATTAGGCTACTGTCCACAAAATATGGCGTGAATGGAGTTAGGAGTTAGCAGTTAGGAGTTAGCAGTTGGCTTGTCCTTATTATCCCGCGAAGACGGGACGAATGGGGAGAGTTGCAATTTTCACAACGACATAATAGGGAATTCAAAGCCCTAAAAAGTCATGAATTATATATAGCAATTGCTATGGTGATTATATTGAGTATGGGAAACCGTTCTCGCTGTTTAGTTTTAGCTTGTTCCTCTTGCTGACTAACTACCTGTGCCATTTTTTTATAAGTTATTTTTTTATAAGTTAATGTCGGGCTGAAAACTCATGCACCATCATTGGGAACGATCTTGCGATCGCCACAATTTTCTGAATTGAGTGCTGCTCTAATCGAATAAGAATAGTTTAATTCGGGATGAAAGTAAGAGTTATAAAGAAAAGCATTTTGTTCGGATTCAAATGGAACTTCCTCTCGATTTGCCAATTCGGGTTCGATAATAATCAGACAAATGTTTTCTTTCGGTTTTATCTGACTGAGCAGCTCTGGTTTAACTCCTGAGGAGATACGTTCCTCCAAACTGTTTAACACTGGCTTGCCATAAAAGCTACCAGTTTTACTTAGAACGATGGTCAGGAAGACTAAATATATCAATCCCATATATTTTGGTTGTAACCATCGCCAACGCTGCCAATTGATTTGACTGCGGGAAAGCAAATATAAGTTCAGAGATACCAAGCAAATCATCCAGAACATAAAATATCTCAATTCGTGGGATTGAGGAAAATTAGCAGGAACGATCGACATGATTAAAACCGTTACCAATGCAGTGCGGGCATCGCTCGAACCTTCTGCTGGCGGTAATTGTCGATTTTGTATTAGTTCCTGTATGGATAAGCCGATCACGAGTAAAATATTGAAGATAACGTAAGCACCAAAAAAACCACCGCCTCGATCCATGTACTTGTCATCTCCTGAATTCCATTGATCGGTTGTCCACCAAGGCGGGCTAGTGATTTCGAGAACTGAATCGAGCCATTTTTGCGGTCTGTTTCCTTGTTGATAAGTTTTAGGAACTAGTTCATGGTTAAGGACAACTCCTGCTACCTGAATTTGTATCGGGTAAAAAGGATTGCTGTGTAACACAATATTTTTAACTGGCGTGGCAAAGATAAAAAGCGAAGCGAGGAAAGCGATTGGTACAATTTTCCCTAATTTTGGCTTTGGAGTCGAAGACTGTTTAAAGTACAACCAAAGCAATCTCAAACCGATAACACAGCAAACTAGGAACGTTAAAGGCTGTAATTGAGGTTTAATATTAGCTGCCGTTGCTGCCCCAAAAAACATCACGATCGCATCTCGTCGGCTGGGCAATTGTTTTCCTTTAAAGAGAAGATAGGTCATCATTACCAGTACGGCCATACCGATATTGCCTGGTAAATCTACATAGCAGCTAGTGGCATGGGTTAACACCAGGGGAATTGCCAGGAGTGAAATGACTGATAAATAGAGAGGAACTTGGAAATAAGTTTTCAGGAAGACAAAGTAAATTATTAAACTGAAAAAACATACTAAGTTAGCTGCCTGTACCCTTCCAGTAATGAACCACAATAAGCCTTGTAGCCAATGGGCTAAGAGGGGAAAACCTGCAAATCGATACTGGCTTGTCAAATCTGGCATAAATTTGTCTACAGGGACAATGCCCCAAATTCTGGCGGCAAATGGTAGATGATACCACCAAGTATCGTAATTGGTATCGATATCGATAATTGCCTTGAGAAAAATCGAGATGGTAACCAAAGCGGCGATCGCCGTAAGCAAAGTTTCTAATCCTAGTTTGGCTTGTGGAAGCCAGGAAATCTTATTTTTAGCAGTTTTCATAGAAATTTTTTAGCATTGAAAGACATCATTGACGGTAAAACTGGGTCAAGTCTTCCCCATCAAAAGTTCACCTTTGATTGATTCAGAGTTCAGGGCTCGATAAACTTTTCCACATTAGGCGGTATCACCTTTAAATCACCACAGTCTCTAGGATCGACCGCAGCTTTGATGCTGTAGTCATAGCCAATCTCTGGATGAAAATAAGAACTGTAGTAGAAAGCGTTTTGAATGGAAGCAAAAGGAACAGCTTTGGCATCGGGGATAGCGTGACGACTGATCATACAGGTACGCTCATTGGGGGTCATTTGCTCTAAAAGTTCTGTTTTTACGGTGTCTTTGAGATAAGGTTCAAAGGAGTTAAATACAGGTCTGAGATAGTAATCGTCGATTCTGATACAAACAATTACCAGAAACAAGAGACAGACTAACCCTAAATATTTAGGCTTTAACCATCTTTCTGTGTCAAATTGCAACGACGTAACAACACACAAGTTCAAAGACACTAGGGTAATCATCCAGAACATAAAGTAACGCAACTCATGGGATTGGGGAAAATTGGCGGGAATAAGAGACACTAGCAAGATAGTCACTAGGGCTGTAGTCGCATTACGTGACTTATCTAGGGGAGATGTTCGGTTTTGCAGTTGTTCTCTAATGGTTAAACCGATCACCAACAGCAGGTTGAATACTACATAAGCACCAAAAAAACCTCCTGCGCGGTCTAAATCCTGCTCATTTCCACCATTCCACTGATCTGGAGACCATTGAGGAGTATTGATTTCTAGAATTGATTGCAGCCATTTCTGGGGTCGATTACCTTGAGCATATGTTTCGGGCGTTAGTCGATGATTAAGGACGATTCCTGCCACTTCAATTTTGATGGGATAGAAGGGATTACCATAAAGGGCGACGTTTTTGATCGGTGTGGCAAAGATTAAACCTGATGCGATCGCAGCTAGAGGTATTGTTAGCCATAATTTGCGTTTGATAGGGTTACTGTAGCGGAAATAGAGCCAAACTAATCTAATACCGACGATCCAGTACAGAACAAAAATTAGCGGTTGCAGTTGTGGCTTGGTATTTGCTGCCATAGCTGCACCCATAAAGGCAACAAATAGTTCTCCCGATCTCGGTAATTTGGACTGTCTAAACCAGTTGTAGGTCATCATCATTACTACCGCTACCCCAATATTGCCAGGTAAATCCACAAAGCTAGTAGCAGCATGAGTCAGCACCGCAGGAATCGCCAAGATGGCAATTACCGATAGATATAGAGGGACTTTAAAATAGTTTCTCAGGAAGCAAAAGTAAATTATCAGACCTAAATAACCGACTAAGTTAGTTGTCTGAATTCGTCCCGTCAGCTTCCATAACAAGCCTTGGCAAAAATTCGCCAACAAAGGAAAACCATCATAGCGATGCTCAATTAGGTTTTCTGAGAGAAATGATTCTGCTGGCACAATCCCCCAAATTCTCGCAGCGAAGGGCAGTTGATACCAACCCACATCATAGTTAGTATCAATATCAATGATCGCTTTGAGAAATATTGACGTAGCAAGAATTAAAGCGATCGCACTTAAGCTAATTTCTAGTACTGATCTATTACTTTTTGGCACTGATCGTTTATTAGGAATTAGGGATGACTTAACTAGAATATTTCAGGATGATGTAAAAATTCGATATTGCCAAAACTATTTTTACTATTTTTGGGTTAATTTTCCATAGTCGCATCTAGTCACTTCAAGTTTATTTTAAAATAAGCTCTAGTAAGTTAAATAATTAAGGTATCCCCGCGACTAAAAATCTTTGAGGGATGCCTTGCAATATTTGAAACCATAATAAAATCAGAATAATAGCCAGGCTCGAATTTTTAACCAACACATACCAGCACATATATATAAATGACTCATCCTCAAGATATAACCACCCTCGCCAGTTGGATGGCCTCAGACTTCAGTAATCAGGCGCAAGCGTACGCTAATCCGCCCTTTTTTGCTCATATTCGTGTCTGTATGCGTCCTTTGTCTAGTGATTTACTGGAAGGGACTAGCTTGTTTTTAGAACAGGCTTATGATTTTATGCTCAATCAACCCTATCGCTTACGGGTACTCAAATTGAGCGTAGTTGGCGATCGCATAGAGTTGGAAAACTATAAAGTCAAAGAACAAGAAAAGTTTTATGGTGCATCTCGTAACCTAGAATTATTAAGCACTCTCACTCCCGATCTAATTGAAAAAATGCCTGGATGCGATATGGATGTGACCTGGACAGGCAAGAGTTTTCAGGGGCAAATTAAGCCAGGAAAAGCCTGTATTGTAGAGCGCCAAGGCAAAATAACCTACTTAGATAATAGTTTTGAAATTACTGATAACAAGTTAATTAGCTATGATCGTGGACGGGATCCTGAAACAGACGAACTCATCTGGGGATCAATTGCGGGACCGTTTGAATTTCAACCCACCCAGAGTTTTGCCGAGGAAGTAATTTCTTCCCTAGATACCAGCACAATCTAGAATCTAACCAAGATGTGCCGGTAAACTAATTTAAACTATAAATTTAAACTACATTTAATCAACAAAGTATCTTGCCCGAATTACCAGAAGTAGAAACTGTCCGACGGGGATTAAATAGCTTAACCCTAAAACAACCAATCCAAGGAGGGGAAGTATTATTACCCAGGACTATAGCTTATCCTGCTGACCTAGAGCAATTTTGGCAAGGTATCACAGGAGTTGCGATCGCTCAGTGGCAAAGACGCGGTAAATATCTTCTTGCAGAGTTAGGAGATAAACAGCCCGCGGGGTGGTTGGGGGTACATCTCCGCATGACGGGACAGCTATTATGGCTACCACAAGATTCTCCTCTACAGAAACATACCCGTGTCCGTCTTTGGTTTGCCAACAATCAAGAATTACGCTTTGTCGATACCCGCACCTTTGGCAAGTTATGGTATGTTCCCCCAGAAACAGAAATTAAATCGGTTATTACAGGATTGCAAAAATTAGGACCCGAACCTTTTGCTACAGATTTTTCTGTCGAATATTTTGCCCAAAAGTTAAATACTCGTCGTCGTCATATCAAAACTCTGCTCTTGGATCAAAGCATTGTAGCGGGTATTGGCAATATATACGCCGATGAAGCTCTGTTTAAAAGCGGTATATTACCCGATACGGTAGCAGCAAATTTGAAGGCAAAGCAAATCGAGGGATTGCATCGGGCAATTATTGATGTCCTGCAAACTTCTATCGATAAGGGTGGTACTACGTTTAGCGATTTCCTTGACCTATTAGGAGTAAGCGGGAATTATGGTGATGCAGCTTTTGTTTACGGCAGAAAAGATCAACCCTGTCACCGATGCGGGACACCAATTGACAAAATTAAATTAGGTGGAAGATCATCCCATTTTTGCCCTAGTTGTCAAAGTTAACTGATTGTCTGGGAATGATTCATTATAAATGTGGATTACTATAAAAGGTAGAGCTATCATTCTCTTCGACTGGCCAATCGTCGTTTTGACCACCGATGATAATTCTATCTATCTGTACAAACTCTTTACTTAGTTGATTGAGGGCATTAATTAAAATATCGATCGCAATTAAATCACTAGTGCCTAAGTCAAACCAACATCTACCCCAAACGCCTAAGTATTCAGGATCTCCCATATTGTGCATCGGTGACATCAAAGCATTATCTAAATCTGTGCGATCATACTCCATATAGCTAATCTCTACTCCTGTATCTTGAACAGGAAGATTTTCAGCATTGAAACCGCCAAGTTTTCCTAAATAAAACCAGGAATCAAGTAACTCCTCAATGTACTCTTGTTCCTTTCTCGAAGGAACAGTAGGAAATTCTAACCAAATCCATAAGTCGAAGGGATTAAATTCTCTAAATTGTATTTCCATTATTTTGAGTTCGAGAGTTAGTAAATAATCGTCTTTAATATCGATTAGAATATAGTTTTATCCTGATAAATTGTAATTAAAATCTTTATTATTCATTAATGAAATCGAAAATTCTGTTAACCTCTTTTCAAACCTGGCTCAATCATCAAAAATCTAATTCTTCTGATGATCTTTTAGAAATTTTACAGCAGCAAAATTTTAACTTTGCTGCTCTATCTTATTTAAGGCAACTTCCTGTAGATATTCAATTAGCGAGTGAACAAGTAATCTCTAAAATTCAAACCATAAAACCTGACGCAATTATCTGTTGCGGAATGGCAGAATCTAGGAATAGATTAACTATAGAATCGAATGCTACTTGCCAAAATGAATGTCTTTACACATTTGTAAATATAGCAGAGTTGACTAACCTATTAAAAATTACTAGTATGAGCCAAAATGCAGGTAAATTTGTATGTGAAGGTCTTTATTATCAAGTATTAAAATATACTCAATTCCTCCAAAAAAAGACACCTTGTATCTTCGTTCATGTTCCCTTATTAAAGGAAAGTAACCTCGATTTGATTTCCAGAGATTTCTACTCAATTATTAAATACATTGATCGACTCTCCAGAACATTCAATTACAATTGAAACTTAGTTACAGGCGAATATTTTATAAAAAACAAAGTTATAAAAACCGAAGTCGAGTATCAAGCTCAAACAAATGCAACCGCAGTCCAATGGTTAACTGTATCATCAGAGCGGTTGCTGATTACTGCTTTGTAGCTCAACAAAAAAAGCTATTTTTATTTTGTAGTTTATATTAACTTTCTCTTTGATCTTTATCTGTTTGGATAAAGAGAATAAGTAAGAAGACAGTAGGAACTAAAACAAATAGAATAGTAGCTACAAATCCCAGATCATTAACTTCCATACAATAGCAGCTCCTGAGTAAGTAATTATTAAAACAATATTCCTCTCTAGAATATCATTACTTAGGGGAATAGCTGCACAGACAATGCTTATTTCTTTTTGCCAGGCTTGGGCTTAGTTACGATAGTCACGGAACCATTAACTAAAGTTTGACAGGCTAGTCGATAGTTACTCGGTTTTTTCTTTAGTCTGCGCTGTTCAAAATCTGTTTTTGGAGATAAATTCTCCATCCCTTCAGTAACTTCGACGATGCAAGTCGCACATTGCCCATAGCCACCACAATTTCTGAGTTTGCCACCTAAAGTATAGATATCAACTTGGTTTTGAAGAGCTTTCTCACGCAAATTTGACCCCTGTGCAGCGATCACTTCTTTATTTTCCTTGGCAAAGGTAATTGTCGTCATAGAAATTTTCTCTTAGTTAAATCCTATTTACTATAATATTAAGATTTCATAAGAAATCATACATCTATTTCATGGTTTATGGAATTTTAGATGGTGTCTTATATCTCAGATAACACTAAATATGGATTAGAGTCGATGGGGATGGCGATCGCGCTTATTTCTCTGTTGGTTTTCTAGAAACACCTCAAAAGCTATTGGCTTAAAGCTTGGAGCTATTGGCTAGTAAGCATTTGACAAACAACACAAACCCTTAACTTGTCACCAATGTTTTGAGATTAACTCTCACGAAAACTAGTTAGCAGATATTCGCAAAAATTTTGGGCGATCGCTTTGTCGCAAAATTCCTGTACAATCCAAGATTAGTAGCATAAGAGCTAACATTTAAGATATATTCACTGCGACTATTAACCGATAATCCTATCTTGATGACTTTGCTAACTACCAATAAAAATCAATCCCTTGCCATTGGTTTAAAATCAAGAAGAGAGAAATTAGCAAAATTAATTGAGCATCCAGTTATCTTATGGTCTGGTAGTCCTGCAAGGCGGAACTTTGCAGCAAATAAATTTCCTTTTCGTGCCAGCAGCCATTTCCTATATTTTGCGGGAATTCCTGTGATCGATGCAGCTATTCGTTTAGAAGCGGGGAAACTGCAATTATTCATGGACAATCCGCCACCAGAAGCAACTCTATGGCATGGCACAACGCCTCAAAGAGAGGAAATGGGTGCAGCAATAGGCGCAGATCAAGTTTATCCCCTAGCTGAATTGCCAGTCAAAACTGCAAATGCAGCTACTATAGCTGTTCAAGATTTATTTACCTATCAACAGCAGTGTCAATTATTAAAGCGTAAGGTAGCTTTATCCAGTCAGGTTTCAGGCATAGATTTAGAACTTGCTCAGGCTTTGGTAGAATTGCGATCGCATCATGACGATTTGGCATTACAAGAATTACGCCAGGCTGCTACGGTATCAGTCGAAGCACACCAAGCAGGAATGCAGGCTACCCAACACGCCACCACCGAAGCAGAATTACGGGCAGCAATTGAAAGAGTGATTATTGCTCATAATATGTCTTGTGCTTATAACAGTATCGTTACGGTACAGGGAGAAGTTTTACACAACGAGTCCTATCACAATCAGCTACAGCCGCAGGATCTATTACTGGCAGACGTGGGGGCAGAAACCGCTAATGGTTGGGCAGCAGATATTACTCGCACTTGGGCAGTTTCGGGCAAGTTTTCTAGTACTCAGAAAGATATCTATGAAATTGTTCTACAAGCTCATGATGAATGTATTGCCAAGGTGCGCCCTGGAGTAGAGTATCAAGATATTCATTTATTAGCTGCCGAGGTAATTGCCGAAGGATTAGTAGATTTGGGTATTCTTCGGGGCAATCCCCAAGATTTAGTGGCGATGGATGCTCATGCTTTGTTTTTCCCCCACGGGGTAGGACATTTACTGGGTTTAGATGTCCATGATATGGAAGACTTAGGGGATCTAGCAGGATACGAAGCAGGAAGAAGTAGGAGCGATCGCTTTGGTTTAGGTTATTTGAGATTAAACCGCCCTCTCCAATCGGGAATGCTAGTCACAATTGAACCAGGTTTTTATCAAGTCCCCGCAATTTTAAACAATCCTCAGTTTCAGGTTAAGTATGGGGATATAGTTAACTGGGAGCGTTTGGCAGAGTTTGAAGATGTTAAGGGTATTAGAATTGAAGATGATATCTTAGTAACTGATTCTGGTTCAGAAGTTTTGACTGGGGAGTTGCCAACTAAAATAGCAGAAATTGAAGATTTAGTATCAAATTAAGGCGTTGCTAATTTAAGGTATAAAACCGAAAGTAATACTGTTCATAGCTTTTAGCTTTTAGAAACTACGTATGTATTTAATCAGTAAGTAGAGAATATTAATCCCTGCTCTTTTTAACTAAAACAATTTCTGATTTGATATAATTCAGTAGTTCTAAACTAAAGATAATGTATTATTTCCCGAGATTACCTGACCAATTTGAGAGGCAGTAACATTCTGATATTTAAACCAATCTAGAGCAGATTTAGCTTGCTCTGGAGGTACAATTACGACAAAGCCAATGCCCATATTAAAAGTATTAAACATCGCTTCTTGCTCTACTTTTCCAGCTTCCCCTAACCAGTTGAAAATTGGAGGAATTGACCAGCTACCAAGCTCTACTTCGATTGATTGCCCCTGATTTAAACAACGGGGTAGGTTTTCTGGCAACCCGCCACCAGTAACGTGCGCCATGCTATGAACCTCCGCACCCGTAGCCAGGAATTCTAAAATTGTCTTAACGTAGATTTGAGTAGGAGTAATTAATTCTGCCCCTAAACTATTACCATTGAGTATTTCTGGAGTATCCAACCAAGAATAACCCCCTGTTTCCAGGATCTTCCGTACTAGACTAAAACCGTTGCTATGAACCCCTGCGCTAGCTAGTCCAATCGCTACATCGCCAATCTGTACCTGTGAACCATCAAGAAGCTTGCTTTTTTCTACTACTCCGACACAAAATCCAGCTAGATCATATTCTCCTAGCTGATAAAATCCAGGCATCTCTGCCGTTTCTCCCCCCAGAAGAGCGCAACCACTAAGACGACATCCTTGAGCAATTCCAGCTACTACTTCCGCTAGCTGCCCCGAGTTGAGTTTTCCCGTAGCTAAATAATCTAAAAAGAAAAGTGGTTCGGCACCAGAAGTCAGAATATCGTTGACGCACATGGCGACTAAATCAATACCTACGGTGTCGTGACGATTAATCTCCTGAGCAATTTTCAGCTTAGTGCCAACACCATCTGTCCCAGAAACTAAAACAGGTTCCTGATAGCCTGATGGCATCTGAAAATAACCACCAAAACCGCCTAAACCTCCCAAAACTTCTGGTCGCTTTGTGCTTTCAACATCTTGACGAATTTGATTGACAAAAGAGCGTCCTGCTTCGACATCAACACCAGCATCTTTATAGTCCATAAGTATGATTGCCTAATAAAAAATAACTACTGCTTGCAGTATAAAAGTATTAAATTTATTCAATTGAAAATTTTGTTGGTTTAGCTTGATGTAGCCTTGTTGGCGATCGCCATAATCTTTTGATCTATCAATGCTTTGGAATTGTTTGGATACTGAAATTTCAATTTAGTTAACAATTGATTCCCTAGCTATTTTACCGATTCTTTACCATTTAAAGCCTACAATGCCTGAGATTATCAATCTTGTTCATTAAAACTTTATTTTTGATTTGGGTACTTACACAATTTTCTGATAATTTTATCAACCTTAAGATGATAGATGGAAATCCAAACAATCATGTTAAAAACTTATTTAATTGACAACAGATTTAACAAAATGAATATTAATTATCTAAAAAATATCAAATTTATTTCTATTACAGTTCTTTTAACTATTTTGAATATTAGTCTAAATCATTCTACAGTTAAGGCAACGACAGTTAATAAAGGTGTAAAATCTATTTCCAAAATACCCAGAGTATCTTCAAAAACCACAGAGAATCAGTCTTCAGGTTTACGCTTGCTTTCAGCCCATATCAAAGCTCGAACTCAGCAGAAGAATTTTGAGCAGCAAAACGAGTCTGAATTATCTCAAATTGAACAAACAATTCCCCTGAGTCACCAATCTCTAATTGCTAATTTCTTCGCTGGGAAAGCATCCTGGTATGGTCCTGGGTTCAATGGTCGTCCCACAGCTAGTGGAGAGATATATAATCAAAACGCCATGACGGCGGCTCATCCTAATTTGAAATTTGGAACCAAAGTAAAGGTTACTAATGTTAATAATGGTCGTTCGGTTGTAGTCAGAATTAATGACAGAGGCCCTTATGCGGGGGGTAGAGTAATCGACCTTTCTGCTGCTGCTGCTCGATCCTTAAAAATGATTAATTCAGGAGTCGTCCCCGTGAAAGTCAATATTTTAGGACAGTAGGGAGTTCGGAGTTGGGAGTACTCGCTCCGCGAGAAGCAAGCTACGGAGTTGGGAGTTCAAATTTTGTCTCTCAAGAGTCCCCTGATCGATGATAATTGATTACTGGTAACTGCTCACTGCTCACTGGTAACTGCTCACTGGTAACTGCTCACTGCTCACTGCTCACTGATACTTATGGTGCTTTTGTTGCGAACTATTGCCGAATTACGCTTGCATCTAGCTGCTCATCGTCAAGAAAGCGGGAGTACTGTTGGTTTAGTGCCAACGATGGGGGCATTGCACCAGGGGCATTTAAGTTTGATTCAAAGAGCGATCGCCGAAAATCAGACAGTAGTTGTGAGTATCTTCGTTAATCCTCTCCAGTTTGCTCCTACAGAAGATTTAAGTAATTATCCTCGTCAGCTAAAGCAAGATCTGGAATTCTGTCGAGAGATGGGGGTAGATCTAGTTTTTGCGCCTGAACTGGGAGAGATGAACAGCAGTGGATACACTCAAGCTTTAAACAGTACTACTGCGGTCATTCCTCCCAGAAGTATGACAGAGTTATTGTGTGGCAAGTATCGTCCTGGTCACTTTACAGGAGTTGCGACTGTAGTTAGCAAGCTATTTAATATTATTCAACCAAATAAGGCTTATTTTGGTCAAAAAGATGCGCAACAGCTCGCAATTGTCCGTCGGTTGATTGAGGACTTAAATATTCCTGTGGAAATTGTTCCTTGTCCCATTATTCGAGACGCATCAGGACTAGCATTAAGCTCGCGGAATCAATATCTAACAGCTACAGAAAAAGAACAAGCTGCCCAAATCTATCAAAGTTTGCAACGGGCAAAATTAGCTTTTGATAATGAAGAGTTCAACACCACGGTTCTAATTAACTTAGTCAAACAGGAATTAGATCCGATAGAAGAAGTTAAAATTCAATACGTTGAGCTAGTCGATCCGATTAATCTGCACCCAATTGAACAGATTAAACATACTGGATTACTGGCGATCGCTGCCCATGTTGGTTCTACTCGTCTAATAGATAATATCGTGTTGCAAAAACGTCAGCCCATAGTGGCTATTGATGGCCCTGCGGGGGCAGGAAAATCCACTGTTACTCGTCGTCTAGCTCATGAGTTAGGCTTGCTCTATTTAGATACAGGGGCAATGTATCGTGCTGTTACCTGGCTGACGATGGAATCAGGAATTGCGATTGATGATCATCAGGCGATCGCAGATTTACTCACAGATATTGATTTAAAATTAACCTCTCCTAATGGTGCAGAATTACCAACGGTGGTTCACATCAATAACCAAGAAGTAACTAATGCCATTCGCACCCTAGAAGTTACGGCAAACGTTTCGGCGATCGCTGCTCAAGCTGCGGTAAGAGAAAAATTAGTTAAAATGCAGCAGCAATGGGGAGAACAAGGCGGTTTAATTGCTGAAGGACGAGATATCGGGACTAATGTATTTCCTAATGCCGAATTAAAGATATTTTTGACTGCTTCTGCCCAAGAAAGAGCCAGAAGACGTTGGCAAGACTTACAAAACCAAGGACGGGATGATATTGATCTTAAACAGTTAGAACAAGACATTCAACAAAGGGATGAGCAGGATAGTAATAGAGCGATCGCACCTCTGAAAAAAGCCGAAGATGCTATTGAATTAATTACTGATAATCTTACTATTGATGAAGTAATTAGCAAGATCGTCGAACTCTACAATCAAGCCATCTAATGATGAATTACGCTAACTTGTCCCTAATTTATTCAATTAATCTTTTTCTTCAAGATCAAATAAGGGTTTTGGGCGGTTTCTTTTGTATTTTATATGTGCGACTGCCGAATGTGGGTTTAAATTATTGGGGATTCCATGTACTATAAATTACACTATAAATTATGGTTTTCGATGATCAATTAGATTTTTTAATTCTCTAATTACAGCTGATTGACTAAAGCCAGCACTAGGATTAGTTAACAAGCCTTGGCTAGGACTAAACAAAAACGCCAATACAAAAATACTGGACGCTACTAGGACGATCGCAGGACCAGAAGGTAAATTATAGTAATAGCTAAGATACATCCCCGCGATACTGGATGTCACCCCAATCAAAACTCCTAGCAGCATTATTAGATGCAGACGAGTTACTAAAAGATATGCCGTCGCAGCAGGGGTAATTAATAGCGACAAAACCAACACTACGCCTACCGCTTTAAGACTGGCAACAATAGTTAAGCCGATTAAAATCATTAAACCCAAATCCAACAAGGCTACAGGTAACCCCACCGCCTGCGCCCCCAATTTATCAAAGGTATAAAACAGCAATTCTTTATATAGCAAGAAAACTACCGTCAGCACAATTCCCGCGATAATCAGCGTATCTCGCACTTCGTTGCCATCTACCGCCAAAATATTGCCAAACAAAAAATGATTCAGGTCGATCTTATTATCCTTTTGCACCACAGTAATCAGCGTAATTCCCAGAGCAAAAAACGCTGAGAAGACAATTCCCATCGCCGTATCTTCTTTAATATTTGACCTAGTGCTAATTAAATTAATCAAGACAGTGCTAATAATTCCTGCAATAAACGCACCTAAAAAAATGTTGGCACCGACTAAATATGCGATCGCCAATCCAGGCAAGACAGAATGACTAATGGCATCTCCTAGCAATGCCAATCTCTGTACCATCAAATAACTCCCTACCACCGCACATATTACCCCCACCGTTATTGCCACGATCAGCGATCGCTGCATGAAGGCATATTGCAATGGTTCGAGTATTGTTTCTAGCATTATGTTATTGCTTTCATATTCTTCTCATATTTTATGGGATAGAAAGCCAAAGCCAAAGTATGGGCAAGTTAGCTCAAGCAGTCCAAGCAGCTTTATCTATGTCTCAAAATACCAGATAAGGCTTACAGCAAACAGAGTAGATAACTAGAAAGAATGAAGCAGCGATCGCTCGTCTAGAAGAGAAAATGGAGATTTTGGGGTGAGTCCCGTTAAGCTGAGGAGTATGTCAAAATAGACTGGTGATTCCGAACTTACCCCATGACTGTAAAACCTGTAAAACATCGTGCTGAACACGTTCTAATTGTTACCGATGGCAAAGGTCATCGAGAAATTCACCTCCAGAATCAGACTTATTCTTTGGGACGGGGTAATCAATGCAATATTGTACTGCAATCTCAGTTTGTGTCTCGCCATCATGCAACTCTAATCAGAAGAGAAGAAGAAGAAAGCAATTACTATCGAATTATCGACGGTAATTCAGAAGGAAAAACTAGCGTTAATGGATTATTGATTAACGGTAAGAAAGTTAGATTTCACGACTTGAGAAACGGCGATAAAGTTATTTTTGGTCCTCAGGTAGAAGCAGTATATGAATATCGAGAATATGATGTCTTTCCTACCATTCCCCCAGATGATCCCTACGATATTACCCTAATCGATCCTGCGATGATCGAAGATGAAGGTCAATAAAAACTTAATATGAATGCTTTCCAGGGTTTGCTTGGTCAAGAGAAGGCAGTGGAACTACTCTTGCAAGCCGTTAAGTTAGATCGCATTGCCCCCGCTTATTTATTTTGTGGGTCATCGGGTATCGGACGCACAATTGCTGCCAGAAAGTTTACTCAGCTTTTATTGACTTCTGGCTTGTCTCCAGAAAAAATTGCTCTAGCAGAAAAAAAATTACATACAGGTAATCACCCTGATCTATTGTGGGTTGAACCTACCTACCAAAAAGGAGGTGAACTATACACCGTTGAGCAAGCTGCCGTCAAAGGATTGCAGTATAAGACACCGCCTAAAATTCGGATTGAACAAATTCGCTACATTATCCAGTTTCTTAATCGTCCTGCATGGGAAGCAGCCAGACAAGTCGTCGTGATCGATGATGCTCAAACTATGGCAGAAGCACCAGCAAATGCTTTATTAAAAACCTTGGAAGAGCCTGGTAACGCTACGCTGATTTTGATTACTCCTGATACAGACTCGTTGTTAACTACTCTGGTGTCTCGCTGTCAACGTATTCAATTTTATCCCCTCTCCTCAGCTAATTTAACCGCAATATTAAAGCTCAACGGTCATCAAACAATTCTCGAATATCCTGAGCTAATGGCGATCGCCCAAGGTAGTCCAGGCAAGGCGATCGCCGCTTGGCATCAACTTCAGTCCATTCCTGATGAATTATTACAGCGTTTAAGGCGATCTCCAAAAACTCCTTTAGAAGCTCTAAACCTAGCCCAAACCATTACCAGCCAAATAGATGGACAAACTCAACTATGGTTAATCGATTACTTGCAATATTATTATTGGCGACAGAATCAACAAATACAGTTAATGGCAACCTGGGAAAAAACTCGCCAGTGTCTCCTCAGTTATGTGCAACCTCGCTTGGCTTGGGAGTGCGCTCTCCTTGAATTGTTACGACATAATTAATTAGCCGTATAGCGTTTCTCAAATCGGTGAGGTACAAAGTTGATCGTTTTGAGGCAGAAGGCAGAAGTAATTTGCATAATCTATAAATTATGATTTTTTAAAAATACATTGATTTTTATATATGATAGTAGGAGCAGCACAATCATTTAATAAATCGAGGAGTATTTACTTTTGATTCCAGCAACTCTGCATCAACTTAGAGTATTTGAGACAGTAGCGCGCAATGGCAGCTTTACTCGTGCAGCTGAAGAATTATTAATTACGCAGCCAACTGTTTCCAGTCAAGTTAAGCAACTAACAAAAGCGATCGGGCTTCCTCTATTTGAGCAAATTGGTAAAAGCTTATATCTTACTGATGCTGGTCAAGAATTGTTAGTCACCTGTCAGGAGATTTTTGAGAAACTAAACAACTTTGAAATCAAGATAGCCGATTTAAAAGGGACGAAGCAGGGGCAGCTAAACCTAGCTGTAATTACCACTGCCAAATATTTTGTACCGAGATTACTTGGTCCTTTTTGCCAAATTTATCCTGGTATTGATGTTGCGCTGAAAGTAACTAATCATCAAGAAATTCAGCAGCGAATGTTAGCCAACGAAGATGATTTATATGTAATAAGCAATCCTCACCAAAATATTGACTTAACTAGTAAGCCATTTTTGAACAATCCTTTAGTGGTAGTGGCGAAAAAAGATCATCCTTTAGCAACGAAAAAAAATCTTGACTTAAAAGAATTGAAGGATCAGCCTTTTATTATGAGAGAGCCAGGATCTGGTACCAGAGACTCTATTTTAGACTTATTTACTCAGCACAATATTTCGGTTAGGGTCAAATTAGAGTTGGGTAGTAATGAGGCAATTAAACAGGCAATTTCTGGCGGATTAGGCATCTCGATTTTGTCAGAACACTGTCTTATTTCTGAAGGAATATCAGGAGAATTAACAATTCTAGATTTTAAACACTTTCCGATTAAACGCCGCTGGTATGTATCTCATTTGGCAGGTAAAAAGCTGTCAGTAATTGCTGAAACATTTCTTGACTATTTATTAGAAGAAAGCCCTAAGATGTCTTTTCCCCAATCTAGCATTTTGGCTCAGTTAGCAAAATAAACAAAATAAACAAAATAAACAAAATAAAAAGCTGATACGCTTGATGTGAATTAGTGACCAGTGACCTTCTAATTCACTGGCTTTTAGCTTTTAGCTCTTCTTACGACAATTGCTCTTTGTAGGAAACCAACAAAACCGCATTGTCACGCTTAACTCTTAGCTTTTCTCACAGTATTGACGACTCCCGCCTTTAAGCGCTACGCGCCCTCCACGGGGGATTCTAACCCTTACGAGTTTAGATTTCTGCTTCCTTTCCTCTTATCTAGGCCAAACCGAAGTTATGCCCCCGACAGAACGAATCCACAGACATTTTAGTTTGAATTGCACGATGCGCCCCACCGCACAATCAAGAAACACATTGATTTCTCTCACTAGGTCGGTTCTGGACATAACTTCGCCAGCTACCAAACTAGCTACTGACCTACTTAAGACTCACGTTCGATGGGCTGTTTTACACCACTATTATTATCTCATTACTTATGCCATACAAACATAAAGTTTTTAACCAGAAAATGTATTTAAATATTGTCGCTGCGCGGTTTTATTTGTTGGACAAAATTCATCTCACCAGTAAACCGTTTTCTGCGCTTTCGCTACGAAAATGCTTTTACTGGGAGTCCTCTTTTGTCACTCAAGATAGATATATGTTTTGACCACAGCCCTAATTCCGAACACTGATTTTGCGCGTCTCACCATCAAGATAGATCCAACCAAGATCCTGTAACCGAGTTGTCAGGTTGGAGATCGTTACGCCTAATTCTTCTGTTATTTGATAAAGATGTTGCCACTTAGTCAAATCCTTGTCTTGTCTTAATGCCGTAAGTACATGCTGTGGCATGAGCAAACATCCTGCAAAGTATTGTGCTTGCCATTCAATTCTTGCCAGATTACTACTACGGCAGAGAAAAGGTTTTACTTGGACATCAACACCCTTTTGCTTTAGCCTGATATAGCGTTCTACTGTTGCAACATCAATATGCAAGATCCAATGTCCGATCTCGTGGGCGATAGTTGATTCACCAAAACCCCCTTTAAGTTGAGGAATGTTTTCGTTAATTTCAATCAGTTTTTCTAGGGGTAAAATTCTCGCTGCGATCGCCCCTTGTTCATCATTAGGAATGATATCCCAGACAAGATCTAAATGCAAAAATTCGGCAATGAGACTAGCATCTATTGGTAACTGAAGCTGATTGTCAGCTTGTTCCATTTTCAACCAAATATCTAAAGCACAAGCTTCGATTTCTAGTTTAGAAATAAAGCGAAATGGACGAAAAACACTCACAAGCAATCAATTCTTAATCGGTAGTAGAAGCTTCTCGAAATACTCTTTGGGCAAATTCAGGATTTTCTCGCATCCGACGAAACAAAGCTGGCATGTCTTTGTAGTGTTGCTTGAGTAAGTCTTCTTCCTGTTGAGGAATTCTTCCCGCCAGGAAAATTAGCTCCTCTTCGTTTAATTTTAAATGTTTTGCCAAACCACGAATTACATCTTCTTTCGGCGCATAATCGGCTCGATTATTTTCCAGCTTGGAAAGATAGGTGAAATCTATTTTTAGAAGTTTGGCTAATTCTCTTTGAGAATATTTCAGATCTTTTCGTGCTTGACGAATTAATTTACCAAAATCACTAGACATATTGTTTTTGTTAACTATTTACTTCATCATAGTTTAGCTTGAATAAATAATCAACAAAATTCAATCACTGCTATTTAGACGAGATGACGATCTGTGAGGATTTCATAGCCATCTTTGGTAACTAATACGGTATGTTCAAACTGAGCCGATAAATTATTATCTACGGTCACTACTGTCCAGCGATCGCGTAATACTCTGGTATGCTTAGAACCTGCGTTAATAATCGGCTCAATCGCTAATGTCATTCCCGCTTTTAACTTAACGTTGGGCATCCACTTGGTACGGTGGTTAAATACAGATGGTGCTTCGTGGAGGTTTTTGCCCACACCATGACCAGTGTACTGCTCCACCACACTATAACCATTCGCCTTTACATGGTCTTCTACCGCTCCAGCAATGTCTAAGAGATGATTACCCGCTTTTACCTGTTCAATGCCTTTGTACAAAGCTTCTTCCGCAACTTTAATCAAGTTATCAGCATCCTTTGATACTTTGTTACCGACGGCAATGGTAATACAAGAGTCCCCATGAAACCCATTGCAATAAGCACCCGTATCTACCTTTAAAACATCTCCTCGTCGGATTACTTTTTTAGCATTGGGGATACCGTGTACCACTTCATTGTTAACACTGGCACAGATTGAAGCGGGGAAACCGTAATAACCTTTAAAGCTAGGAGTCGCACCCATTTCACGAATACGGCGCTCGGCATATTCATCCAAATCAGCAGTTGTTATCCCTGGTTTTGTTATATCTTGGATCTCTTTTAGCACTGTCGCCACAATCTTAGCTGAATGACGCATTTTCTCAATTTCTGGCTGGGACTTAATCTGGATACCGCGAGGATTGCGATTTATTGTAGGTAGTCCATTAGATGTCTCTGAATCTGAAGTTTTTTTGGATTTGGGAAAGAGAAGATCGGTAAAAATATTCATTAAATAATTTTTTTATGCCTCTCAAAAGTATATCGTTTATGAGAATCATAATTTTCCAAAAGCCTATAAATATTGACGTTCTCACAACATCCTCAAGTTTTTTGTTTAATTTTAATTTTAGCAAGGCTATTGTGACGGAGTGCCAAAAAAGGAACTAATTTTTTGAGACTTAATTAATCATAGGAGGTTATATGTCATATGTTGCTCCTCTATTTTTAAATAGGCAAAACAAACTAGAAACTAGCTTTTTGCTCCCCCTACGTGATGTTGTATTATTACCTGGAACTACACTGCCAGTAGTGGCGGGTAAACCTCGTTCTATAGCAGTTGTAGAGTCTGCTGCCAATACTGACAATAGACGGTTAATTATAGCTACAATTCGTCCCCAAGCTCTAGAAAAATTGTCAGAATTAGAAACAAAATCAAAAGAGTTGGATAAGAATAAAACTCTTGAATCTCAACTCTGGGAAATTGGCAGCTTAGGGGAAATTTATCCTGTAGCAACCTTGGCAGTTATCCATAAAATGAGTCCCTTACCGATGGGTGTATTTCAACTAATTGTTGAAGGTTTAGAACGAGTAGAGATCGTAAAATTGATGCAGACTGATCCTGCTTACACCGTTCAGTTTAGAAAACTGCCACCCCTTACGGTCAAAGATTCATGGGCAGCGGGAACAGACGAGCAAACTATCGAAGCCTTAACTCAGGCTATTAAGTCACTTTGGACAGAAGGTGCAGCTATCAATCCCCGATTTCCTGAAGAACTACTCGCTATTTTGTTAAATAGCAACGACCCAGCCCAGTTAGCTTATCAAACTTCTGTATTACTACAACAAGATGTCTCCATCAGTCAGGCACTTTTAGAAGAGGAAAATTTAGAAAAACTGTTGCGTCAAATACTGGCAGATTTACAAAAAGAAATTGAGGTACAAAAGCTGCAAGGGGAAATTTTAGGAGAGACAAAAAAAGAGATCGATCAACAACAGAAAGAATTTTTCTTACGACAGCAACTCAAAAAAATTCAGGAACAATTAGGGGAAACAGACCCAGATCAACAAGAAGCTACTGAATTGCGATCGCGTCTGGAAGCAGCAAACTTACCAGAATTAGTGGAAAAACAAGCCAAACGGGAACTAGATCGCCTAGAAAGAGTCACCAGTGCCTCCGCAGAAGGTGGTGTAATTCGCACCTATCTCGACTGGTTGTTAGAAATGCCTTGGCATCAGCAGGTAGAAGATAATCTGGATCTCGATAATGCCAGAACTATCTTAGATGAAGATCATTATGGTTTAAATAAAGTCAAAGAAAGAATTATAGAACACTTAGCTACTTTTAAGCTGAAAAAACTAGCTCAACAGCAGTCAGCATCACCATCAGATAGTACAATTCCTCAGTCATACACTGTTGGTACGGTAATTTGTTTTGCAGGACCTCCAGGAGTGGGTAAAACCAGTCTGGGTCAATCTATTGCCCGTACTCTGGGCAGACCATTTGAGCGCATTAGTTTAGGGGGTTTAAGGGATGAAGCCGAACTACGGGGTCATCGTCGTACTTATATTGGTGCAATGCCTGGTCGCATTGTTCAGGCTTTACATCGGGCAGAAGTAAAGAATCCTGTAATTATGCTCGATGAGTTGGATAAAGTGGGGATGGATTATCGTGGTGATCCTGCGTCAGTGTTATTAGAAATTCTCGATCCACAACAAAATCATAGTTTCCGCGACCTCTATTTGGATTTGAATTTTGACCTGTCGCAAGTATTATTTATCGGTACTGCTAACGATCTGTCCCATGTTCCGACCCCTTTGCTAGATCGTCTAGAAATTATCGAACTGACTGGTTATTCGCCCCAGGAAAAAACTAATATTGCCCAGAAATATCTGCTACCACGGCAGATTACTAAAGCTGGACTGCCAGATAATGCTGTGGAACTCCCTGAATCAACCATTGGGTTCGTTATTGAATACTATACCCACGAGGCAGGAGTCAGAAAACTAGAACAGCAAATCGGCACGATTTGTCGCAAAATTGCCGTGCGCTATGCCAATCAAGAAACTGAGCCTCAGCTGATCCACCCCGAACAACTAGAAGAAATGCTAGGTGCCAGACAATTTCTGAAAGAAGAATTACGTCCAGAAAGCAAACCTGGTGTTGCTACTGGTCTTGCCTGGACTTTACAGGGGGGAGAAATATTATTTATTGAAGCTGTGCTGTTACCCCAAGGAGAAGACCTGATTTTAACAGGTCAATTGGGAGAAGTGATGCAAGAATCAGCAGAAATCGCCCGTTCCTATGTCTGGTCGCAAGCAAAATCATTAGGTATCGACCTGAGTGTTTTTAAAGATAATGGTTTGCACATTCACGTTCCTGCTGGGGCAATTCCCAAAGATGGTCCTTCCGCTGGGGTGACTATGGTTACGGCGATCGCATCTTTATTAATGCACAATCCAGTTCGTAACGACACGGCTATGACAGGAGAAGTTAATCTTAGTGGGCAAGTTTTACCCATTGGTGGCGTGCGAGAAAAAGTCTTGGCTGCTCATCGAGTTGGCATTAAACGGGTGTTAATACCCCAGCGCAATGAGAAAGATTTGCTTGATGTTCCCTCGGACATTCGGCAACAAATGGAGTTTATCTTTTGCGATCGCATTGACCAAGTGTTAGCTAATGCCCTAGTAAATCACCAAAAAAAATTTTAATTGGGTCTTGACTGGATTCTCATGTTTTTGTTAAAATTATTTTCATAATGGGAGTAGTTTGACTAATCCATGAGTGTCCATGCCCCAATTATGAAGAATATTTTTTTATATAATCAAAAAATGCGATCGCTTGTCAAGAAAATTAGGTTTTTTTCAGCAACCGTATTTTAGATTTAAATTTTGTATTTCAGTCTGAGCAAAGGTTGTAGCTGTTGTCCATTGCTTTGTTAACTATTATATCATCAAAAATATTATCTGCTCTGCTAACCTACCTATGATCATTGGTGACAAGTTAAGGGTTTGTGTTGTTTGTTAAATGCTTACTAGCCAATAGCTCCAAGCTTTAAGCCAATAGCTTTTGAGGTGTTTCTAGAAAACAGACAGAGAAATAAGCGCGATCGCCATCCCCATCGACTCTAATCCATATTTAGTGTTATCTGAGATATAAGACACTATCTGTAGTAGCGGTGCATCGCGGTCTTGTTGGTTCCCGTGCCGTGAGCGAATGCAGCAAGAAGTGACTAAAACTGTTTTTTCTTAACTTGTCACCAATGACCTGTGATACTAATCACCAATGACCTGTGATACTAAATCCGCTTGGCAAAAGTAGTGTTTAGCTTATGCCTCAATTAAGATTGAGATGTTTAGTATTTCTTACTCGTTACTCATTATGTTACTCTTGTTACTCATTACTCATTACTCATTACTCATTACTCATTACTCATTACTTCGTTTATTTAAGTAACCTATACGAACAGGATTTAGTATGAAATGTCGGTTGTAGATCGGATAACTCTTCGCACCGATAAGCCTACCAAGCTATCCGACCTGGTTTTATTTTCGGACAGAGTTACCTCCATCACTAGAACAGGTCTGGACTCCCTAACGTACTCCCGATAAATTCCCATTTACCAGCTCTGACCCAAGGGAGTGCTCACGCCGACGAACATACCACACGCAACCCGATATTGTTGTTGCGCGCATCAGGATTGTTCCTATTGCGATTAGCAGAACGGCAGTTACGAGGATTATTGTTCCAGGAACCGCCCCGCAGCTAAATTATGCCTGCCCTAATCTTCAAGCTCTCCATTAAACGGAGAAAATATTGAAGTGTAATTATTATAGGATTTTTGAATATTGCTAGCTGGACTTTAGGAAAAAAGAAAGAAAAAATCAGTAAAATCTAGATAGAGCAGTAACTTTACCTAATTTCATCCCCAAACAAATCCCCGATTGGCTTTATGCTCCGCAAACAGTTCCATATTATTTTGTAGCCAGCAAAAGAAATTGTAAGAAATCCCAGTTAAAAATGCTTCTAAAGTCTCCGCAAAAGTGGTTAAAGATTTATTGGCATAACGTTTTCTTAGTCCGCCCATTAATTGCTGATAAATAAGAAAGTATAAGCAGTAAATACTAAAATAAAGTGATGAATTAGACTTTCTTTTTTCTCACTTGGTACTCTTTTAAGCCCAGCCATCCTTTAGCTTCTCTATAAAACTTTTCAATATAATTTCTATTTGAAAATGTTTTTACTATCCATTCTCCTGTTACTTGTTCACCTTGTTTATTGGTAATCAAATAATCGATTTCAGTCGCTTCATCTGGAGAACTAGCATTCATGACGATCGCTATATTTCTCTGACCTTCAAGACCATTAGTTTCGGCTTGTATAGTAGCTACCCAGACAAGTTTGGGTTTATCAAGTTTTAAAGTAACAGATTGAAAATCTTTTAGACAAGGAAAGTATTATTTCATCTAACCTTTTTGCAGAATGTTTTTCTCCTGTTTTAGAATTGATTACAGTAGCTAAACGATTCTTAGCTAAACCCCGATATAATTGAGCTTTAGTGTCTCTAACTCCTTCAGGAAAGTAGAATTATTTCCATAACCACCATCCATTAAAACAATCCCTGGACGATATTTTCTTTTAATTGTTTGATTGACTAATTTTAGAGCTATATCTGGCTTTTTGATGAAATCTTTATCCTCTTTTCCTTTAGGGAATGAATCGGCTTTTTGATATAATTCAACGTCTAATGGAAGACTTCTTACTCCATCATATAAATAAGTTGTAACTATTACAACTCCATTATCAGTCTTGCCAATCTCTCCAATATACTGTCGTCCCACTCCCTCAGTGAAATTGCCACTTTTTCTATGTCCAGAATCGTCGATTATCAGTGCAAAACCATTCCTGATTCTAGTCTGATTACACTTATTCATAAGTTTTAAACGACGTTCATTTACCAATGAAGCTGACCATTTGGATTTGCTAATAAAATGATGGACATTATGATAAGAAGAACCGATTATATTGTCAGTCATTTGAGCAATATTTTTGCGCTTACTTTCTCCCAGCAATCCAGCTAAATAGTAACGAAATCCCTTTTTTTGACCTTGATTTTTCCATAAATCATCAAATTTGGCGCACCATTTTTCAAAGCAAGGTGGCATCGCCGACAGGGTTGTTTCTTTCATAATGAAGTAAAAACTAAACTCCAAGTATAAGCCCTACTATATCAGTATTATAGCTGATTATTTTTGCTTCTTTCCCTAAAGTCCAGCTAGTGGTTAATAGTTACAAAAAATAATTTTTTGCTCGCTTCGCTCGCTAAAAGGGCAAAAAGGGCAAAAAGTGCAGAGTGCAAGTAACACTCACGCCGACGAACATACCACACGCAACCCGATAAGGCCGCTGCGCGCACCAGGATCGCTCCTAAAGCGATTAGCAGAACGGCAGCCACGAGGATTATCGTACCAGGAACCGCCCCGCAGCAAACAATAACGATTATCATTATCATTATCGTTTAACCAAGCACTGCCATCATCTGGTGCACCATTATAATTATCGTGCCAGCGATCAAGACACCATTCCCATACATTGCCATGCATATCATACAAACCAAAAGCATTAGGAGGAAAACTGCCTACTTCGGTAGTTTGTCCGCGATATTTCCCCTTTGGCTCAGATTGATAGGTATAGTTGCCATCGTAATTTGCCAGATTTGTTGTCAGAGTTGCCCCAAAATGAAACGGGGTAGTTGTTCCAGCCCGACAAGCATATTCCCATTCAGCTTCACTGGGTAAACGATAATTACGTCCCGTCTTTTCACTCAACTTTTGGCAAAATTTCGTTGCCTCATGCCATGACACTCGTTCCACAGGACGGTTATCTCCTTTGAAATTGGCAGGATTGCTGCCTATCACTTCCTGATACTGTGCCTGAGTTACGGGAAATCTACCCATGAAAAATGCCGGCACTGATACTTTGTGTTGAGGGCTTTCATCTTCATCTCGGTCTTTTTCATTGCTTGGTGAACCCATCTCAAATTCACCAGCAGGAATGGACACCATTTCTAAAATTACGCCATTACCTAAATCTTCTTTGAACAACTTAGCCTGATGATTATCACGACTAGTTTCCTCTCCCTTGGCATTAACCGTCACTGTCTCAAATTCATCGGTCAATAAGGGCAAACCTGCAAATTTTTCACCATCTTCAGTAGGTTCAGAGGTGGGTTTTGTTTCAGAGGTAGGTTTATCAGTAGATTCAGAGGGAGTTATTGGTGCTTGAACAGGTTCAATGGGTTCAGGATCTTGGTTCAAAATCTGACTGACTACCAATGTTGCAATCAATCCACTACCACCCCAACCAGCCCACTGCAAAAACCGTTTTCTAGTAATTCCTGGTGGAGTTGTATGATTGCGTCGTGGTGCAGAAGGAGTAGTTTCAGTTGAAATCGTTTCTCTTCTAGGTTGTACTGGAGATTGTGCTGCTTGCTGCCTAACCTGTGCCTTAATATCATCTTCAATGGGCTGAATATCTTCATCCCTCAGTCCCAACATGCCCTGAAAATGCTTTAAATCATCGGCAGTTGCTGCACTCAAAGGGTATTCATATTCAACAACAGCAGCAGTCAAAGCTTCTCGATATCGCTGTAAATGTTGCAGACGCTCGCGATAAGGGCGCAGCACCTCATCTTCAATTGCTGCTGCTACTTCCGAGGATAAGCTTAGTTGCTCTCGCAGGGTATCTAAGATAATACGTCTATAGTCAGGAATATCTGCACGACTGGCATAGCGTTCAACTTCTTTACGATACTTTAGTCTCGGATCGGTAATTAGAGCTTTAGCCAGGCGAATTTTAAAACCTTCCTTGACTGCATAAATTTCTGGCATCATCGCTGGTGCTGTTGCTTGCACCTTTCCCTTGGCATATTCGTGTAACTCTTGCACCTCTATCCAACCATCACTATCCAAATCAGCAGCCCCTGTAGCTATACCTTCAACGATATAACGACTGTAAATTGAGAGATCCGACTCTTGTTGTTCAAAGGAATATTGAGTGGAAGTCGAAGAAGTCAAAACTGCTCTTCCCTCTCCCCCTAGTTGAGTTTGAATATCCACATTGCCAGTGCCTTTAGCTGTCATCCCTGCGGCAAACGCACCACTAAAACAACAGTCGAGGATCACTACCTGATGCTTACAGCGACTTTGGCTCATTAAGTCCTGAATCCAGCTAGCTGCTACTGCTGTTGACCAAATTAGCTTTCCCTGGTCATTTTTACGAGTATTATTAGTAGCGAAGTACAGTTTACCTCGGTCATCCTTAATTCCATGACCAGAAAAAAACAGTAATACTAAGTCGTCCTTCTGACTCCCTGAAAATATGACTTCAATCTCTTCTCGCATGGTCTGAGCATCAGGATTTAGTCGCGTTTTCACCCGCTCAAACCTTCCAATAGCAGGATTTTGCAACACATTCTCCATCGCCTCAACATCTTTGCTGGCTTTGGGGAGGGGGGTTAAATCCGATTGGTATTGACTCACGCCAATCAGCAATGCGATTTTAGTCATAGGTGACGTTTATCTTAATTTGGAGAGCCTTTCAATTGCTGCTACTGCATCCTCCAACTGTTGCTTACTCCGATACTCCAGTTTATAGCATTTACCCTTATTAGAAAATTCTAGTTGTAAAGTTTTGCCATAAAAACGTTCCCCCAAAGTGTTCAATAGTGCTTTACTATTCTCCACTCGAAACACCGCTGATAACATCCCAGGGATGAAGTTAGCTAATCCTGGTTTACCTCCTGGGGGAATATCGGACTCTCTGATTAAGTCAATATCTTCTACTAATTCTGCTATTTCCTGTTTCAGATTGCGAGTCAACTCTTCCAAAGCTTCTGCTTCTAGATCAGGGTCAGCATTGCTAAGATCGATCTTGACTTGAACATTAGCTAAATCTGCCATGCTGTAATTTCCTCTAAGGCTTTTTATAGAATTTTAGGTGAAATGAAGCTGAGTAATAAATTAATAAATAATGAGTAATGAGTGATGAGTAATGAGTGATGAGTAATAAGTAATAAGTAATGAGTAATGAGTAATGAGTAATGAGTAATGAGTAATAAGTAATGAGTAATAAGTAATGAGTACCACAAGGGCATAACATAATAAGTAATGAGCGTCCTAATACCAGTTTTACAAACGACGTAGTCCCTTAACTTGCCACAGATGGGATAAATCTAAGTTTTTCAGTCAATAACTCTAAACCTGAAGCCCTAAGTGTTGTCATCCTGTTGCCGATCAGGGTTTTGAATCTTATGCTGATCATGGAAAATTTATCGATCCTGAAATAATTAAGATGAATCAGAGGCTAGTTTTAATCGGTGGAGGACATTCTCATGCGATCGCACTCAGACAATGGGGACTCAATCCATTGCCCAATGTCGATTTAACCTTAATTACTGATGTTGAGCAAACACCCTATTCGGGGATGCTTCCTGGTCACGTTGCGGGTTTTTATAGCTATGAAGCAACTCATATTGACTTGCGTAGTCTAGCTGAATTCGCTGATGCAGCATTAATTATCGATCAGGCAATTGACATCGACATGGACAAAAACCAAGTTATCTGTACCAATCATCAAGTTGAGTTTGACTATCTATCCTTAGATATTGGCAGCACTCCCCAAATGCTCACTGCCCCTGGCGCAAAAGAATATGCCATCCCTGCTAAACCTGTCCCAGTATTTCTTGAGGCTTGGCACAAGTTAAAACAATCCGTAGCATCAAATTCTGAAACCCCCTTATCAATTGTCATCGTTGGCGGCGGTGCAGGGGGAGTGGAGTTGGCTTTAAATATGCAGGCTTGTCTTCAAAGGATTTTAAAAGACATTTTAAAAGACAAGGGCAAAAATACTCTAGAAATTCATCTAATCCATCGCGGTCAGCAATTGCTATCTAGTCATAATGATTGGGTCAGTAATAAGTTAGAAAAAATTATTCGCCAACGAGGAATTAAACTGCATTTACAACAAAGCGTTACGGAAGTTTTACCAGATCGGGTTATTTGTCAGTCGAGATTGAGTATTAAATTTAGTCACCTTTTTTGGGTAACTCAAGCTACCGCACCTAAATGGATTAAGGAATCTAATCTTGCTTGTGATCAGCAAGGCTTTATTTTAGTTAACGACACTCTTCAGTCCATATCCCATCCTCACGTTTTGGCTGCGGGGGATATTGCAACCATGATTAATTACAATCGTCCCAAAGCTGGAGTATTTGCGGTGCGCCAAGGACAGCCTTTATTTAACAACTGGCGCTGCCTACTTTTAGATCAACCATTGCAGGAATATGTACCTCAAGATAAATACCTGGCTTTAATTGGTACAGGGGATCGTAAAGCGATCGCTTCTTGGGATTCTTTTGCCTGCCAATCCAGGGCTTTCTGGTGGCTTAAAGATTATATTGATCGTAAATTTATGAGCCAGTTTAGTGATCTATTAGCTTAAAAGGGAAAATGATTAAGACTTACGATTGAAAGTTGGACTTCTCGTTGAAAAGCAAGGGATGCGGATGGCGAGAATCGAACTCGCAAGGCGTGAGCCACACGCCCCTCAAGCGTGCGTGTCTACCAATTCCACCACATCCGCAGATTGAGCTGAGGTTATACTGACTCAGAAGCCCCACATATACTACCTTGCTCTTGGCAATATTTAATTTATCACATATTCAACTAGATTGTTGCTTCAATCGTCGGTCAATCGTAAATTGACTAATTCCCTAAACTTCTCTCGCTGTCGGGGAGTTAATATTTCTCTGGTAGCTAGCATACTCTCAAAGCGTAGTGTTCCTATTTCCTGGCGCAAGACATTCAGCTGTTGATTTTTAGCTCTGAGCAATTCTACTGGTTCTGTTCCTATCATCATGTCTGATAACTGCTGCTGCAATCTAGCGATGCTGTCCCTTTTTTGAAGTATTTTTTGCCTATATCGGCTGTGAATTCGTTTTATTTGCTGTTGTTGTTCTTCTGTTAAATTTAGCTGTTGAAATAAGCTAAAAGACTTTTTTTGTTGTGCTGAGATTTGCGTTCTGTCAGCAATGATTATCTCTGTTTTTAAGGAAGGGGGCTGACTTTTGAGAGCAGATAGAGAAGAACCTGCAAAAACAGGTAGACTAAAGATAATGGAGAAGATTATGCTAACTAAAGTTAGTAAATATCGTCTTCTTCTGACTAAAGCTAGAAAAATCATCAATATAATTTAGGAAACAAGATATATTTTGATTTAAAAATAAATATTGATTTACTGTGCAGAGACAGATAAAGTAGGCTGTGGTTCAGAAATAACTGGTAATAACCAATAAGCTTCCGTCTCTTCAGCAGCAGTATAGCTGTTGCTATCTAAAGTATTTTGCCAGTTTCCAACTAAAAAGTTTTCTAAATCTTTTGGTTCTAAAGCAATTTGGGGCGTTTTTAGACCAAAACTGAGAGAAGTAAACAAGAAACCCGTTGCGATCGCACCAGGAATTGTCCGCGGGGCTTTAAAGTAGCCTTTTCGACTGTTTTTTCGTGGTTCTAAGGAGTCGAACACCTTCTGTTCCAAATTGACATGAGCGCTAGGTGGAAGTGGCGTATTGTGTCGCAGAAAACTGACAAGATTGTTTTGGTGATCGTTATTGAAGTTAGTCATAGTCCTTGTTGATAAACTAATAGATTTTAAAGTGATATCCCTTGTTGCTCCAGAAATTTTTTAAGGGAATTTCTGGCATGAAACAAACGAGATTTGACTGTCCCCACAGGCACATTCAAGATCTCGGCTACTTGTTTTTGGGGTAAGTCTTCTAAATCATGCAAAACTAAGACAGCACGGTGATCGAAGCTAAGATTACTTAACCCTCTCTGTACTACGTCTCGATAATGCAGATGCATCAAGTCTGGTGCATCCTGAGCATCAGCTAATTTGCCATAACTGAACTGTTCTTTCTCCCAATATTTTTCTTCGCTAATAAGGCTAGCTTTTTCTTGACCTTTGGCTAGTTTACGCCGTTGATCTGTCGCTACATTCCAGCTAATACGATACAGCCAGGTAGAAAAATATTTTGCTGTCCTCAGTTTAGGTAGCCCTTTCCATGCTTTGAGAAAAACCTCTTGTACCAAGTCATCTAATGACGCGGAACCACACAGCTGATAGAGAGTTGAGCGCACTCGTTGTTGATAACGTTGATATAGTAATCGAAAACAAGCGCGATCGCCTTGTTGACACAACCAGATTAATTCTTGTTCTGTTGGTATTCCTGTTTCCGATTCTGTATCTGTTGTACTAGCCTGTTCACAAGCTAACATTTTGCTCATCTTCTCTAAAAATATTTAGTTGTTCCTCTTTAGACTCAGAATAGAGCTTATCGGTTCATTTTTAAATTAAATTAATTTGCTGATTTTAGGAAAACATCCGATGAATAATTATAATTGTAATTATTCCCAGCAATACTAATCCTGCATTTGCCAACCAACCTCTTTCATACCATCGCTTAATTATTGGTGATAATCGGGACTTGTATTGGGATAGTTTGGCTTTGAGTGATCGAACTATTGGTTCGCATTGTGATAGTGTTGATTGATAAAGTTGAGTTAACTTAGTTTTGTACTTTAAAATCTGTGGCTTGCTGATTATGTGCCGAAGATAATTTTTGCCTCTTGATACTACCACTGACAGTTGAAGAAAAATTCCTTTGGATGTTGACGATAATTTTGAAGATGAACGTTGAACCACTACAGAAGGAAGGAATCGATTGGTGACAGGGGAATGATTTTGCTCTTGATCTTCAGACAAATTGTTGCGATATAATTCTACTTCTGAATTAACTGCTTCTGAATTAACTGCTTCTGAATTAACTGCTTCTGAATTAACTGTAGTTTGTACAATAGTGGGTGGTTTCGCTATTGAGGCATCTGGCTTTTTCTTAACTAGGGCATCAGAGTCGGTTACAGAGTCGGTTACTTGAGAAACCACCTTATCTTGAGATAGCAAGGGCTGTTTAGCAGTCGGCACAGCAACACTTATTTCTTGAGACTGAAGATTTACTGGTGTATTCTGAGTCCGATGGACAGAATGACTCTGTGGCTTTTGGTTTGGTGGCTTTTGGTTTGGTGGCTTTTGGCTTGGTGGTTTTTGGCTTGGTGGCTTTTGGCTTTGATGATTGACTTTATTGGTTTCTGGTTCAGATTTGCTACCATCTAACTTGAGATTATTAGGGTCAAAAATTTTAGCTAATAATCTTGACTCTATGTGAGAATATCCACCATTAACCGCTAAAATAGCTTGTTTCAAGTCCTTCATCAAACTATCTTTAAGAATATAGGCTTTTGCTCCAGCCATTAATGCTCGGGTTAGATATTTCTTATCCTCGTGGCTACTAAGAATAATTACTTTTGTATTAGGCGATAAGTGACTAATATATTTCGTAGCAGTAATGCCATCCATTCCAGGCATCTCGATGTCAAGCAACACAATATCGGGGCGTAGAAGATCAATCTGGTTGACTGCACTGCGACCATCTTTTACGGTTCCAATCACCTTTAAATCAGAGTCTTGGTCTAGTAGAGATTTGATTCCTTGCTGAACTAAATTTTGGTCGTCTACTAATAAAATACGAATCATTTTCAGCTTAAATTGAGTTGTTATTCAGTATTTAGTATCTATTTATTATTTTTAAATATAAGTATTTATTTATTATCTACAAATATCAGTAGTTATACTTAATTATCATACAGCGGTTTGCATAATTAATTAGTACAGTTTAGTTGCTTGATCTTGATTATCTATCTTGAATGTTTTGAGAGGACTCCCGTTAAAACGCGCTAGCGTTTAGCGGTGAGATGAATCAAAACTAGTCAACAAAACCGCGTAGCGACAACCCCAAACTCAGATAAGCCTATGGCACATCCGCTTCGTGATCGCACTTCTGAAAGAGCCAAACTAATAGCCAAGAAAGAAAGATTAGAGACAGCGATCGCATTTTTCAGCTTATTTTGACTCGGGATTTATGTATTTCAAAATATCGGGATTATTTTTGTCTATATCATAAACATATCCCAGATTAATCGCTATTCTTCTTCTAAGACCAAGAGTGGGATAAAGTGGACTTTCTAATTCCTTAGTAGCGTATAAATTAGCTGATTCAACCAACTGTAAAGCTACATCTTGCGATAGATTGTTGCCAAAGGTGTTCAAAATATTAGTGGCACAATCATTTTTAAAAACATTTTCTAGTTCGGCATTACGTTTTTCATACACCAATAAAATTACGTCCAAACAAGTACCATAATCATAGGTATTATTAAAATCAAAGACAAATTCTTTAATTTTTCTATTTTGGGGTTTAGATTCGGCAAGATCAGGCTGTATTTTAATTTCAGCTTGGGATGAAGTTGATACAGCTGATTGAATAGCGAAGGTAATTCCTATTATTAATGATCTTTGTAAAAGTTTTGTCATTTTTTGTAGCTAGGTGATTTTCAATCTGGATTGATGCTGCTCAGATTTTTGTGGAAAAATTTAAGTAATTTCACCAATATTCTGCCAGTTTAATTGCTCGCGACGCAATTAAACTGGCAGGATGTCATACTAAATCCTGTTCCTAACTTAGATAAGCCTAAGGTATCCGCTTCGCGATCGCACCAACAAGTAATTAATGCTTCGCACTTACTACATAAACCCCAAAAATATCTAAAAACTCTGGTACGATAATACAAATTACTAAAATAATTCGAGTTATATAGTAGGAGAAAATAAAGTATGCAAATAAGGAATAAGGGTTTGCTCACTCTGTTAATTATTATATCTTTGTGGGGAACTGTGCTAAGTAGTTCCAATGTAGCTCAAGAAAGCAGCAGTGATGTCTCAGGCAGTAATGACAACATCACAGGACAAATTGAATTGACTCGTTCTGCTATACAAACAGATAGACAGAGTATTATTACTGAATACATGGTTTTTACAAAGGAAGAAAGTCAAGAGTTTTGGCCTCTATATAAAGAATACCGCTCGGAAGTAGACAAACTTAACGATCAACTAGTTAAGCTGATACTTGATTATAGTGAAAGCTACAAAAAGCAAACTCTCTCCGACGAACAGGCTGAACAAATGCTCTCTACCTATTTAAAACTTGAGGAAGATAAGCTAAAGTCTCAAAAAAAATATGTGCCAAAATTTAGTGAGATTTTGCCTCCAAAAAAAGTCACTAGATATTTTCAGTTAGAAAATAAAATGGATGCAGTGGTTAAGTTCGATCTGGCTGGTGGCGTTCCGCTGGTTGAGTAAACCTAATCAGTAACTCCAAGATTTTGGCTTCCGTTAATCCCTTCCATTCATCCAATTGTTAACCAATAAGGGGGATTTTCTGGCACTTAACATTATAAATATAATAAATAATAAATAGCCCGATTTTCCTAAAAGCTGATAGCTTTTTCCAGGTTACATCCCCGAATCTCAGTTTTTTCAGCAAGCCCTACTTAAGAGGTTAGTTTGTATTATGGGGAATTCTCCTGCGATCGCCACATGCTTCTGGATTAAATGCTGCTTGAACTGAATAATCGTAGTCCATTTTGGGATGGAAATAGGAACTATAAACGAAGGCGTATTTTAAAGCCACTATTGGTGCAATTTTGATATCTTCGCCAATATGCCGACTAATCAGACAGACTTCTTCATTGGGTTTGATCTGAGTGAGATATTCTGGCTTCACCCCAAAATCAACGTATTTGTCCAGAGTAAAAAATGATGGTTTGACGAACAAAGTATGAGTTTTCACTAAAACAATAGTCACAAATATTGTGTAAATTAAACCCATATACTTAGGCTGCAACCATCGTCCCCATATCTGCTTATTTTTGGGCAGAGAAACTAAATAAAGATTGAGAGATACTAAACAGATCATCCAATACATAAAGTATCTCAGTTCATGAGATTGAGGAAAATTAAGAGGGACAATCGACATAGCGATCGCTGCTAGCAGGGCAAACTTTGCTTCCCTAGAGTGTTCACTTTTAGGCAAAGACTTGTTCTGAATTAATTCTCTAACGAAAAATCCCAACAGCAGTAGCAAATTAAATACTACATATGCTCCAAAAAAGCCTCCTCGTCGGCTCCTCTCAGGATAATTACTCCACTGATCGGGTGTCCAAAAGAAAGGAGCATTTATTTCTAGCACTGACTTAACCCAGTTGAGCTGACGATTACCTTCTTCATAAGCTTCTGGATTTAGTTTATGGTTAAGTACTATTCCCGCCACCTCAATTTTGATGGGATAGAAAGGATTAGCGTATAAGACTGTATTTTTGATTGGGCTAGCGAAAATGATAGCTGTCGCCAATAGGGCAAGAGAAAGTGTCTTGATTGATTGTTTTACTGTTGATTTACATTGCCAATATAGCCAGCCTAATCTAGAGAAGCTAAAGAATAAAATGAAGAATACTAAAGGCTGTAGCTGAGTTTTAGTATTAACAGCGATCGCTGCTCCTAAAAAAGCAATAAACAGTTCGTTGGTTCGAGGTACTTGCTTGTTTTTATAAAAGCTATAGGTCATCATCACCAAGATCGATGTTCCGACATTACCTAGTAAATCAACAAAGCTAGTGCTGGCATGGGTTAGGACTAGGGGGATCGAAAACATAGCGATCGCGGATAAGTAAAGAGGAACTTTAAAATAGGCTCTCAGAAAAAAGAAATAGCCAATTACACTCAAGAAGCTAACTAAGTTAGTTGACTGAATTCGTCCCGTAATCTTCCAAAAAAAACCTTGTAGAAAATGCGCTAATAAAGGGAACCCATCAAAGCGGGGTTCAAACCATTTTTCGTCTCCGATAAACATTGATTTAGGTAAAATGCCCCAAATTCTGCCAGCAAAAGGCAAATGGTACCATCCAGGATCGTAATTATTATCAATATCGAGAATTACCTTAAGAAATATCGAGGCAGTTAAAGCTATGGCAACTAAAGAAAGTACTGTCTCTATTCCCAGTCTGCGCTGTGCTGACTGTTCTTGTTTGGTAGCAAAATCTAACATCAGGAATAAATAATTTTAGGAGTATCTATTAGGTAATTTCCAGAAAATAATGTGGTCAAAAATAGCTTAGATTCTCAGCTATGCCAATTATCGGTTTACCTCTATTCAGGGTAAATTCTCCATCAGAAATAACCTTAATTCTGTTTGGAGGTAAACAA
Organism: Cyanobacteriota bacterium; assembly: GCA_942490675.1. Classification (GTDB taxonomy): domain Bacteria; phylum Cyanobacteriota; class Cyanobacteriia; order Cyanobacteriales; family Xenococcaceae; genus Waterburya. The sequence continues at coordinate 225,030 of CALNYB010000034.1, read as the reverse complement.
AGCAAATCGTTCCACAAAGGAAACCACGGCAAAGACTGCCAAAATAATTACCACTGCGACGATATAGAGAAATCTCTGCATCAGAGCAAACTTAACTGCACTGGCATCTGGTACATCAAACAAGCCTAATAAACCAATCCAGCTAAATTCCATTAATCCTAAGTTAGCTGGGGTAAAGCTGAGTAGCATTGCCAACTGTACAATTGGAGAAATAAACGCTACCGCCCACAGCTTAATTTTAAATCCTCCTGCGATCGCAATTAAAACTCCGCGAATGATCCAGACTGCATAGCGCAATACCGAAATCCAATATAGATAAAGAGTGAATTGCTTACCCAAAATAGAATCGTTGCCTGTAGATATGTCGGTTGGAGTGGATTGCTCTTTTCCTGCTTTTAATTGCTTCACCCAAGTTAAAACTTTAATTAACCAGGAGATGATCCGACGATGCCATTTGTTAATAATAAAATGGGTCAGAATAATCGTAGTAATCCAAATAAAAACTGCTACTGATAGGGAAATGTATTGCAGAATATATAACAGGGAAGTTGGAAATAGTAGCAGGGGTATTAATAGATTAAAAAACTGATCGTATACTACTGATAAGAAGCCCCGGGAAAAGGAACTAATTTTGTGAACTCTAAGGGCTAAATTTTGCACCATTACCATGCCTACATATTGAGGCATAAACTGCATGGTCAAAGAGCCTAGAGTAATATAAAATAGATAAAATTTTAACGGTTGTTGATTATCTGGAGTTAGCTTTTGTGTCACCAAACCCCATTTATACGCTGTGAGAAAAGTATGGATAATTAAGGCAGTAATTGCTAATCCTGCATAGAGGGGATTTAGGCTATAAAAGCTACTAATAATTTGCTCTAGATCAACCTCAGTAAAGCGCAGAATCAACCAGACCAAGAAAAATCCCAATGCTAGAGATAGAATACTAGATATAACGTTCTTCTTAGTTAACATTTATTCGTTAATATTTATCACAGTAACTACTACTTACTACTCAACCACACCAGTTAACTATCAGCTCCAAACATCAACCCAAATTATCGTATCCCCATTTTGTTACTAAGTCTAGGTCAAGTAATTCTGAAATCTTAGTAACTTCTGGTTGATACTCTTGCATTAGTTGATACTTAATCTTCTCTGGCATTGTGGCTTTTGGTGCTTGATGCCAGAGGAATTTCTCGACAATATTATCCCGCACAAACTCATTGAACTCTTGAGAAAGTATGTTCTTGGAAATATTTTTAGCCAGAGGACTATTGATTAAATTATTAAGAGCTTTGAACTTAACTTCTTTGTTGATATTGACCGCTGCATATTCTGGAGTAAAGCCAGATTCAACTCCTAAGAATTCGAGAATTTCTCGGAAAATACGTTCATTTTCTGACTTGAACTCTTCAAAAATTATGACTTTAATTTGCTCAGGACTAAAGCGATCGCAGTAACGTTTAACCTGCTGATAATATTGTACTCTTTGGGAGTAGTATAGATAACTAGGACTGGTAACTCTAGGACTAAGAGACTTTTCTTGTTTTCGTTCTGTTTCTAAAGCTAGAGCAGTTAAAAAATCTGACTCGTTTTCTTCAGTAAACTTGACGTAGTGACTATGAAGAGAATAAAGAAACTTTGCTGGCTCTCGCAGAATAATAATGATTTTGGCATCAGGATTAAAGTTGTGAATCTTTTCGGCTGCCACCTGAGAGTATAAATAATTGGTGGAAGATTCTCCGACAATTTTGACATTTTTTGATTTGCTAAAAAGCTCTAGATAAGCCGACTCATTTCTCAAGTCAAAAAAACGCTGTTTGCCATAGGCGCGATCGCTTTCTAAATGAAAATCAGCACAAAAAAAATGTGGCTCCTTAATGCTCGACATATATATTTCAGGATGCTGCCCCAAAAATTGATGTAGAGCCGTTGTTCCAGATTTAGGCTGCCCGACAATAAATAAATTAGGCTTCATAAAAGATCACAATTAATGTGTAATTAAGCTGAACCCTGAGCCTGTAGTTTGGCTTTAAGACGAGCAGATACGCGCTCTTGAATTCGCGAATCTTGCCAGTATCTCCGCCATCCCATTGGACCAAGTAACATAAACTCAGTAGCTAGCTTCAGGAGATTAGGAGATTTACCGTGAACCATGGCTGCCAGGGTAGTATTAACTTCCGTCGAAAAAAAAGCTACTTTGCCAACTTCCTTAGTTGATTTAGGAGGCAGGTGCTTGTCTACTACTAACCGCATCTGCTGGCGAAATTCCGCCACACTAGAGCTACGACGAATTGTTTGAGAATCACTATGTACTCTAAAAGCTGCTAAAGGCTTAGGAATATAGCAGGTATCACCCCTGGCAGCCAGCTTTAACCAGAAATCCCAGTCCGCGGTATACCATAACTCATTGTTTAGACCTTCTATCTCTAAAGCAGTGGAACGTTTGAACACAGGGGCAGGAATGGCAATAAAGTTTTGAATCAGCAGTTTCTCCATCATTTCATCGGCAGAAATGGCGTGACGCTTGGCTGCCATGGGACATCGCCATAAACCTAATGGTTTGCTTTGGTCATCAATAAATACTGAGTCGTGGAGATAAAGGCTAGCTTGAGGATAGGCTGCGATCGCATTTCTGATATTGCTTAATCGTCCCTCCAGCCACAGATCATCCTGATGCAGGAAACAGGCATATACCCCACTAGCCTCTGCTAGAGCATGGTTAGTATTGGCTACCCAGTTTCCCTGTCTGACTTTAGTGATCAGTTTAATATTAAGCTGATCCTGGTATTCTTCTACAATTGCTAATGTGTCATCAGTTGAGCCGTCATCGATCACCACACATTCTAGTTCATTGTCCCGTTGCACAACAACGGAATCAAGAGCTGCTGCTAAATACTTACTGCCGTTGTAAGTGGGAATGATGACGGATAACCAAGGTTGTCTAATCATCGCTTTAGCCCCAAGATACTCAAGAAAAAGCTGGAAAAAATCACTTGGATACCCAAAGCCAGACAAGTTACTCCAGGAATAACAATCGGCATAGTTTCCATTGGGTTTAGGGAACCAAAATCGTGCTGTCCCCAGACTCCAAAGGCATAAATTGAAGCTGCCATCCCCATAGTCAACAACACTACACCAGCAATCAAGCCTGTTTCTAAATTGAGATAATTAAACAATCTGTTTAAACGTCTGTCTTCAGGTAATAATCCCTCGCTGATCCCAAATACTTTAGTAAAGAGAGCGAACATTACAATCTGAAAGCCGATGGTCATCGCGGTCGAAGAATACAGCAGACTATGAACTTTAGGACTTGGTAAAAGAGATAGAGTTGCTAAAAAACCCCCCAGAATCATCAAGATACCAGGATAGAAAAATAACCAACGAGGACTATACATTAATAAAAAGCGCAAGTGCCTCCAACCATCACGCCAGGTATTAAGATGAGGAGGACGACTGCGACCATCAGGAGATAAGGTCGTTGGTACTTCAGTAACCTGCATTTTGTGTAACGTAGCCTTTACTACCATCTCACTGGCAAATTCCATTCCTGTAGTTTGCAAGTCTAAATGAGAGATTGCATCTTTGCGGAAGCCTCGCAATCCACAGTGAAAATCATTACAGGAACTACTAAACAAGAGCTTCCCAATACCTGTTAAGACAGGATTACCCAAATATCGGTGGAGAAACGGCATTGCCCCAGACTCAATTCCACCTAAGAAACGATTCCCCATTACCAAGTCATAACCGTTACGCAGCTTGACAACAAAAGGATTAAGGTTACTAAAATCATAGCTATCATCAGCATCACCCATGATAATATACTTGCCTTTAGCGGCAGCGATACCGCCCTTGAGTGCGCTACCGTAACCCTTCGTAGGAATATCAACTACCCTAGCATTAAGCCTTCTAGCAATTTCCTGTGAACCATCATTACTACCGTTGTCGGCAATAATTACCTCTCCTGCAAGTTCATTTTCTGCGATAAACCACTGAGCTTTTCTGATGCAGGTTTCTAAAGTTTCCGCTTCGTTCAAGCAGGGCATGATAATCGAAACCTCGATCGCATTTTTTTGCTCAAGACGATCAATACGTCCGCTTGCTGGTATTTCTCTGGTGCTTATATTACCCAACATAATTAATCCTTCTTTGATGATTAGTTAAAAGTCTGAGACTTGATTTGTCGATTTATCACTTGCAGATACTTCTTGCTTCGGTGCATTTGAATTAATAGCTAAACTAAAAAAAATAAAATATAAGATAAGTAGTAACTCAGCCAGGGAAATTAAGCTCAAGATTTATTGCTTTAACTGTGAGGCAATAAGATTTTTCCCAAAAATAATCTCTTTTTTTAGTAATGTGACTACCTTTTCCCGCTAAAGAAGAAAAAATCTAATATAATCGTTTTTTTTACATTTGTTTAGCTTCAATCATGATTAGAAATACAATTTATTAGTACTTTTCTGGTGTTTTTCAATAAAAAATAATCGAAAATTTAAATAGTGCATGGTCTTAGATCAAGCTAATGATTAAGTCCATATTAAGAAAGTAGCTAATTAGTGTAAAAGTCTGGTGAATAAATCGACGATACCGTAAGCAAAATACAGGTCAAGCAACCTGGAGTTGGATAATATTTGACAACAAAATTAGCTAGGTATGGATAGCAAGGCTATGATACTAAAGGATGATAACGGATAGCTGACTATCAATACTATTAGGAATAATATGCAGCTAGGTAAAAGATGGGAGTTAATTAATTAGCAAATAATTTACGAGTAAATACTTAGAACTAACGCAGCAATTTCTCTTTGGCTTTTACTGATCATGCAACTCAAGCAAAAAGCAATAATCACCTTCTTCATAGTAGCGATCGCCAGTTTAACTTTAATGTCGGCAGTAGTTCATCTATTAACCGAGTCTTGGTGGTTTGAGACAGTAGGTTTTACCTCTGTATTGTGGCAGCGTATCCGATGGCAAGTAGCTATTTGGCTGGGGACATTTACTTTATATGGGGCTTTTTTGGTCTTTAATTACTGGTTAGCATTGCGTCTTACCAGCGATCGCGCTTTTCGTTTCTTGGAATCAAGCGATCTAGAACCATATACGAAGAGATTTGCTATTTACATTGCTGTGGTTCTGATTTTTATAGTTTCTCTCAGTATTGCTAATCTTAGCGCTGCATCCTGGGAATTGTTTCCCAAGTTTTTAAACGCCACACAGTTTAAACGCCTCGATCCCATTTATCAACAAGATTTAGGTTTTTATCTATTTCGCCTTCCTTTGCTAGATAACCTAGAAAACTGGTGGCTTACTCTATTGATTGCCAGTTTAGTCTTGTCCCTATTAGTTTATATCTTCAAAGGCATAATTCGCTTTGATTGGCAGTGGAAAAGCTTGGTAGTAGAACGACAATGGCAAAAATTAATCACCAAGCCGATTAAAATTCATCTTAGTCTGCTGCTAGCGGCGATCGCCTTAGATATTGCTGTGGACTTTTGGCTCGAACGCTACGAACTACTTTATTCTTCTCAGGGAGTAGTTTGGGGTGCAGACTATACCGATACCCATGCCCGCTTATTTGCTTTCTGGGTGATGATCGTGGCTTCGGTACTATTGGGAATCTGGCTCATTGTTGCTACCTGGTCAAACTGGCGTGTTCCCTTGCCTCCATTCGAGGATAAACACTCGAATGTGTGTAAAACCCTTTCGACGATATTATCCCGTGTAGATGGGACGGAAAGGCGATCTCCAAATAGTTTGTTGCGTCCGATCTACGGCATCGGGGTATATGCCTTAATTTTGGTGGCAGTGAACGGTATTTATCCTGAGTTACAACAGCGTTTTCTGGTTGAACCCAATGAATTAGCCAAGGAAATGCCCTATATTAAGCACAATATTGAGTTTACGCGACAGGCTTATGATTTGTCAAAAATTGAGGTTCAGGATTATCAACTTGATTCATCAGGTAATTTTGATGCCAATGTTCTTCAGCAAAATCAAGGTACTATCGACAACATTCGTCTTTGGGACGATCGCCCTCTCTTAAGTACTTATCGACAGCTACAGGAAATCCGTTTCTACTACAAATTTAGCGACGTTGATGTTGATCGCTATACCCTCAATGGTGATTACCGTCAGGTGATGCTTGCTCCCAGAGAGTTCGATTACACCCAAGTCCCCTCTTCTGCCAAAACTTGGGTCAATCGACGGCTTAAATATACTCACGGCTACGGTTTAGTTATGAACCCTGTTAACGAGGTGACTGGCGATGGCTTACCCGTACTATTTATTAAAAATATTCCCCCCGTATCCCAAACCGATTTAACTCTTCAAGAGCCAAGAATCTATTACGGCGAACAAACTCAGGACTATATCTATACAGGCATGGATACCTTAGAGTTTGACTATCCTCGTGGCGCTGAAAATGCCTTCATTAAATACGATGGTTTGGGTGGTGTCCCCCTAAACAACTGGTGGCGCAGATTAGCCTATGCTTACGATCGGGGTAGCCTTAAGATTCTTATTTCCAGCTACTTTACGCCAGATTCTCGCATCCACTATTATCGCCAAGTTACTGAACGGGTGCACCATGTTGCGCCTTTTCTTAAGTACGATCAGGATCCTTATCTCGTAGTGGTAGATGGCAGACTAAAGTGGATTATTGATGCCTACAGTACAAGCGATCGCTATCCCTATGCCGAAGCTGTGGCACACGAACAAAAAACCGAACTAATTACTAATAAAAATATTAACTATGTCCGTAATCCTGTAAAAGTTGTCGTCGATGCTAAGAATGGCACAATGCAGTTTTATGTTGTGGATGAAAATGAACCAGTATTAGCTACCTACCGCAAGATATTTCCCGATTTATTTAAAAGCAAAGACAGCATTCCCCCAGAGATCCAGGCTCATTTCCGCTACCCGCAAGATCTGTTTGAAATTCAAGCCAAAATGTATTTGAGCTATCACATGGAAGATCCCCAGGTATTTTATAACCGTGAAGACGACTGGCGATTTGCTACTGAACTCTATGATGGTCAACAGCAGATCGTTGAACCTGATTATCTGATCATGAAGTTACCAGGGGAAACCGCAGCAGAATTTGCTCTAATTCTGCCATTCACTCCTGTTAATCGAGATAACATGATCGCTTGGATGGCTGCTCGTTCAGATGGTGATAACTACGGTAAGCTGCGACTATACGAATTTCCCAAACAAGAGCTAGTTTATGGGCCATTTCAGATTGAAGCTAGAATAGATCAAAATCCAGACATTGTTGAACAAATAACCCTCTGGAGTCAGAGAGGCTCAAAAGTCATCCGAGGTGACATCCTGGTTATCCCCATTGATGGCTCAATACTTTATGTCCAACCCCTATATCTCCGCGCGGCTCAAGGAGAATTACCCGAACTAACCCGCGTCATCGTTGCTTATGATCAAGAAATAGTGATGACTCCTTCTCTTGCGCAGTCTTTAGCTGCCGTCTTTGACCAAATTCCCTCTGGTTTAATTGACTCTGACATACCAGCTACAGTAGATGATCAGTCTCGACAGTCGGCGTTAGAAATCTATCAGCAAGCACAACAGGCTTTACAACGAGGTAACTGGGTGGAATATGGACGCTATCAGCAGCAATTACAGGATATTTTGCGAGAACTGGATTGATTATCACGGATCTTCACGGTAAAGAAAGCCCCCCTAATTTCTGTGAGGAAATCTCATCAAGAATAGGATGCGCCTTTAAAAATCAGTTTTTTACCACCCAGCCAATTGATCCGTAATTCTTGCAGCAATTCTCATTATGAGAATGATTATTATTGCCAGCAATTCTCATTTTAAGATTTCATGACATTTAAACCCTTCCGTAGCGAGCGATCGCTTTAGCGGTAGGATTGTTTTGATTGTGTTGCCAAGTCCACATCTGATCTCCTAAGGAAAAATGCCACCATTCTCCAGGATGCCTGCAAAAACCAGCATTGGTCATTGCTCTATTCAATAGTTGACGATTGAAATGATACTGCTGACTTTCTCCATCCTGATCACTTAAATAATAATCGGGATGCGATCTTTCTGAAAGTTCGTCAATTTCGCTCCCCATATCTAGTTTTACTCCCTGTTCATTAATGATCGTTACGTCAACTGCTGCTCCTGTACTATGAGGTGGGGGCATTTTATGATCTAAACTAGGTGCTGCCCAAAGTCGATAAACTCTGTTCCACAAGTCTTGACGTTGTTGAGCCGATAGCTGTTCTTCTTGAAGCTCAAGGTCTTTAACCAGGGAGTTGAAGGTGTAGTTCACCATGTATTGCTGTACTCCCACAGGACGATAAGCATCATAAATCTGAATTTTCCACTGGGGATAGCGTTTTTCGATTAGAAATTGTGCTTCTAACAATGCTTTCACCACTCCTTGACGTAAGCAATAGGGAGATTTAGTACCATAGTCTGCTCCCAGTTTGACATAGGGGTGAGGTAGCTCTACTGAAAAATTGTCTAAAGGAATCGGAATTAAGCGTTCGCCACAGTCTTTGATCGGAATCTGATGATAGGGTTTCACAATCTTGGAATCAAATAAAAGTCTTCTGATACAGCAAAATAATCTAGTGATTATCCAGATTTTTACTCATGTTCGCCTTAATCGACTACCCCTAAATTAAGCTCACTAGTATTCAGTACAGATAAGATAATCCAGATATAGCGTTTTATAAACTAATTTTATTTTTTATACGCCATATATGGTGGTATGATACTGATTCTTAATGGACAAGGAAATTTAGTGGCAATGAATCATCTAAGGGAATGGAAGGCAAGTGGTGTGGACGAAGAGTTGACGGACTTAAATGTAGTTTCTCTCCAAGGTACTTCTCCCGCAGAGTATTTACTCTACTCTAATTCTATACCCAGAAGAAATGATGGCAGAGTTAGGGAAGGATTTCTTCAACGTTATGCTCATACCGATGCAGGAGGATGGTGGTGTTCAGGTATTGATGTTCTCAGTGGAGACGAAGATATTTGGGGGTGTTTTAAGCCAGATCAGCCTCGCAACAGCAACAATAAGCTAATCAAATATGAGCATCCTCCTAAAACTGCCACTGGGATATTCGCTCTGAAAGTTCCTCTCAATCTGTGGCGTAAAATTGCCGATCGCACAGGAATCGCAATACAATCTGAGGAGATTAATCGCAAGAGCCCTGATTTAGGCTTTTGGCAGTGGTTGATCGCTCATCCCGAAGTCCCGCTTTGCATTACCGAAGGAGCAAAAAAAGCAGGCGCGCTATTATCTGCGGGTTATGGGACAGTAGCATTACCAGGAATTAACAATGGTTATCGGACACCGAAAGACGAACAGGGAAACCGCATTGGCAAGTCTCATCTAATTCCACAACTGGCTAAATTAGCCACATCTGGACGCAGGGTATATTTAGTTTTTGACCAAGACTCGAAACCAAAAACGATCAAGGCAGTTAATGCGGCAATCAAGAAAACTGGCTACCTATTACAGAAGGCTGGTTGTGAGGTTAAAGTAGTTACCTGGGACGGCTCATTGGGTAAAGGGGTCGATGATCTGATTGCAGATCACGGTCAGGAATGTTTTACCCAAGCTTTTGATGATGCTTTAGATTTAGAAACCTGGAAGGCAAAGTCTTGGACAAAATTAACTTATCCTACTGATATTCAGGTTAATAGTCGCTATCTGCCAGAGTTAAACATACCCCCAGAAACCAAGCTGATTGGCATCAAATCTGCCAAGGGAACGGGGAAAACCGCATCTCTGACTAAAATTGTCGCCAAGGCGATCGCAAGTCAGCAGCAGGTTTTAGTAATTGGACATCGGGTACAGCTGGTCAAAGAATTGTGTCAGAGATTTGGTTTAAACTATGTTACGGAAATCGGCGATCGCACATCATCTAAATCTGCTTTGGGTTACGGTCTTTGTATTGATTCACTCCATATTTCTTCTCAGGCACAATTCAATCCTCATGATTGGCATAATAGTCTGGTAATTATTGATGAGGTTGAGCAGGTATTATGGCACGCTTTAAATTCTAGTACCTGCAAAGATCGTCGGGTTGAGATTCTCAAGTCTCTCAAATCTTTGATGCAAAACGCCTTGGCAAACCAGGGTCAATTGTATGTGGCGGATGCCGATCTCAGCGATATTGCCTTAGATTACTTAATTTCTTTATCAGGACTAGAGATTAAGCCCTATATTGTCCAGAATACCTGGCAAAACAATCGTGCTTTAGCTTGGCAAGTCTATGACTATCAAGGCAAAAGTCCCAAAAAACTGGTGGTCAATTTAGAGGCTCATATCCAGCAGGGAGGCAAACCATTTATCTGTCTTTCGGCGCAAAAATTGACAAGTAAGTGGGGTACCCAAAATTTAGAGGCTTATTTACAGCAAAAGTTTCCTGAAAAGCGCATCCTGAGAATTGATTCCGAATCTCTGGCTGATCATCAGCACCCGGCATACAACTGCATTGCTAAACTTGAGCAGATTTTGTGTCAATATGATGTCGTCCTATCCAGTCCTTCCATTGAAACAGGAATCTCCATTGAGCTAGAGAATCACTTTACCTCGGTTTGGGCGATCGCTCAAGGAGTTCAGGCAGAAAATGCTGTACGCCAGACCTTATCCCGTATACGCCAGAATGTTCCCAGACATTTGTGGTGTACTAACTACAGCTTTAATAAAATTGGCAATGGTTCAACTTCGATTCCCGCTTTGCTTAGTTCTAATCAGCGTTTTACTCAGTTAAATATCCGCTTGTTGCAGCAGTCGGACTTTGCTTATCTAGATGATTTGGACACGGGGTTCCAAGCGGAATCTCTTTTGTGTTGGGCAAAAATGGCGGTTAGGTTTAATGCTGGGGCAGTTAACTACCGCAATTCTATCTTGGCGGGATTGAAAGCCGAAGGACATCAAATCATTGATGCCTCTAAGTATAAGCAGCCTGAAATCATCACCACACCGCAAACTGATAGCTGTTTGATTAGTGCCATTGAGGCAATTAGTACCCAAAACTATTTAGCAGAATGTAGTGAAATTGCCTGTGTGCCTAATCTTAACGAACAACAGTATCGAGTCTTAAAAAAACGGCTAATTAAATCTTTGAGCGATCGCCGTCAACTCCGCAAATACGAACTTCAAGAGCGTTATCATCTGCCGATTACACCAGAGTTAGTATCTTTGGATGATCAAGGCTGGTATCAAAAAATTAGACTCCACTACTTTCTAACTGTTGGTCGTCCCTTCTTGGCAGATCGAGATACTCAGGTGGCACGTAAGCTAATGGCACAGGGCAATGGTAGTTTATTTTTACCTGACTTCAATAGTTCCCAGTTAGGAGCCATTGTCGGCACCCTAGAAATAATGGGTATACCAGTATTATTACAGGAGCAAACTAGAGAATTAAGTAACATAGATGATGACTTACAGTCCTTAGCTGCGATCGCTCTCAGCAACCGCCGAGAAATTAAAACCATTCTCAATCTTAGTATTGCCAAAAATTATAGTCCCGTCACTATCATTAGCCGTCTACTAGGTAAAATTGGCTGCAAAATTAAATGTTTGCGTAATGAAACTCAGAACCGCAAAAGAATTAGGGTATATCAAATTATTTCTCCCGAGGATAACCGAGAACAAGTATTTACCCATTGGCTCAATATAGACCAACAACGCCCTGGTAATTCGCTATTTTGGACAGGAAAACCACAAGTTTGTTCTACTCAACCATTACCTGTAAATGCAGAAAAGAATAATTATCTGCAATTGAAACTTAATCTTTAGGCGCTGGGGATATTGAGAAAATCAGGAAAACACCGAGAATAAAAATACAATTAGATTATATTGGTTTTTATTGTTCCATTGACTCACCGTGATAACAAGCGATTGTCTGAGCGCGTTTTTCTATTAAATTCAATGCCAAAAGTTATTATTGCTTCCGATTCCCAGATTGTAGTTGATGCTGGTGCAGAGATCGCTAACTGCGGGGGGAATGCCGTTGATGCCGCGATCTCAGCATCAATTACATCTATGTGTACTAATCTGGGGATTATCGCCCCTGGTGCCAGCGGATTTATTACTATTTGGCAACCGGGAGAAAACCCGATTGTCATTGATGCCTATGCAGAGATGCCTGGACGAGGACTAGATTCAGTCAAGTTTGGCAGTGGCATGAAAGAGGTATTTTTTGATTACGGTGGTGGCATGAGTACTATGGTGGGATATGGTTCTGTCGCTACTCCTGGAATATTTGCTGGTTTGGGTTTAGCAGCTGAAAAATATGGTCATCTTCCTTGGTCAAAAATAGTTGCCCCAGCACAACAGCAGGTAGCAAGAGGCTTTCCTCTCCCTCAAGTAGCGGCAGAATATTTTTCCTATACTCATCAAGCTATTTTTGGTTGGCATACCGATAGTTATCGAGTCACCCATAAAGCTGATGGTAGCCATTTACAGTTAGGCGAAATGGTTCAACTTCCTGATCTGGTTCAGAGTTTACAGTTAATTGCTGAGGAGGGAATAGCTGTTTTATATGGTGGTGAACTAGGAGAGATAATTACCGCCGAAATTCAAGCTAATCAGGGATTACTCACTCTAGAAGATTTGGCTGAATATAGAGCGATAGAGCGCTCCCCAATAATCATTAATTTTGGTGATTGGGAAATTGCGACTAATCCTGCTCCCGCAGTCGGTGGAACTTGTTTGGCAGCTATGCTGTTATTAATAGATCAACGAGCAATAAACAAATGGAATGCAGGCACCGTCAGAGAAATAGCCGAGATTCAACAGGCAGTACTTCAATATCGTAGTAACTATTTAGAAGGCTTTAGCGAAAAACTAATCGATCAAGAAGTAGCCCGTTTACTATTAATGGCGGCTCAAGATGATTGGCAACAGTTAACGAAATCTCCCTCCACGATCCACATCTCGGCAGTAGACAGTGATGGTTTAGCTTGTTCAATCTCTGCCTCCTCTGGATATGGCTCGGGAGTTATGGCTAAAGGTACGGGTTTCTGGCTGAATAATTCGTTAGGAGAAATCGAGTTACATCCTCAAGGTTTACATCACTTATCTCCAGGTACTCGCCTCACTTCCAATATGGCACCTACCATCTGTCGACGAAGGGATGGCACCGTGCTGGCAATTGGTTCTCCTGGAGCATCTCGTATTACTACTGCGCTCTCTCAAGTCTTGTTTAACTTTATTAGTTTAGATATGTCTTTAGAGCAGGCAATTTCCCATCCTAGATTACATTTTGAAGTTTTCAATCAAATTTCGGCAATCGCTTTTGAAGCTGGCTTAAATGTTGAGGAACTAAACTTAACCACTCGTGAATTCGAGAGGCTTTCAATGTATTTTGGCGGAGTTCAAGCTGCATATGGTCATCCTACTAATGGTTTGACTGCTGCTGCCGATCCACGTCGTTCTGGAGGCATCGCCTGGGGAGGAAACGAATAAGAAAGAGGGCCCATCCCAGTTAAAGGTATCCAAATTTATCGCGAGCGTCTGATTATCGGGGTAGTCTTAAAACCGACATTTCGCAAGTAGGTCAGCAGATTAGATAATATTTTTGATGATATAATAGTTTGCAAAGCAATGGCAAACAGCTACAATCTTTGCCCAGATTTAAATCTAAGATTTTAAATTTAAAATGCGAGCACGACGCGACCCTTAGCCCACTGATCGCTGAAAAAAACATTATTTTCTTGACAAGCGATCGCTTTTTATGATTATTTTAAAAAATACTCTTCATAATTGGAACCTAAGCAGTCATCTATAGACACAAACAAACCAATTATGAAAATAATTTTAACAAAACTGCGACTACCTAGTCAAGACCCAATTTAATTTTTTTCGCGTGGGCATGATTATTTCTAAATTTCAAAATGCTGGTAAAGATAATCTTATGAAACTTACTTGAGAGAATCTGTACTTCCCAAGTTAGGATAATCTAATCGGCTAGAGAAACAGAGGGAAAAAATCGATGAAATTCGTCAAACAGGTGATGACAGCCATACTTACCCTTAGTATTACTAGTGTTGGCAGCGTTAGTCTTGCCCAAGATCAAGATTTTTCTCAGGTTGAAATCCAAACCATTCCCGTAACTGAAAATATCTATATGCTCCTGGGAGAAGGAGGCAATATCGGGGTTTCTGTGGGAGATGACGGAGTATTATTGATTGACGATCAGTATGCTCCCTTGACTACTAAAATTCAGGATGCAGTAAGTCAGATCAGCGATCGCTCGATTCGATTTTTACTCAACACCCATTGGCATTTTGATCATACTGGTGGGAATGAAAATTTAGGTAACTCTGGAGTAGTGATTGTGGCACACGACGAAGTTTATACTCGTATGAGTACCGATCAATTTATGGAAGCGTTTCAGCGTCCTGTCCCAGCCTCGCCACCCGCTGCATTGCCGACGATTACCTTTAACGACACTGCTACATTTCATCTTAATGGGCAAACGATTAAAGCATTTCATGTGCAAACGGCTCACACCGATGGCGATAGCGTAATTCATTTCCCCGAAGCTGATGTTATTCATACTGGAGATATCTATTTCAATGGCATCTATCCTTTTATTGATACTTCTGGCGGTGGATCTATTAGCGGTATGATTCAGGCAACAGAGAAAATTCTGGCTCTAGCAGGAAATAATACTAAGATTATTCCTGGGCATGGTGCTTTGTCTAACCGCGCCGAGTTAGAGGTTTATCAACAAATGCTGATAGATGTGAAACAACGGACAGAAAATGCGATCGCAAATGGTCTTACCCTTGAAGAGTTTATCGCCTCAAACCCTACCGCTGAATACGATGCCACCTGGGGTGAAGGCTTTCTCAAGCCCGCAGAGTTTCTAACCATTGTGTATCAGAGTCTAGCAGAATAGTAGTGTTAGATTTAAATATTTAGATCTAATATTTAGCGGGAATAAATCTCTGGGTTTCTAGGGGTGGGCGCTCATAATTAATCGCTTTTTGTCGAGGAGGTAATTCAATTTTTTCGTCTGGAAGATCTTCGTAAGGAACACTCCCTAAGAAGTGGCTAATAAAATTTAAGCGTGCTTTTTTCTTGTCGTCGCCTTCCACTACATGCCAAGGGGATTCAGGAACATCCGTAGCAGCAAACATATCATCTTTGGCACGGGAATAATCGACCCATTTTTCCCTAGCTATTAAGTCCATTGGGCTAATTTTCCAGCGTTTAGTCGGATCTTTAATTCTTTCTTGGAAACGTTTTTCCTGTTCACGATCGCTAACAGAAAACCAATACTTAATTAAGATAATGCCAGATCGTTGAATCATCATTTCAAACTGAGGACACGATCGCATGAACTCGTTATATTCGTTATAGGTGCAAAAGCCCATTACCTTTTCCACTCCTGCACGATTGTACCAACTGCGATCAAAAAGCACTATTTCACCTGCTGCGGGGAGATGAGGCACATATCTCTGGAAATACCACTGAGTTTTTTCGTGATCGCTTGGTGTCCCGAGAGCAACCACTCTGCAAACACGGGGATTTAGAGTTTCACTGATGCGTTTAATTGCTCCTCCTTTCCCCGCGGCATCTCTGCCTTCAAACAGCACCACAACTTTTAAGCCCTTGTGCTGCACCCATCTTTGAAGCTTTACTAGCTCGATCTGTAGCTTGGCTAGCTCTTTTTCGTATTTTTTCTTACTTAACTTTTTAGATTTATCTTTAGGTTTTTTGCTGTTTTTTTTAAGTTCTGCTGTTTTACCATTACGATCTTGTTTGCTCATGTTACTCTTGCTGTCTATTTCCTATTCAAGTAACTCTTAATTATAATTATTATTTTTAAGATAGAAAAACTCGAACTGGAAATGAAAAAATTACATTTAGCAATTTCTACGAATGATATTGAAGCAACGGTTAAAGATTACAGTATTCGCTTTAATGCTCAACCCTGCTTAGTGATAGCTGGAGAATATGCTCTGTGGCGCACACCTACTTTGAATGTCTCTATCAGAAAAGATAAGTCTTGTTCCCCAGGAAGTTTAAGACATTTAGGCTGGGAAGATCCTACCGCATCTATGATGTCCACTGAGAGTGATGTGAATGGAATTGTCTGGGAGAATTTTACAGTAGAACAACAGGCAGCAGAAATCAGAGAAATATGGCCAGAAATTAATTATCAACCTGAGCCGTAAATCATGTCTGCTCTAAAATATTTGATAATTTAAATAACTATTTACAAGATTAAAATAGAGAATTAGAAACTATTAAATATACATTAAGAAATTAATTCTCTATTTAGACATAATTTTCTATTCAAATAACATATCATCTATTACTCATTACTCATTACTCATTACTCATTATGTTATGCCCTTGTGGTACTCATTACTCATTACTCATTATGTTATGCCCTTGTGGTACTCATTACTCATTACTCATTGTTATGCCCTTGTGGTACTCATTACTTATTAACCTTCCTCTAAGCAATCAGCAGAATTTATAGCCGTTTCAATTTCAGTTACAACTACATCTTTATCTTCATAAAGCATTATTAAATGATCTTTTGCTCTAGTCATCGCCGTATATAAACCAGCTTTAGCTTCAAAACTAATCTCAGCTTCTTCTGAATTATATTCTGATAAACTATCAACTCCTGCAATGATTACGGCATCAAACTCTACACCTTTTAAAGCATTCCAAGAATCAACAATTACATATGGACGACTAAGCACATTTCCTTCGCGATCGCGAGAAGTTTCTGGAGCATGGTGTGGGATATCTAAAGTTGCTAATTCTTTACTTATTTCTATTTGTAAATCTTTGGCTTGGGGATGAACTAAAATGCCAATAGAAGACTCATTGTGAGTATTTAATGCCAACTTTACTTCATAGGCAATTTTGTCGGGCATGTCCTCATAATATACTTCTTGTAGTAAAGGTTTAATACTGGAACTACGAGAAAGCTTTTTTTTAGGTTCAATGACACTACCAATACCAGGAGTATAAATTACTTTTCCTGATTCATCTCTAGTTCGTTTTTCCACTGTAATTCCTGCTGTTTCTAATGCAGGAACAATAAATTTCCAGGCAAGTTCTAAGATCTCTGGTGAGTTACGATAGTTAACATCAAATACTTGCGATCGCCCTCCAGAGATCTTGATTCCTAAACTTTTCCAAGTCCAATCTGATTTACGTCGATGAGCTTGTCCATATACGGACTGAGTATTATCGTAAACAATAAACAAAGCTTTAGTTCGATTGTCTAATACTTCTAATAAAGCTTGAAACCATTCATCATAAAAATCTTGCGCTTCATCAATCAGAATTGCCTGATATCTTTTGCTAGACTTGCGAGCTAAATTAACTAGTTTACTAACATCATCATTGTAGCTATATTTTAAATATTGATATGCCCATTGATGAAAAGTTTTGCATTCAATTTTATTATTTTGAGTCGAATCAAATTGAGATTTTAACCAGCCATTCATAAAGCGATTATAAGTTAAAACCAAAATATGATCATAATCTTCTAATAGTTTTTCCACTCTATTTTTTAAAACTAAAGACTTCCCCGATCCCGCAACACCTCGTACAATTGCAGCACCTTTAGCACGTAGATTCTTAGATCTATTCTGTTCCTGATTTAATTGCTGAAGCTCTAATCTTTGCCCTAAACTTTGTTCAAAATTAATCCACATTTAAATAATTGCTTAAATCTTTCTTTAGATCCTATGCGGAATTTTAGGGTGCGTCTCTACTAAAAAATACCTAAAGACTAAGAACTAACAGCTAACAGCTAAAACAGTATTACTATCGGTTTCATACTTTTCTTGAACGAGTCGCTCTTTGTTGGCTTATCCTCGAATGGGGAAAACCAACAAGATCGCGCTCGTCCGCTAAATCAGCAACATCTAATCTTGTTACATCCATATCCGTCATCATAAAGTAAACTATCAAAGGTAAACAGGATTGAGTGATGTTGCTGACGCTAAAAGCTTCAAGCACTAGACGCTCAGATCTTAGGGAAGTAACAGGCAGTGATGTCCTGACATACCCGACTTATTAGGATTAGGAGATTAAAAGGTTGACTACTCGCGTGATTATCGTTCGTCATGGGCAAAGCACTTACAATGCCCAAAAGATAATTCAGGGTCGTTGTGATAAATCTGTCTTGACAGACCAAGGAATTGCCGATGCACAACTGGTAGGACAAGCTTTAAGTGAGATCAATATCGATGCTTTCTATTGCAGTCCTTTACAACGGGCGAAACAGACAGCCGAGATCATTCACCATAGTTTAATCAATCCACCCGCTTTGCAATCCACAGCGCAACTGCTGGAAATTGATTTACCTCTGTGGGCAGAGATGAAGAAAGATGAGGTAACGTCTAAATTTGCGAAGGATTATCGTCAGTGGAAAGATCATCCTCAAGACTTCAAAATGAGCCTAGAAGGGAAAGAACACTATCCCGTACGTTCTTTATATCAACAGGCACAAGATTTCTGGCAAGAAACTATTGCTAAACATCAAGATCAAACAATCCTGATAACCGCTCATAACGGCATTAACCGCTGCTTAATTATGAGTGCGATTGGCATTAGTATTGATCGCTATCATTCTATTCAACAGTCTAATTGCTGCATCAATATTCTCAACTTTACAGGGGGTTTTGGTGAGCCAGTGCAATTAGAATCTCTTAATCAAACTTCTCATCTGGGTCTGCCGATTCCTCCTGTTCGTCCTTCCCATTCTGGTCCTCGTTTATTACTAGTGCGTCATGGAGAAACTAACTGGAATAAAGAATCCCGTTTCCAAGGGATCAGAGATATTCCTCTTAATGATAACGGGCGATCGCAAGGAAGGAAAGTCAGTACATTTTTACAGAATGTACCCATCGATTTTGCCGTTTCCAGTTCTATGATGCGCCCCAAGGAAACTGCCGAAATCATCCTAGAACAACATCCTGATGTCCCCTTAGCCACAACTTCAGAATTAATTGAAATCTGCCATGGTCTGTGGGAGGGAATGTTAGAGTCAGAGATTGAGGCAGAGTACTCCAAACTTCTCCAACAGTGGAAAGACAAGCCAGAAACAGTACAGATGCCTGAAGGAGAAAATTTACAGCAAGTTTGGGATCGAGGGGTTGCTGCCTGGAACAAAATTGCCGTCGAATACAGCAATACGGTCACACCCCAAACAGGATTAGTTGTAGCTCACGATGCCATCAACAAGGTAATTCTTTGCTACCTACTGGGACTAAAGCCAGACAACTTCTGGAACATCAAACAGGGCAATTGTGCAGTCAGTGTGATTGACTACCCCAAGGGTGCATCAGGTAAACCAGTACTGCAAGCGATTAATATCACTACCCACTTAAGCGGTGGCAGCATTATCGACAAAACTGCAGCAGGAGCATTGTAAAGGTCTTATTTATAAGCTATTGGCTTAGAGTTAATAAACATTTGACGGCGAGAGAGGCTTTCGGCTAGAGAGCATCTCTAATCGCCGTGTTGACAAACAGCGTAGTTTCTTAACTTGTCACGATTGGTGCTAGGCTGGCTATTTTGACAGCTAATATTGAGCGATCGCCGTGAGTAAACAATTCAAATTATTTGAAACTAGAGCAGCTTACCAAGTTGAGCAACCGAAAGAATGGATGAGTAAAGAGGCTCTAAAAGCCTGGAAATCGAGAATATTCACTTATCAACAACGTACCTTAGCCACTAAACCTCCACAGCAAACTAGCCTGTTCGAGCCGCCAAGAAGTCATTGTGATATTGAATCTATTAATCCTTTTCAATTAAAGTTGCACTCTTCCACATTTTATCGATCGCGTAATCATGGCGAGAAAATTTGTGTTTATTTCATCATCGATAATACTTTGCCCTTGTTGCTATATGTTGGCGAAACTATGCAAACTGCTAAACAAAGATGGAATGGAGTACATGACTGTCGCGACTACATCATGAACTATATCGAACTGCATCGTAAGTATGATTTGGAAGTCAAGATATGTAGTGCCTTTTGGTACGATACTCCAGAAAATAGAACTGCACGACTGAAACTAGAACGGGAATTGATTCTACGTTGGCAGTCACCGTTTAATAAGGAAAACTGGAGTAGGTATGGCAAACCATTCGGCATTTAGACTTTTAGAATTGTTCTTTTAGAATTGTTTCAGTTTCACTAGAGCGTTTTTCCACCTCTTGCTTGATTGCCACGAGAGTTTCTTGTAGACGATTTTCATAGATATTGAAGAAAATGCCGTCGCTGGGAGATTTTCCAGGTTCGACAGAAACTTTGTGGGTAATTAAAACTTGATCGGGAGGCGCACTAGGATAGGGAGATACAGGTTCTAAAATCCATTTTCCATTTAAGGCTTGTAAATCCCCTGCTACTGCCTCGAAGTCAATCTGTGCGGGATAAGATTCCGTTGTAGCAATTTTGATCCGTGACTTAATGCTAAAGACTATAGTTTTTATTTTATTGATCTGTTCAAATACTTTGCGATCGCCATTATTTTCGAGCAGCTCACTACTGATAATACCTGGAAGAAATTCAGCAAAATTATCATAGTCTGTCAAAACCTGCCAAGCATCGTCTATCGAAGTTTTTACCAAGAGACGAACAGTATATTCGCCTTCTTTACCTAAAAAAACTAGCTCTCCCCTTCGGAGAGAAACTCTTTGTTCCAATGGAAGCTGATCAACTGGTCCATCAAATAGTTTTGCTGTGGCAACTGGGCTAAATATAAGACTCAATGTATAACTGCTTACTGCTAGTAAAGTAAACAATAAAAAACGTTTTTTTTTCCGCCAGGATTTATTAATCAATTTATAATATTTTGCAATGAGTTTATAAAATAGCCAATATTTGTCAATATGTCATACTAAATCCGATTCCTCAAGTTTTTGGTTTAGAGCTACAGATCATGGTTGGTTCTTAGAGTAAACTAATCCTAACACTATCT
This sequence comes from Cyanobacteriota bacterium, assembly GCA_942490675.1. GTDB lineage: Bacteria > Cyanobacteriota > Cyanobacteriia > Cyanobacteriales > Xenococcaceae > Waterburya. Next base: position 204,066 of record CALNYB010000034.1, on the reverse strand, counting down.
AGATAAACCATTCCAATAACCTGAAGTGACTTTTTCTGCTTGGTACTGTTTAACTTTAGTGAGAGTCATATAAGACCTTTTTGACAACTAGCTTACAACCTTAACTTGTGACCAATGATTATTAATAAACTTCTTGTGCTGCGCGATGTAACAGGGAATGACGATAAACCAGTGCGGATATATTCTTGCTGTAGCCTCCACCAATAACGCTAGCGACAGGATATCCCGCAGCTTTGCAGGTACTTAAAACCATTCTTTCTCTACGATATATTCCCCAATCTGTCAGAGATAATTTACCCAGACGATCGTTTACATGAGTATCCACCCCTGCATCAAACAAGACTAGATCGGGTTTTACTTGACTCAATAAATCTGATAAGTGATTGGCTAATATTTGTAAATAACCATCATCATCTAAGCCAATGGGCAAAGGAACATCTAAATCGCTTTGTTGTTTTCTTCCTGGAAAGTTAGCCTCACAGTGCATGGAAAAAGTAAATACGCTGTGGTCATCTTGAAAGATATAGGCTGTACCGTCTCCCTGATGTACATCACAATCCACAATTAAAACTTTGTTGACTAATCTCTGATGCTGCAACACACGAGAAGCGATCGCTAAATCATTAAAGATACAAAAACCCGAACCATAACTGGGAAAAGCATGGTGTGTCCCCCCTGCGGTATTACAGGCGCAGCCATACTCCAGAGCTAATTTAGCAGCAAGTATCGTGCCACCGATGGCAATACGGGTACGATGGGCTAAGGCTTCACTCCAGGGTAACCCGATGCGACGTTGCGCTTTATTTTCCAAGGTGCCGTTACAGTATGCTTGGACATATTCTGAATGATGAACTAGCTGAATTAAGCCTAAATCGGGCAATTCTGGCTGGAAAATTTGTTCTGGAGCTATTACCTCCTCTTTAAGCAGCAAGTCGCGCAAAATCTTAAATTTGGGCATGGGAAACCGATGTTCGTCGGGCAATGGAGCGACGTAATCGGGATGATAAACAATTGCAAAACCGTGTTTATTCAAATCTAGGATATTAAATCAACAATAATACTGTTGGTAGTTTAGATAAATACTGACTGCAAGTCATGCTTTTATGAGATCTTAACAATCTAGTGAGAACATCAATAAAAATATTTTAAATGTTAAATCCCAAAGCAAATGATTATCAAAGGAACGCCTGAAAACGATAATTTCGTAGGAACTGCTCAAAATGATTCTATAACTGGTGCAGGAGGAGATGATACTCTCAATGGTGGTTTGGGAGCTGATACTCTACTCGGCGGCATTGACGATGACCTTATTACATTTGATGCTGGGCAAAAAGTGGTCAATGGTGGACCAGGTAACGATGTTCTGGTTCTCAATTTTGCTAATGAGTCAGAAGACTTTATTTTGTCTTATAACCAATTTGGAACAGCAAGTCCCACGGAAGGAGGCATCCTTGACGGTACGGAAATTGAAGGGATCGAACAAGTCAACATTACCACAGGCTCTGGTGATGATTTAGTTGATATTGCTGTAACTAGTATTGGTGGGAGAATAACTAGCGGAGTAGGGAATGATTCGTTAATTGGTGGTTTGGGAGATGATCTACTAGAGGGAGAAGCAGGGGATGATACTTTTTTTGGTGGTCCAGGAAATGATGAAATTGTTGGCGGTGCAGGAAACGATGCTTCGGTTTATGTTGGTCTCGGTTCTGACTATGAAGTAGTCATTGATGATGATGCTGCGACAGTAACGGGAATAGCTCTGGAAAATTTCCCCGAAGAGGATGCTGACCTCACTACAGCAGAATCCTTTACCGATGATCTGACGGATATCGAGATTATTCTCTTTGATGATGGAGAGATTGTGGTAGCTACTGGTGAGTTTATTCCTTTTGAAGCTAATTCTGAAGAAGATGGTCCCGATGTGTCAATTAATGCCGAAATTGATCCAGATGAAGAGCTAGCGGTGTACGAATTTTTTAGAACCGATACTCAAACTCAGTTCTATACCACTGACGAAAATGAGCGAGATGCAATTTTAGAGACAATACCACAATATGAGCTTGAAGGTATTTCTTTTGTCGGTGTTGCACCTCCAGAAGACGGCGAGGATATTACTGGTCTCAGTCCTGTATATCGCTTCTTTAACAATACTTCAGGAGTACATCTTTATACTGCCAATGAAAGTGAAAAAGCTTTTATTCAAGAAAACCTGGACAACTATACTTTGGAAGGAATTCCCTATTATGGTTTTGATGCTCCAGGAGAGGATACAGTTCCCGTCTATCGCTTTTATAATGCATCCTTAGACGCACATTTTTATACTGCTTCCACCGCAGAAAAAGACTCGTTTATCGAATCTCCTGATTATCAAATTGAGGGTGGTGCTGAAGGGATTGCCTTTTACGTGGAACCCGCTCCCGAGTCGTGACATCCTCTTTCGGATCAATAGGGGCTTGAGGAGAAACTCAAAGAGGAAAGAGATGAACTACAAACCTATTTTTATAATATATTTGTAATCAACTAGTAAATGCGATCGCATTTAGATCAATTAATAGGAATTGCTCTAACCAAAAGGGTAAGAATACTAGTAATCACGGCAACAACTATAGGAACGATTAAAGACTTCGATCCCTTGAGATCGGCTATGTCAGCAGCGAGGGTTTTTTGAGTGTCTGTGATACCTTTAATTGAACTCTTGATTTCTGTAGTTTCTCTGCTTAAACTACTTACCTTTTCATCTAGCCTCGCTTGTCCTATTTTTAGATCATTGGCATCAGTAGAGAGATTATCTAGTTTCTGATTAATCTGACCTAATATTTGCCCTAAATCAGTTTCAATTATGGGATTGCTCATTGCTATGATTGAAATAGATACATATAATTCGTCTATTAGAGCTAATCTAACAGATTCACGTTCTTAACCCGAACTCAGGTTAACTCGTCCAATGCCTGTTGCGTAAATTTCCTAACCTGTTCATCAAGATCATTGTTTACTCTGTCCATTAATATTTCATAGTCAAAAACTGAAATTAATTTAATACTTCTTCCAGTTGATGTTGTTGCCAGAGAGATTGATATAATCCCTTTTCCTGTACCAGAGTCTCGTGGGTACCGTTTTGCACAATTTTTCCTTGATCCATGACCAAAATGCGATCGCAACTGGCGGCGGCGGAGAGTTGATGAGAAATAAAAATGACGGTTTTTTTTGCTCTTGTGGGAGACAAACTATCTAAGATCCTCATCGCAGTTTCGTTATCAACGCTGGAAAGGGCATCATCTAGGATCAGTACTTTAGCTTCGGCTAATAAAGCTCTAGCTAGAGAGGTGCGTTGTCTCTGTCCGCCAGAAAGAGTAATGCCCCGTTCTCCGACTAAGGTTTCGTATTCCTGGGGAAAAGTCAAGATTTCTGGATGAATTTGAGCTTGTTTTGCTGCTTGGATTACTTCGTCGGTTTCCGCTAGTGGCTCACTATAACGAATATTGTTCTTGATCGTCGTACTAAACAAAAAGCTATCTTGGGGGACATAAGCGATCGCTTTTCTCAGGGTAGCTATGTCTAGATTGGTAACATCACAATCATCAAGAAATAACTCTCCTCCTGCTACATTCAATAAACGAGGAATGGTATTAGCTAAGGTAGATTTTCCTGAACCAATTGAACCGACAATAGCCACGGTTTCCCCAGGTTTCACCGTAAAGTTGATATCATATAGTGCGGGAGTCTGAGCATCTGGATAGGTATAGGTAAGATGGCGGGCGGTAATTTCTCCCTTGATGTCTGACAAAGGTAAAACAATCGCATTGGGACTATTTTTGATTTTAGGTTTTGCTTGAGTAATTGATTCAACCCGATCTATACTGACTTCTCCCTGCTGATAGGTGGTGATGGTAAAGCCTAGTAAAGCGGTAGGGAAAACTAATCTTTCGACAAATAAAACCAAAGCAATAAAATCACCAATAGTAATTTGACCGTTAGCGATCGCTCTTGTACCCTGCCATAAGAGAATCAACAAACTAATGTAAGAAATTCCTTCGATGATGGGAAACAGTAAATTTCTGGTTCGGGCTAGGTTCAGGTTTGCTGCTAATAATTGCTGATTTTTTTGTCTAAATGCCTCTCTTTCCTGGTTTTCCTGGGCATAAATCCGAATTAGAGCCATGCCGCTCATATCTTCTTGGATTAGCTCACTCAGATCCGATAATTTTACTTGAATTTCTTGTTGATAACGGCGTAGTTTTCCACTAAACAACTGTACTGTCATTAACATTACTGGATATACAGCGATCGCCAACAGCGTAAGCCGTACATGAATCTTCAGCATCGCGGGAAGGGTAAAGGTATAGGCAAAGATAATGTTGATGAAGCTTAACACTGCAAAGCCAACTAAGCGACGAATATTATCAACATCGCTCGTCGCACGATTAATTAAATCTCCCGATGTGTTCTTGGAGAAATATCCTGGCTCTATAGTCAACAAATGTTGGAAAATTGTTTGTTTTAAACCAAACTCTACCTGCCTGCCAACACCAAAAATTGAAGTACGGGAAAACATCCGAAAGCACCACATAATTGCGGACAAGACTAATAACCAGATTGCAGAGCGAGATAACTGAGCAAAACTGAATTCTCCCTGTAGCTGGTCAATGCTGTCTCGAATTAATAAAGGAATATAAACTCCTAATCCATTGACAATTAAGAGAGCGATTGTGCCTAATAAAACCATTCGCCAGTGGGGACGAAGGTAGCTGCCTAATTTCCGTAGCCTAGAAGTTGCCATGATACAAATATTAACAACTTTTTCTGCTCAAACCAACCACTTCACGAAGTTAGAAGTATGAAGTTCACCTCTTCCTGAAGTAATAGGATTCCAATAGTTGCAAAGTACGAAGCTGACTACTGACTACTGATTCCTTTTGCTATCTTTCTTCCATGGAAATATAGGGAACATTGTGTTCTCCTGTATAAATTTGAGTGGGACGGAAGATCCGATTTACGGCTAATTGTTCTTTCCAGTGTGCTAACCAGCCAGCGACGCGGGCGATCGCAAAAATAGGAGTAAATAAATCGCTAGGAATCCCTAATTTTTGATATACTAATCCAGAATAGAAATCAACGTTGGGATAAATCCCTTTCTGTCCTAATTTGGTCTCGATAACTCTCTCTAATTCTACAGCCAAATCGTAGTAATGATCTTGACCTGTCTCATTAAATAGTTCTTCTGCTAGACTCTGTAGGATCTTGGCTCTAGGATCTTTTACTTTATAAACGCGATGACCAAACCCCATAATTTTTTGCTTATTGGCAATCAGGTTTTCAACATAAGTCTCCACATCCTTGACTGAATCTATGTTTTCTAACATTAGCAATACTTCTTCATTTGCTCCTCCATGAAGAGGTCCTGCCAAAGTACCTACAGCCGAAGCAACCACAGCGTAAGGATCGGTAAGAGTCGAAGCAGTTACCATTGCCGAAAAAGTTGAAGCATTAATAGTATGCTCGGCGTGGAGTGTCAAACAGACATCAAAGATTTTTGCCTCTACAGGATGAGGTTCTCTTTCGGTAAGCATATACAAAAAGTTGGCTGCATAATCTAAGTTATCATGAGGGGTAATCGCATCATTTCCCCTTCTCATTTGATGGAATGCTGCTACCATCGTCGGAATTTTTGCCAGAATCCTTACTACTGCTCTTCTAATGTATTCAGGATCATCCAAGGCACGACGGGCATAAAACAAACCTAATGCTGCTGCTGATGTCTGCAAAGCATCCATCGGGTGTCCTGATTCAGGACAGCATTTCATCATATCCCGAATACGATATTTGATACGACGATGCAAGAGAATATCTGTTTCAAATTCTTTGAGCTGTTGTTCACTAGGTAATTTACCCCAAATTAGCAGGTAGGCTGTCTCTAAAAAACTACCTCGCTTAGTTAATTCTTCGATCGCAATACCGCGATACTCTAAAATTCCTTTTTGACCATCAACAAAACTAATACTAGATTTTGTCGCAGGTATGCCTTCTAAACCTGGCTTATACTCGCAAAAGGTTGTTGTCATTGGCTTTCTCGAATAATTTTTGAGATACATATATGTTTTGAAAATAGCTTAAATCCAGTATCCGTAGAGTGGTTAAAGTTACCGAAAACTAAATTTGTGCTAGTGACTTTAGTACTGTTCTTTTATCTGCAAGTACTGGTTTATTATTTATAGTTATGAGATAGAAGTTATACATAGTATTATACTATAATAGGCTTGATGTGAGTTAGATTCCTTGCCTATCAGGCTTTCTCAGCTATCAGTACTATACTAAGTTAACGAAATTAGATAATTTATTTCTCATAGCTCCGACTCTACCACAATTATTTCCCCCCTAATTTTTTGCTGCTTTTTTAACTATCGACTTTTTGATTCAGTAACAGGTTTATTCCTACTCTGCTGGCTGAAACTACAGGATGAACCAACCTGGGGTTATTGTTCAATCGTGAAGATAAGATGAAAATTTGAAAATTTTTACAACATAATTTTCTTCCCAACTACCATCCATAGGACAATAAGGAATTATTGACATTTTGCGTCTTTACACAAACTAATATCTTTAGATTAGAGATATACACTTACACACTCACTTTGATTAAAGGAGACAATATTTGGTTTCTACAACTTCCTTTAAAACAGCTAAATCAGAAGAAATTTTTACTGCTGCTCAAAAACTAATGCCTGGTGGTGTAAACTCACCAGTACGGGCTTTTAAATCTGTTGGCGGTCAACCAATTGTGTTTGACCACGTTAAAGGTGCTTATATTTGGGATGTCGATGGCAATCAGTATATCGACTATGTCGGTACTTGGGGTCCCGCTATCTGTGGTCATGCCAACCCAGTAGTAATTCAGGCTCTACACGAGGCTTTAGACAAAGGAACTAGCTTTGGCGCACCCTGCGCTCTAGAAAATGTCTTAGCAGAGATGGTCATTGATGCTGTCCCCAGTATTGATATGGTACGCTTCGTTAATTCAGGGACTGAAGCCTGTATGTCTGTATTGCGCTTGATGCGAGCCTTTACTAGCAGAGAGAAAATTATTAAGTTTGAAGGCTGCTACCATGGTCACGCCGATATGTTTTTGGTTAAAGCTGGCTCTGGGGTTGCAACTCTGGGATTGCCAGATTCTCCTGGAGTACCGAAATCTACTACTAGGGACACTTTGACTGCTCCCTACAACGATTTGGAAACAGTTAAAAAGCTATTTGCGGAAAATCCTGAGCAAATTGCAGGGGTTATCTTAGAGCCTGTGGTGGGCAACTCTGGATTTGTCACTCCTGATGCTGGTTTCCTCGAAGGCTTGCGGGAAATAACTCAAGAATACGGAGCATTGTTAGTCTTCGATGAGGTGATGACTGGTTTCCGTATTTCCTATGGTGGCGCACAAGAAAAATTTGGCGTAACTCCTGACTTAACTACTTTAGGTAAGATTATTGGTGGCGGGTTACCCGTCGGTGCTTATGGTGGACGTGCCGATATTATGTCTATGGTTGCACCAGCAGGCTCCATGTATCAAGCAGGAACTTTGTCTGGTAATCCCTTGGCAATGACTGCGGGAATCAAAACTCTGGAATTACTCAGAAAACCAGGTACTTACGAACAGTTAGACCGCATTACTACCAAGCTAGCTCAAGGCTTATTAGAAGTTGCCCAAGAAACAGGTCATGAAGTTACTGGTGGTAGTATTAGTGCCATGTTTGGTATGTTCTTCACTGGTCAAAAAGTTCACAATTACGACGATGCCAAAACTTCTGACATGAAGAAATTTGGTCGCTTCCATCGCGGAATGCTGGAAAGAGGTATTTATCTCGCGCCTTCCCAGTTTGAGGCTGGCTTTACTTCTCTAGCTCATACTGATGAGGATATTGATAAAACTCTAGCTGTGGCAAAAGCGGTTTTAGCTGAGATTTAAACTGTAAGATTTGAATTAAATCTGAAGTAAATAATCAGACGGGATCATACCCGTCTTTTTTATTGGATTTGCTGTTGTGATCGTAATTTTATAGCTTTTATCTACACTAAATCTAAAATCAGAGTTCGCTATTGATTCCTCTAGACTTAAGCAAACGCAGACGCTTCTTCCGAGCAATTTCTTGCAAGTCTACATTGCGGTCTGTTTCATCGACAATTTCCCCTGTGAGGACTTCTAAAACATCTTCTAAGGTGACAACTCCCGCTACTCCGCCATATTCGTCTAACACTACCGCTAGATGTTCACGGTTTTCCTGAAATACTTTCAGGAGTTTATCGGCGCGGTTAGTTTCAGGAACAAAATGTACAGGACGCTTTAGATTATGAATCTGGCGATCGCCATTGCCTTCAATCATGGCAGTTAATAATTCATCTTTCAGCACTAAGCCGATAACATCATCAATAGTTTCATTAATAACTAAAATGCGAGTATGTTGAGATTTGATTATTTCTGATTGGCATTCATTTAAGGTTTGATCTCCTTTGAGGTAAGTAACGATAATTCTGGGACTCATCAAGTCTGAAGCATTGAGATCGTTTAGCTGAAATACTCTCTGAATCATTTCGGCTTCGTCATCTTCAATCATCCCTTCCTGAAAACCAATCTTGGTGAGAAATTTAATTTCAGCTTCGTCTGTAGTGGGAATACTTTTACCCTGTATCAGAGGTGCCGTAACATGTTCTACTATCCAAACTAAGGGAGTAAAAATCACCGTTAAAAACCTGATGGGAATGGCAACAAATAAACAAACTGGTTCAGCATAACGTTGACAAAGAGTCTTGGGGACAATTTCGCCAAAGATGATAATCAAGAAAGTCAGGATTCCTGAAAAAACTCCTAACCAAGCATCCCCCAATACCTTAGTAGTCAGACTACCAATCATAATGCTGCCAACGATGTTAAAAATGTTGTTGAGAATAACAATTGTCGCGATGGGTCGATTGATATGCAGACGAATGCTTGCCAAGGCTAAAGCTGCGGGTTTTTTCGATTGAGCTAGTTGTCTCACCTTAACAAGAGAGATAGACAGCAGTGCTGTTTCTGTCCCCGAACAAAAAGCCGAACCAAGCAAAACCACGGTGACGACGACAATCAGAGCAAGCATATAACAAGGTAATGGTTAATCTTTAATATAATTCAAAAATATAATTCAAAAATAAAAATCAGCATTGTCGCGTTTCCTTACTTATGAAGTGTACCCAAATCTTACTGTGATAGGTCATTATTTTAATATTTCCACTATTCCTGTCTGACCATTTAATCTGACTCGTTGACCATCATGAAATATCTTGGTGGCATTATCAATATCCATCACCGCAGGAATATTGTACTCTCTGGCAACAATTGCTCCATGAGACAAACGCCCCCCCACCTCAGAAATTAAGCCTCCTGCACGGGCGAGGATTGGCGACCAACCAGCGTCAGTGTAGGGAACAACGATGATGGTTTGATGATTGATATCATCAGTTTGTTGTAGACTAGATATGACCTGGATTACGCCCTCTATTTCACCAGAACTAGTGCCAATTCCTTGAAATTGCCCTTGCTTAGTGACTACAGTAGGTTGAAAAACTGAAGGCTGAGGTTTTCCATAGACCAATCTCGGCACGGTCGTTAGTTGTTCTGCTGCTTGCCACTGTTGCTTTCTGGTTTGAATTAACTCAGTCAGCTTCTGTTTCAAGCTACTATCGGTATTCTCGACTATGGTAACTATCTCCTCTAGGGTGAGTAGAAATATATCCCCTGCATCTGTAATCAAGCCATTGCCTAACCACTGTTGTGACAATGCCAGAAAAGCCCAGCGTAGATGTGCCAGTAGCTTATTGTAGGTTTCTCCCACTTGACCTTTGAGATTTAATCTTTTTTGAACTAGCTTTGCTTTCCACGACTGATGATCGATCTTTGAAGATGATTGAGCTACTTTCGCACCATGAGCATCAAAGTAAAATCGAGTAAACATTTGTCGAGGAATACTTGTCTTATCTCCCCAGCGAGGTACGGCAATATCGGTCGCCACTTCGCTCAAATAACCGTATTTTTCTAGCCAGAGATTAAATCGCTCGATAATGCTGCTTCCTTCAGGATTTTCGGCAATATGAGCAAATAAAGAGGCACAGGAGTCGAGAGTAATTTGCTCTGTTGCTAATAGCTTACGAGTTTCTGATGCTACATTGGCTAAAGAACTTACGGCAACAACTTCGGGTATTTGGCTATGATCTAGCTCGGTTTCAGCTACCTTGAAGAGCCCTCGGCGGAGGGTAAAACTGAGGGGAGCCAGAATATTATAGTAAGTGGCTTTATCGAGTAACCCTAGAATAGTATTGATGCGGTCAATAATTTCTGTTGGGGATAATTCTGTTAATGATTGTTCTTCTAAAGCGGACAGGATTGGCGTAAAAAGCTTGTGGAGATCGCGTTCAAAATGCTGGATTAAGTTCCATTCTCGTTTTAATAATCGCCACAATCCTGGTAAGTTTCTCATGGTCGAACTGACAGGAGGCTTGCTAAATCCAGCTCCTCTAGTCAAAAATTCTAGACTTTCTGGGGGTAAGCCCATGCGACGGAAAATTGTGCCTAACAAACTAGCGTTGAAATAGGCGCTGGCAAAGTGTAGGGTAGCAGTCTGTTCAAAGTTTAAGTCTTTAGCGCGATCGCCCAACACAATCGTAAAGATCTTGCCCCAAACACCGCAGGTTAAAGGCTGGTTAATCGACCAGGTGAGAGGACGAATCTTGCCTGGGATAACTTCTGCTGCAATCCGTCGCGTCCAAATTGGCTGGAGGGTGGTAATCGGACGCACCTGCAACAGCCATAGTTGCTCGCCGTCATAAGTCCATTCAATGTCCTGGGGTATCCCCTCAAATAAGTCTTCCATTTCCCTCGCTAGAAGGGCGACTGATTCGATGATTTCGTGAGGGATAGTTACGACATCTGAGTCAATATTTTCTTGGGTAACGGTAATTGTATTAGCATCTTGCTCTGGAGCCGATAAAGGGGCTTCAGGAATAGCGACACGATATCTTTGGGGAGTAAACTTACCTGAGACGGTTTTGGTGGCTTTACCAGGTAATGCTTCGACAGCTACCGTGTTGTCGAGCTGATCTACAGGATCTCGACTAAAAGCAACCCCGCTATAGATGCCCTCAATCTGCTGCTGAATTAAAATCGCCATTGATGCTTCAGCTTGATCATTTTGACGACGGTAGGCTATAGCGTTGCTTTGTAGATAGGAAGCTTGACAATCAATAATTGCCGACTGTAATTTTTCTTTGTTGGTAACGTTAAGAATACTGATGTATTGTCCCGCCGCAGAAGCAAATTGAGAGTCTTCCCCAATGGCAGAAGAACGAACAATTAAGGGGAGTTTGGGAGAGGGTTCGAGGATAGCTAGCAGTGCTTTGGGATCGTCTCCTGGACGCAATACCCAACCCTGAGCAACAGGGTATCCTTGTCGTTTGATTAAGGATAAATTCGCTGCCTTTTGTCCTACCTGATCCGCATTCAATCTACTATTTAAGGTAATAATATTTTTATCTCCCTGGAAAAAACGAAACATTCTGCTAGAGCTAGTTTGCTCTGCATTCTCTGCTAAATCTAAGTCATCAGGTATATTTTGATAAATCCAGGCTAATAAAGCAGCCAGGGCAAAGGTAGCAGTTGCATATTCTAAGTGATGAGGATGGCGCAATCCCATAATCACTACTAATAATAGTAATGCACCGTATTTCCCTAATTGGCGATCGCGAATAATTGTAAAGCTAATCAAACTAATTAACCATACCAACCCAGCAGCGATGGCATCATGGGCGACGATCCCCCACACAGCGTTGGTGGTTCCCGCACTTTTACCAATCCAGTAACGTCCGATCACCAAAGCAATTATGGCAACAATTTCCCAAACTGAACCTGTAGGGAAAAAAGCTCTGGCTAATAAGACAGCAACAATTCCTTTAGCTGCTTCGGAAATTACAGCGCAAATTCCTGCTAATCGACCGCCGTGATAAAAAGCTGCTGATACTGAAATGTTACCAGTTCCTAGCTTACTTAGTTGGCGACCCGTAATAGTATAGGTGATCCAGTCGATCAATGGCAGCCCGCCCAACAAAGGGCAGACGAAAAATACAGTTAGCGAACCCCAAATTGGTGTCAGGTTCATGAGCCTCAATCTATAATCATCAAATAAAGATATTTTCTAATTTACCAAGCTCTTGATTGTACTAACTTAATTGTGTCTATTGTAACGTGAGTTCGATAAAAACGTAAATTTTTAGGCTTTCTACGAAAGAATAATGCTTTGAGCTTCGGTCGAATTCCGAAGAAAACGATCTGGGTATTTCGTCCACAGATTTTGCACACAAAGTACGGTTATTGCGACCACCCCGCATTTTTTGGTCAAATGTCATCTAAATATGGTCAAAAGTTCAAAATATTGTCACCAAAAAGTCACATTACCTATCTAAATTTAAAATATCTGATCAATATCAGATCAAAACAAGAATCCCATACATGATTCTGAAAGCTTCCTGGTCATATAACCATAGTTCTTAAATTAATCAAGAATATAAAGGCAAATACTATGAAAATACAATCTTTAATCTGGAAAAAAGTAACCTCTTCTTTATCCTTATTATTACTCGGTGGTGGTATTGCGTTAAGTGGTAACTATTTCATCAGTAGTCCTGAAAGCTTTGCCAAAGAAAGAAAAGATGCCACTATAGCAGCAGAAACAGCTTCTGGTGAAGTTGCCAATGGTCAAACCTCAGAATTGGCGATCGCTGTTCCGCAAAACTATGTCAGCGATGTGGTTAACCAAGTAGGAGATTCAGTAGTGAGGATCGACGCCTCCCGTAAGGTTGCTACTAATGTCCCGGCGATGTTTAATGATCCTTTTTTTCGTCAGTTTTTTGGTTCGCAGATTCCCAATATTCCCAATGAACAGATTAAAAGAGGTCTGGGTTCAGGTTTTGTAGTTACTTCTGACGGTTTAATTTTGACTAATGCTCATGTAGTTGAAGGTAGCGACAAGGTTAAGGTCACTCTCAAAGACGGACGCACTTATGAAGGGGAAGTTATGGGGACGGACTCTTTAACTGATGTGGCAGTAATTAAAATTGAAGCTGAAGAATTGCCAGCCGTTGCTTTTGCTGATTCTGATCAACTTCAGCCTGGGGAATGGGCGATTGCGATCGGTAATCCTTTAGGATTAGATAATACTGTAACTACTGGTATTGTTAGTGCTACAGGCAGAACTAGCGCACAGGTAGGTATCGCTGACAAGCGAGTTAGCTTTATCCAAACCGATGCAGCAATCAATCCGGGTAACTCTGGAGGACCTCTACTCAACGCCAAAGGCGAGGTAATCGGTATCAATACTGCTATCATTCAAAATGCTCAAGGATTGGGCTTCGCGATTCCTGTGAATGCAGCTAGAGAAATTGCCGAAGAACTGATTGCCACAGGAAAAGTGGATCATCCCTACTTGGGTATCCAAATGATGGCAATTACCCCTGAACTAAAACAAGAGTTCAAAAGCCAGAAAAACCTAGACATAGATCTAGAATCAGGTATTTTAATTGTTGATGTGGTTCCTAATTCTCCCGCAGACAAAGCAGGATTAAAGTCTGGTGATGTGATCCAAGGGATTGAAGGTAAAGAAATTACTAAAGCGGATCAGGTACAACAAGCTGTGGCGAAAACCGATGTTGGAGGAAAATTAAGTCTTGCTTTGTTACGGGACGAAAAACAGTTAGAACTTGATGTAAAAGTAGACGTACTTCCTCAGCCTCAAAAAGTTAATCGTTAACACTTTTGAAATTTAAACCGCACAGGTGATCAGTTGGATTTAATATCTGGCTGATCGCTGTTTCCCCTATCGACGATCTGGATAGCGATCGCAATATCAGCCAAGACTTATTTTTAGTCTGCATCAGTTGTTAACATAATAATCAATCATCTACTTTTATTTGGCTCTGTTTAGATTAAGCGTTAAGTTCAGTACATTAAGTCAGTACTGTATGATATATTAGTTTCTATTGAAAAAATATTTTTATCAATGTCCATACTTGGGGGTATGGCGGAATTGGTAGACGCTGCGGATTTAAAATCCGTTGAGGGTAATACTTCGTGGGAGTTCAAGTCTCCCTACCCCCATGATTTCCCATAGTTCATCATCTCTAGCTTTTTTAAATGTCAAGATTGTGGTCGTCATTACATTTTTAGCATTACCTAGTATTGGGCGGCGTAACCGCCACCCCAATCAATCACAGATTTACTAAACAGAGTTTCTAACTCTTTTTACTGCCATCAGTGTGACTTTCACCAGTTTGACTCTCACCAGTCAAACAATCATGAGTTCTTAGAGTTGCCGCAGCAGCATAGTCTCTCTGTGCAGGAATATCAGGGGCAAAAGCATCTCCCACTTCTTGAGCAGGGGAAGCTACACCACAGTAGGCAGACATAGTTTGAATGGTCGATCTACCCCAATGATTGGCAATATCAGAGAAATTAGTCGGTTCTTGGTTAGTAGCTAATGTTGCTGTTTGTCTTTGTTTGAAATTGGCAAACTTAGCCGTATTTTGCAGCACAGCAATTAGTTCAGCCCTAGTAACTGGAGTACCTGGTTTAAAAGTGCCATCAGGATAGCCTTTAACAATCTCGTTTTCTTTTGCCCATTGAATCTTAGAAGCGCTCCAACGAGAAGAATCTACATCGGGATAAGGCTGAGTTGGGACTGATGGAGCAGGTTCCAGATTAACGCTATCGATAGTTTCTAATGCCTCATAAACCATTGAAACTAACTGTTCTCTAGTTAAAGATTCAGTAGGACGAAAAGTTTTGTCTTTAAAACCAGCAATGAACCCTAGAGCCACCGCTTCTTTAATCTCGTCTTGATAAATATCTCTAGCGATATCGCTAAAGTCGGAATCAGCACTAGCAGTAGGAGCAGGAGCAGCAGGAGCATCTCCCGCAGCAGCGATCGCTGTTGAATTTCCACTAAAGAAGAAGTGACCTAATTCTTTGCCTTCGTAAGCTTTTTTGGTAAATTCCCAGCCTGGATTAAGGTTAATTTTAAGATACTCCCCTTTTCCTGCTTTCCCAGCGGTTTGACCGACAACGAAGTCAGAACCCTTATAACCTTTGGCAACTAACTGAAGCTGATCTCCCTTAGAAATAACATCAAGGCGATAGTCTAAGCTAGTATCTTGCCCATCAAGACGCACCGAGTAACCATTACTATCAGTGGAACGACGACAACTACCTGTAAAGTCAAAGGTTGTCCACAAAGGATCAATTACAGTGGGGCTAGATCCACTCTCTGCCCAACACTGTTGCTTACCAGGAATTTGTTCCACTACTGCCAAGTTAAAGCCAATTGCCCCAACAGGAATTGCTACCGCTACCACTTGATCTTTAGGCATGGGTTCTTCCGTAAACTGAGCTATGGCAGGCAGTAAAGGAGTTGTTAACGCGATCGCACCAATAAAAATTGCAGCTAATTTGAACTTTTTTGATAATTTCATAGTATCTTTTGTGTGCAGTTTCGATATGATTAAAGCGCAAAATTGCGGTTTCGTCCTTAATTGATCAGAAATTTTTGGTAATGAATTATACAAAGAATCAGGGATAAAAGACCGAGAAAATAAACGCAGTGCCTAATTTGATTCAGTTAAAAATAAAATGCACTTCACAGGTATTAGCTATTTTTTTGTTCTAGAATTGCTGTAACTATTGAGCTAGCAACAATTGGGGCGGTGATGGCACGCAGAATGCGATTTCCCAAAGAAACTGGTTGAAAACCAACAGCGATCGCTTGTTCTATTTCTGTATCAGTCCATCCCCCTTCGCATCCTGTAGCCATCACTATTTCTGATTGGGTTTGGTGTTGTAAGCGACACCCAAGAGTCGGGATATCTCCTCGCGCTACACAGATATATTTGTCTTGGTTAGATGTGACATGGTTTATAGCCGAAATAAATTTAGCTGGTTCAAATATATTCGGGACAATTTGTCTTTCGGACTGTTCTGCTGCTTCGGTAACAATCTTGCGCCAGCGTTGAACTCTACTAGAACTGGGTTTAAGGATTGTGCGATCGCTGATAACAGGCATAAAATTACTCACTCCTAATTCGGTACAGCAACGGATTACTTGTTCGTAACCGTTTCCCTTCGGCAAAGCATTAATCAGACTAAGGGATACAGGTAATTCTGTCTTAATGTCAATTGACTCGATAATCCGTGCTGATTGTTCCCTCATTTCTGTCAGCCAAGTATTCCCCACGCCATCCATGGCAATAAAGCGATCGCCATTGCCTAACCGCAACACCCGCAATAGATAATGCAACTGTTGAGCATCTAAGGTTATTTGTTCCTCTTTTATTTGTTCTGGCGTAACTACTAAACGATAGACCAATGGATTTTTAACTATATGTCTCTAATCAACTAAATTTTACTAGTACTCCACCAATTTTATATAAGTACTCCCATTGAAGAATGCTAGTACAATCATTGCTATTGAAACCTAGCGCCTTTGACAAACGAAGATTAGTTAGATATTTAGGTCAGGTAGAGGACATTTATTTTGCTGAAGTCAAATCAATACTTCAGTTTTATCTTGACCTCTAGCACACCTGAATCATAAAGTTAAACCTTAACAAGTTATGACCACCAGCATCAAATCGCCTCGCCTATTTCGTGTTACTCTCTCTCAAAGCCTAACTATTATTGGCTTGATCATCACTGTTAGCTTTATAGCGATCGCTCTTCTGGCTCCCACTTTACAGAATATCGGATGGTTACAAGATCCCACGGTCACCCTAGCTAATCCGATCCACGAACCACCAGGAGTAGATTATTGGTTTGGCACAACTCGTCAAGGATATGATGTTTTTTCTCGTACTTTGTTTGGTACCCAAGCAGCTTTAAAAGTGGTGGTGCTGGCGACCACGATTAGTCTCATTTTGGGTGTTCCTCTGGGGTTAGTTAGTGGTTATTTGGGAGGCAAGATTGACAAGGTTTTACTCTTCTTTATGGATACGATCTATACTCTGCCTGGTTTATTGTTATCTGTAACCTTGGCTTTTGTAGTGGGTCAAGGAGTTCTTAATGCAGCCTTAGCCTTAAGTATTGCCTATGTTCCTCAGTACTATCGGATAGTTCGCAATCATACCACCAGTGTTAAAACCGAATTATTTATCGAAGCAGCCCAGGCGATGGGCGCACCTACCAGCAGAATCTTGTCCCGCTATTTGTTTTTTAACGTGATTCAAAGTGTTCCCGTCTTATTTACCCTTAATGCAGCGGATGCAATTTTGATTCTCGGGGGCTTAGGCTTTCTGGGGTTAGGTTTACCCCCTGAAGTACCAGAATGGGGTCATGATCTCCGTTTGGCTTTGGATGCCTTGCCTACGGGGATTTGGTGGTCAGCCACTTTTCCTGGTTTAGCAATGACTACATTGGTTACGGGCTTATCTTTGGTAGGGGAAGGTTTGGGTGATATCTTAAATCCCCCAGAAAGGAAAAGCTAATATCATCTGTGACAAGTTAAGAACCTGTGTTGTTTGTCAATCTGTTTTAACTTTGTGAGCGGGAAGTCCCGCGCTATAGTCCCAAGTATGTAGGACTTAGCGTCGGGACGGCGTGGAACATGGCGAGGAAACCTCGCCGTTTCCGCCTCATGAAAGCGAACCTGACAACCTAGTGAGGCATTTTTACCATCCAAACAGAGTCATGGTAGACTAATATAATGATTTTGAATTATACCTATAAATTGTATCCTGATGCTCAACAAGTCGAACTGCTGTCGGAGTGGTTGGAAACTTGTCGCGTCAGCTATAACTATGCACTACGAGAGCTAAAAGATTGGATAGCTAGCCGTAAGTGCCCTATAGATAGGTGCAGTTTGGAATCAGAATACATTATGACTGCGGACTATCGGTTTCCTAGTTATCACCAACAGCAAAACAACTTACCTAAAGCCAAGAAAAAGTTTCCTAGACTAAAGACTGTGCCGTCTCAGGTATTACAGACTAATATCAGAAGGTTGCACGATAGTTGGGATTCTTTTAGAGCTAGGGGCTACGGTTTTCCGAGATTCAAGAAATATGGACAAATGAAGTCTATCTTGTTTCCTCAGTTCAAGACCAATCCATTAACCGACTGGACAGTACAATTGCCAAAACTAGGGAAGGTGCAAATCAACTTGCACCGACCAATACCAGAAGGGTTTGTGGTCAAGCAGGTACGGGTAGTCAAAAAAGCAGTAGGTTGGTTTGCAGTATTAGCCATCGAGTCAGATCTCGAAGTTCCTAGTCCAGTACCTCATGGTCATGCAATCGGTGTTGATGTTGGCTTGTTATCCTACGTGGCAACATCAGACGGATTCACCGAATCTAGACCTAAGTTTTTCAAGACAGCCCACAGTCGGCTGGAAGTGCTACAGAAGCGTCTGTCAAGAAAAATGAAGGGAGGAAAGAACTATGAAAAAGCGAGAATCAAAGTAGACAAACAACATAATTACATTGGATTCAGACGAAAAGACTATCAGTTCAAACTAGCTCATCAGCTATGTAACATGGCAGATACCATCTATGTTGAAGATTGCGACTTCCGCATCATGGCAAAAGGAATGCTGGGCAAACACACTATTGAGGCTAGCTTTGGACAACTACGCAGCATACTGGAATATATAGCCACAAAACGAGATGTTTTTGTCGCTCGCGTAAACCATCGCGGGACAAGTCAAGTATGCCCAAACTGTAGAACTGAAGTCAGGAAGGATTTGAGGGTAAGAATAAGCGACTGTAAAGAGTGTGGTTATGTTGTAGATAGAGATATAGCTTCGGGTCAGGAAATCTGTAACCGAGGAGAAGAAACGTATCGCGGGACTCGCGAAAAGCAAGAAATTGGCTCTCAAGTCGTACTGTCGGGGAACTTTGTTCTAGATAAGTGGCGTAACTCAGCTTTGGCTGTCAGGGGAGCAAGATCCATTAGCGATAATGGAAGCCCACGCTAAATTAAAAACAAAGCAAAAGCGGAGTTTTGAATTAGCGTTGGGAGGAGGTCACTACTTTTGACATTACAGATTAAATTACTTGCTATTATAAGTACATATGTTTGTACTTAACTTATATGCTAGCAAAACAAACCAACTATACTAATCTGCGTCAAAATTTGGCTTCAATACTAGATGAGTCTATTGCAGAGCGCAGTGTAATTATTGTTACTCGTCAAGGAAAAGAAGATGTGGCAATTTTAGCTGCTGATGAACTCTCGAACATTTTAGAAACTTTACATCTGTTTAGATCTCCTGCTAATGCTCAAAAGCTTTTGGCAGCTATGGAAAGAGCAGATGAAATTGATAGTGAACCTCAAGCAAAATCAGAAAGTCTAGCAGAACTCTGTCAGGAGTTAGACATTGAGCGATAAGATTGTTGTTTTCGACCAACAATTTCGCGAAGATTTACGTTGGTGGGCAAAAAAAGACCGCAAGATTCTCGATCGCATTTTAGATCTTGTAGAAGCGGTAATCGCTGATCCAACAAAGGGAATTGGCAAGCCAGAAAAACTCAAGTATTTACCAGGATCTCGTTGGTCAAGAAGAATTACTCAAGAACATAGACTTGTATATCAAATAGGTAATATAGGTAATAAAAAACTGATCTTTTTGCAGTGCCGTTACCATTATCAGTAATTAGTAATTAGTAATTAGTAATTAGTAATCAAATCATCTAGTTCACTGTAGTCGGGTAGTTGATTAATAATTTGTTTGCCTTTACGGATCACAATTCGATTGTGTTGCGATCGCGCTAATAATTCACTAAAATAACGGGCAGGAAAGATAATTATATCTGCTACATTACCTGGCGCTATTTTGCCGATATTATCTAAGCCCATCAAACTTGCGGGAATTGTCGTCACACTTTCGATCCAGTTAGTATAGGGGGTATCTAAATGAGCAATTCTAACTGCCTGCTCAAATACTTCCAAGACATCATGATCGCCAAAAGCAAAAAAGGGATCGCGGCAATTATCACTGGCAAAAGCGATAGGAATACCTTGCTGTTGTAATTCTTTTACTCTGGTAACGCCTCTCCAATGGGGAGTCATATCTACTTGGCGATCCTGTAAATATAGATTGCACATAGGCAAACTAACCACAGCAATATTAGCTTGTTTAACTAACTCGATAGTTTTACTCATTACATCAGCAGACTGCACCGCTAAACTACAGCAATGTCCACAGGTGATTTGTCTAGTAAAATCATGGCGGATCGCAGTCTGAGCTATTTTTTGCAGACAAACAGAATCAGGATCGCCATTCTCATCAGCATGAAAATCCAAATCTAGGTTTCTCTCTTTGGCTAGGGTAAATATTGTCTCTAATTGAGCATCTAAATCGGGATTTTGCCAAGCAACCCCCCCTAATACTCCGCCAAGATCGGCAATTTTATCTGCCAGTGCTATTCCTGCATCGGTTTGATAATAATCTAAACTAACTAAGCTGGCAGCCTGTAGAGTAATCCTATCCCGCCAAGCCGATTGCAAACTTTGAAACACATCTAAGCTGATATCTGCCTGTTTATCATAAGAATCTATATGGGTACGGATTGCCTGAGTACCATGAGCATAGCTGCACTTTAGTCCAAACTCCATGCGACGATACACATCTTCTGATTGCCAATACTTTGACCCATCGGCGATCGCTTTATTCAAAGCCATGTCAAACGTACCGTTAATATTTGGCGATCGCTCCCAAATATGTCCTTTATCTAAGTGAGTATGTGCATCTATTAAACAAGGAAGTACTATCTGCTTCTGTAAATTTAGACTGGGAAGATCTGTTGCTGTTGTGCTGACAGCAACAACTTGCTCAATTTTCCCCTGACTAATTTCGAGATCGACTAAACATAAGCCTTCTCTGGTTTGCTGAACAGAATTATCTAAATCAATTAAACAGCTTGGAATATGGGCATTAGTTAACCAATAGGATTCAGTATCAAAAACCATGAATAAATATATGTTTTGTGTAAGTAAATTAACTTCTAAAATCAATCATCTAAATCCAATTGATAGATTTCTCGGCGCGATAAAGAAGTTAATTTAGTCAACTGACGACTAGCTTGCGATCGCGTCATGCCCTGATTCAATAGCTGCTGCAATTCACGTTTTAGCTCTGCTTCGGAAGTAATCAAGCTAGTTTCTGCTGCGCCTTTTAATACTAGAGTATATTCTCCCTTAGGTTGACGTTCGTTGGTGTACATAGCGATCGCTTCTCCAATATTCCCGCGCCAAAATTCTTCGTGTACTTTGGTCAACTCCCGTGCTAAGACAATCTCTCTGTCTTTTCCCACTACTGCAGCCAAATCTTGTAAAGTTCTCAGAATGCGATGAGGGGCTTCGTATAAAACGACTGTTTTGGTTTCGCTACGTAATAACTCTAACCTTGCTTGACGTTTGCTTTCTTTTGGTGGCAAAAAACCTTCAAAGATAAACCTTTCACTGGGCATTCCTGATCCAGCTAGGGCGCTGATAACTGCCGTACCTCCAGGGATGGGAATTACGGAAATATTATGAGCGATCGCTGCTTGAACTATCTGGACACCAGGATCGGAAATGCTGGGCATACCTGCATCTGTTACCAGGGCAATTTGTGTTCCCTGTTGCAACCGAGTGATTAACTCATCAGTACGATAGTCTTGGTTATGTTCGTGATAGCTGATTTGAGGTGTCTTAATTTGTAAATGCTGTAGTAGTTTACCCGTACGGCGAGTATCTTCTGCCGCAATGAGATCGACTTCCTTAAGAATGCGAATTGCTCTTAAGGTAATATCCTCTAAGTTGCCAATGGGAGTTCCCACTAAATAAAGTTTGCCCAATTTTAATTTGCTTACTGTTTTCAAATCTCCTGGTATTTATTGATGATACTAGGATTAGCATAGTTCAGCATTCAAAGGATCTTGCGTCCTACCAAAATTTCTCGAACTTCGAGCATCGCGGAATAGGTGGGAATAATATGTAAAGTTTCCGTTGGTTTAGTGTATTTCAGTGCAGTGCTAATTGCTTCGGGTAAATCTTCTTTGACTATCAGTTCAAAATTAGTTTGTTCGTGATCAATTGATTCAAAGCTATAAGTAAGTCTCAATGCCATGTCGTAAACGCGATCGCCACTCACAACCAAAGTTCCTCCTAGCTTAACTAATTCTTCGGTATCAACATCCCAGATCCAGGAGACATCAGTACCATCGGGGATGCGATCGTTTAATACTAAGAGGGTAACAGGGGACTTACCTGTCTTTTTAATATTATTGACGGCACGGATAGTTTCGTTCATTCCCACGGGGTTTTTAGACAACATAATACGAACTTGCTTTTGGTCAATTTCTAGTTCTTCCGCACGACCAAATGCTGCTTTGAAATTTTTGACGGTATTATATATATCTTCGGTTTTAATACCAATTGCTTGAGTTAATACGCTGGCAGCCAGGGTATTGTACTTGTTGTAAACACCGATCAAAATCTGGGGATGTTCTTTGCTATCTAAAGCAACTTTGCTTTTCTCAAAACCACAGCTAGGACAGTGATAATCACCTAAATGAGATAGATAAACTCCCTGATAATCGAGCAGATGTCCACAGAGAGGACAGTAAATTGAATCAACTGCATGGGGAATCTGATCAAGATATAATTCTGGTTCATTTAATCCAAAGTAAAGCACTTTTTGCTGAAGTTGCTGTCCTAAACTACTAAGAGTTGGATCGTCTGCATTTAAAATAATAGTCGTATCTTTTGCTAAAGGTTCAATTGCTTTACTCCACCGTTGAGCAATAGTATCTACTTCACCATATCTGTCCAATTGATCGCGGAATAAATTCAAAGCCAGAATATATTGAGGCATGCAGTATTTCAACAGCAAAGGCAAAATATTTTCATCGACTTCGAGAATGGCATAGTCGGCGGATATTTTACCCGTAAGATCAGCACTACTGAGTAAAGCCGTAATTAAGCCATTAATTAAGTTAGCACCGCTGGAATTATGCACCACTTCAAAACCACAATCACTCAAAATCTGCTTTAACAGCAAAGAGGTAGTAGTTTTACCATTTGTCCCCACTACCAAAATTACCCCTTGGCTGACTTGTTCAAATAATAGCGGTAATAGACGGGGATGGAGACGACGAGATATTTCTCCTGGCAAGACAGAAGCAGCACCTAAACCAAGCGATCGCACTACTCCCGTAACCGTTTTTGCCACACCAACAGCCAAACCTAGACGAACTCGATCTAATAGTTGCATTTTATATCAGTTATCAGTAATCAGTTGTAGGGTGGGCAAAGGGAATAATTTTGTTTGCGGTTTGTAATCCGCTTCTATTTCCCACCAAAAGTCTTTAGTAATCTAGTAATCATCTCAACTATCAAATCCATATCTTCAATCAGCAACGACTTGACCACAACTTTGATTAGCGGGAACAGCTTCCATCATTTTTCGAGGATAGGAGAGATCGAGATTATTCATTAACTCAATAAAATCTTGGCAATCACGCTGTTTAAATCGAGGATTCCATTGCTTTTCTTCTCCAATAGTAGATACTGTCTGACCATGATAATCATGAGCAGGATATACCAAGATATCATCTGCCAGAGTAAATAGCCTCTTGGTTACTGAGTCATAAAGCGCAGCTGCATTGCCGTTTTGAAAATCTGTGCGTCCGCAGCCACGAATTAATAAAGCATCTCCCGTTAAAACTCGATCTTGATTAATTAAATAAGCCATGTGGCTATCGGTGTGTCCTGGAGTTGCGATCGCTTTAATTTCAACTTCTCCTAATTTAATAGTTTCCCCATCTTGAATAAAACGATCCGCGCAATTTGCCTGAGCATTTATAGGGACAACTCCCTGGCACCCAGTGCGATCGCGCAATTTGTCTGTACCAGTAATATGATCGGCATGAATATGAGTTTCTAGAGAATATCTAAGGGTCAAGTTTAGCTCTTGAAGTAGTTTCAGATCTCGTTCTACCTGCTCTAAAACCGAATCGACTAAAACAGCTTCCCTGGTTGATGTGTCGGCAATCAAATAGGTATAGGTACTAGACTCGTGATCGTATAACTGTCTAAAAAGCATAGTTCTGAACTAGTAGTTATTTTTCTTTAGTACTAGAATATACAGCTTAACAAACGGTAAACAAGTCTTCTAAAGAACAAGGGTATAAGCGTATGTCAAAACCCTAGTAGCTGAAAGCTAAAAGCTAAAAAAATTGAAGTCGAGCAAAGCTAATTCATCTCAGACATCTTTGGCTTTGCCTTTAAACTCGATGGATAAATCTACTAAATTGACAGTCTTAACTCGAAACAAAGAAATGAAAAATAGTGCTAAAAAACTTAGTCTTGCTCCATGCCATTTTAAGTGGGTTTTCAAGTTATTGCCTAGCAAGTTAACATTACCCATAGGGTTGTCATGAGTGAAGTGTCCTAAAGGATACCCCCATTCGAGGGTTTATGCCCGAATGGGTGCAAGCCGCTTCGCATATAGTTACTTTTCATCGAATCCTTTTTCTGACTACTTTTTAAACTTTTGCACTGTACTAAGACTTATAGATTATGTAAATATTTTGTTGAGGAAAAGATTTTTGTCGAGAAAAGAATAGTGACTCAAACCTGCAAAATGCTTAATCGAGTCAAGTACAAATACGCTAATCAATCCCAAAGAAAGATTAAAAAATAATTCAATATCTTTAATGATGTCAATGATGCCTAGTAGCGATCGCCCAATCACAAATTCTAACTGTATTGTTATCGGTGGGGGCATTACAGGATTGATTACTGCCACTGTTTTGCAACGTAGGGGAATCCAGGTAACTGTATTAGATAAAGGTAGAGGTATCGGGGGGCGTTTAGCTACCCGTCGCTTGAGTCAAGGAGATTCTATCGAAGGAGTGTTTGATTATGGCACTCAATATTTCAGCGTCAAAAGCCCCCAATTTCAGGTTTGGGTAGATGATTGGTTACGACAGGGTGTAATTAAAGAATGGTGTCAGGGTTTTGCTGAAGCAGATGGTCAGCCTCGCTACTGCGGAGTGAATGGCACTCGCGGAATTGCCAAGTATTTGGCACAAGATTTAGATGTCCATACTAGTACTAAGGTGATCCAGCTTAGCTATGACAAGCAATGGCAAATAGAAACAGATAGCGATCAACAATATCAAGGAGACATGATAGTGATGACTCCTCCTATACCCCAATCTTTGTCTTTATTAGATGCTTCTTTGATCGTTCTACCTTTGGAGATTAGATTCTCTTTAGAACAAATTGAATACGATAGCTGCATTGCTATTTTAGCTTTATTGGAAAAACCAAGTAATATTCCTGCACCAGGAGGTATAGCTTTAGAAGATGATTCTTTAGTTTGGGTAGCTGATAACTATCAAAAGGGTATTTCTCCCGACGGTTATGCGGTGACGCTTCACTCCACCCCTAAGTTTAGTAATGATTATTGGGAGAGTGATGATGCAGAAATTGCCTATAAATTATTTACCGCAGCAGCAGATTATTTAGATTCCCCCGTAATTAAATATCAGGTGCATCGCTGGCATTATAGTCTGCCCAAAACTTTTTATGCTGAACCCTATTTAGCGTTATCAGAATTACCTTTGGTAATGACAGGAGATGCCTTTGTTGCTAGTAATCTAGAAGGGGCAGTGCTGTCAGGTATAGCTACTGGGGAATTAATCAGTCAACGGTTTAAAGGTAAAAGTCAACAGGATAAGTGATCGATAATCGGTGATTAACACAGTCAAGCCATATCGAGATAATTAGTGAGCAACAGCTTTTGGGAAAAATTATTAGACTAATAGGAGAGAGCTTAATTTTTCTTAATCTAAGGTCATGAAATCAATCCCCAGACTCAAACAATCATCTCTAGCACAAAGATTTCAGTGGGTCGCTAAACCTGATAAATATATGAACTCGGCAGTTAAACAAGCTCCCGATATCTTTCATGCCGATATTACGGGGGGAGATGGGTATATCTTTATTAATCATCCTGAGGGGATGCGACAGATTGTAACTAGCGATCGCGCTAAATATTTTGCATCCAGTAAAGATAATAATTTATTGCAACCTTTGGTGGGAGATAATTCGTTATTACTCATCGAAGGCGATCGCCATAAGAAACGACGTAAGCTACTATTACCGCCCTTTCATGGTGAGAGAATGCAAGCTTATGGTCAATTGATTTGTAATTTGACTCGTGAGACCATCAGCAAATTAGAGCCAAATCAGCCTTTTATTGCGCGAAAAGTAACTCAGCAAGTATCCTTATGGGTAATCTTTGAAGCAGTTTATGGCTTACAGGATAGTGAACGTTCAGCAGAATTGAAGCAGCGCATTACCAAGCTAGCAAATATTTTTGAATCTACTCTCACCTCCGCTTTTCTCTTCTTTCCCTGGTTACAACAGGATTTAGGTGCCTGGAGTCCTTGGGGGAATTTTGTTCGTCAACAAAAAGCAATTGACGAAGCCATATATCAAGAGATTGCTACTAGAAGGACTGAAGATTGTAGTCAACGTCAGGATATTCTTTCTCTGATGATGTCAGCGCAGGATGAAGCAGGGGAAGGGATGAAAGACTGCGAATTGCGAGATGAATTAATGACGTTGATGCTGGCGGGACATGAAACTACCGCTTCAGCGATCGCCTGGGGATTATACTGGGTGCATCGTTATCCTGAGATCAAAGCTCAATTACGGGCAGAAATATCTAGTTTAGGGGCAAATTCTGACCCGATGGCGATCGCAAAATTACCCTATTTAGATGCAGTTTGTAAAGAAACCTTGCGCATCTATCCTGTAGCAATGTTGACTTTCCCCAGAACAGTTTTAGAACCCACTGAACTATTAGGATACAAGCTGGAAGTAGGACAGGTATTAATGGGCTGTATTTACCTAATGCACCAGAGAGAAGATGTCTATCCTGAACCGAATAAGTTTAAACCTGAACGGTTTTTGGAACGTGAATTTTCAGCTTATGAGTTTTTCCCTTTTGGTGGAGGAAAGCGCCGTTGTATTGGGGAAGCCCTAGCGATGTTAGAGTTAAAGCTGGTTTTGGCAACAATCGTTGCTGAATATGACTTAGAATTGACCAGCGATCGACCTGAAATACCAGCTAGAAGAGGTGTCACCCTTGCTCCTAAAACAGGAGTTCAAATGATTTTTAAGGCTAATAGCTAATAGCTACCAACAGTATTACTATCAGTTTCATACCTTCAAATAAATCAGCAGTGATAGTGGCAGAACTAGGTCGCTTAATCAGCTTGATTTCGGTGTAAGTATTCATCATCATCGAGGCGCTAAAATAATCTACTTATAAGAGATAGCAGCTAATCTTTCTAGGGTGCGGTTGTTTTCTTCAGGAGTACCGACCGTAATCCGTAAACCGCCTCCTGTATGACGAATCAATGTTCCTGCTGCTTTAAGCTGCTTGACGATGTTTGCTAAGATATCTTCTGAGTTATCCTTGCCCAGATCTTGTAAACGGAGATAAAGAAAGTTAGCCTGACTTTGCCACACCTTAAGCTTACAGTTTGCTTGAATCAGAGGATAAATTCGCTCTCTTTCGGCGATGGTTTGATTGACTAAGGGGAAGAGTAATTGGCGTTGCTCTAGGGCTATTTTGGCTGCTATTTGCGAAAAGCTGGGAAGATTATAAGGGAGACGAACTTTTTCTAAGACGTTAATTAAATTAGGCTGGGCGATCGCATATCCCACACGATGAGCTGCTAATCTGAATGCTTTGGAAAAGGTACGCAAGACAATCCAGTTAGGACGTTGAGCTATTTCACTAACGGCAGATGTTTGGCTAAACTCGAAATAGGCTTCATCTATTACTACCAGAATATTTTCGGGCAAGTTTCTCAGCCAATTTAATTCTTCAGTTTTCAGGGTATTTCCTGTAGGGGAATTAGGATGCACCATAAACACGACACGAATTGGCGGGTTACTAGTTTGTTTAATCTCTTGCTGGGCAGCCTCTAAATCTAAGGCAAAATCTTCTCGTCTCGCAACAGTAACCACAGGAATGCCTAAGGTCTTAGCTAAGATGCCATACATGGAAAAGGTGGGAGTTGCCACCAAAATCGAACCTTCTCCTCCCAGACAAGTAGCAATCAATAAAGAACGAATTAGTTCATCCGAACCATTCCCAACGGAAATATTAGCGGTTGTAAAGCTAGTACTCCCATCAGCCGACTCAGATACATATTCAGCGATCGCTTTTTTCAGTTGCTCATGGCTGCCATCGGGGTAGCGATTAGCTTCTAGCTCTTGTTGGTATAGCCATGACAGCTTAGACTTAATTTCTGCGGGTAGATCTAAGGGGCTTTCGTTGGTGTCTAAGCGATCGACAATAGTTGCGCTTGAGCCACCTGGATGAGGTGTGTAGGCTGCTAACTGGGCTAAATCAGAACGGATAAAAGAATTGCGATCGCTCATATTGTTACAGAAAGATTTAGAGAACCTGATTATACCAATACTCTGGAAAGTTTTTAGTCGCTAACGAAAATCAAGACTTTTAAGCTCTAGAATAAAAAATAAAAAGTGTTTGAACTATTGTTTTAAGATTTTGAGATAATAAAAGTATAATTACATATAGTTACAAAACTATAGCAGTTCTCAGAATCATGAGATACAGATTGTTTTCCCTTTTGCCCTTTCACCAAACATATCCAAAATGCACCTCATTTAACCGAGAATTGTTATATATCATTGTCTCATTGTTTTAAAGGTAAAAGCTATGAATATTAGAATGATTATTTTTTCAGGAATTATGACTGCTCTTATTGGTTCCATGCTTGGTTTAGCAGTTAATACTATTAGTCAACGAACTTCTCGCAGACCAGTTGCAGTTATTGGGGGAGCAGTTTTAGGCTTTGTCATTGGTTCTGCTTTTCAAGCCATCCAAGAAAATAAAGATGAACAAGAAGAAGAACTTAAGAAAGATCTTAAAAAATAAAATAATCAATAAGATGTTAAAAGCAAAGAGTAATGAACAAAAAAGAAAAGATGAAGTTTAAAAAACTCAAATCTTCTATCAATATTCGCTATTGGTTACTAGGGTTGCTGTTAATTGGTATGGCAACAGCAACAACCAACTTTTTCTCCTGGAGCATGGCTGGTTTAACGGGATTCTTATTGGCTTATCTTAGTAAAGGTATGAGACGCTATCGTCCTCCTCAACAAATTGACCAGGGTTGAGAAAAAATAGCAAGCTTAAGACATTACTTTAGGATATTAGGTAGTTCGCTAGATAGATAGAATAATTGAGAGTGATTAACAAAAGCTACTTTTAACATGGAAAGTGACAAAGATTTAACTACGAGTCCACAAGAGAACGAATCATTGCTAACAGAGAGAGTTTCTCTTCTAGAGAAACGATTGGATGAAGCTTTGATGGTACTAACTGATACCTATCGCTATGGGAAACTAAGAGAATTGCTAGCAGCTGACAAATGGAAAGAGGCAGATTTAGAAACCACTAAGGTTATGATCGAAATAAGTGGCAAAGCAGACTTAGATGAGATTACCCCCGAAGACCTGCAAAAATTTCCCTGCAATGCCATTATGGTAATTGACCAACTTTGGAAAAAATATAGTAATAACCGTTTTGGCTTTAGCGTTCAATTGCGTCTTTATCAAAGTTTCGGTGGTAATATGGATAGCATTAGAGCGCAAAACAACGAATTTTTACACCGTACTGCCGAGAAGATAGGTTGGCGTAAAAATGGCAAACGAGTTGACTATGATGATTTTGATTTTTCTCTTGATGCATCAGAAGGTGGGCTTCCTGGCAATTGGTGGAAATCACCTTATGGGTCAAAAATGGTAAACTTCTTTCTGGGTCGCCTAATCGCCTGCGAACTTTAGAATCCCATTAGGCTAGAACCTCGATTCAATAATAGTCAGTCAGGATTCTTCGTAAAATTCCCATTGCGCATGTCTAAATGTAATATATAGGATTACAAAAATTGGCGATCGCTATCCCCAGCGAGATCGGCAAAGTCGAGATTATCTAAGTATTTTAAATAGTTCCCAGGGTTCCAGGAAGATAGATTAAATTTTAATTTTTAAGAGAAAATGATAAGAATAAAAATAATGTAAAAACTTTGTTTTAATGAATCAAGCGGTTAATATTGAAGTTCAAACAATTAATCATTTAGGAATAATAGCTGGAATAATAGATGAAATAGGAATAGTAGAAATAATAAATGAAATGAACAGTTAGGTATTAAACAGGGCTATTTCATGCTAAATGGTAAGATTATCATGCTAAATTAGAAACACTAAATTGAATATGGCTGAAATCGCGCTTGTTGGGGTATTTGCTGGCTTACCAGACCGCAGAAGAAAACAAGGCAGGAGACACTCTCTACCACTATGTCTGGCTTTGTTTACTCTAGCTGTAGCGTGCCGTCAACCAAGGATTCTTAGCGATCGGCGATTGGTTGAAATCGTACAAACAACCATTGAAAGATTTGTTTGAGGTCGATCTCCTGCCTTCGTACAGTACAATTCGGCGTGCGCTGTTATCTCTTGACTATCAAGAGTATTGGTGCAGGTTAGCTCAAGCGATCGCTTTTTTATTTTCTTAAACTATTCAAACACATTACATTTTTCAATGCTAATAAAAATGCTCCTGTATTTCCATCTGATAATGCTTCATGTAAGGCAGCTTTTAAGTAAGTAGCTGCATAATTTGAGTTTTCTAATCTATGAAGTAAATCTGTTTTGTAGTCTTTTGTCGGCATTTTTAGTTTACGTCAAGAACATTAATATCAAATCAAACCCGCTTGTTGGAAAACTTGCTGGGGAGTAATTTCTAATTCTGGTAATAAATCATCAGTTATCGCTGAAGTACCTCTAAAAGTTTTAGGCAAAGTATCAGGATAAAAGATCGTGATACTTTGAGATTTTGCATCAATCAACCAAACTATAGCAATACCAGCCTGTAAATAATCTGTGGCTTTTTCTGCCAAGTCGCCAAAACTTTGTCCTGGTGAAATAATTTCGATCGCTAATTCAGGTGCAACAGGACAAGCTTCATCCAATATCCAATCTGTACTTAGACGATTGTAAGAAATATAGGTTAGATCGGGAACAGGAACCCAGTCAACTCCATTTCTTTTAAGTTTAATTGCCCATTCTGGATAAATTCGCCCTTTTCCCTGACACCAATTTTGCAGCAAGATTATTAAAGCAGCTTGCACAGCAGAATGAAAAGATTTTGGAGACATTTTAGTAATAGCTTGACCATCTACAAGTTCATAAGGACGATCTCCTTCGGGCAATTCAAAGAACTCTTCGATAGTTAGCTTGGTGGTTGACGAAACCATTGTTTTTCAGTTGGATAGCTTTAGAATATTCTATCAGTTGAATTTTGTTTACAGCGATCGCACCCTATTCAAGAAATGCGATCGCCTAGACTTTTATTTGGGCAAGTTTACTCAAGAGCATCAAGATACTAATCAAGAAAATATTCCAGGTGTAAATTGACAGCAGAAAAGATCAAGGATATTGCTAAAGCTAATAGTTGCTGCAACTCCTACACTAAACAATAAAACTGCCAGTATCGGGGGGAATATCTTGCCAACGTCCATCGCCAACTGCCCGGACTGCTTCTTTAAGACTAACATCCCCTGTGTATATCGCCCGACCGACGATCACACCTGTAACTCCAGCAGATTCTAAACTTAAGAGACTTAATAGATCAGTTAGAGAACTTACACCCCCCGAAGCAATTACAGGAATATCGATTGATTCGGCTAATTCTCTTAAGGCTGGCATATTGGGACCAGACAAGGTACCATCACGATGAATATCAGTATAGATAATTGCTGCTGCACCCTGTTGTGCCATACGTTGTGCCAAATCTGTAGCAGCGACTTCTGAAGTTTCTAACCATCCTCTAGTAGCCACTTTACTGTTACGGGCATCAATACCCACCACGATTTGCTCAGGAAACTCATTACATAGTTCTGTGACTAACTCCGGTTTTTCTACAGCTACTGTGCCTAAAATAGCCCGCTGTACTCCTGTATTTAATAATCTTGAGACTCCAGCGCGATCGCGTAAACCCCCTCCAACCTGAACAGGAATAGCAATTGCTTTGGCGATCGCCTCAATCACTGATAGATTAAGGGATTTTCCCGCTTTTGCTCCATCTAGATCGACTACGTGTAGTCTGGTTGCACCTTCTGCTGCCCACTGACGAGCAATTTCTACAGGATTATCACTAAAGATTGAAGCTTGATTATAATCACCTTGATAAAGACGAACACATTTGCCATCTAGCAGATCTATTGCGGGGATAACTTCCATATTGTTTAGCTATTGAGAGTTGAAAAAAGTTAACTTTGATAAAGCTCTTGGCTCGGGTGAGCGAAATTTACGGTGGCAACAATTAATTTTCGCATTTTAAAGTAATGAGTAATAAGTAATGAGTAATGAGTAATAAGTAATGAGTAATAAGTATTTACTCGTTACTCGTTACTCAAAGCTTCTCTATTGTTTAACTGCCACACCTTTTTTCGTTCACCCTCTTGGCTCTTAGCTTTTAGCTTCTTCGAATCAAATTTAATTGATTCAGGCGCGAGAATACATTTTTTCTGCCCAAAGCTGGACAGATTCGGAAAATAGGGAGTGGTAATTTTGTAGCTCTATATTATTCATTCCCATACGCCGTGCTTTATCAAACAAAGTCAAAAGCGATCGCGTTGCTTCTTCAGCAGCACTTGAGGTTTCGGGAGAAATTTTTAATAGGGATTCTAACTCTTTTTTAATCGGCGTTAGTGAACTATGATCGCCACAAGCGACAAAAGAACGCACTGTTTCTGTTTCTTCGTCTAGTAATTGTCCTTCAGGGGGAATGTAAGTATGGGTACGAGCATCATAAGCCAAAACATTCCCTGTCTCAATGTTGTAAATCCAAGCATAGATCTTAAGCCTTCCCTGATGTAACCTAGCTCTGACTATGGGATAGGTTTTGAGATTATCAATCTGAATCAGAACATTTTCTGCTACCAAAACTTCAATTAGGTCATCTCCCTGATAGTGAGGATAATTCTCTTGTACTAGACGACGGGTTGATTCTGCATGTTTGAGCCAATCGTATACTAAGGGCATATCTTTTTGCAGCTTATTGAGCTTGAGTAGCCCTTTCATCGCCCCGCAGTTGGAATGTCCACATATAATTACCTGCTCAATCCCCAAAGCATTAATCGCATATTCGATTGTTGCTCCTTCTCCGCCATTAGCTGCGCCATAAGGAGGAATAATATTACCTGCGTTGCGAATGACAAATAATTCCCCGATATCAGTATTAGTGATTAAGTTAGGAGCGACTCTAGAATCAGAACAGGTGATAAACAACACTCTAGGTTTTTGACCATGGGAAAGCTGTTCTAAAAGATCTTGATGGCTACTGACATAGGTTTGTCTAAACTTATCTAAACCGCGAATTAACTTTTTCACTGTGATCTTGAATTAAAAACTCCAGTTTCTATTATCTGATAAAACCTCTCAAGATTAAATCGAATCCCCAGTAGTTTAAATTAAGCAATATCATCACTGTCTAGTTACCAAACAGAGAATCGCCTGATTCTAACGGATTTTGTGGTCTAGGCAAATGCAGTCAGGCTATCGCTTTCTTAAGACAAAACTGCTGTGATTTGATCAAGTGTTAAATCCGTTGGTCAATCTAGAGTTTAAACTAAAGAATGGGAGATTATTTAAGAGGTGATAAGAGTATTTGTCTACCAAAGGCTTATAGCTTAAAAACGAATCACTCTTATTTTGAATTCATACTCTTTCGTACTCAATGATAAATGATTTAAGTCAAGCACCTTTGTTAGACGCTTTGAGGAAATCTGCTCAAAAACCTCATGCAGCTTTTTACGCCCCAGGACATAAAAAAGGTCGAGGAACTAGTCGTCGCATCCAGGATTTGGTTGGCAAAGCAGTATTTGCAGCGGATTTACCAGAATTACCAGAATTAGATAATTTATTTGCTCCAGTCGGGGTAATTGAAGAGGCACAACAGTTAGCTGCTAAGACTTTTGGTGCAGCCCAAACCTGGTTTCTGGTTAATGGTTCAACTTGTGGCATTATGGCAGCAATTTTAGCCACCTGTGGTACTGGAGATAAAATCATCCTACCCAGAAATATTCATCAATCAGCGATCGCCGGTTTAATCCTCTCGGGAGCAATACCGATTTTTGTTAACCCTGAATATGATCTTCGATCAGGATTAACCTACAACGTAAGGATCGCAGCGGTAAAACAAGCCTTAATCGACCATCCCGATACTAAAGCGGTAATGATGCTGCACCCCACCTATCAGGGAGTATGTAGCGATTTAAAAGCGATCGCCAATCTTGCTCATCAATATAATATTCCTTTATTGGTAGATGAAGCTCACGGCGCACATTTTGCTTTTCATCATGATTTACCTCCCTCGGCGATGAGTATCGGTGCAGATCTCACGGTGCAGTCTACTCATAAAACCTTGAGTGCCATGACTCAGGCATCTATGCTGCATCTTCAAGGGGATCTCGTTTGCAGTCAGAGAATGAGTCGAGCCTTACAGCTAGTTCAATCTACTAGTCCTAGTTATCTTCTCCTGGCTTCTTTGGATGCTGCAAGGCAACAGATGGCAACGCAAGGTGAAGAATTAATGAGTCAAACTATTGCATTAGCTGCCGAAGCGAGAACTACGATAGCCGAGATTCCTAACTTATCTATTCTCCCATCAAAAATACAGCCTGGTGGTCAATACTTCGACCATACTAGACTAACTATCAACGTCTCAAAATTGGGCATAACGGGCTTTGAAGCTGACGAAATATTACATGAACAGCTAGGGGTTACCTGCGAACTTCCTTTGCTACAACATCTCACTTTTATTATTTCCCTGGGCAATACCGTCGAAGATATTCAAAACCTCATTGAAGCTTGTAATACCCTTACTCAAAAAACTACAGTTCAAACTATTCTGCCTACACCATCTTTTCCTTATTCCTTATCCTTTATCCCTCATCCCTCAAAAGTTTCCCCAAGAGATGCTTATTTTGCCAGTACTGAAACTATAGCCCTCAACGAGGCAAGCGATCGCCTTTGTGGGGAGTTAATCTGTCCCTATCCTCCAGGAATTCCTTTATTGATGCCAGGAGAAGTAATTACTCCCGAGACAATTAACTATCTACGGCAGATCTTGGCTGCGGGAGGAACTATTACAGGGTGTAACGATCCTACTCTCCAAACCATACAAATACTCAATTAGGCGAATAAACTAAATAAGATGCTGCTAAAAAGACAGGAATAACAGATGATAAATGACAAATGACAAATGACAAATGACCAATAACAACTAACAATAAAATTATGCTCTGGCCCTATAAAACCCCTGGAATTCCTGACCAACTATTTGAACGTTTACCAGGAATTCCTTTGAGCAAAAGAGAAGTACGAATTTTAATTATTTCCTCCTTGCGGATGAAGCCAGATTCAGTTTTATGGGACATTGGCGCAGGGACAGGAACAATTCCCGTGGAACTGGGGTTACTTTGCCCTCAAGGAAAAATAATTGCTATTGAAAGGGATGATGAAGTGGCAAAATTGATTAAACGCAATTGCGATCGCTTTGCTGTTGATAATGTTAATGTTATTCAAGGCAGCGCACCAGAATGTCTTCAAGATATACAGCCTAAACCAAATCTGGTTTGCATCGAAGGAGGAAAACCAATTAAAGATATTCTTAGGCAAACTTGGAAATATCTCCAGCCAGAGGGGCGAATTGTCGCCACGGTCAATAGTCTAGAAAATTTGTATATTATTTCCGAGGGGTTATCAGAGCTTCAGGCTCGAAATATAGAAGTAGTACAGTCTGCCGTTAACCGCTTGGAAACGAGAGGGATTCATCAGACGTTTGCTGCTGTAAATCCCATGTTTATTCTCAGTGGAGAAAAGCTATAGGTAATAGCGATACTTAATTTTTTTCTCGAGAATTGTTAGGACTTAATCCAGTAATTTGTTAACCTTTCATAAGGTTGACTTAAACTTAATTTTTACCTTAATTTCGCGTTTGTAGCAGCAACGCATTATGCCCTTGTCTCGTATAGTTAGCTCAGTAGTTGCGATTTCCTTAGCTCTAGGAATGATTATTCTTGGAGGCTGGTATTTTACTCTTGGTATTGGTATTTTAATTGTCTTGGCGCAACGGGAATATTTTCGTTTAGTTCGTGCCAAAGGAGTTGAACCCGCTGGCAAAACCACCTTAATTGTCTCTCTACTTCTGTTGCTTAGTGCTACTGTTGCTCCCACAGTAACCGATGCGATGTTTTGTCTGGGAGGAACAATTATTTGCTTTTATCTGCTATTTCAACCAAAAATAGCAACCATTGCTGATATCTCTAGTTCCATTCTGGGATTGTTCTATTCAGGCTATTTGCCCACTTTTTGGGTTCGTTTAAGGGTTAATCTTCCTAACACTAGTAACGGGAGTAACTTGCCCTTAGATGGCTATTGGCCAGACTCTTGGCTTAATCCCAGCCAGTTTCCCACTGCTTTAACCCTAACTTTTCTAGTCATGGCATGTATTTGGGCAGCAGATATTGGTGCATATACGATGGGAAAAAACTTTGGTCGGACTAGACTCTCAGATATTAGCCCGAAGAAAACAGTTGAAGGAGCAGTTTTCGGGGTGCTTGGTAGCTTGATTGTCGCTGAATTAGGAGCCTGGTATTTTCATTTTCCTGCCTGGCAGATTAGTGGCATTATGCTAGGGACGTTAATTGGCATTACTAGCCTCCTGGGAGATCTGACAGAATCGATGATGAAGCGCGATGCAGGGGTCAAA
The DNA here is from genome assembly GCA_942490675.1 of Cyanobacteriota bacterium. GTDB lineage: Bacteria > Cyanobacteriota > Cyanobacteriia > Cyanobacteriales > Xenococcaceae > Waterburya. Next base: position 167,152 of record CALNYB010000034.1, on the reverse strand, counting down.
GATTCGGGTCAACTAATTCCTGGACATGGAGGTATTTTAGACAGGACAGATAGCTATGTGTTCACTGCTCCCTTGGTCTATTATTTCTTTACTTTACTCTTGCCTTTGTTTCAGACATAGGATTAAATCTGGTTGAGGTGAGATTTGCTAGTTTTTAGCTCTTAGCTCTTAGCTCTTAGTTCTTAGTTCTTAGCTCTTAGCTCTTAGCTCTTAGCTTTTAGCTCTTAGCTTTTAGAAACTACGTGAAAACTCAAATAGTCTAGCAAGGGTGGCTACTCTTTGACAACTCGAAACAATAGTATTTATACGGCGGAAGCTATCCCAAAAGTCAGTTTTAATTCACATTAGACGTTTAAGATATTCCGAAAGAAGTCATTACAGGCAAAACTGTAGCGAGGATCAGAAAAGTTATAATTCCCAAGGCTAAGTTGCGATAAATCCGCTTTTCGGGTCGGCATCTTCTGTATTTCATTTTGATTGTTTATATAGTTATCTTTAATTATTTATATCCTACATTCAGCAGGTTGGCTGAAAGATGAGATATTTATTGAAAGTCTTTCAATTTGAGCCATTGAACCAGAACCAACCTATTGAAATCGATGTTCAGGACGTTAACCATCTCGGAATCATTGCAGGCATAGTAGATGAAATCGGGATGGTCGAAATTATCAATCGCTTGCTAGGGACCCATCCCCTAGAAGAAATCAGTGCTGGGCATGTAGTCAAAGCTCTTATTCTCAACTGCTTAGGGTTTCTGACAGCACCGTTGTACCTGTTTAGTCAATTCTTCGTGGGCAAAGCCACGGAACACTTGATTGGTCAAGGAGTAAAACCAGAACACCAAACATGATAGTCGCATCGGTCGGGTTCTGGACCAGCTCTATAAGAAAGGATTAACCCGTGTGTTCATGGAGCTGTCCCTGGCAGCAGTGAAACGTTTCGGGGTAAGCATTAAACAAGTCCACCTTGATGGAAGTAGCATGTGTGTGCAAGGGAAATACCTCAATGACCAGCCAGAGAAGGAGATTGAGCCAGAAGAGCAATCGGGTGGTGCAATCTCCCCCAAGAAAGAAGCCGAAGAGAATGCCGAAGCAGTACCGATTGAGATTACCCACGGCTATTCGAGAGACTATCGACCCGATCTCAAGCAGTTTACTAGGAGCAATGATTACCAGTGGAGATGGTGATGTTCCGTTGTACTTACGAGTGGGTAATGGCAATGATAATGACCAAGCCGTATTCACCGAAGTGCTCGCGGAATTTCGGCAGCAGTGGAAAGCAGCCCAACCTGAAGTTTACGTGGCTGATGCCGCCCTCTACAGTGAAGAGAATCTTCAAGCCTTAGGAGAGACTCCTTGGATTAGCCGTGTTCCTGCCACCATTGCCGAGGCGCAACAGTTGATGCAGACTCTACCGTCGGAGCTGTTCATACCCAGTTGCGGGGACAACTACACCATGGTCGAAGTGTGTAGCACTTACGCGGGAGTTCGCCAGCGCTGGTTGGTGGTCCAAAGCGAGTCGCGCCAACAAGCTGACCTCAAACAATTAGACAAGCGTATTGCCAAGGCGAAAACCAAACAAGCCAAAGCACTTAAAGAGTTGAGTGCTCATCCCTTCGCTTGTGAGACTGATGCCCTAGATGCGGCCAACGCCTTTGACAAAAAGCTTAAGTATCATCGCTTGACTGACATTGAGGTACAATTGAAGCCTCACTATGAACGACCTGGTCGTCCCCGCAAAGGAGAGTCACCAAAACGCTACACTTATCATATTCAAGGGACTTTAGCCCTCAATGAAGCAGCAGTTGAAGCCCAGCGAACCCAAGCAGGACGATTCATTTTGGCGACTAACTTGCTCGATGATCAGCTGTGGCCAAATGAGACGATTCTGCAAGAGTACAAAAATCAGCAGTCGTGTGAACGAGGCTTTCGATTCCTCAAAGACCCCCTCTTTTTTGCCTCTCGGATGTTTGTCAAGTTACCTCAGCGAGTAGCCGCCCTGGCCATGATTATGGGCTTATGTTTGTTGGTCTACAGCATCGGTCAACGACAACTTCGCGGAATCTTTAGCCGAGGCAATAGAAACGATTCCCAATCAACGGGGTAAGGCAACAGAGCGACCAACACTGCGTTGGGTGCTGCAATGTTTTCAGTCCGTGCATTTGGTTTGGGTGGATGGTCGAAAATGGTCGATTAAGTTAAACGATTCACAAAGACACATTTTGCGCTTCCTCGGTTCAGCCTGTCAAAAATATTATTTCCTCTGTTGAGGAACCTGCGGAATGTAGGTTTATTTGTTTAGATTTGAAGCCTCGAAAATGATCTTCTTTCTTGACTTTGTAGAATCTTGACCCTTTGCGAGTACATGATTGTTGTAGTTTTGATTGCCATACGTGAAGCGTAGTAACTATATAATCTACTAGCTTAGTATTCCCAAAATCTCATATCTTATAGACGTTTATGAGGAATCAGTACACAAATTTTAGAGTTTTATTAGCTAACTAAAATCTAGCTAATAAATTATATAGCTTACAGTCTAGAGGTATAAAAAAGCTGCGATTAACAACTAAATTAATCACCGAACAATGAAAAAGCGATCGCCTTTCTTGTTAAAGCGATCGCATAATATTATTTATTTAGCTAAGTTTAGATTAAAATTATTTTAAAATACTACTTTTTTAGCTAATCCCAGAACTCGCAATACTTGAATTGCCCACCAGGTAACGTCTATTTCCCACCAGCGTTGACCTGCTTTAGCAACACGAGGTTTGAAGTGGTGGTTGTTGTGCCAGCCTTCACCATAAGCTAGAATACCAACCCACCAGTTGTTAAGAGAACCATCATCACACTCAAAGTTTTTGTAACCCCAGAAGTGTGTCGCCGAGTTAACCAACCAGGTACAGTGCCATAAAGTTACTGCTCTGACAAAGATGCCGTAGATGACCCAAGACCAACCGCCTAAAGCGTATAAAGCAAGACCCAAAGCAATTTGTAAATAAATATAATTGTTATTCAACCAACGATAGTAAGGATCTCTATCGACGCGGGGAGCATATCTTTTGTATTGGTCGTAATCAAAATACTTATCTTGCTTGTACATCAACCAACCCATGTGACTCCACCAAAAACCTCTTTTTGCAGAGTAGGGGTCTTTGTCGTTGTCTTCGGTATGAGCATGATGCAAATTGTGTCCCGCAACCCAGAAGATAGGACCACCTTGTAATGCCAGTGCGCCACAGGTAACTAAAATACGCTCTAACCACTTTGGTACTTCTAAACTGCGATGGGTCAAAATTCGGTGATATGCCAAGCAAATACCAATGCTACCAGTTAGCCAGTGGAAGAATATTGCAACTCCCAAAGCCGACCATGAGAAAAACCAAGGTGCTGCACATAATGCTATTACATGAAAAGCTCCAAAGAAGATAATGTTTACCCAGCATAGCTGTAGCTTTTCTTCTGCTTGAGCCGATGGTCGAATCTTGGGAGCAATCAATTGCTGTGTCATTACTAAACTTGTCCTAAAGTATTTTAAAGGTAGAGGTTACGCACTCTGCACGTACCGTGTAAGACTTTCACTCGGCTGATCTCTAAAAGATACTAAATAAGATTTGCAAGTGTCGCTTACATATCTTATTGTAACAGTTATTTTTAATCAATGCAAGTGTTACTTACATCTTTTTGGTTTAAACTTGTGGACATAGCTTATAGCTGAAAAACGAATCACTCTTATTTTGAATTCACACTAGACGTTTAAAATAGAAACAAATAGTTGAAATTAATACTGTCTGAGTAATTTGGCATGAAATAACATTAAACAATAAAAACTGTTATCTGTCATTAGCTAGTGGTCAATTGCCATGCTTCCGAGCAAATCAATACCGATCAAATTATGTGATGTTACGTTCTCGATTTAGCTTGACTTGGTTCGCCTAAACTATTGCTTCCCATCTTTATGTCTATTCCCCGAAAGTCCACCAAAGCACGTCTAATTGAAGCAGCCCTAGATTTATTTGCGGAAAGGGGTGTCACAGAAACGACGACTAAAGCTGTTGCCGAACGCGCCCAGGTGAACGAAGTTACCCTGTTTCGTAATTTCGGCAACAAGTACCGCTTGCTTTTAGCAGTGATTCAAGATTCAGCAGTATTTGCCAAATTAGTTCACGCCTTAGTAGAACGAGCTAACGCCAAAAACAATGTTGCAGATTTCTTACTAGAATACGCTCAAGAAACCCTACGCACTTTAAGTAAAGCACCAGATTTAATTCGCTCTCTTGTGGGGGAGGCGGGGAACTATCCTATAGAAAATAGAATGGCTTTGGGCAAAGGGCTAAGTGAGGCAAATCGTTATGTGGCAGAGTATTTGGAGAAAGCGATCGCCCAAGAGAACTTAGAAAGTTATCTCACTCCTGAGCAAATAGTTAATCTGTTTAATTTTTTACTGGTCGGCTATTTTGTGGTGGAATCAAGTACCGAAAATTATACTTATTGGGATGAGCAGGATGATTTCTTAGAGAGCTTGGTAAATTTATTCTTACAAGGGGCTTTCTCAGGGTTAGATGGCACATCAAACGTTACGGAAACTAGCATTGTTAGAGTTGAACCAGAGGAAGTAGCAGATTTACCTGCTAGCTTAGTGCGATCGCTATTTCGTAAAGCAAAAAAAACGGGCAAGCAAGAATATGCCTTAGTATACGTGTTATTTGGGGCTGGTTTATCCGTAGCAGAAGTCTTACATTTAGAGCGATCGCATTCCGTAGTGGAACCACAACAACATATTCTACAGATCAATTATGGGCAAGAGCGGCAAGTCCCTCTAAATCAGTGGATATTGGGTTTTCGTTATGGCTCAACCAGTGTTAATCCTCTAATTCAGTGGTTGAAAAGCCGTAAAGATCAACAGCCAGCAATTTTTATTAATGATGCAAGTGACGCTATCACCGCAGCCGAGTTACAAGCAATTTGGCAAAATTTGACCGCAGATCTGCTAACTCCTCAAGGAGAATCTCCTACTATTGAACAAACAAGACAAACTTGGTGTGTAGAAATGCTGATGCGAGGAATTGAATTAGAAGATTTGAGTATTCTTAGCGGAATGGATGTCAAACATTTACAGCAATATGCCCAAAGAGCCAGAAACAAAACAGCATTGGAATCAGCGGCACGTTTGGATCAGAAGAAGTCCTGATTAACTGGAATCCCCAATATTTAGGATAGCTATCTGGCTGATCTAAATAAACGCTATCTGAGATAGGTTACATATATAAGCCGATCGCATTTTGAATAAGGGATTAATCAGATTATTAAAAATTATCGAGATATCACCAAAAGTCTAGAGATTTGCTACTGAATTTGAGCTATTACTATGTCCGCTAAAGGTCAGACGAATCTAGACAACTATGTGATATTTGATGTGATATTTGAGGCAGTGACTCTCATTGCAACTAGTTGAAGCTTGGATAGTCCGATCTCATAAAGTGTGTCGAAAAGATGGGAATTTAGACACGTTTTCGACATTATATTGCTGAATAACCCATAGAACTGCATTTTATGAGTCAAGAACTAAGTTTGAATCTAAGTTTAGAGAGTAAAGCAAAAGAACATCTCTTCAAGGTATATAGAAAAGAAGACGAAATTCACTTCTTAGATGATTTAGGAGTCTGGCAAGTTAATCGGGGTGTAGTGCAATTAAGCAGAATTCAACAAGATGGCAATGAAGTAATCGTAGGCTGGTTGACAGCTAATAGTACTTTTGAAAATAGTTTTAATCACTCTTCTGTAATTTACCGTGCCATAGCTTTGTCCGATGTTTATATCAGATACTATTCTCCGCAGGATATCGCTAAGTCTCCTATCTTGAGAAGACAACTTATCGATCAACTTTGCGATCGCTTGGTAAAATCACAACAGCTATTGACAATTATCGCTATTAGATGTTTTGAAGAGCGTTTAAGACGGTTACTGTTGATGCTTAAACATGAAATTGGAACACCTCTGGTTGATGATACTCGTTTACCAATACGTTTTACTCACAGTCATTTAGCCGATGTAATTGGCACTAGTAGAATAACAATCACCAAAATATTAGGAAATTTCCAAAGCCAAGGCTTAATTTATTTTGACAATGAGCGACACATCGTAATCAAAGGATTGTAAGCTTTTTGTTACTCTGAATACTTTATCCTATTGAAAGGCTTAGTAATTATTTCTATGTCCGCTAAAGGTCAGACATCGTTTACAAATCATGTCAAGGTATTATACCTGCTTCTTTAATCAAATGTATACCTTTTGCGTATTATGAAAAATGACTTTGATATTGCAAAAGCAAATGACATAGATACGTTTTTTTTCTGGGAGTCGCAGACAGATTATAAACCTAATCAATGTCGCATGCGCATTTATTGGATTACTTGGGAAAAAGCAATAGTTATTGCTACAGACCTCACCGATAATCCTGGTAGAAAAGTTGCTAATGTCACGAAGGAAATCATTTCCTTTGTCAATAAGATCTATGATTTAGCTCCTAATAAAATTATGTTAGTTGGCATTACAAGCGATGGAAGCAAATATGATAATCCACGACATCTCAAAAAACATGAGCGTAATCTAAAACGTAAGCAGCAAAAATTATCTAGAAAGCAAAAAGGTTCAAACTCTAGAAATAAAGCTAGAAGGTTAGTAGCCAGAGCGCACGAAAAGATAAGTAATGCTCGTCAAGATTTTTTACATAAACTGTCTCGTAAATTGATAGACAAAAGCCAAGTCATCGTTTGCGAGAATTTAAATATAAAAGGAATGGTTCGCAACCACAAGCTGGCAAAAGCTATCAGTGACTGCGGATGGGGAATGTTCCTTAATTTTCTTGAGTACAAGTGCAAAAAAGAAGGGAAAGTTTTTCTACAAATAGATAGATTCTTTCCTTCAAGCAAAGCTTGCAATAACTGCCTGAATGTAGTTGATAACTTGCCCCTTGATATCCGTACTTGGGATTGCCCCAGTTGCCTTACTAAAGGCATCGATAGAGATATTAACGCAGCCAAAAATTGCAGAGATGAAGGTATCAGAATATTGTCTTGCGGGACGCGAGACACTGCCAAAGGAGGCAATGTAAGACAACCCAGAGGACGTAAGTCAACTGTTGTTGCTGTTGCCGATGAATTTGGAAGCCAGCACTCTACCCGATAGGGTGAGTGTCTGGTAGTTCACTCTCTTCTAACATCAACTTAGAACGTCTAACATCTTCAGGGATAGTAACGGGATAGTCACCAGTGAAGCAGGCGGAACAAAAATGATCGGGATCCTCTCTGGTTGCTTCTAGCATTCCCTCCCAAGACAAGTATGCCAAAGTATCTACACCAATACGTTCTTTAATCTCCTTAACAGACTTTGTAGCAGCGATTAGGTGATCCTGGTTGTCGGTATCGATACCATAGAAACAAGGATGAGTTACAGGAGGAGAAGAAATTCTCATGTGTACCTCAGTTGCCCCTGCGTCTCTCAGGGTTTTAACAATCTTCTTGCTAGTTGTGCCTCGTACGATGGAGTCATCGACAATAATAATTCTTTTACCCTGCAAAGCGTCCTTGAGAGTATTGAGCTTCATGCGAATACCTGCCTCGCGCATACTTTGGGTAGGTTGAATAAAGGTACGTCCCACATAGCGATTTTTAATTAGTCCCTCACCATAAGAAAGTCCAGATCCACGGGAAAATCCGATCGCCGCGGGAATACCCGAATCAGGAACACCAATTACTAAGTCGGCATCAACAAAAGATTCTTTAGCAAGCTGTCTACCAAGGCGAATACGATAGCTATAAAGAGTCTCGTTATGTACAACGCTATCAGGACGAGCAAAATAGATCATTTCAAAGATACAGAGCTTTTTATGGGCTTTTTTTGCCCATTTTATTGAAACCAAACCTGAATCAGTAATCCATACTAGCTCTCCTGGCTCAACCTCCCGCACATATTCTGCACCGATAATATCTAAACCACAGGTTTCGGAAGATAAAACATAGCGTTCTTTTTCCCCCTCTTCTCCTGATAGAATACCAATTACTAATGGACGAATCCCATTTTGATCGCGCACACCCATCAAACCTTCAGGAGTAGCAATAGTTAAGCTATATGCCCCTTTACATAGTTTAAAGGCACTAATTGCGCCTTCAATCCAATCTTTGCCATGGTTGACCTCATCAACTATGGTCAAAGCAATCATTTCGGAGTCGGTAGAGCTAATAAAATTCGCCTCTTTTTGGATCAAATGCTGGCGAAGTTCTACGGCATTAACTAAGTTACCGTTATGAGCCAAAGCTAATTTACCTAGCCTGCTGTCTAAAACAACGGGTTGAGCATTTTCTTTTAAACTAGAGCCAGTGGTTGAATAGCGAGTGTGACCAACAGCAACTTCCCCTGGAAGTTGCTCTAAGATTTCTTCGTTAAAGACTTGAGATACCAATCCCATATCTTTATGACAGTAGATATCGCCCTTACTTAAAGTAGCGATTCCTGCTGATTCTTGCCCTCTGTGTTGTAAAGCATAAAGACCAAAGTACGTCAGTTTGGCTACTTCTAAGATTTTTTCTGGGGCATACACCCCAAATACCCCACAGGCTTCTTCTGGTTTATCATCACGCTCAACACTCATTAAAGAATCAGAATCTTCTGTCAACTCGAAAGATTGTTGTGGTATCATGGTATCGGCTTGCTCCTAACCTTGGGGTAAATAAATACTTACAACGTAAAAAATATGCTCTAATATATCTTCTAGACTAATCCGTTTTGAAAAAAAATTTTATTTAATGCTTGGGACAAACTAGATAGATCTAAGAGCTTATCTAGACCCCCTAAAAAGCTTACTTAGTTGAAAATTTTGCTAATATAATCTAGGGAACTAATCTATTTTTTATCGCCTGTGACCAGACAATTGCCAACTCAGAGATCCTAACATTAATTAACGAAAGATTATCGTTTGTTAAAATATTTAGGTCTGATTGGGGGTGACCAACCCTACCAATTTTTTTCCAGTGATTAACTAAATGATCGTGCAAATAAGCTTCCCAAGTATCAATCATTTCTGGATTAATAGACACAACGATTTGACTGGCAACTTCACCAAACAACACTTCATCTAAACGTTGCGACTCAGATACAGGAATACTTACCCTTGCCCCTAGATCATTTCCGATACAGGCTTCAGCTAGGGCAATGGCTAGTCCTCCCTCAGCTAAATCGTGAGCTGATTGAATCCAGCCCTGACGGATGCCATAACGACAAGCTGCTTGAACACTTTTTTCTAAGGCAAAGTCAACTACTGGGGGTTTACCAGCCACCGTCTGATGGATTGCTGCTAAGTATTCCGAGGCACCAAGAGAAGATGGAGTAGATTGAGAACTAATACTAATTGAAGTGTTGGAGGTTGAGGAGTAACCAAGAAGATAAATTATGTCTCCTGACCTAGTCCAGGATTGTCCACAAATTTTAGTAATATCGGGGACTAAACCCACCATGCCAATGACGGGGGTAGGATAGATTGGTTGAGGATTGCCATCAGAGTCTAGAGTTTCGTTATAGAGAGAAACATTTCCTCCAGTGACAGGAGTAGACATCTCTCGGCAGGCATCAGCCAACCCTTGACAAGCATTAGCTAGTTGCCAGTAGCCGACTGGTTTTTCGGGACTACCAAAATTGAGATTATCCGTCACAGCCAAGGGTTCGGCTCCTACACAACTTAGATTACGGGCTGCTTCTGCCACGGCAGCTTTTGCTCCCTCATAGGGATCGAGATAGACATAACGAGGATTACAGTCAGTAGTTGCAGCTACTCCAATAGTGCAGTTTCCAGGTTTAGCATCTATGGGGCGTACCCTAACTACGGCTGCATCTGCTCCACCAGGGAACAAAATGGTATTGTTTTGTACCTGATGATCGTATTGACGATATACCCATTGTTTAGAGGCGATAGTAGGGGTATCTAAAAGTTGTAACAAAATTTCGTTCCAGGTTTTGTATGTTCCCTGAACATCTATGCCCTGATAATCACATCCTGGTAAACTGTCTACCCTCCATTGGGCAGCTTCCTTGGCGTAAGCGGGAGGTTCGGTCAATAAATCTCGCTCATAGATGGGAGTATCATCCGCTAGGGCAGTGGCGGTGACTTCTGCTTCTATTTCACCTTGGTAGAGTATTCTCACTACGGGTTCTTCAATTACTGAACCCGCTACTACTGCCTGAAGTTCCCATTTATGGAAGATATCAATTAGCTCTTGTTCTCTACCTTTCTGGGCAACAAACAGCATTCTTTCCTGAGACTCAGAGAGTAAGTACTCATAGGGCGTCATGCCTGGTTCTCTGGCGGGTATCAAGTCTAAATCTAATTCAATACCTACACCACCTTTATCTGCCATCTCAGAAGTAGAACAGGTCAAACCTGCTGCACCCATATCCTGCGCTGCCACTACTGCACCAGTTTTAAAGGCTTCTAAGCAAGCTTCCACTAAAGACTTTTCTAAAAAAGGATCTCCTACCTGCACCGCAGGGCGATCGTCCATCGAATCATCAGTTAACTCCGAACTGGCAAAACTTGCCCCTCCCATGCCGTCTCTGCCTGTGGTTGAGCCGACGTATAAGACTGGGTTGCCGATACCTGAAGCACCAGACTTAACGATCTCATCGGTTTCCATCAAGCCCAATGCCATGGCGTTAACTAAGGGATTATCTGTATAAGCCTGATCAAAATATATTTCCCCTGCTACCGTTGGTACGCCGATGCAATTACCATAATGCGATATGCCTTCGACTACGCCTTGAAATATACGTTTACTTCTGGCATCCTCCAGATTACCAAAGCGTAAGGAATTAAGAATGGCAATGGGGCGTGCCCCCATAGTGAAAATATCTCTTAGGATTCCACCGACTCCTGTAGCTGCACCCTGAAAAGGCTCAACCGCCGAAGGATGGTTATGAGATTCAATCTTAAAGGCTAACTGCAAACCATTGCCTAAGTCCACAACTCCAGCATTTTCTCCTGGTCCAACCAAAACGCTTTCCCGTAGAGCGCCGCAGGCTTTGCTCGTTGTGGGAAACTGACTTAATAGGGGTCGAGAGTTTTTGTAGCAGCAATGTTCTGACCACATTACCCCAAACATTCCTAGTTCGGCTTTATTGGGATGACGACCTAAACGATGAACAATTTCTTGGTATTCCTCTGGTTTAATACCTTCTGAGGCGATTTCTTTGGCACTAAAAGGGACAGACCCAATCTCAGACATAGATAATTTCAGACTAGTGGCATGTCCTTTATTGTATCTAGTCTTGGTCAGATTGAATCATGATTTTCTTATCTCTTAAGTTACGAAGATTTAATTTTTATGATCTTAAAATTTTTGATTAGGATTCTTAACGTTTTTTAGAACAATTGCTCGGTCAACTCTTTATAGACCTTATATCTTATGACTTTATTGAATTAAAGAGCAAAAAAAGGATTAGTTCTATTTGGCAGCCAAACTATATCTTTAATATTTTTTAGGGAACTATAGATATAGGTTTTTTCAGAGGAATATTTATCATGAAAAATAATAAGGTAAATAAGCCACAGCAGAATGGTACATATGCTGGGTTCGGTCTACAAACAAGACCAAAACACTATGATTTTTCATACAAAAAACCTTTTCCTTCACCAAAAACTATTGATGAATTATTAAGTGAAGGCTACGTTGGCATTGACCACAAGCTAGCTGAAGATAATGCCTTTGCAGCAGTAGCATATAAATTTCAAAGTCAAATTAAATGGACAATTAGCAATCAGCTTGAATCTGAAATTTGGCTAATGACTACCGATAAGCAGGCTCTCCAGAAATTATCTGAATTTATGCTCAATAAGTTTAGCTGGTCGCCGATGATTTATGCAGCCAAACCAAAAAAAGCTTTTATTTTCACCCCTCAAAATGATACTGAAAGAGCAGCAATTGAGGCTACAATTTCTGGGGAATATGGCTGGCAAGGTTCTTTATATTCTTTAGAATTATATGAATATCAATATCAGGAAGCTGGATTTATTTTTGCGACTAAACCACTAGATTCTCCTGAACAAGAATGGCTATTAGTTAAATTAAATTTTGTTGACTATACAGGTTCCTGGAGTCACCATGAAGGAACTCTTGAGCAAGTTTATTACATCTGGAAAGAGAACATACAGCTATCAGAGCCTAACTACAAACCTACTTCAGACGAAATATTAGATGCGATTAACGACTAATCTTTTTCTGTTGTAATTCGGGAAAAACAGTAAAACTAGCTATCGATCATTTTCTCATAATTTAGTTAGTTGCACCTGATTTCCTTGGGTTGCTGGAGATATGCGATCTTGAAGCAGATGCTGCGCGATCGCGACTTCTGTAGCAAAAAGCAGGACAAAATTAATCTAATTTATTTTCAGCTTCTAACCTCTCCTTGCTTAACTACCATTATTTAATTTATTCAAGTTTCTCGAATTAGAAATTTGTGGTCAATCTGAAGATTTAAGACTAAACTTAGTCTGACAATCATGCTATTTAAAAATTAACCTTAGTTGTTCTAGAGATTTTGATCCATGAACCATCCTCAAATTACTTTTAATGCCGAATTGATCAATAACGAAATTGTGATCAGGCTGAATTCCCACAATGACAATCAGGAGAAGGCAATCAAAGCAGCAAGTAAGTTGTTTGCCTCTCTGGAAAAAGTTGGTATCGAAGTAATCAGAAAGAATTTAGAAAATGAATGGCACTGAGAGCCTTAATCTTGTTGGAGGTTCTTAGGTAATAGGTAGGAAAATTTATTACCTATTACCTATTACCTGTTAGCTTCCTGGTAACTGGTTAGGTTGTGCAGGAGATATTGGAGTTTGTCCCCAGGTTGCACTCATGGGTTTAAAACGAGTGGGTTGAACACAAGGTGCGTTATCCAGTTCGTCTTTGAGTTGGGCAGCAAAAGTTTCAAACATTTCCGATAGAGTTTGGCGATCGCTCAAGCAGCCTTGTAAGGCGGTGAGCTGTTCTAGCGTCCAATTATAAAGTTGAGTGTCTCCCTGTTCGATACGTAAGTATAGCTGGGTTTCAAACTGTCCCAGGCGGGAATAGAAGTTATCCACTTCAGCTTTAATCGATCGCACATCGACGAAGAATTGCTGATTAGTGATATCTGAGAGAATTGTGGTCGTAATCGCATCATTATTGCTGTTAATCTCATTCTTGACAATGGAAGTAACATCATCACGGAAGTTAAGAATCTTGTTGTCGAAGTTGAGATTAATGCGATTGTCAATATCTCCCATAATATTGTTGACTACAACTTGGACGTTATTCTCTGTAGATCTATCAACTAAGGCAGTAATCTGTCGATCAATTTCAGGTTGTATCTGTTGAATCACCAGATTTTTGATGCCTTGGGGTAAATCATTGGTCTTCAAATTAACGACGGCATCAATTCGCCGATCAACATTGCCTTGAATTTCCTGCACAATTAGGTTGTTAATCTCCGAGGTAAGATCAGTAACTTTCAAGTTAACTATCGCCTCAATGCGTTTGCCTAGTTCAGCTTGAATTTGCTCGATCGCCTGTTGTTTAATTTCTTGAGAGCGATCGCTAATTCTGAGATTGACGACGTTATTAATGCGCTCGTCCATCTCTGTTTGGATATTTTCGATCACCGTGTTGTTGATTTCTGTAGACCGCTCAGAGATATTAACATTGACGCTATTGGCAATACGATTGTCAAGCTCGGTTTTAATTTGCTCGATATCGGTGGTAACTAGATCTAATGAGGACTTCTTGATATCTTGGCTAAGGTTGCCCACTCTTAGATTAACTACGTTATTAATTCGCCCATCGATATCACCTTGGATTTGCTGCACAATTAGATCGTTAAGCTCTGAGGTGAGATTGGTTACTTTTAAATTGACTACTGCATCAATGCGTTTGTCTAAATCTGCTTGAATCTGATCAATCGCCTGTTGTTTAATTTCTTGGGAACGATCATCAATTCTGAGATTGACGACGCTATTAATGCGCTCGTCCATCTCTGTTTGGATATTTTCGATCACCGTGTTGTTGATTTCTGTAGACCGCTCAGAGATATTAACATTGACGCTATTGGCAATACGATTGTCAAGCTCGGTTTTAATTTGCTCGATATCGCTGGTAACTAGATCTAATGAGGACTTCTTGATATCTTGGCTAAGGTTGCCCACTTTTAGATTAACTACGTTATTAATTCGCCCATCGATATCACCTTGGATTTGCTGCACAATTAGATCGTTAAGCTCTGAGGTGAGATTGGTTACTTTTAAATTGACTACTGCATCAATGCGTTTGTCTAAATCTGCTTGAATCTGATCAATCGCCTGTTGTTTAATTTCTTGGGAGCGATCATCAATTCTAAGATTGACGACGTTATTAATACGCTCGTCCATCTCTGTTTGGATATTTTCGATCACCGTGTTGTTGATTTCTGTAGACCGCTCAGAGATATTAACATTAACTGTATTGGCAATACGCTGATCAAGATTGGCTTCAATTTGTTCTAGGGAGGTGTTCTTGATATCTTGACTAAGATTGGCAACTTTCAGGTTAACAATGGTGTCGATACGCTTATCCACTTCAGATTGCATCTGCTCGACTACCAGATTCTTAATATCTTGACTCTGCTGGCTGAGTTTGCGATTAACCTGCTCATCAACCATGGTAGTAATACGAGTAGCTAGCAAATTATTTAACCGCTCATCAAAATGACCTGACCAAGCTTGGAAGTTCTGATTAAAACTGACTTCCATTTGCTGAGTAATTGATTTCATCATGAACTCAAGCCGTGCTACCTGCATCGCTAGTTCTTTAGCTTGAGATTGATAGCCTTTGAGTATCCACTTTTCGAGGCTATCCCAATAGCGAGCTTCTTTTTTCTCGTCCTGCTCGTCAGTAACTGTTACGGAAGTTTCGATTTTGGCTGCCATTTGCTGCCACATTTCTTCCATTTGGGCTTCGTCAAAGCGAAAACTGAAACTACCACTACTACTACTTTGGAAACCACTCCCTTGGCTGACACCGACTCCTACTCCTCCAGTTGTTTTAGTAGTATTTGTAGTACTGGTGCTGCTAGTTGAACCGCTAATAGTTGTAGTTACTTGTCGTGAAACATTGCTTTCCTGCTGTTGATATAGCTGAGTCAGTTCGCTGGCGCTGATTGATTCGATCGCCAGAATAATTTGTCCTTGGTTATCTTCTTTGTAAGTATCAAAAAACAATCCTGATAAAGTTGTTTTTTCTTTGACTTCTAAAATAAATTCGTCTTGGAATCCATTTAACGAACACCAGGTTTCTTTAACTTCTATTCCACTCAGACTACTGACAAATTTACCTGCTTTAAGCCAAATTAAAGCCCAGGGTTCTAAGGTGAATTGCTGATTATCAGACCAGTAATTAGCATCACTTTCTCTAATTTTGATTTTGTAATTTCCAGGCTCTAATTCAATAAAATTAGCATCCCATTGCTTTAACGTGGTTAGATATGTTTCATTGAGTACATAACAGTTACTGTTGCTATCAACCGTTATTTGTTGCGGGGTGAAACCTTGGCGATCGCTGTTAATTAAAAGATTGAGGTTACCGTGACGCTCTCTATCTTTCGTATCAAATAATAAGGCACAAACTACTGCTTGTTGTTTGACTTCTAATTGTAATCTGTCATTATATCCATTTAAAGTCGTCCAGGTTACACCTGTTTCCATACCAACATTTTGATTAATAAAGGTACTGCCATCAACCCCATAGATCCAGATCAAGATAGAAGGTTCTATTTCACTGTCGCTGTCTGCATAACGATAGCTGCCTCCACTAATTTGCAGCTCATAAGTACCTGCCTCACAAGTAAAAGTACTAGCAACATTTTGTTGCAGATGGTTCATACCATCGGGATCGATTTTGATCAAAAGCAATTTCACCACATACCCGTTTATTGCGACTAACCTCGATCGCAGATTTACCACGACCTGTTTCCAGGTCAATCTCGATTAATTGTTTAGCAGCAGAAGCATAAAGAATGTTGCGCTGGCGATTGTATGCTAACCCAACAACATAAAAACCAATATCGCCAACTACAGTAACTTCTCCCGTAGTAGAATCGATTTTGACTAGTCGCGTATTATCGCTATTTTCTTCTTGGTCTAGTCCATATAGTTGCGAATCAACAAAAGCAATGTCGTAAACATCGTTAGTAATTGCACCAACCAATTCGGCTTTCCCTGTCTCGAGATCGAGTTGATACAGGTTACTAACTTTGTCAGGAGTACAGTCTTGAACATAAATTGTGCCAGACTGAACTTCACTAGTATTAGTCATTTTAGGCTGTTTCCGTGATTTAAATTTGGCAATGATATTTTTGAACATTTTTGAACATAGAGAACATGAAAATAAAGAGACTATTTCGCTTCATTTTTCAAGAGTATTTACGGCATCCCAAACGGATTTAAGAGTAAAACTAAAACGTTCAAAGTATAATCTGTTTAGATTTATGTAAGACATTCTAGTCATAATCATACCTTTTCAATAGAGGCTTTACTAATAAAAATGCATGTTTTTTCAGCCTGCAAAATTAAATTGAGCGTTACTTTTTCTATGAGTAGAAGGAAGTATGTCAAAAGTTTTATGACTCATAAATCTAAGTTAATAAGCAGTCAATTAATTTTCTAACCCTAGTAAATTTGCTAGGCTAAATTTACAAGAATACAGTCACAGAAAATCCACAGATACCATCCATTGCAGCTTGTTTAAATTATTCAAAACACTCTGAATAATGTTACCCAAATGCAATTTATTTAACAGTAGACTGTGAAAGATTAAGATCTAATTAAGAAATTTTTCTTGATAAACATGTTCCTAGAAGTAGTTTAAGTAAACTTGCTTTATTTATCTATAGCAGATGTAATAGTTATTTCATAACAAGGTTCATTTTTATTAATATATTTTAAGTTTAGGGAATAGCAAAAAAGTAACAAAAGTTACTTAAAATTATCTAGGATTGAGATAGTCTGATTAGAATTATCACGCGTGATAATAATAAGTTTAGAGCCTCTTTGAGTAATTTTTGAGTAAATATCCTCGAAAGCCAGACTCAGCATCCGCAACAGTCCCAGTGGCTAAAAGATCTCCAGGACATAGATTGCGATCGCTACGACAAAAAAGCAAGCGGGCATCTATGAATAATGACTACATGATGACTGTTCTACAATCCTTTTGTCAATAGTGATTGAGATGCTCTTACCCTGGCTTCCTTGATTAATGCTTCAAGACGTATAATCAGTCCTATTCCTGAAATATTTTGATATCTAGTTACTCTGACTGATTCTAAATTCAGCATTTCTGTTAAGAGCTTTTTCTGAGATGGTGATGCCATTACTAAATTCTTATTGACTTTTAACGATATTTAACTAATTTTAAGTAATAAATAATATCTTCTGCAAGTCAATACACACAATAGTTTAAGCTATAAAATTTATTTGTTTAACTTTCTAGTCTTAGATTTTGTAATTCTTAATTAGCATACTTATAACTGAAGAGCCAAAATTGCTTTAAATCTGGTCTTTTATCTTTTGAATGTCCGCAAACTATTTTGATAGCTACGATAGCTACAGACTCTATTTTTTTTCTTCATTATCAGTTTGACCAAGAACATAATCTCGAATCTAAATGGGAATATTTATTATCAATTCCGTATTTCTTTAAGGCGGTTAAAGCAATTAGTAGAAAAATCTTGGTCAATCCAAATTGGTAGAGTTATGGACAAAGTATACCAATTTTATCGTCATTAAAATCCTCTGGAAGTATTCCCTCTCCGAAGAGATGTTCTGTCGCTTTATCATTAAAAAATTGTGGGAATAAATACAAGGGTCTTGAGACAAAACCCATGGCATTTGAAATTATACTTTTGACAATTATTCCGCTATTTAATTTTTCTTGAGGTTGAACACCTAACTGTTCATTTATTATCTCTACTATTCCTATTTTATCTATTATTCCAGCTATTATTCCAGCTATTATTCCTAAATAATTAAGATTTTGGACTTCAATATTATTGGCTAACTGAGTCATTAAAATCAAGTTTTAACAATTATTTTTATTCTTATCATTTTTTCTTAATTTTATCTCTCTCTAAACTATTTGTATAACATTGTTTGAGCAACACACATTGCTAAAATATTACAAATTAAAGCATGGGTACTCAAGTATCAATACTCAAAAAATCTCGATCAAAAGCGATCGCCCTCTGACTGTATGTTACAAAAATTTATCCTTTTTACGATCGCCTAATTGGGTTCAAAACGTAATTATTGTATAATACATTTTGACGTGCGCAAAGTAAAATTAATGATTGTTCACAAGTTCCTCAAGTTTTCTCTCGATAATGAAAGAGATAAAAGGCAATTATTCTAGCGAGAATTTAAACAGTGGTGACTTATCTTGCGCCCAATCATAGCTTTAGTATCAATAAACCTACAGAGCCAAAAGTTTTGCTCAATGAATTACAAAGAATTCGTCAAACTATAATTCATGAAGGAGGAAGAATTTTTCGTCAATGGCAGCCGTCGATCGCCCGTCAGACGTTTACAGATAGTGCTTTAAATCTTGCTTATTATTTGGCTTTAAGACATGAGGATTTACGCCAATTACAGCTAGCACTGATGCCCTGGGGCTTATCTTCCCTCGGACGCATCGAAGGGCGAGTTTTACCCAACCTAGACGCTGCGATCTCTACTTTGGGTGCGGTATGTCATCAAGACCCTGCTCTTTTGCCTCAACGTCCATCTTTAGAGGCTTTTTTTGCAGGAGATCGTCTTTTGAATCAACACACAGAAGAAGTTTTTGGTAAGTCTTTAAACCACCGTCAAGTCAGGATTATGGTGACTCTACCAACGGAGGCTGCCCAAAATTACCAGTTGGTACAAGAATTAGTCCAGCGAGGAACGGACTGCATTCGTATTAATTGCGCCCACGACAACCCAGAACAATGGTTGGCAATGATTAACCATCTTCGTCAAGCGGAGATAGAAACGGGATGTACTTGTAAAGTGTTTATGGATATCGCAGGACCAAAACCTCGCTTGGAAACTGTATTATTATCCCAAAACAAGCAACGTGTACATCAAGGAGACAAGCTGTTATTAACTCCAAAAATACCACTTGATGCGGATCAAAAAATATTTAAGGCTAACTGCACCATTCCCGAAATTTTGTCACAATTGAAAGTAAACCATCACCTATGGATCGATGACGGGAAAATTGGTGCCAAAGTAAAATCTTTATCACCTGAGGGGGTTATGTTAGAAATTACCCATGCTCGAAGTAAAGGTGAAAAACTTCGTCCTGATAAGGGTATAAATTTCCCTGATACTAATCTAAACCTCAGCCCTTTGACTAGTAAAGACCAACAGGATTTAGACTTTATTGCCTCCCATGCAGACATCATTGGTTATTCTTTTGTTCAGCAAGCTACTGATATTGAACTGCTACAACTAGAGTTACAAGCGCGGTTGGGCGCTAATTGGCGCAAACCAGCTATTGTGGCTAAAATTGAAACTCCCGAAGCAGTTAAAAATCTGCCTGAATTGATCGTCCGTGCTGCTGGTAAACAGCCTTTTGGGGTAATGATTGCTAGAGGGGATCTGGCGGTAGAAATTGGTTATCAACGTTTGGCAGAAATACAAGAAGAAATTCTCTGGGTTTGTCAGGCTGCTCATGTTCCCGTAATTTGGGCAACTCAGGTGCTAGAAAATTTAGTCAAAAAAAGAACTCCCTCACGAGCAGAAATGACCGATGCAGCAATGGCTGAACGAGCTGAATGCGTCATGCTTAATAAAGGTGCTTATATTTCTGAAGCTGTGACTATTCTGGATGATGTCTTAACCCGTATGGAGATGCATCAATCGAAAAAAACACCTCAACTAAGAGCTTTACATTCTTGGTAATGGAGAAGGTAGTGGTTAGTAGTAAAGTTGCGATCGCCAAGCACAGTCGTAAGATACTCAAGTAGGAAGCTATTTATACTGTCTTAAGTATCGTTGGAGATAAGTTCAAAAATGGCGATCGCTCCAGTTATGTCGTTATCAATAGTGGTATCGCTTAAATAATCTACCACCTTGACATCTAATACCTCCTCGATAATATCTTGAATTTGAGGATGAATTATAGAGGCGATCTAAAGATCGTCTCTAGTAACTTTTGACTTAAAAAAACTAGGCTTTAACTTTAGGAATACTTTCTGGATTACGGACTTTAGGAGTCTCACTCAAAACAGCAATTATTCCCGTGCGTCCAGTGTCTAATGTAGCGTCACTCAAAATATCAACTACTTTTACTTCAGTAATTTCTTCAATCAATTGTTGTAATTCTGGTTGAGTCGCTTCGTCTAAATTAGAGCGTACTTTTTTAGCTAAATCGTTTTTACCTTCATCAACTAAAATTTGCTCGGCATTAGTAATTGAATCTTCAATAATTATTGCTAGCTTGGAATCAAAAAATTGGCAGGTTACTTTAGAAGGTTGATGCCCTAAATTACGACGATAAAATGCTTGGATTTCTTGAGATACTTTTCTTTCTAATTGGCCACGAGTCGATAAATTATTTGTCATGATTGTTATCCTCCAAATTTAGACCGTTATTCGTAAGCTATTTAAATTATAAGTTATGAAATAACAGTGTGAATAGAAAGTCTTTTTTTACTTAAAAAAGCATGAGCAATTTTATATTTTATTCTGGTCTTAAAATGATTATCTAACCACGGAAAATCATATTATTATTGTTTATTTATTGTTAATTCTCACTTTTATGTTTATCAATAAAACCTAATAATTGCTGTCTATCGCAAGATATAATTAAATTATTAATTCTAAATTATTACTTCTGATTTTTGAAATTTAATTTCTGAACCTTAACTGTCAAGTCTTAACTTCTGACTTCATAATCTATCTTTAGAGGGATCGCTTATCTATAGGAAGGAAGATGTATAAACAATAGTCTACAAGATAAGTTCATAGTGGTTCAGAAATAAAGGAAAACAAATTTATGAATTTTTTATTACAAATTGCCAGTAACGAACCCCACTTCCCTTACGCAGCAACGGCAGTTTTAGGATTAGGCTTTGTTGCAGCAGTTACCATCGGCTCAATCGCTTGGTACAACTCCAAACGTCCTGCTGGTTGGGAAAACAAAGAGCGTCCTGATATTGTTCCCAACGTTGATAAATAATTCTCGCTTTTCAAATCATTAGTCATATTCACACTTTGGAGATACAAATCATGGAAAATAAAACACCTAACGATGCCAATTATGATCCCTCAATCACTTCGGCCGAAACAGTGGCACAATCACAGTAGAGCAGGACTCTATTACCGTCGAGCTAAAGAAGAAAAGACATCTGCCATTGATCCTTACAGCTCTTGAACCAAAACAAGAATTACGGATCAATTGGCTGGGTGGTAAAAAACTGATTTTTAAAGGCGCATCCTATTCTTGATGAGATTTCCTCACAGAAATTAGGGGGGCTTTCTTTACCGTGAAGATCCGTGATAATTGTTAGAATTTTTGAGAGCGATCGCATTTAGTCAGAGAATTTCATTAAATTGTTAAAGTTTTCAGATGAATCTTCTTCAATCTTCTTCAGCAATTACAGGAAAATCCCCAGATCGCTCTGAGGGGATAGCTGCAATAATGGCATCAATGACTTTTGAGATGGGAATAATTTCTAAACCAATATCATCAGGTAAACTTTGACCTTTAGGGACGATCGCTTTTTTAAATCCCAACTTTGCTGCTTCTTTGAGGCGTAATTCCATCTGAGAAACCAGACGTACCTGTCCTCCCAAACCAACTTCGCCGATCAATACAGTACGGGGATCGACTACACGATCGCGGAAACTAGCAACAATGGCGATCGCCACTCCTAAATCCGCAGCGGGTTCCCCTACTCCTAAACCACCGACGGAAGCAACGTAAGCATCGAGTTTAGATAGGGGAACGCCGACTCTTTTTTCCAATACCGCCAGTATTTGCTGAAGGCGATTGTAGTCAATACCTGTAGTTGAACGGCGAGGAGAGGTATAGCTAGTGGGGCTAACCAAAGCCTGAATTTCCACCACAATCGGACGAGTTCCTTCACAGGCGACAACAATTGAGGTACCAGGTGAAGCTTCATCACGGTTACCGAGAAATAATTCTGAAGGGTTATCAACCTCGACCAAACCACCTTCTGCCATTTCAAAGATCCCGATTTCGTGGGTGGCACCAAAGCGGTTTTTAACCGAACGCAATAGACGATGGGATGCATAACGATCGCCTTCAAAATAGAGTACTGTATCTACGAGGTGTTCTAATACCCTTGGTCCAGCGATCGCACCTTCTTTCGTCACATGACCGACAATTAATAGGGTAATGTTTTCTCTTTTCGCCACCTGCATCAATGCTGAAGTACATTCTCTAACCTGTGCCACCGAACCAGGAGAAGAAGTCAAAGCAGCAAAATGGAGGGTTTGAATACTATCAATGACTGCTACTTGAGGTTTCAATGATTCCAGTTCTCTCAATATTTCCTCTAAATCTGTCTCTGGCATAACGTAGAGATTGTCCTCCTTTTTCGTAGGAAGTTTGCCATTTTGTTTACCGTTTTGTTTGCCGTTGGTTGCTGCTGTTTTGGTATCAGCCACGTCTAAACGAGAGGCTCTTAACTTTACCTGGTGTCCCGATTCTTCTGCCGAAACATAGAGAATTCGCGGCAAATTGTAAGATAGTTTATTTGCCACCTGCAATAGCAAAGTTGACTTACCAATCCCTGGATCTCCGCCAATTAACACTAAAGAACCAGGAACAACACCTCCTCCTAATACCCGATCAAATTCTCCATAGCCAGAAGGAAAGCGTTCTTGAACCTCGTTATTGATTTCCGAAAACTTCAGAGAGACTCTCGGCTTCCCTGCACCAGAAATCTTGTGGTTATTTCGGGTACCAGACTGCCATCCGCCACGGCTATATGCTCCACCAGAAGAAACCTCAACTGGTTCTTCCGAGATGGTACCAAATTCGTTACATTCCTTACACAATCCAAACCATTGACTATACTCGGCTGCGCAATTATTGCAGATATATATTTGTTTTGCTTTAGCCATTATCTTAAGAAAAATTAGAGAATTGAAGAAATAAAAAGATAAGTAAGTAAAATCAACTAAGTCATATAATCTCCATCCTAAGAAACTTTAAAAGTCTCAAAGATAAATTAAATCTGAAAAAACTCCTCAGTTGTGCCAATAGTTAGGAGAATCGCCGTAGAATAGACCATTAGCCCCATAACGAAGTGCTAATAAAGTAGCTTGTGCGATGAGGCAAGAGAAATTTAACTTAAATATCGTTAATTTTACTTAAAAAAGGAGTGTATAGTAGCTTGGAAACTAATAAAGAAAAAATTTTAGTAGTAGATGACGAGGCTAGTATCCGTCGTATCTTGGAAACTCGTCTTTCAATGATTGGTTACGATGTGGTTACTGCTGCTGACGGAGAGGAGGCTTTGGAAACTTTTCGCACTGCTGAACCTAGCCTAGTGGTTTTAGATGTAATGATGCCCAAGCTAGATGGCTATGGTGTCTGTCAGGAATTACGCAAAGAATCAGATATTCCCATCATAATGTTAACTGCTCTGGGAGATGTTGCCGATCGCATCACAGGCTTAGAGTTGGGTGCAGATGATTATGTTGTTAAACCTTTTTCTCCCAAGGAACTAGAAGCCAGAATTCGCTCCGTACTGCGCCGAGTTGATAAAAATGGTGCGCCTGGTATTCCTAGCTCAGGGGTAATTCATGTCGGCTCAATTAAGATTGATACTAACAAGCGTCAGGTATACAAAGGAGATGAACGTATCCGTCTTACAGGAATGGAGTTTAGTTTATTAGAGCTATTAGTGAGTCGTTCTGGGGAACCTTTCTCTCGCTCCGAAATTTTACAAGAAGTTTGGGGCTACACTCCTGAACGCCATGTAGATACTCGTGTGGTGGATGTGCATATCTCTCGTCTACGTGCCAAGTTAGAAGATGATCCTAGCAACCCCGAATTAATCTTAACTGCTAGAGGTACTGGCTACTTGTTTCAACGTATTCTAGAAATTGGAGAAGAATAAATATTAAGTCAAAAGTCAAAAGTCAAAAGTCAAAAGTCACAATAGTTAAAAGCAATTGAGACAGGGCTTTTTTGACTTGAGGTTGTTTAGCTAAAAGCTAAGAACTTTAAAAATGAATAAATCTGATACCAATCGCATATTGAGATTTCTGCCCTTGTTCGTTGGGGGATTAGGTGGTTTTTTGTTGCTGATTAATCGTTTGTCTACCACGCAAATCACCGATTCTCAGGCACGCTCTGATGCTTTAGGGGTAATTGAAGGGGCAGTATTGTTTTTAGTGGGTTTGCTATGGCAACAAATTCAGGCAAGAACTCCTGATACAGTAGATCTTATTGGCGAAACCGGTTTAGAATTTGATGCTGAACTTTCGCAAGTAGCAAAAACTGAACTAGCTTGGGCTTCTCATTTATTATTATCAAATACCGTAACGCGATCGCTGGTAGTCTATTACGATAGCAAAACTATCTTAAGACGTGGTGTGTTAGGCAAGAATCCTGAAGTAAAGCCAGGAGCTATCTTAGAAAGAGTTTTAGCTAAAGGCAAGCCTGTGTATTTGGTCAACCTCAATCTTTATCCAGGCAAAGTAGAGTTTGATTATTTACCAGAGAATACTCAGGGAGTTATCTGTCAGCCAATTGATAATCAGGGGGTTCTAGTTTTGGGTGCTAATGCGCCCCGTAGCTATACCAAAAAAGATGAACAGTGGATCTCAGGAATTGCTGATAAATTAGCTGTAACTTTAGACGGTGAATGTTAACGAATAATTATAATTTATCGATAGGGGTGTGGTTTGACTACTTTCATTGACCGCTTATGACAAGCAATATGTCTGTAGTTAAAAAAACACGACTTGGCAAAATTGAATTCTTAATTACTTCTTCCACTAGTATTCGCTAGTTGATACATTTTGCCCTGCAACCTTGGGCAAAGCAATAGTCTCATTTCCTGGAGGTAAATCGGAACTAGAAGTTGAAAGGGGTATGTTTTTTAGCTGCTGCATTAAACTAGCCATTTCTAGAGCATTTAAAGCGTAGTTCCAGCCTAAATTACTCTTGATACCTGCTCTTTCTAAAGCTTGCTGCATTGTATCGACAGTCAAGATCCCAAAAATAACAGGTACCCCTGATTGAAAACTAGCAGCAGCAACTCCCTTGGCAGCTTCCCCCGCCACATAGTCAAAGTGAGGTGTTTGTCCACGGATTACTGCCCCGAGGCAAATTATGGCATTGTACCCGCCTGAAAAAGCCAACTGTCGGGCAACCATCGCCACTTCATAGCTACCAGGAACCCAGACATAATCTACCTGACCATTGTTGGGTTCGATATCAATA
Source organism: Cyanobacteriota bacterium (assembly GCA_942490675.1). Lineage (GTDB taxonomy): Bacteria > Cyanobacteriota > Cyanobacteriia > Cyanobacteriales > Xenococcaceae > Waterburya. The sequence continues at coordinate 141,636 of CALNYB010000034.1, read as the reverse complement.
CCATGGCGTTTCAGGCAATCTTGACAGCCAGAAATTAGCTTGTCCGTTACCAAATCATTAAAACGACCAATGACGATCGCTATCCGTAAATTTGATAAGTCCCCTGCAAACGTTCCCTCAAAAACAGCCATAAGAAAAGATCAAGTAAGACAATAAATAATTCTGTAAGTTCAACTGTAAATATGCGATCGCCAACTTTCATGGCGATCGCCTACTCCTGGTTACTAATATTATCTGTTTAAATAACGAAGAAGTTGAGTACTGCGACTACTATAACTAAAATAGTCCAAATTCCAGATCCGACATAGATTAAAGATTTAGATTGCTCCCAGTTTTGGGGAGAAGCATAGGCAACTGGGACTCCAATTACCATCACAAAAGAAAATAGAACTAAAGTAACTAGTGCCAACTGAAATAAAATAGTCATTGTTTGATTCTCCTAAATCAAGATAGCCGAGTGGCAAATCTTTAAATAAAGTTTTAATTTGGTTATTTTTTTTCCTAATATATTACGCTAGCAAAATTTGACTACATCTGAGCAGGAATTTCTTACACAATGCTAGATGACGTTATCCAAACTTTTGTAAACTAGGCAAAAACCAAAGCCGTGGAAAAGCTATGGTTTCTCTGAGGCATTAAGACAAAAATCACTAAAATTTATTGATAATAAATGTTAGATTTCAGAGCTAGCGGTGTATTACTTCATCCCACTTCTCTGCCTAGCCGTTTTGGTATTGGCGATTTGGGTGAGAACGCATATCGATTTGTCGATTTTTTAACCAATAGTGACCAGCAAATATGGCAGATATTACCAATTGGTCCAACTGGCTATGGCAACTCTCCCTATCTATCTTATTCTGCTTTGGCAGGAAATCCCCTCTTAATTAGTCCCGAAGTTCTTCAGCAACAGGGATTGTTAACTCCAGAGGAATTAAAGCACCTGCCTGATTTTCCTTTAGATCAAGTAGATTTTGAGCTGGTAATCGCCACTAAAATGCCGTTGTTGCGACGGGCAAGCGATCGCTTTAAAGCACAAGATTCACCAACAAAAGACGAAGAGTATAAACTTTTTTGTCAGCGTCACAATGACTGGCTGAGTGACTACGCTTTGTTTATGTCTCTCAAGCAGGCGAATCATGGCAGCGCCTGGAATCAATGGCCAAAAGATATAGCTTCGCGTCAGCCTGAAGCAATCGCAAAATGGGCAACCGAGCTGGCAGATGAGATCTTTTTTCACAAATTTCTTCAGTATCAGTTTTTCAGCCAGTGGACAAACCTCAAGCAATACGCCAACCGAAAAGGAATCAGTCTCTTTGGCGATATTCCGATCTATGTGGCTCATGATAGCGTCGATGTTTGGGCGCACCGCGAAATTTTTCGCTTAGATCCCAAGACTGGAGAAGCTGCATTGATGGCGGGGGTTCCACCTGATTATTTTAGTGCTACTGGTCAGCTTTGGGGTAATCCTGTATATAATTGGGAGGAACTAAAAAAAACTGGTTTTAAATGGTGGATCAGAAGGATAGAAGCCATCCTGGAATATGTGGATATTATCCGTATCGACCACTTTAGAGGTTTTCAAGCTTATTGGGCAGTGCCTCAGGGAGAAACCAATGCCATGAATGGCACCTGGTTAGATGCCCCTGGAGATCAGTTCTTTCAGCTATTAGGAAAGCAGCTAGGCAACCTACCGATTGTGGCAGAAGATCTTGGGGTAATTACCCCTGAAGTAGAGGCATTGCGAGATAAATTTGAGTTTCCTGGAATGAAAATTTTACAGTTTGCCTTTGATTCTGATCGGGCTAATGGCTTTTTGCCCTTTAACTATACCAACCGTAATTGTGTTGTTTATACAGGCACTCACGATAACAACACTACCTTAGGTTGGTTTAACGAGCGATCGCCTGAAGCCAAATCTAGGGTAATAGATTATGTAGGATGTCTCTGTCAAGACGGTATCCATTGGTCAATGATTCGTTTAGCCCTTGGTTCAGTAGGCAATACTGTAGTGTTACCGTTTCAAGATATTCTCGGTCTTGGTACAGATGCGAAAATGAACACTCCCTCCCAACCTACAGGTAATTGGAGTTGGCGTTGTCGTGCCGAAGCTTTTAACGACGAATTAAGTGGTCGCCTAAAATATTTAACCTATCTTTATGGACGTACTCCTGTCGATCTTGAATAGTTAATATTTACTAATATATAACTATGATTTAATTACCCTGCTTCTACAATAGCGTCAAAATGTTTGTCCTAGTTTGTCCTAGTTTAAAGTTCGTAATCCCAAACCAGAACAATATCTAGCCATAGATGAAGCAATCAGAACGGCTCAATTTGTCCGTAACAAATGCCTTCGTTTTTGGATGGATAATCATGGCGTGGGGAAATACGATATCTACAAACACAATACTCAATTAAGAAAAGAGTACCAGTTTGTTAGAGATTTAAACTCTCATGCAACACAATGCGCGGTAGAAAGAACATGGTCTACATTAGTCGCTTTTTCGATAACTGCAAAAAGAATATTCCAGGGAAGAAAGGTTATCCAAAATTTAAAAAACATTCTCATTCAGTTGAGTATAAAGTTTCTGGGTGGAGATTGTCCGAAGACAGAAAAAGAATAACTTTTACCGACAAAAAAGGAATAGGAACGCTAAATCTAATTGTTAGTCGCGATTTAAACTACTTTCAATTAGAGCAGTTCAAAAGATGCAGAATCATTAAACGTGCCGATGGGTATTATGTTCAATTTGTTTTAAAACTCGACCCTAGAGATACAGTCGAATCTTTTTCCGTTACTCAAAAATGCTTGGGAATTGATGTTGGTTTGAAGGAATTTTATGCCGACTCAAACGGTCATTTAGAGCCAATCCCTCAGTTTTATCGACAAGCTGAAAAGCAACTAAATAGAGCTAATAGGAAAAAGTCTAAAAAGTATCGAAAAGGAGTCAAACAATCCAAAAATTATCACAAAGCTAGAGTTCGATATGCCAGACTTCATTTAAGAGTAAGTAGGCAACGTCAAGAGTATTGCAAGCGAGCGGCATACTGCGTAATCCAATCTAACGATTTGGTCGCCTATGAAGACTTGAATGTTAAAGGCATGGTTAGAAATCGAAAGTTAGCTAAGTCGATAACAGATGCAGGATGGTCAACTTTCAGGCAATGGTTAGAATATTTTGGTCATAAATATGGAAAAGCAACGGTGGCAGTACCAGCACACCATACCAGTCAAATTTGTTCTAATTGTGGTGCAGTAGTCAAAAAATCTCTTTCTACTAGAACTCATGTTTGTGAGTGTGGGTATACAAAAGATCGAGATATCAACGCAGCCATCAATATCCTGCGACGAGGATTAAATACTGTAGGGCATACAGGAATCTACGCTTGGGGAGAGACTCCCTCTTGGGCAGTTGGGGCAACTCTGCTGTCTAACGGAGACTCGCTGAACCAAGAATCCCACGGCTTTAGCGACCGACGTAAGGAGGAAGCGTAGCCGTGCCGAGTGTCAATCTAGCAGCTTGGGTAATAGTTGCCAAACTATCGATAGTGACAACTTTGGTGGTCATAATATCTACTGCTTTCATGAGTGTTTCCGATTGGGCTAAGTTTTTGTTTGTAAGCTAATAATTCAGACCAATACTCGTCAAAAAGATTACTTTCTATGTTTCTAACTCTTTGACGAATTGATGCTTCTATAGACTCATCGTCCGCGACTACCTGATGAACTAATTTTTTACTACAGGAGTGATCGTAATCTGTCTTCGGCAGCAATAGACAATCTCGATTGGTTGGTGCAGTTAGTAACATTTTACTTAACCTAATTATTTAGTTTCTAGTGTTTAGTTTCTGGTATAGTGAATGCCTCGATAAACCAATTCAGTATGATAAACTTATCACTACACCTTGAGAAAAAAAGACTTAGTCTCTTGGTTATTTCTATATCCTTCATACTGTCATGGTAGCTAAACAAATTGAAGAACTTGTGAAGACATCAATGCTAGGGATCAATACTTTACGATAGAAAAGTTGAATCTATTTACTCTCCTTGGGATGATTCAAAACTAAAATTATTACTAAAATCATTAATTAGTGACCTTGCTGAATCAAGGTGTGATTTTTAAATTTCCATGTTGTGCTCTTCTTAAAAAAGCTTAGTCCCTTACCACAAGTAGGGCTGTTTCAAAGTCAAATAAGTTAACGATTTTAAATGTTAGGGAGGTAGGGACTTAGGGAAATGGGGAAATAAACTTAAATTAGCTGATTTTTGCCTTAATTTAGTCTTGATTTTTTGGATAATTATTCTGGTAGCTCGACTTAAATGAGCAAAAATTCGTTGATTAACAACAACTATGGTTCCATTAATCTTGTGAAAAATCGGAATATTTGTCTCAAAATATCCCCAATTCCCCAATTCCCCAATTCCCCATCTATCTTTTACGAGAATGAAACAGCCCTACCTTACCACAAGGGCACTCATCCTCGAATGGGGGTATCCTTTAGGACGAACAGAAACATTTTGTATGCCATACATCAAATCAGCAACGCCTCATTAGTTCCCCGTACAATTAGAACCGAGCAAGGAGCATGATGAGTCACATAATTACTCACACTACCTAGAAACATTTCCTTAACACCAGATAGACCTCTACTACCGATTAAAATCAGATCTGCTGACCATGTCTGAGCAAAGTCACAAATAGTATGTCCAGGATTACCAAGGTCTTGGATAAATTCGGCGTTGACTCCTGCCGTAGTTGCTTCTTCTACAAGCGATCGCAGTAATTCCTCTCCTCGTTGCTTAAATTTTTGCCATTGTTCTTGATACATTGTGAAGAGAGACTCGTCCATGGGATCGTATTCATAACCAGAATAGATAAAGGGATTTGGATAATTATTTTTATCAGATGAAATAACATTTAACAACATCAATTGAGCTCTAGTTGTTTGTGCCAAAGATAAAGCTGTATTAAAAATACTTTTATTTGTTTCTGAAAGATCTATTGCCACTAAAATTTTGTTAAACACAATGATTCAATTAAAATTTTCGATTATTGACTCTTTATTTATACGAAAGCAATTTGAGGAAATTGTGATTATGCAAGTTTCTTGAGTAGCTATTTTGAACCGCTAAGATTGCTATTGTTAGCGCGAACTCATACTAAATCCTGTTCGTGCAAGTTACTTCAAACTTGAGTGAGGCAGAAGTCCTCATTCGAGGATAAAGCAGAAGCTATTGAACTGTTATGCTGCTCAAATTGAAAGATATATTTTTCAAGCGGATTTAGTATCAGCCGTTAGGGCATTTTAACTTTTATCCCTGATTGGATCTGTTCGGTAGGATGAAGAATTACTTTTTCTTGGGTTTGTAATCCATGTTCAATTACTGCCTCAAAATTACTACGTTGACTAACTTTTATCTGACGCTTTTGGGCTTGGTTATTTTCCACCACAAAAGTACACCAAGTATTAGACAAGACGCGATTATTGCCAGGTTCGCAGCGAAACAAAGCACTTAAAGGAATAACCAAAACATCTTCTCCTGACCAAACCACTGTTTTTGTTTCCACTCGATAGCGATCCTGAAGGCTATTTATCCCGTTTAGTTTGGGACGGATCGCGCTTGCCCTAGTATGAAGGTAATCGCGAAGTCCCCCTCGCGGAATGTCTAAAGGTGTTGCAGAATCAACGAAATCGGCAATCACATTGACTCTTTGTTCTTCTACACCCAAAGCGGAAACTTTGGTAAAATTTTCTTTCCGCACGTCAAAATGTAATATATTGAGATTATATTTTCTGCCTAGGTAAGCGATCGTGAGGAGTAAAATCTTTAAGTATAAAACTCAAAAAAATTGGCGAAAATATCCCATAGGCTTTAGACCTCTTGAAAAATAAAAGAAATCAAAAACTATACCTATTACCTATTAGCTATTACCTATTACCTCAACATAACCAAGGTTTATGAACTTAGCAAGAGGTCTATTGATTAAACAATGCTATTTAACTGATTCGACAAAAGACAGGGCAAACGCATCAAATTCTGTAAGCCTTACGTAGCAAGAGTTTTAAATTTTAGTAACAAAACTAAATAATAGCTAAAACCTTTATGGCGTAAGCATTGTAAAAATAAGGTGCGTTTGCCCTGGGACAAAAGACAAAACTAAGAGAAAATGATTTAAAAAAATAATTGTTAAACCTTTATTTTAAAGTCAATAGCTAATATTGAAGTCCAAAATCTTAATCATTTAGGAATAAAGCAGGGAAAAGATGAAAAGTCATAGTAGAATAATAAATGAAAGTTAGGATTAAACCTCAAGAAAAGTTAAAAGCGGACTAATGTTAAAAGTAAATTTTAAAGCCATGGGCTTTGTTTCCAGACCCTTAATATCCGCAATTTTAACGAAAAGCGACGGAACATCTCTTCGGAGAGGGAATTTATCCAGAGTATTTTAATGACGATAAAATTGGTAGAGTTATGGATAAACTCTACAAAATAGGATTAAGTAAATCTTTCTATCAATTGCTTTAGTAGCCTTTAAGAAATACGGAATTGAAAAAAATTCCCATTTAGACTCGACATCGATCTCTTTCCAAGGAGATTAGCTAGATGTCAAACTGTAATGCCAGAAAATTTAGAGCCTGTACCTATTAAAATAGTTCATGGGTATTCAAAAGATAAACGACCAGATTAAAGAATTTAATAATTGATAGAAGTGGAATGGAGGAGTCCCGCTATTTTGTCATGTGGAAATGGTAATGAAAGAAAAGCAAATTAAATTTTATCTAATTTTAAAAAACAGGTAAATTTCGACAGTAATTTGTTGCGGATAGCGCGCTTAAGTGAAGCAAACTTGCTTTAATCAAGCATTAAACTGGATAACTAGAGTACCAATCAATTAAAGCTGCTCAATTCTATGTAAGAGAAACGCCTGATTCCGAATTTATTAAAACAGATATAGAAGGTTATAAAGCCGTTGAAAAAGCGCACCGCCCGCGCCGAGGTTTCCTCGGCGTAAGGACCAGGGTAATCGCATCTTAATCGAGTTCTCAAATTTGCTATAATCTGACCAGAAATTTGGCTGCACAATTCAGGCTCCGACCCCAACAAAGCTCTAAAATTCAGTGTTCTTGTGCCAGCCCAGCGCTGATTAATTATCAGGGTGCTTGACTTGGTTTAGTCAGTCGATCACCTCCTCAAACTCGTCTCTATCAGTCTCACATTTATCTGGGCAAACTCCTCAGTCAGTGGGTGTGGTCAAATGTCGTTGGTTAACCGCGATCGCCGATTGGGCAAGGACTAGATGAGAATGATAATCATAAGAGAGGAGACAGCTTACGAAAAATCATCTTTGTGGAATATAACGATGAGAGCTTTCAATTTCGCCCGAGCCGATGGGCAAGCCCCACTCCCGATATTTCTGATAATGGACACATTGACGAAACCGCTTCTTTATATTTGGCAAAATTAACAACAACCTCTTTTCCTTGTCCAGACCAATGTTTGAGGCGAGTAATAATTGTTTTGACCCGACCCCTTTCAATTAGGTCTTGAGCGCAGTTTAGCCAGATGGAACGCCACTTGGGTTCTAGCTCCATGGCTTCGACCGCTTGATAGAGATGTTGCTTAAAGTGAGCGTAATCAAGAATAAACTGAAAATTAGTGAATTTAGCCTCAAGAGCTTCTTTTAAGCCATTCACGACCTCAGCTACCCCAAGCACCAAGGTATAGATTGATAATCCTTGGTCAACTGCCGCACTATGTAGTTGTGAAACCAATTCGGGATATTGTCCCATTCTGGCAATAAAAGTTCGTGACTCTTTGTTCTCAACAGGACGTGCCAACCCGACTCTAACTTCACGCCAATCAGTTTGGCGTTTTCGTTTTTTAAGACGGCGTAGTGACGTTAATTCGTCAGTTTCACCTGGCATCAAGCTAAAGAGTACGAATCTGACAACCATCTAATTCTACTAAAACACGGTTCCAACCACTTCTTCTTTTCGGAGGAACTAAGTTTTTGAACTTGGTTTCAAGCTCCAACAATCGTTTTTCCACGTAGGACTCAGCATCAAGAGCGATCGCTTCGACTTCCCGTCTGAGCGCTCCCCGTTCTACTGTCCAACCATAATGTTCCTTAAACCGTTTGGCCGCTTGCCCAAAGGATTCGTAACTCCCCAAAATCTGCCAAAGCCCGTTTGACGGCTATTGAGCGATCGCCTGGTTTGATTCCTAATTTTTCGACAACGGGACGAATTCCCCAACCTTGTTGTTTATGCCACAAATAGGGAGAGTTCACCTCTACGATGCCGAAAATCACTGAATATTTAAGCTTCTCTCGACGGTGAACTACTACACCTTTTTTTTTGGAAGAGTTTGTCACTTTCTGGGCTGCTTCATTGAGACACATTGACATCACTTCGTGTCCTACTAACCGCAACAGTTTAGCTAGTTCGCCGTCTAGTTCTTTGACTTGTGTAGATAAATTTTCTTCTCTTTCTTTAATCGCTTCAAACACCACTTGACTCACTTGTTGGATAATATCAGTATAATCTTCTTTCATAGCAGTCCTGTAACCCCCATAAGTTATTGACTCAAGACACTGCCACTTTCGCGTCGCCTCCATTTTTCTTTCATCAAATCTGTGGCGGTCTTACTTCAATGATAATGATAATCAAGTTGGAAAGTTAGTTATGTGGCGATCGCCGTTTGCTATCACCAACGACTTTTGACCACACCCTCAGTCAGTAGCACTGGCTGCCAGGATTTTCATCAGGAAGTCATTGTCCATCCCGGCCTTGTAACGCTTCATCTTCAGACTCTGCTTGGATGGTTCGCGTTTGAGTAAGTTGACACTCAAACGGCGCAACAATCCTAAGTTTTCCGCGGCATGCCCCTGACGAATCCGACTGGCATCTTCATTAAAAGTGACATCGAGCACCCAATGCAGACTGTTTTCAATACTCCAGTGGGACCGAATCACCTGGTTATGCCGCTGGGCAGCCGCTTCCAGACTACTAAGGTGATTGCTGAGTAAGAAGGTACCACTAGCACTCTAAAAAATGTTACTTTTCTCAAAGGAAAAATTAGGAGTCAACCATTGAGTCAAGACCTTGCACCCCATCAACGATTAAACTCTGACCAAATTGCAGATATTCGTCTGGCCTCATCTTTGATGACGGGAGCAAAGCGGAGAGCTTTTCAGGCGGAGATGGCCCTGAAATACTGTAAAGGGAGTGCTCGTCTGAGTGAAACAGTGTTTGGCTGGAAGCGGCAAACTGTAGCACTGGGTTTGGCAGAAAAACGGAGTGGCCTTACTTGTGTAGGAGCGCAATCATTCTTGAGTGGTAGCAAGCGCTGGGAAGAAGAACAGCCCTCAGCAGCAGAAACCCTGCGCCAGTTAGCTGAAGCTCATGCCCAACAAGATCCAACTTTTGAGAGCACAATTGCTTATACTCGACTCACTGCGGCCGAAGCAATTATTCAACTGAGGGTCCAGGGCTTTAGGTCAGACCAATTACCGGCCCCCAGCACCATGGCCGAGATTTTAAACCGTATGGGCTATCGCCTCCGCAAAATAGTCAAAGCCAAGCCAAAAAAAACTGCCAGAAACCAACGCCATCTTTGACAATATCAAAGGGAAAGACAGTCCCTCTGACTCAGGTCGAGTCAAGCGCTTGAGCCTCGACTCGAAGGCGACTGTTAAGATTGGCAATTATTCCCGTGGCGGCAAGACAAGAGGAGATAATCAGGCTGAGGACCATGATATGGGATGTACAGAAAAGTATATTCCTTGTGGTGTGGTCGATGAAGATAGCGGGCAATTCTACATTAGCTTTGGGAGCTCCTTTAAAACTAGTGACTTCATCGTCGATACCCTGGAGCAGTGGTGGCAGCTTCTAAAACCCCAGGAGCAAGAAACTTGTGAGCTAATTCAACTTAAAGTTGACAATGGCCCTGAAAGTAGTGGACTGCGGACTCAGTTCCTCAAGCGTATGGTGGAGTTGGCTGACAGTCTGAGTAAACCAATTCAATTGGGTGCGACTCTTTTGGAGTAAAGAGATTAAGCGGCTAACAATCTTTCCGGGTCTTGAAACTTATTGGCATGATTGTGCTTGAATTCCTGCATTTTGTGGAATTGCCAATACTCGTCAAAGTCTCCACTGGACCTGAGCGCCCGAATCCACAGCACCGCCTCCGCCCGGTCCAGCCGCCAACGAGCGCCAGTAATATCCATGCGATCATTGACCAAATGACGACAGGCACCCTCAATCACTTTCCATGGCGATGGGATAGCCAAGGGACAAATACTGGTCATACCGAAGATATGGGCGATATTTCAGCAGATAGTCGGCACATTTATCCGCCTTCTCTCGCTCTGATGAGGACAGATTTTGGAGCGTGGCGCTGCGTCTAATCCCCGCCGCCACATTACTGGCTTTGCCTTGGAGTATTCGCAATCCTCGCTCCATCACCCAGGCTTCGGCGGCCTCGCTCCCCAACGCGAAAAAGCAAAAGGCGGCCTTCCAGACGTATTCCAACACATGAACAAAATCGAGCACGATAGTCACCTCTACGCCCGCTCTCTTAGCCGCGGCTTTGGTATAGTTCAATTGACGCTCCTCGCCATCCACCAGCACCACCCATTCTCGTTGATGTTGAGGGTCACGTCGGGCAGCTTCTTCAAACGCACTGGCAATAACTGTCTTGGCGTCTTGTCGAATGTCCGCCCAGACCCGTTTGTTGCTGATGGCAGGACGGGAGGTCGGGTCACCCTGGTCACCGATGATGTCCTCTGGTAGTCGTTCAAATAGGGGGACACTTTACACCGTAGCAACCGTCGCCATCCGTTTTCGTTGCCGCTTTTGCCCGGACTCAATCGAGTTGGTCGCGATTGGGCGGCTTTTTTGGCGGCCTTAGCGGTCGCCTCTCTGAGGTCTTTGCTATGCATCACAATCCCTTTACCATCCGTGGTCACCACCAGTAAGTCGCTGGTTGATTCTGCTCCTTTTTGGGCCCGTTGGGCGTAAAAGTCTTCAAAGTCCTGGGCCACTTTCACACTGACCTCTTCACATTGACGCTTCCCAATCTCCCCTCCAGTTGTCTTGGCGATAGTCTCGCTGGTCTCCGCAAAGGAGACCTTTGACGCTTCTTCCGCCACTCGGCGGCGAATTCCGTCAGAATACTTGTCAGTTGCTAAGTTTAACTTGCCGTCTTGGGGATATAGGGCGCTCACTTCAGGTGTTTGCGTGCTATATCCCACTCGCCTCACCACTACCTCGCCAAACAGGCTTTCTAGTTGACGTTGCGTTTTCTGACGGCGATGGGGGCGTGGTTCTCCATCGGAACCCAATACACCTTTTTGGTACTCCTCTTGGGCGTAGCGCAGGTCAAGATGACCTTGCAATAACCGCCTCATTAATTCGGTTCCGAACACGGTTATGTATGATTCCACCTCGCCATGCTCCCAGGCTTGAGCATCCTCTGCCTTCAAGCTGTTCACTAACTCGGCATACTGCTCATTGGCTAGCTTAAAGAAATCTTCTTCTAGGATATACATGGTTGACTGGGGGAGATACTGCAGACATAGAAGGTGATTTATCCCGATCTATCTATCAACAAACGGATATGTCACTTTCCTTAATCTCTATAACCTAAAACAATCTCCCGAAAACTCTATCACACCGTTAAAAAACTTTACCTGAAAAGAGTTGCACCCAAAGCCTTTTGCCATTGTGACTTACCGGGTAATACAAACCTTTACTCATTCTTAGGTTAACCGCTTCCGCTTCTCCGAGACAGCCTCGACGGCAGGAAACTTTGTGGCTGATATCTCCCACGGTTTGTCAAGTACAATTTATACAAAATTAGATGCGATTACCCTGGCGTAAGGACGGAGCAAGCAGAAAGTAATTATGGGGGTATAAAACAAAAATGGATAATAATAGAAAGTGAAATCAGAAAAGAATCCGATTTAAAACAGTTATCTAAAAGAATTGTTAAAGATGAGTTAAAAGCTAATTCTTTAGTCAAGAATTTATCCCAGAAGAAATATAAAAATAGAACGGAAATTAAAGCCGTATTTCAGTGCGAACAAAAAAAGCTTAAATATTATAATTTAGTCTTAAAAGATGTTGCAAAAACAACAGATAAAAAAACCAAGAAGACAGTTTATAAAGCTACGATAGTTTTAGAGAAAAAATCTAAAAAAATAGAAGAAGAAAAGAAAAAAGCTGGTCGCTTTATTTTAGCCACTAATGTTTTAAAGAATTTAAGTCCCTCTGAAATTCTGACGGCGTATAAAGGACAACAATCTTGTGAACGAGGATTTAAGTTTCTCAAAGATCCTTTATTTTTTGCTGATTCAGTTTTCCTAAAATACCCGTCAAGAGTGGAAACTATGGCGATGCTAATGGGATTATCTTTGTTAGTTTATACTATTGGTCAACGGCAACTTAGAGCGAATCTAAAACAGAACAATACAGGGGTTAAAAATCAATTAGGTTCATTAACAGATAAACCGACTCTACGTTGGATATTTCAATGTTTCCAGGGGATTCACTTAGTTGTTTTAAATGGGGTAAAACAAATTGTCAATCTCACTGATTCTAGAGTTGAAACTCTTAATTATTTCTCCAAGCATTGCCAAAAATATTATATTTTGTCTGGTTAATTAATCCCTGTTGCTATCAAAAACTTACGCGCTTTCAAATATTATTATTTTTTAGCGTCAAGTTATTCTCAATAAGCCATATTTAATGATAACAGTTTGTTGTTTTTATCAGATTTTAGGATTTTATCCTTCGCGGTGCTAAGCACTCTTCCCCTGTCTAAAGTCTGAGAGTAAATACTTTGATAAAACTACAAAATGAAGTGCGTAATGGGAAGTAAAAGCAGAAGGTTCGACATAACGCACCTTTGCCTTAAGAGTTGATTCTCCGCCCCAGTGTTCGAGAAACATAGTCGCACCAGGCTCTACTTTTACTGCATCGGAAGATAGTAAATCGACTACAATTTCTAAGTCTTGGGGATTCCCTAATTCTAATAGTTGCGTTCCTGCTGCTACATACTTGGCACTTTCTAGATTAACTCTCAAGACATAACCATCAATCGGCGAAGTGATATTAGTGCGCTGGGCATCATCGGTTAGTTTGGCTAGTTCTGCCTCAACCCCAGCAATACGAGCATCATATACATCTAGTAGATAATCTGGATCTTGTTGTTCGGCACGGAGAATCCCCAGGGTTTCTTTTGCCGTATTAACCTCTGCTGCTGTACTGTCGGCTATTCTTTCGGCAACTTCTAAGGATCTGGTTTTAGTAATTGCTGCTAATTCCGCTTGTTCTTTTTGCTGACGGGAGATTACTCCATCAGCGTGTAATTGTTGATTGCGATCGCGATCGCGTATTGCTTGTTCTAAGGCTGCTTTGGCTTGCGCTACTTTAGCGAATGCCTCTCTTTGTTTAGCAACTGCTGCCCTTATTCTGGTTTCAGCTTGGGATATAGCTTCTTGTTTAGGACGCTGGGTTTCCACACCTACTTTTTCGGCTTGCCACTGACGTAATCTAGCTTGAGCCTCTTGGATATCAGACTCTAGAGGTAAGGGATTGATTTGAGCGATAATTTCTCCTTGGGTAACGCGATCGCCCTCATCTAATTCTATCCTCGCCAGTCTTCCCTCTATAGGGGCAGAAACTAAATAACGTTTGCGAATACGGGTTTCTCCTTCTTCATCTATAGTTACCTGCACATCACCCCGTTTCACCTCTGCTACGTCAACCAGAATGGGTGAGGGGCGAAATGCCAAAATCAGTATTACAACTATGCCTAATCCCCCTAGTACGTAGGGCAAACGTTGCCATAAACCTCCTCTGATCTGCTTCTTCCTGGCTTTGGGGGCTAATTCTTTCGTTTGCTCCTCTTGAATTAGTGGAACTGGTTGTGATGGTTGCTCGATCATTGCTGAGTAGAACGATAAGAATAAAGCAGGTGAATGGATCTATCCTGATATTTTAACTTTTTGAGTCATGATGGAATTTATCCGTAGAAAAAACCTGTCATTAACAGAATCCCCAGCACAATAGCTATAGTAGCCCAAAAAACTGTTTCTGGAGCTATGTTGGTAACTATTTCTTTTCTTCGGCGATCGTTCATGATCAACCTCCCTAGTTTTTGCTATGGTTTTGGTTACTTTCAAGATACAAAATAACTGTGAGGAAAATGCGATCGAGGTTGCAATACTTCTCCTATGCTGTCTATTAATTAATTGTCATCAATTGCTTTGTTGGTCAAGGAATCTGGCAACTTTGCCATTAAATTTATCAGGATTGACTAAAAATACCCAATGATTACCAGAAACCTGCTTGATTTCTAGATTAGTTAAATAACGATGGTAAGGTTTTAGTTGCCATTGTGTGCGATTAAGCCCCTCAGTTGGCTGGATTAACAAACTGGGGATAGCCAATGATTTAGTTAAACCTGACTGCTGCATCACATCGGTAAAGATTTGATTACGTGCAGCTATGGTAAATTTACTTCCCCAAGTTCCATCTGGTTTAGGTTCGATGCTGGCGCGAAATGCTTTTTGTTGTAAATCAGTCCATTGGCGATATTGCTTGAGATTTTGAGCTAGTTTGGCTGCTGCTGCTTCACTAGCAAAAGGACCCATACCCTGAAGGAATGGTAACATTCGATATAGAAGAGGAAAGGTAATTTTTAGCCAACTGGGTAACTTATCTATATAAAATGGATCGACTAAAATTAGGCTAGAAAAGCGTTGCGGGTTCTGAGTTGCCCAAATAGCAGCTAGTTTTCCACCCCAAGAATGACCTAAGATATGAGCTTGATTCCAGCCGAGATGCGCCATTAAAGCTTCTAAATCTACAATGATCTCTTCTGAACTATAGCCATTATCGGGTTTACTGCTTTCTCCATGCCCGCGCAAATCGGGAGCAACCACATGATACCGATCAGCTAAATACACTCCTAAACTAGACCACCCCACCGCACAATCTGCTAAACCATGAAGGAGAAGTAAAGGTTTTTTGACATGACTACTATCTTTTGAACTTTCTTGATTTGATAAATCGCCAGGGGAGTTCCATTCTAAATAAGATATTTCAATCTCTCCTTGTCGACAGGAATGGCGTTGAGCAATATCTAGCATCGTTTTCTCAAATTATCTCAATTTCCTAAGTGTTAGACTAGTTTTAAGTTAAACAACTCATAATTAATGTTCGAGTTAGAAGAAGAAAGCCCTCTATTGTATCTTAAGCAATTTAGTCCTACTCATCGGTTTGGCAAGGTTACAGAAGGTACTATTGATAGTAATCATCCAAGTCCAGCAGATTTAAACCACAATTCGATTAAGGTTTTGAGTTGGAATATTGCCAAAAATAATCAAGAACGCAATTGGAGTCAAGATTTTTTGGCCATTATTGAACAACATCAACCTGATAAGATCTTTCTCCAAGAAGTTCGTCTCTGCGCCATTAAACTACAAATGCCTGAACTGGCATCAATGGGCTGGAGCTTTGCCCCTAACTTAATTGATACTCTTGATAATACTTATTCAGGAGTTCTTACCGCGACTAAAAGCGATCGCCTTGATAGTAAAGCTATAATTACTCAACACCAAGAACCCGTGACAGGCACTCCGAAGGTTTCTCTATTTGTAGAGTATTCTTTGGGTAATAATCTGGATACTCTTCTTACGATTAATACTCACTTGATTAACTTCGTTGAAACCAGTAAATTTGAGGTTCAACTACAGGAAATAGAGGCAATAATTTCTCAACATCAAGGAGCAGTAATTTTCTCTGGAGATTTTAATACTTGGAACCGTTCACGCTGGCTAATCCTATGGCAAATGACGGCTAAACTAGGCTTGACTCCCGTTAGTTTTCCCCTGGTTGAAGCTCTGAAAATCAAACGCTTTCTGCTGTCTCCTCCCCTGGACTATATTTTTTATCGAGGATTTAAACAAAAAACCGCTAGTGCCAAAGTAATAGATACTATCTCATCCTCAGATCACAATCCTCTCTTAGTAGAGCTTTCTATTTAATTCCGCCTACCGACTTATATGCTGCTAGGGATTAATCTTGTTTCAATCTATAGCGTAGCCACAATAATCGTACATAGTATCGGAATTGTGAGTGCTGCTCATGCGGTGATGGTGGTGCGTTCGTCTCGTGGCGCGGTCGCTTGGAGCATATCTTTGATTACTTTTCCCTGGTTAGCCATCCCTCTGTATTGGATTCTGGGTAAGAATAAGTTTATGGAATATTCCGAGGCTCTACAAAGTGCTTACCTGGAGCATCACAAACTGGGGAGTCAAGCATATGGAGCAATCTTAGAATATAAAGCAGTACTTCCAGATAAATTTTCTGCTATCGAAAAACTTGCTGATGTCTTTAGCCCCCTTCCTTTTACTACTGGCAACCAGATAGAACTGTTAATTAATGGTCAGCAAGGCTATGAGGAGATGTTACAGGCGATCGCCCAAGCCCAAGACTATATTCTGCTGCAATCTTATATTATCAACAATGATTTTACTGGTAACCAGTTCAAACAAGCTCTAATTGACAAAGCTAACCAAGGAGTTAGAGTTAATCTACTCTACGATAAAATTGGCTCACGAAAACTCCCGCGTAATTATTTGAAATCTCTCCGACAACACGGCATCAGAGTTAGTGGCTTTGGCAGTACCAGAAGAAAAGGTAACCGCTTTAGAATCAACTTTCGTAACCATCGGAAAATCCTCATTGTCGATGGGCAAGTAGCCTTTATGGGAGGCTTAAATATTGGCGATGAGTATTTAGGTAAAAATCCTCGTTTTGGCTCATGGCGAGATACCCACCTTAAAATTAAAGGTGCGGGAGTTCAATGTTTACAGAGTGTCTTTCTCGGAGATTGGTATTGGGTAGCTAGAGAAATTCCTCAAGTTCGCTGGCAGGTGCAACAGTCGGCTAAACACAATCAGACAGTATTAATTTTACCCACAGGTCCCGCCGACAAACTCCATAACTGTAATTTATTTTTTCTTAGTTTAATAGAGCGATCGCGAACTCGCTTATGGATTGCTAGTCCTTATTTTGTTCCTAACACCTCTATTCTCAATGCACTCCAGTTAGCTACTCTAAGGGGTGTAGATGTGCGAATTATTTTACCTAACAGCCCCGATCATCTGACTGCATATTTATGTTCTTTTTCCTACTATACAGAGCTTCAAGCAGTAGGGATCAAATTATATCGCTATAGCTCTGGATTTATGCACCAAAAAACCATCCTGGTCGATCGCGATATCTCAGGAGTAGGTACGGTTAATCTTGATAATCGCTCTTTTTACCTCAATTTTGAAGTAATGACCTTTTCTATTGATAGTCACTTTGTTCAAAGCGTTGAAACCATGCTGCAAAAAGATTTAAACTCCTCTCGCTTGGTCAATCTTGATGTCTATCAGAAAAAGCCATTTTGGTTTAAATTGGCTGCCAGGGTATCTCGCTTGCTAGCTCCGATATTATGATAATTCCAGTGAAAATTCCTGTGAAAATTCTCGACTCTAAAACGTCCCAAGTAAGACTAAAAGGGTAAAAGAACACACAATCACTAAAGTAACACCCAAAATGACTAACCAAGGTTCGCGATTGTTTTGGTCAAGATACTGATTGACTTTTTGATCCTCTGGTTCAGGATGCCAAATCATTGGTTTCATTCCCATTTCCTCCTAAATTTTCAAAACAAGAGATGTAGTGAATTCTGATTCATTGATTAATAATTATTACTTAAGGTAGATTTGAAAGATAGATTTAAAATTACAACCTTCAGCAAGTTAGTATTACAGTTTAAAACAGCAACACTCAAGCAATACTAACCAAGGAATCTTCTCTTATTCAATAGGATAATTCAGAGTTTTACTAAACTACTACTTAGTACACTAACTCCCTCATTTCTAATTGAGAAAATATCAGCTTTTTAGTTGAGTGCAACTGTTTTCGTTTGACGAGACAGATATTAGATGAAACAGATTATTTGACCTCCTTTTACATTAGGGATAAACCTGTAATCTCTGTCAGGAGAAGCTATATAAGCTTCTACTATTAAGATATCGCTTTTTCTTTTAAGACTTAAAAAAATGATACATAAGTTTACTTTTTATTTTATTTTTCCAGCTATTGTTTGGAGAGCAAAAAATATCAAATCCCTGATTATTTATTTAAAAAAATTGGGTAATAGCTGGGGGGCTTGCCAGAGAGCATAGGCGATAAAAGCAAAAAATATTGTATTGATTAGAGTTAATATATAACCAATACACATCAGCAAACCATCAGCTTCTAGAGTGGCTACTGTTAACAGTAAAATAGTCAATGCAGGGGGAGGATTGGTAAAAGGGATCGGCGACATCAGCAAAATTGATAGCCAAGCAATACAAAAACCATTAGTTCTCTTAGTGTAATAATTAGCGGCTATTTGTTCCCACCGTGGACGTACTATTTTTTCTAACAAAACTGTAATTCGTCGAAGATTCTTGAGTAATTGCTGGCTTAAGCTGCGGGAAAATTTAAACTGAGCTATTTGCTTCGGAAGCCACGGCGATTTTTTGCCCAGTGCTATTTGAATTGCCAAACAAAAACAACCGATACCCATCACACCAGATAAACCAGGAGGCATGGGAAATAAAAAGGGCAATACTAATAAAGCAATAATTAAGCTAATTCCTCTTTCACCAGTTTCCTGAAAAATTTCAGTAATTGTTATTGGTTCAGTAGCAGATTTTGCCAGCAAACTTTTGATATCCTGGGAAAAATTTAGAGACATCTTATAGTAAATAATTTATAGTAAATAATTTCGTATACATCTTACTTCTGCTTTATCCTCGAATGGGGACTTCTGCCTCCAAACGAACAATTTTGGATCTCAGCAATTCGAGAACCCCTATACCTCCCCTCACAATATCCTCAAACTTATTGTCTAACTTTAAGAGGCAGCCAGAAACAGAGACTCTACATTTATTGGTTGAATTGATGGAGCAAAAAAATGAACTTAGCTATAAATCAGCAGAAACTCGAATCAGTATCAAACCCCAGGCAACTTAATGAGGATAATTTTCCTGTTGATGGTGCAGTTACGGAAAAACTTGAATTTTTACTCAACTATGCAATATTAGCACCATCGGGACATAATACTCAGCCTTGGTCCTTCAGAATAGTTGACAATACTATTGAACTATATACCGACAAAACTCGGGCTTTACCCATAGTAGATCCAGAGGATCGCGAACTGATTATTAGTTGTGGCGCAGCTTTATTTCATCTCCGCATTGCCATGCGTCATTTTGGTTATGGAGATGTAGTAGAAATTCTTCCCGAACTTTTAAACCCCAACTTACTAGCACGTATTCGCTTAGGTAGTAAAAGAATTGTCAAAGTCGAAGAAAACTTTTTGTTCCGGGCAATTCCTAAAAGATGTACTAATCGTCGTTATTTTGATAATTGCCAGCTTCCTGCATCTTTAATATCTGAACTAGAATCAGCTACTTGTTCAGAAGGCGATTGGCTACAAATTAGGACTCAAGTTATACCCGAAGCTAGTCGTGAGACAATCATTAATTTAATTACTCAAGGCGATCGCATTCAAATGGCAGATTCATCATTTCGCCAGGAATTAGCTCACTGGATTCGCCCTAGTAGAAGTTCTAGTCATGACGGTATATCTGCACAGGCTCAAGGAATGAATCCAAGATTAGATGGGATTTCACCTTTAATTTCCTTTGCCATCCGCTCTTTCGATCTAGGTAAATCTCAATCAGCCAAAGATCGAAAATTGGTAGAAACTGCGCCTGTTTTAATCTTAATCGGTAGCAAAGACGATACTCCTCATGACTGGTTAGTTACAGGAGAAGCCTTAGCACATTTACTATTAAGAGCCAGAGTCGATGATGTTTGGGCATCTTTCTTCAATCAACCGATAGAAGTTCCTCAATTGCGATCGCGATTAAAAGCCATGTTTCCTGAAAATGGTTATCCCCAAATTTTATTACGCTTAGGCTATGCCAAAGATAGCGAACCAACCCCCCGAAGAACTGTAGATGAAGTTTTAACCAATAACCACTAACCAAATCATAGGAGAATTTTAAAATGAATTGGCGAAAGATCAGAACCTTAATTTTAGCTTTTGTGGCAGCTTTCTTAGTGATTTTAGTTAGTGGAGTCGCTGTTGCCAAGAGCAATCACGATGTTCAAATTTTCAAGGTGGGTAATGATGTCACAGTCTTAGAAAAACAGGTATTGACAGATGCCGTGGCTGTTGGTGGTGATGTTACCATTCTTCAAGAGGGAAAAGTTACCAACGACGCGGTAGCCATTGGCGGGAGTATAATTCTTAAGCCAAATGCTCGCGTGGGTGGGGATGCAGTTGCTATTGGCGGACAGATTATTAAAGAACCTGGTGCAATGGTTGGGGGAGATGAAGTTGTTGTATTTAGTAATGCTCAAGTACTATTTGATCGCTTTGGATTATTCGGCACGATTTATTTGACTAATGTCTTATTCACTTTAGTCTCCTTGATAATTATCTTTATCTTTGGGATATTCTTACTCTTACTACTTCCTGGTCACATTAAAAGTATTACTGCAACCATGAACCAACATCCGTTCAAGAGTGGGATGTGGGGTTTAGGTAGCATAGTGGCGATTACCCTATTTGTAGCCCTATTTGCTGGTAGCGTATTTGGTTTTTTACTAATTCCGATTGCTAATTTAGCCTTTGCTGTAGCAGGTTTGCTAGGTGCGATCGCAACTGGGTTGTGGATTGGTCAGAAAGTTCTGCCTCGTAAAGAAAAAGCTTTTATTCCCTTCTTGATCGGAATGGTAATTCTAGCCGTAATTGGTCTGATTCCTATTGCAGGAGGATTGATGATTTTAATGCTTGATCTGTTTGGCTTTGGTGCCGTATTCTTATCCCGTGTCGGTACGATTCAGCCAGAAACCATTCACAAACGACTCGATCAGTTAGAAGGTTCAACGCAACCATCGGGAACATAAGATAGACAATACCAACCATACCACCGAGGAGTAAGCGGATATTTAAGATGAGGGATAAAGATCAGGCTTTTACCCTAAAAGAATGGGCAAATATTGCGATCGCCAAACATACCCGTAAAATGCTCAAGTATGAGTCTGGAGTACTTCAAGATCGAGATCCAGAAGATTTACATCAAATGCGGGTAGGAATGCGACGCTTACGCAGTGCGATCGCAGGTTTTGCCATAGCTTTAGAGTTACCACAGACAGTAAATCAGAAAAATATTGCTAAAATCGGTCGTTCTTTAGGAAATCTCAGAGATTTGGACGTTTTACTTACTGCTTTAGCCAATGAATATCGTCCCCTGTTACCAGCAAAAGAACAAAAAAGCTTAGATAAAGCTATCAAATCCCTAAATAAACAACGCCAACAGGAATTAAAACAGGTTCGTAAAATTCTTAATAGCAAGCTTTATCTAAATCTAAAACAAGAATTACAAAATTGGATAGAACAACCCTCTTATCAGGCAATAGGTGATTTGTCTATTTATCCCGTGTTGCCTGATTTACTTTTACCCCAGATTAGTCAACTGCTACTGCATCCTGGTTGGCTAGTAGGAGTCAAACTAAAAGAGGGAAAAATTCAAC
This sequence comes from Cyanobacteriota bacterium, assembly GCA_942490675.1. Classification (GTDB taxonomy): domain Bacteria; phylum Cyanobacteriota; class Cyanobacteriia; order Cyanobacteriales; family Xenococcaceae; genus Waterburya. The sequence goes on along the minus strand of CALNYB010000034.1, from coordinate 119,973 downwards.
TTCCTGAAATACCCGCTAGAGAAGCAGTCCAGCAACTATTAGAACAAGAAGACCCGATTCTTCACGATCTGCGTAAAGCGGCTAAAAAAACCCGCTATAATCTAGAGCTATTTTCTCAATTTTATGATGATACTTATCTCTACTACGTCGAACAAATAGAGCAAATTCAAGAAATTCTGGGTCAAATTCAAGATTGTTACGTTTTAAGAGAAGTGCTAGAAAAAGTCTTAAAATCTGCGATCGCTGATCGAATGCCTGAACTAGCAACTTTACTTACCAAAACTCGCTACCAAAAATGGCAAGAATGGTTAATTTTACAAGAAGAGTTTCTTGATGATAAAACCCGCCAAGAACTTAGACAAACAATACAGCAACCAGTAATCAGCGCCCTAGTGGCTAGGCAATAGATAGTAGTAGAGCGTCAAGATTGATTTGAGGAATGGAAGGAACAAGGAAAAACTCTGGCTTCCTCTCTAATTCCACTTAGACTTTTTCAGCAAAACCTAATTACTTGTTTTGATAAAGACTGCGGGGGTCCAGAGCATCTCTTAGACCGTCGCCGAGGAGGTTGAACGCCAGAACTGTCAAGATGATCAGCAATGCTGGGGGAACAATTAACCAAGGCTGCAATACTAAAATAGAGGCATTAGTGGCAGAGGATAATAAATTGCCCCAGCTAGGATCTTTAGATTGAATACCCAGACCAATTAGACTCAGGACTGATTCAGCAATAATAAAGCCTGGTACAGCGAGGGTAGCCGAAATAATAATATAAGTAGCTGTTTGGGGCAGAATGTGACGCACAATTATGTAAAGCGGATTTGCCCCCATCGCGTTAGCTGCCTGAACAAATTCTTGCTCCTTAATTGACAAGACTTGTCCTCTAACTACTCGTGCTAATCCTGACCAGCTAATGAAAGAGGTGATTAACACAATTAATAAAAAGGTTTGGGCACTGCTTAAGCCAGGAGGAAGTACTGAAGCCAGGGCAATCAACAGGTAAATGCCTGGTATCGTCATCAGAACTTCTACTACACGCATAATTACTGCATCAACCCAGCCTCCAAAATAGCCAGAAATTCCGCCTGCGAGCATTCCCAAAGGGTAAGATACAGCAATTCCAGCCAGTCCAATAAATAAGCTAATCCTGCCGCCAAATAATAGACGACTGAACAGATCTCTACCCTGTTCATCTGTACCAAGAATGTTGATCTTTGCCTGTCCAGAAGTACCAAATAAATGTCTTTTGAGAGGAATACCAGGAAGAATAGTTACTGATTCAAACTTTGGTGGAATCGGCAAAGAGATTTCCAACAGATTATAAGAAGTACCCTGAACAAAAAAATTAATGGTCGCAGGATTATTTTGGTCAATGATTAACAAGCGATCGCCTGTTTCAAGATCAGTTACTCCCTGAGTTGTCGGATATACGAAAGGAGTAATTAGTTTTCCTGCTGCGTCCTGCCAATGTATAGCAGTAGGTGGTAATAAAGAACCATCTTCCTGGGAAGCATAGGGGGAATAGGGCGCAATAAAGTCGGCAAATATAACCGCCAGATAAAAAGTTATCAGTATAGTTGCTCCGATACGTGCCAAGGTGTTTTTTTGAAGTTTCTGCCACCAGTTCATAAAATCAGTAATCAGTAATCAGTAATCAGTAATCAGTAATCAGTAATCAGTAATCAGTAATCAGTAATCAGTAATCAGTAATCAGTAATCAGTAATCAGACAGGACTTACCTTAGCCTTATATAGTAATTTATCTCCTTGTTTGTAGCCCACATAGCGCACTTTTACCAGATCTCCAGGTTGAGCAGTTCCCTTCATTAGTTGGTGGTATTGAGGATCATAGGCCAATTCTTCTCCAACAGCAGTAATAGTCTCTACCTGCCATTGTTTTAAAAGTTGTTCGACGGGTTCAACTAAGGATAATAATCTGGCTGCGGGTAATTGAGGATTTTGGCGAACAGCAGTAACCGCTGTGGGCCATTGTAATAACCAGGATTCAATAGTTTCCAAGCTGGCTTGCTGAAACTCTGTGGCTAAAATTTCTCGCTGTTGAGTCATTTCTTGCTGAAGTTTTTGGTATTCTTGCTGGCAAGCTGTCAGAGCATTGTTGCTGGGAGATATTGGCGATTCATCTCCTTCTCTAGACTGTTCAACAAAAGTTTTAACTAAATTATCAATTGATATATTTAACGCCTTGGCAATAGATGCGATCGCACCCAGAGAAATATTGAGTATCAGACCTTTTTGTATCCTAATCAATTGAAGCCGACTCACCTTCGCCACTTGACTGAGTTCATTAATGTCAGCTATGTTAACTTGCTGCATCAAATCTCGAAGCAATTTTTTATTAGTATCGTATGAATCTTGATTCATTTTAGGTTCAGGGCTTGTTACGTAAGTAAAATTACTCCCGTTACTATAAGGATAGTATGGGGAGAAATATGAGCCAAGTTGATAGTATTATCTAATTCTCGGGAACTATGTAGTAATCTGCGATCATTTTTATCTGGGGAAGTTTGTAATGACGACTGCCAAAAACGGAATTAGTCATGCTCTGACTCATATTCAATATTTTACGGCTTCAAAGCAGGTTGAGTTTTTTGAATCCTTCAAAGAATCTCGATTTAGTGGTCAGCTAGTTATTTCCGATACTCAAGACCATACCTGGATAATTTATTTGTACTTAGGGCGAATTATCTATGCTAGCGGAGGAGTTCACCCCGTTAGAAGATGGAGAAGACAAGTTGTTGCATATTGTCCTGCAAGATTAGCTAATGTTGAAGAACTACAGTTGACTCTAGCTAGTATTGCACAAGAAGAATTCAGAATTTCTTGGGAATATCAGTTACTATCTGCCTGGATTGACCGAAGTAAAATTAGTCGAGAACAAGCTTTCAAAGTCATCAGAGCCACGATAATTGAAGTTTTATTTGATATTGCCCAGGCTGTGGAGATAAACTACGAAGCCGTTAAAGACCATTTACTGTCTACTAGGCTAACTTTAATCGATGCTGAACAAGTTATTAAAGAATCTAGTAGGCTATATTCAGCTTGGCAAGCAGCCAAAGTTGCTGATCTCTCTCCCAATTTAGCACCCATTATTCGCCAACCCAAAGTCCTCAAAAATAAGACTTCGGCTCAAGTTTATCAAAATCTTAGTCAACTTTTGGATGGAAAACAGACCTTAAGAGATCTAAGTGTTCGGATGAAGCAAGATCTAGTTGACGTGACTCGCTCGTTGTTGCCCTTTGTTCAACTGGGCTTAGTACAGTTGGTAGAAGTGGCTGACATTGCCTCCCCTGTATCGACTCCTGTGGCACAAAAACTGTTTAACAATAATACCCCCAGACGTCTTACTATTGCCTGTATTGACGATAGCCCAATTATTTGTCAGACGATGGAAAGCATTATTACGAAAGCTGGATACAATTTTGTCCAGGAGATGGATGGCTTGAGGGCGATCGCAGTTTTGCTCAGCCGTAAGCCAGATCTCATCTTTTTGGATTTAGTCATGCCTAATACCAATGGTTACGAGATTTGTTCCCAGTTGCGAAAGCTTTCTTTGTTTAACAACACCCCCATCGTGATCCTGACGGAAAATGATGGCATTATGGAGCGAATTCGAGCCAAGATGGTTCGTTCTAATGATTTTCTCATAAAAACAGCTAAACCAGCGCAGATTTTAGGCATAATCGAGAAACATCTGACTCAAAAAGCAAAAATAGCTGGTTTAATTATTTTAAACACAAGAAGTACGGGGCGTTGCAGTTGTTAAGAAAAAGAATAACACAGCTAGAGAATATCTTCTAGCAAGGTTACTAGGGCAGTTTGAGTCTGCCATAATTTTGGAATAATATAAAAAAAGTGAAAGAGAGGTTCAGCCCGTCTCGTAACAACCTTATAGAATCCATGCCGTTTTAACGCATGGAGAACTCAATCTTCGTATTTCAAAAAGCCAAAAATTAGCTGCTACGGTTTAAATAGGGCTTGCTGAATAAGTCAAATTTTTACCAATGTAGCGAGATAAACTTGCAGGGTTTCAATATATTCTCCGTCAATTATCTCAAATCCATTTTCAACTTGACGACTTTCTTCTATAAATCCTGGTTCAGTAAAATAATAGTCTCGAAACAGTCCTCGCGTCGAGTAAACCACTTCATGGGTGTAATTATTTGCCGTTAATTCCTGTTCAGTTTTGGGGAAATTTGCCATACTACTTTGACAAAACATAATATGCCCCCCTGGCTTCAAAAACCGCTTACTTTCTCTAATGAAAGTGGTAATAAACCAACGGCGATCGGGAGTTCCTGCTTTACAAAAAGGTGGATTACACAAGACAAAATCATACTTTTCTAAAGGATCAAAATCCATCCAATCTTTAATCCATTGGTGACGATATTGCACTTGATTTTTGTCAGCATTTTTTTGGGCAATAGTTAAAGAAATTTGGTTGATATCAGTAATATCTATGTTTTTTGCTCCCAATTTTAGAGCTAAAATCGCATGAATACCTGACCCAGCACCGATTTCAATCATAGATTTCCCAGAGAAAACATGGGGTACTTTAACCATTCCATTCGCCAGGGCGTATCCGTGGGGCGTCGGTTTCCAAACATCCCCAGTGCTATCCATTTCAACCTTAATAACAAAAGGATCAAAGAAGTATTTTTCTTCGGTAGTTTTTGAATTTACTGTTGCTGCTTCAACCATTATTTTTTATTTTTCCTCCTTTACTATTCAGTTTACTAAGATTAATTAACGACATATTGTGAACAAACTAATTTATTTTTTTGAAGATCGAATATATGATATTCTTCAATAGGTTTAGCATAAAGGTGTAACGTTACTGCTCGGTTACTGATACATTTTATAGAATGCATTCCCATAGAATCTAACATATAAGAATTATCCCCTTGTGTATAAATATTTTTCTGACAATTAATTAAGTTATTTTGTTTTAATTGATAAATATTTTCCTGAATTGACCCCTCTATAACATACATAAAACAATCCCTTCCTCCATGATTGTGAATGGAACTATATTGTTCTTGTTGCCAACATAAAATTAGAAGCTGATAGTTATCATTGAGATGGATTAAGTTGCGAGTATATTTATCTTTGTTCCAAGTACAGTATTTTTTTACATCTTCAAGATCTAAAGCCCTCCCGCTTCAGACTCCCCTAACTTTCAGAACATAAAGAAAAAAAAGAAACCGCGAAAAAAGCGAGAAAGGACTTGTCCGCATCTAGGACAACCAGGTCATCGGGGTCATAGCCGTTCCCTGTATCCAGTAGAAGAGTGTGAGCTCCTCAGAGATTACTATCCCCAGACTTGCGCTTGTTGTGGAGAGAGACTGACAGGATTTATTGGGTCAGGATTTTCGAGGGATTCTCAATAGCGATCGTTATAGTGCCTACAATTGGGTCGATGTTGACCAAAGACAACTATGTTGGGCGCACCTGAAGCGAGAGTTCACCAAAATCTCTGAACGCAATGGTGTATCTCGTCAAATAGGACGAGACCTGCTGGCTCAACAGAAGAAGTTGTTTCGCTCTTTGCATCGAGTAAGAGATGGAACGATCAGCCAGACTCAGTTTCAGTCATTAGTATCGCCGATTCGCTCTTCGTGTGAGAAGTTTACTCTCTTCAGGGGCTGATTATCAGATTGGCTCAAGGGAGAAAACTCCTCTAGCTAAGACTGTGCGTACTTGTCGCCAATTACTGAAAGTGGAACCAGCCCTGTGGCTGTTCGTCACGGTAGAGGGCTTGTCCCCAACCAATAATGCTGCCGAGAGAGCCATTCGTCCAGCAAAGCTTTTCAGAAAAAAATAGCAGAGTGGCGACAGAAAAAATTGGAAATCTTCTGGTTACCCACTTATTCACCCCAACTTAATTTGATTGAAACTCTCTGGCGATTTATGAAATATGAGTGGATTGAAAAAGAGGCATACTCTAGCTGGAAAAATTTAGTTAAGTATGTCGAAAAGGTTTTAAAAGATTTTGGCACAGAATAAAATTAATTTTGCTTAGGTACTTAGATCTTCACCAAAACCTTTTGCCATTGGGAATCCTGATTATTAAATTGATTCTAGCAGCAATTACAGTTATTTTTCGTAACTGCTCAGGGGGGAAACTAAATCTGGTAATCTAATGTGAATACCTCACTTGATTCCTCAAACCTTTCTTTCAAACTTGAAATCAAGCTTCCTTGAATACCTGTTTCTACACACCTAGCAATACCAGTTTTCCATTTGCGGAAACTTCAGCAGATACGAAAACTCAGTAAATTGAAATGTGCCTACCTCATCGGTGCTTTTTCCATATGCCTTCGATTTGGGTGAGGAATAAATTGACGTTTTCCGCTAAAACCTCAACCTTGAGTTCCTTGGGACTTCCTCCTCGCCTGACGGTAGCGTCTGTGGTGCGAACTGAGATCGTATCATCACTCATTTGAGCCTCCTGCTTGAACTAAGCGAATGGATGGGGGTGCATACATAGAGTACAGCAATCCCGACGGATTCTTGTAATTTTGCAAAAAGTACTTGCGCAGCTAACAAACTTTCCCCTAATGGGTTCCCCGCCAGGAGGTGAATGTACAACTGTTCAGCAAAGTCAGCGGCGAAAGCGTCAGGGACAGTGCATTCAGTCGCCACTACCCCCGTGCGCCGTACTTGAGAAATGCGGCGGCAAAGTTTGAGGTATAAAGTGGGTTGCAGTTGCCTGTCTCACAGGCATTCATGATAATGAGGGGATGTCCGTCAATTTCGATCTCGTAGGCATCCATTTCTCTAAGGGTGATCGGAAATTCTTCCGAGAGTAATATGTGTGACAGGTTGGGGGAATCAGAGTTATGGGCAGCATGGCAGGCGAAGTGGGCTAAATTAAAGCTATTTTTCCAGAAGTCTCTAAATTCTTGAAATTCTGTTCGCATATTGTCGGGATCGAGGGAACGCAGCCGAAAGAGAGCGAGTTGACCTTGATCTTCTAGTTCTTGGAAGAAATGAAGTTCTTGTTGAAGGACACCAGGCAACCCACTGTAGGTCAGCATTCCCAATGTAGGACAAGTATTGAAACTGATTTCTGGCAGTGAAACAAAGGCTCCGGGATGAGCATCTTGGATAATAGTGCGAGAGATGAGATGGTTCATTCCCCAAAAGTGATCGTAGGAGAATGGCTCATCTAGGGTGGCGGGATAGATCAGTTCCCAAGGTAAGAAAAAATCTTCTGAAACAACCTGGATGGAGACTGCTTGGCTCAAACTAATTAACTCTCTTATAGCAGTCCGTGCGTCGGGGTGGCAGAAAACCTTATTGAAGGCATAGTGACCAACTTGTGCGAAATTTTCCAATCCCGTCTTGTTGGCAATCTTGTTGATTATTTCTGGCGATCACATCCATTTCTTGCTGGAGTTGATTGTTCAGTTCCGCCAGATCCAGCGATGTCATCCCCATGGGATAACGTTTCCGTCGTCCCCACGCTAGTATTTGTAGCCAGTATTGCTCTCTCTGTTTGCAAATTTCAAGGTTAACAGCTAAAGGATCGTCTTGGAAAGCAATAGGAGGAATCGGTGTTGTTCTCTGCATGGTTTTTGTGACTTGTTTCTTTTGTCTGCATTCCTCTCTTCATGAAGCCAAAACGATTTCCTCTGCTTCAACTACTTCAATTTCAAATTGAATTTTGGCAAGCCAGTGTAGCTGATAGAAAAACTCGACCCGAACCTGCCTGCGTCCTGACTGTGTTGGCTTAATCTGGAATTCTGCCTTGGCAGTCTCCTCAGTTCGACTAAAGAGGTATGGCTGCATCCAGGCTGGCTCAATCTCCATATCTTCCGCCCAGACGACAATTTCCAATTGAATAGGCTCTTGCTTATCGAGAAGTTGGACTGGTTCACCTTTAAAACCTTCGAGAATCTGAGTTCGTATACCTGCCTGAAGTTCGTATGTCCGACCTAGATAGAAGGGTTGCCCTGATTGATGATCTTTGATTTGTGCGATCGCATATGCCTCGGGATCATCATTGTCATTAGTGTCATTTTTCACAGTCATATTCTGGAACAGCACCTGCCGCTTTACCCCCCCCTGAACGGTTACAGCTTGTTCGATGATCCAGACAAATTTAGACTGGGATACTTTACCACTTAAAAACTCGTTATTGTAGTAGGGAGCTAAGGGTTGATTCCACTGGCTGTTGGTGATATAAACCTTGTCCCCATAGCGGATTTTCCCGTCACCTCCATCAACCTTGGCGACTGTCCACCATTGCATTTGGGAATTGTGATCAGTCCAGTAGTAACAAGATGGTCTATCCTTCCATGCACCCATAATGTTGTATGCACCAACAGAACTTTCGGTAGAAATCAGTTGTACCTTAGCATTATTGTTTAATTCACCATTACCTCCTTTGAATAGAAGGGCAATTTGACCTGAAGTCCCAAACTTAGGATAAATGCGATGATAGGTACTGGCCATTAGGATTCTGAGAAGCGATGATCGACTTGCCATCTTCACTCTTGAGGTAGAAATGCTCACCGAAATTAACTACGGGTTGGGGTGCGGGGTGAGAAGTTCCACCATGAGAAGAACCGCTAGCAGGCTTGATAAACGGCAGGTTTTCCTGAGTCCAGACTGCACCGTTAACTTCTCCATCCTTACCAGGACTGGTTTTGTCTAAAGCATCACCATTAAGGGGCCAGTAACCCACTAAACCCGTCTCATTACCTACTAAACGGTGGTTTAGATCTTCTTTGATGTCTTGTTCTCTTCGAGCATAATTCCAGAGACGAACTTCTGTCATTTGACCATCAAAGTATCGTCCCGCAAGACCATCATCCCAACCAATAAACAAGGAACCGTTATCGGCATCAATCTTTCCTGAGTAGTTAGTTCGGGCAACTTCTTCTCCATCGATATAGAGGCGAATACTACTGCCATCAAATGTTCCTGCATAATGATGCCATTCCGTGATATCTATGTTTGGATTAACAGCAGCACTTTTCCAACCCCCTGAAAAGATGTAGAAACGGATTACTTTCTGATCCAACCAAGGATGCAGGATGAAAGCATTGCGTTTACTGACTAAAGATCCATGATTACTCCAAGTGGGAGTATTACTCTTAGCCCAACAGGATATGGTCATGGCATCGGTGGGATTAGGATAATTGGGAACTTCAACATAATCCCCTGTCCCATCAAAATTCAACACTGAAGCAGCATGGACATTATGTGCCGCCTCATGCTTCTCCACAAACTTGACCATATCCGCCATAGTAAACTGTCCTGCAGTTTCCCCTAAAAAGGGCTGCCAACCCTGACGACAAACATAGGACTCAGGATCTTCCTTGAGCAGGCGTAATAGGGTCATGGCAACAATACGACCCCCCACTGGGCCGAGTTTGCTGTTGTACTGTTCCCCTTCGGCTAAACAATAGAACCATAAAGGCGTTTCCGTCAGTCCTGCTGCTTGAACCTTTGGATGTAAAGGAATAGGAGTCACGCCAAACGCTTTGGCAACTGCTTCTCCAGAGGGAAGACTTAGGGTAACTGCACCCCGTAATAGGTTGCGAAACGCTAAAGAAGCCTCCCCTTTGGCAGCATCTGCTGCTGGAACAAAGGGTAAATTAAAGAATTCATTAGCCATCTGGGTGTTGATCTGACGCACCTTCTGGGAGGTAACACTCGAATCAACATCAAAGAAATAACGCCAGTCCAAGACATTTTCTGGTGGCACAAAATTAAATGCTGGCATACCTTCTTTGTCAGTTTGTCCCTTGTTTTTGAACAACTCAATACCCTGGCGTTGTTCGTTAAGGGTATAGGTATTCCGCACCATACTATGACCGAAACGGTAAGCCGCCCCCGCAAATTCGAGGGGCATGGATGGGGCATTTCCCCAGATGGGATCATTTTTATAAGCGTCTGAATCTATAACGTCTTTTTTGGCTTGTTCCAGAACCCCTGGATCGACAATTTTAGGTAAAAACTCGTTAACAATAATCCATTGATAATGGCGACGAATTGCCCGTCGGGTTTGCTCAAACGCAACATCTTTACCCGTGACGGGTTCATCATAAACCTCGTCATAATCATCGTTTTCTACTGCTTCGAGTACGGCATTATGAAAGCGTAAAAATAGTATGTGTAATTGGGAAATGATGCCATTTTCATCGTTACGAGGGTCGCCAATTAGGGCAAGTCCATCTCTGGTACGGGCGAAATCGATGGGATTTCGGGCATTACCAATCAAGAAACGATCCTTAAATTCAGGACCTAAAGACCCACGACGATATAAAAAACTGCTGGCTTCTGGTCCATCAGCATAGACGGAATCTAAGTCGAGGGTAGGAGTACGGACATTAGGAATTCGAGCAACATCGGAAGCTTTTTTCAGGCTCGAAGTGACATCCAAGGTGACGTCATGGTCAATAAATTGTCCCAGGAAAACGAATCCCAGGGGAAGATCTGGGTTATCTCCTGAAGGGTCGGGGCTAGCTCCTTCGTCCATACTATTAGCTAGTTTAGCTAAAGCCTCTGCCACTTCATCCCGTTTCACGGTGGGTCCTGGGGGGAGAAGTCGTCCAAAGAAATTAGTATCCCCTAAGTTATTCCCTGATTGGGTAGAAGCGACAGCAATTTGATCGAATCCCGACATTCCATGATGTTCTGACACTGTTGGTCTCCTTGATTAAGTAATGAGTAGTGTATTGTAGGGCGAGCAATGCCCTGACTTTTCACGGGATCTTTTTCGGTTCTCAGGTGATCGCCAAATTCCCATTCTCCAAGCCTGATTCTTTCGTTGTTCATTATCATTAAGTATAGATTAATGATAATCAGGCTTGGAGGGAAACCCTTATTTGAAGAGGCTTTCAGAGATGGCGTGAAAAGTCAGGAGCAATGCCCACCCCCTTGGAAACTTACGTAAGATTCTTCAAGAAACTAATGCTCGGAGCAAAGAAATACTCCCCCCCTTTAAACTTGACATAGTTACCAAAGCTAAAGTCTATGGTTTCAGTCTCGCCCCATTTTGTTGGCCATTTTTGAGTGCCTGGGGTTTGGGTTTGACCCACAACAGGATCGGGTCCCACAGCTACTTGAGGAAAGTTGGCCGCATTAGCCCAACTTGCTTGCATGAAGGTGAACTGGTTTGTAATGTCAGATTGGAAGCACAAAAATAGTAATCCCGAAGGAATTTTTGACTTCTGAGTCTCTGGCGTATCATAAGCATGAAGCTCATTATTCCCATAAGAAATCCCCCGACGGGCGATCCGATGACCCTTTTCAGTTTCTAAAGATTGCTCGAAGTTAACATTAGATTCTACTCGTCCAGTATCGCCACGGGAATTGGTTTTGCGGGTGTGAGCATGGAAAGGACATTTACTTCCAGCCGCATCATCTGCGAAATTAAAGTTATTGGGAGTAACCACAGAATAGGTCTGCTCATCTGTCAGGTTGACTGGGGTTCCATCGACAAAACGACCCATAGCAAACGCACCCGCTAAGTCAGTATTGACTTTCAATTTATCCGCTAATTCCTGTTGTTTAGCCCGAAATCCCTTCGCATCTTGTTCGAGTTTTCGGTAAACTAAATAACTGCCATAGCTATCTTCGTCTTTTCCATTGCGATCTTCTTCTAAGATAATATCCAAACCAGCGCGAGGGTCCCATTTATCAAACCCAGACAGATCATCAGATTTATCAAACCCGCCGTTATTAATCCTGGCTGTAGCAATATCTTTTTTGAGAAATAGGGGCTGACTCACCCCATCTACAAAGCCAAAATGTTCAACCACTTGTCCTCTTTCATTGCGGAGAATAAATCCATCTTCTCGGGCAACAATTTCGGCAACTTGACTAAGTTCTTGGTTAATATAATTAGCCGCTTGCAGAATATCAACCACATCATCATCGGCGATTAATAGTAACCCATGAATGTTGGATTGATAGCCAATTTCCCATTCAGTTAAGGCAGGATCTCCCAGTGCATTTTTGACATCTGGGTTTTTCATTCCAAAACGAAAAGGTTCATCTCTGGGCATTTTAAAGGGTTTAATCCCTAAATATTCATACCCAATTCTCGATAAAAAGAAGTTGGCAAATACCGAACCACTGATCCCAGTTTCTCTATATTTTTTTGCTTCCTTGGCTTGTTGCTCGGCTGAAGTAACATACTCTTTGACAAAACCTTCAATCCATTTTTTCACTTCAGCTTCTTTGCCAGCTTTAAATTCCAAAAATAGATGAACGCTGTGATCACGTCCATGACCTTTAAGAATGTTACCTTGTAAATTTTTGAGTAAGTTTGCATACTTCCCAGGATTTTCGGGATCAATACCTTCGGGAGGAAGGTTTTTCAAATCGTCTTCTGTCAATGCCATTATTAAGACTCCTACATTTTTTGCTTCAGGGATGAGGGGTGATGATCAAGTCACAAAGGCTTTACCCCCATGTAGTTAGAAGTCAGAAGTTAGCAGTAAAATTCTCTCTAGACTTGGGACTGCTATAAATCATCAAACTACCCCTCAAACCTTATATTTCACATTGTCGATTTACATTATCGATTTACATTGTCGATTTACATTGTCGAAATGTTCTTACGCTTCAAGCTTGACCATTTTTGCCACAGAAGGCTTACCGCTATCATTGACGTAGAACATCATGTAGTACCCAGGAGGGTAGAGATTGGCGTTATCAGGGGCGGTAAAGCTAATGGAAGATTCCGCACCCAAGGCAACGTTAGTAATGTTGGTTTCGGCTAAGCGTTGTCCATAGTCCAAACTGTGAGTAGTAGACCCTAAACCAACCAAGACAACTGAACTATCTTCGGTGGCATCCTTAACAGAAATTGTGCCAGCTTGTCCATATTTCAAGGTTGCAGGAGCCTGGGAAATTTCAGGACGCGCACCAGGGGTGAACAAATAAGGAGGACTAAATATCTCTGCTTGGAGGATTTCTGCTGGAATAAAGGGAAGTAGTTCTGTGAGTTTTCCAGCTTTGTGGGCTTCGTAATCCTCTTTCAGGAAGACATTTTGGGGATCTTTCAAGTAGTCTTCTACATCAAAGGATTTAGGATTCCCGTCTTTGTCTACCACTTCCGCAATTTGGTAATATCCTGCGCCATATCCTGCATCCTTGGGAGGATTGGGAATGACATCAATCCGAACCGTTCCATCTTTTTTCTGACGACCAGCCCGACTGGGATTACCACCAATGGATAACACACGGGCATCAGGTAACAGCAAGGCATCGTTATGATACAGCCTGGGCAATTTAGCAGGGTTCATTTCCGTGGTTTTGTAACTTCCTTTGGCACTGGGGTCAAAGGTCATTAATGTGGGTTCATAGGTGGGTTTATATTCTCCATATTCTCCACCATTGATCACTAAAACCTCTTTATTAGGCAGAATCACCGCCATATTCATGGCACGGGGTCGATTAAGAAAGTCTTTGAAGATTTCCCATTTACCATTGGGCGTTCCGCTATGTTCTGGGGAAATCCAATGTTCTAAACTGTTGGAAACTTTGGGAACTGTAGGATCGGGGTCGGGATTAAAAGATCGTCCCAGGTTAATATCATTGGTGCCGATTAATCCTCCGATCAACATGACATCCCCTGGACGGTTGGGATCAAGTAACCCGCTTCCATAAACTTTGGCTAATTCTACCCGTTCTGGCGGAATATCAAACTTGACTGTCTCGTAGGTAATGTCCCCATTACTATCTTCGTCGATAGTCATTAAGTAACTTTTCTTACTGGCGTGAATTTGTAAGGGAAATTTTCCAGCCCCATCACCCGTAATCAGAATGCGTCCATCTTCAGTGGGGAAGACGCGAGGATAGATATCGATCCCATCATAGGCACTGACTTTGAGACCATACTGTGGTTCGTCATATTCAATTTTGGTGTTGAAGGGACTGTCTTCAACATAGGTAAGATCGACATAGTGAAACTTTTTCTTGGCCGGGTCGTACACTTCCATCGTGGGGGTGATTTGACTCGGTTTTCCAAATTTTAGACCAGAAAAAATGGCGATTTTCCCATCTTTGAGGGGAACTAAACTGGGATACCAACGACCTTCTTTCATTTTGCCTAGGGTAGACCAGGTGCCGTTTTTCCAGTCATAGAGGTTAGACTGTTTCGACCCTTCAAAGTTTTCCCCAGGATAGTAACGACTGGTTCCACTGATAAACAGCAGATTCCCGTCGAACATCTGAACCTGTGCGCCACAGAAAAGATCATTCGTATCTCCTCCTTGCACTGCTGGGGGAGAATCAATGCGCTCAAATTTATTGGTGGTAGGATCAAACAGCAGGGTGTTATTAACGGTGTCGTAATCGTTAGACTTGACCCCATCGAGAAACTTAGCTTGACCATCCTCGAAAACTAGAGTGTTGCGGTTAGCACTACCGTTGGCAATCAGGATCTTCCCATTGGGTAGCAAAGACGCATGGACGGCGTGTAACCAATCTTTTTTATTGTCTGGTAAGGGTACAGTTTCCCAAGAACCTTTAGTGGCGGCGTCTGGGGCGCTGGCTAAGACAGGGGTACCGTAAATTTTGGCAGTAAAACTAGTATCATCAAAAGCATCATTTCTTCTAGATGCGATCGCCAAATCTACGGGATCGCCTTTTTTAACTGTCGCTTTGACGATATATTCGACAGGTTGACCCCTAGCAGAATTAGACCAGATCCTTTGTCCATTGACTAGGATGTAGCCTTTGACACCATCTCCGCCTTGTGCAACAGATTTACTATCCAGGACTCCAGTAATGGTGATTTCTCCATCTACCTCACTTGTCCAACGACGGACGGGAAATTGTTTCCCCGCTAAGTTATTATTTCTAGGCTCAAGGGCGTTGGGAAAACCTCCCCCAGCAGATAGTTTTGTTTGATAATTTTTAACCTGCCAAGAATTATCACTTGGATTATAGTCTTTCATCTCCTCAAAAGGAGCCAACAATTGGTCTTCTACAAAACCGTAATACCAATTGTTTTCACCCTGAGTCGTTGAAAATTCACTGACTGAATCGGCAATTATTTCTGTGTCAGCTCTCGCAGAAACTGGATTTGCCATTAATAGGGCACACAAAAACAATAAAAATGTTGAGATATATCTGAGTTTTTTCATAGATTTACATTCACTATAGAGCCAAGCATGGTGAGTTGTTTACCAGGATTTATTCCTCACAACAAAGTTGATTCACTAGTCGGTAGTTTCGGAGACATACATTCTCAGACAAGAAAACCCTACTACGAAATGGGAAGTAAATAAACACTTGTGAGCGCTTATTTTGAAACAAAAGTGAAAAATTCTTTTGACTATAGTTTGTGAAGAGTACGTGCAGCTTGTCATGATTGCTGGTAAAAGGAACAATCTTTCATACCTTTCAGGAATTCTCAGTTTCAGATTTCAGGACATAACTCTACACAACCCTGTTACAAAAAATAGGCAAATAAAGATTTAATCATTCTTAACAATATTGGGCTTGATTTAGGCGTTTTCAACCTAAGCCTCTTTTTTCGTGCGAGTACTCTCCTGAATCTAAGATCCATTCTGACTCAGCCTATTTTATTTCCAACCAAAACTCCAGATTGCCAACTGGAAGGGGTTTAAAGTGTTTCTCGGATAGTTATTTGAAATAATTTCGTATTTTATTGCATAAAAAATACAGAGCCAACATATCTAGAAAATGTCAGCAGTTAAGTCAAAGATGAAGCGGAATTAAAACTCTTCTCCTAGAGCATTCTCAATCATCTCCAACCTGACAAAAGCCTACCTGAAATTACTAATTTGTTTAGTTTTTTTTAAATAACACAATCTAAAGGTACAACAACTATGTCTAACAACGAATTATTTGCCGAAATTATCCCTAGTGAAGAAGCCAGCCTTTCTGGTGGTCGTGGTGGTCGTGGTGGTCGCCAGACTCCTCGTTTTAAAAATGATGCCACCGCTGATGCTACCGCTGATGCTATCGGACCCAATACTTACACCAACACCTATACTGATGCTTTTGTAGTCTACGGTGAGCGTTCTTCTTCTACTTCTAGTTCCGTAGCTAGTGCTTACTAACAACCCTCAATCTGTTTTAGTTTTTCTTAAATAACACAATCTAAAGGTACAACAACTATGTCTAACAACGAATTATTTGCCGAAATTATCCCTAGTGAAGAAGCCAGCCTTTCTGGTGGTTATGGTGGTCGTAGTGGTCGTGGTGGTCGCCAGACTCCTCGTTTTAAAAATGATGCCACCGCTGATGCTACCGCTGATGCTATCGGACCCAATACTTACACCAACACCTATACTGATGCTTTTGTAGTCTACGGTGAGCGTTCTTCTTCTACTTCTAGTTCCGTAGCTAGTGCTTACTAACAACCCTCAATCTGTTTTAGTTTTTCTTAAATAACACAATCTAAAGGTACAACAACTATGTCTAACAACGAATTATTTGCCGAAATTATCCCTAGTGAAGAAGCCAGCCTTTCTGGTGGTTATGGTGGTCGTGGTGGTCGTGGTGGTCGTGGTGGTCGTTTTAAAAATGATGCCACCGCTGATGCTACCGCTGATGCTATCGGACCCAATACTTACACCAACACCTATACCGATGCTTTTGTAGTCCATGGTGAGCGTTCTTCTTCTACTTCTAGTTCCGTAGCTAGTGCTTACTAACAACTACTTCAAGCAAGTCACCAGAGATCTGCTAGAAGTGTTCGGCAATTCGCAATAAGCTCATCCCCCGCCCTAAAAAAGCGGGGGTTTCGCGTTATTTTAAATTAATTTTGCATAAAAAATACCGAACCAACATATCTAAAAAATATCAGTAGTCAAGCAGAGGTGAAGCGGGAGTCGAACTATTCTCTTAGAGCATCCCCCATAATCCCTAACTTGACCACAGCCTATCTGAAATTACTAATTTGTTTAGTTTTTCTTAAGTAACACAATCTAAAGGTACAACAATTATGTCTAATAACGAACAATTATTTACAGCCATTATCCCTAGGGACGAAGCTAATCTTTCCGGTGGTCGCCGTGGTCGTGATGGTTTCGGCAGTCGCTCTAGTCAAGTAGAAGTTAATGCTGAGGCAGTAGCGACGGTAGACCTTATTGGATCAACAGACGATTCTAGTAGATCTACGACGAGAACCTTCTCTGATGCTTTTGTTAGTGAAAATAGAATCCTGGGTCGTGCTTCCAGTGTGGTTAGGGTAGTTTTATAAAGCGATGGTTTAGGAGGATAATTGTTAAGCTTTTTAAGTTTTCATTTAAGGCTTTAACTTAATTATCTCGATCCTCCTAGACTAAAGAAAGTAAGGATTGAAGAGCTACTAAAATAGTATTATTTACAATAATCAGGTAGATCTTTTTCATAGTAAAGATAAAACAAAAATGAGAAACTTTAATCGTTCTACTAGTAGACAAAGTGTAAGCAGCTCAAGCGTTTCTGGTAATGGATACCACAACAGAAGCTATAGCAGTTCTACTCCTAATAGCTCATATCAACAAGCTGTTGTCAATATTAACCATAAGAATCTAGCAAACCCTTATATTCTTATGGTTAAAGCCTCATGTACTCAATTGACTGGTCAAGTAAAGGTAAATGGGAAAGTAATTAAACAATTGAACATTAATAACAATCAGTTTAATTTATCCCCCTATCTTTTGCTCGGCAAGAACACAATTGAAATCTCAGCCTCATATTCTCCTAGTCTATCTTTGATAGAAGTAGCACTCTTGGGTTTAGATAGCAGAATTGTCCAGCAGACAAGGGGGTCTGGCATATTAAAGCATACTTTAATAGTTATAGTCGATTGACATCCTCCCGCCACGGGACGTGGGGATTCCCAAATCCTTGATGTAGCCGAGGTTCTTGGTTCAGCGAGTCCACTTACACTAACTACCTTGCGGTTACTAGTCCAGAGATGGTTCTCTCCCCAAGCGTTTAGCCCAAAGCATGAGCAGGTTCAGGGATGCCCTCCCTTACCTGAGAATACGAAAAATTGTGCTTCTCTGTACTTGAGCCAGTCCGTTGCGCGGGTTCCCCGCATTGAAGGAACTGGCGTGTTGCTTCGGTCTTTTACCTGTTCAAGCTTTCCTGAACAGAACCCTATAGCCGAGTTTTCAAGGTGCGTTAACCGTTAGGTTACTAGGTTTTTAGAGAGGTTAAATACCTTTTCCTCTAGGGAAATTATACAACAACTAAAACCCTTACTCTGTGAAGATTATGTTGAAAAACTATGTATAGCCAAACCCTGCCCATGATTCATCCCGACAGCATAGCTATGGGTCTTCTCACGGAAGAGAGATAAAACCCAGCTTATTGAATTAGGAGGTTTATGACAAGGAATTTACCGTCTGAAGCAAAGTTATATCATTATGGTGTGAGAAATTCAACTAATTGTCACTAATTGTCTTGGTATGATCTTTTCTGGAAATCGCCTAATAATGCAGTGCATTAGAGAATTTAGTAATTAATTTAATTACTGAGCTATTTTTTTAGGTCAACGTGAGCATCCAACGAACTTAATTCGTTAGTTCTGAGAGAAACAATATTGTTTCGAGAGTTACTTATTTGCATAAAAATATTAAACTAACCTATCTAATAATATAAGTAGTCAAGAAAATAAGAGGTAGCAAATGTAGTGTTAGCCAAGTATTGGTCTACATTTTCTCAGCTTGACCTCCCCATACCTGAAATCATCAATTTGTTTCAGGCATTGTTTCTCAACTTAACCCCAAGGTATGAAAATTATGTTTGACAACCAACAATTATTTGCAGAAATCGTCCCTAGCAAAGAGGCAAATTTGTCTGGTGGTTGCGGTGGTTACGGTGGTTACGGTGGTTATAAGAGAAATCCTCGCTATAATTCTCGTCACCAACCAAAAATAAATGTCGAGGCTGTAGCCACAGTAGATATATTGGGATTAGAACAGGAACCCACTAGTTCTATAGTTAGTACTAGTAGCGATGTTTTTGTTAATAGCCGTGGAATCTTTGCCCGCGCGGTTAGTTTGATTCGGATAGTATTTTAATTTGAAAAGTTAAGAAGGTGTGATCAGATTTTTCCATCATCAGGCTATTAAAGTAAATTTATCCTATTACATGTATTGTTTTACTATTAACTTAAATCTAGAAAACTTAAAAGTGAAGCTGGTTCACTAGAGTAAACTCAAAAATCTTCTGGTTAGATGAAATATCAACTTGTCAAACAATATAGTGAAGAAGATTGTGGGGCAGCATGTTTAGCTAGTATTGCCAAACATTACAACCGAATTTTCACCATCAATCATATTCGGGAAGCAGTAGGAACTGGTCAATTAGGCACAACCTTATTAGGACTCCGACAGGGAGCAGATATATTGGGTTTTAATGCTCGTTCGGTGAAAGCAGCCCCAGAGGTTTTAGATCGCATCAATGAAGCGCCGTTACCAGCAATCATTCACTGGAAAGGAGAACACTGGGTTGTTTTATATGGCAAGCGTGGTAATAAATTTATCGTTGCCGATCCTGCGGTGGGGATTCGCTATTTAGAAAGACAATTGCTTAACGAAGGCTGGCAAGATGGGGTGATGCTGCTTTTAGAACCAGATGCCAATCGTTTTTGGTCTCAAGAGGATGACAAAGAGAAAATAGGTGGCATTGGCAGGTTTTTAAAGCGAGTCTTGCCTTATAAGGGCGTTATTGGGCAAACTTTAGTTCTAAATTCTTTTCTCGGGCTGCTTTCTTTAGCCTCTCCCTTGTTGATCCAAATCCTTACCGATGATGTCTTAATTCGCGGAGACACTCAACTGCTGGCTAGAGTTGCGATCGCTGTTTGTGTTATGCATCTAATCAGTAGTAGTATTAGTCTGGCTCAGTCTAACCTAATTGCTCACTTTTCTCAACGTTTACAACTGGGATTCATCTTTGAATTTGGTCGGCAAATTCTGCGCTTACCCTTAACTTACTACGAATCCCGCCGAAGTGGAGAAATTATTAGTCGTCTGGAAGATATTCAAGAAATTAATCAATTAATTTCTCAAATCGTGGTTACTCTCCCCAGTCAATTTTTCATTGCTCTAGTTTCCTTCGGCTTTATGCTGTTTTATAGTTTCAAACTGACCGCAGTTGCTGTAATTGTATCACTGTTAATGACTCTTTCGACGATAGCTTTCCTACCTACCCTGCAACAAAAGGTGCGTAATGTTCTCGTACTGTCATCAGAAAATCAAGGGGTTTTAGTAGAAACCTTTAAAGGAGCCATCACTCTTAAAACTACGGCTGCTGCCCCTCAATTTTGGGAAGAATTTCAATTACGCTATAGTCGCCTGGCTAATTATACTTTCCGCACGATTCAAATTAATTTTATTAATAGTATTTTTTCTAATTTTGTTGCCCGCACTGGGAGTATTGTTTTGCTTTGGTATGGCAGTAGTCTCGTCATCAGTCAGGAGTTAACTATCGGTATGCTACTAGCATTTAATAGCATGAACGGTAACTTTAATTCTTTTGTTAATACTTCGGTTGGTTTTGTCGATGAAATTACTCGTGCCCAAACTGCTACCCAAAGGCTAACGGAGGTTATCGATGCGACACCTGAAACCAGAGACGATGTCCGAAAGCCCTGGGTCAAAATTCCTGGCAATGCCACGATCACTTGTACTGATCTGCAATTCCATCATCCTGGTAGACTCGATCTGTTAGAAAACTTCTCGATCAATATTCCTGGAGGACAAGTCATTGCCCTAATTGGCAAATCTGGTTGTGGAAAAAGTACTCTGGCTAAACTAATTGCTAATTTATATCAACCTCAATCTGGCAATATCAGTTTTGCTGGCTACAATCAGCAAGACATCTCCCTCGATTGTCTTCGTAAGCAGGTAATACTAGTTCCTCAAGATGCTCACTTTTGGAGTCGTTCAATTATGGACAACTTCCGCTTAGGCAATCCCCAGCTTAGTTTCGAGCAGATTGTCAGAGCGTGTCAAATTACTGGTGCTGATGAATTTATCAGCAAACTTCCTGATAAATATCAGACTGTTCTCGGAGAATTTGGCTCTAATCTTTCTGGAGGGCAAAGACAAAGATTAGCTCTTGCCAGGGCAATAGTTAATCGGCCAGCAATACTTATTTTAGATGAATCTACTAGCGCCCTTGATCCAGTAAGTGAAGTACGAGTACTGGACTCGATGCTAAAACACAGACAAGCACAGACAACCATTATGATTAGCCATCGTCCTCCAGTAATCCGGCGTGCAGATTGGGTGGTGATGTTAGATGAAGGACGTTTGCAACTCCAGGGTGCTCCAGAAGAGCTAAATTACCAGTCTGGAGAGCATCAAGAATTTTTGAGGCTGTAAAGATTATGGATACAACTATTGTTAACCCTAACCATGAAGAAGAACTGTTTGCCCAAGCAGAACAAGACTGGAATTTACCAGTAATTTACGAACAAGTTGAAGCGGCGAAACAAGAGTTGTTTGGTGAAAAACAGCTTACTGCTTTACAAAAAACTATTTTACGGGGATTGCTTTGTGATTATAGTCCCGAACAAATAGCGATTGTCTTACCCCAGGGAATGCATCAATCACTGGTAAATATTACTTGGAATTTGCATAAATGTGTCAAATATCTAGTGAGTATCGAATCAAAAACAGTAGAGAGTTATCGAGATATTCCACGCTGGCTAGCAATCGCCGGATTTAAAACCCAAGCAGGATTGGATCAGCCAACAGTATTTCAAGCCACTGTTCTCCAGAATCCAAATAGTCAGCCTACTATCACCCTGAAGACAAATAGTATAAATAGAGAGTCTTTATCGGAGGAAGAGAGCAAAATATCCTCATCCCCTACCGAGATCAAAGTTATCTCAAATGAAATTACGCAGAATAATTCCCAACTGCAAAATGTTCCTGTAAGTCAACAAAATATCAAACTATCCATATCCCCTGATTCTGAGATTAGCGAGATCGAACCAAATTATACTTCCAGCGCATTATCTCTCATTGATAATCAACATCAGATTGTTCCCCCCGAAGAAACTCTGGCATTAGTAGACGAAAATGACTTCATGCCTCCCATTAGTCGTTGGACGAAGTTAGGAGGACTCTTTTTAGCTGGTTCTATGGGAATCGCGATCGCCCTATCTGCTTTTACTCCCTACAATATTAATGTTAAAGCCCAAGCTAAACTACGCCCTGCTGCGGGCTTAAAGATCGTCGAAGCCACAACGGAAGGTAAAATTACCGAGATACGGGTTACCGAAAATCAAGTAGTGCAAAAGGGAGATGTCATTGCAGTACTCGATCGTTCTCGCCTAGAAACCAAAAGTGACCAATTAGAGATCGGCATTCAGCAAGCAACTCTGCAACTGAAGCAAATTGAAGCCCAAATTAGATCCCAAGAAAATCGCTTGTCAGCAGAAATTGAGCGTATTAACCGCACGGTTGCGGGGGCTAAATCTCAACTTAACCTGCGTCGTCGAGAATATCAAGATCGGCAAATTAGTACGAATGCTCAGGTGAGTGAGGCTCAAGCTAATTTGGGATTAGCCCAAGAAGAATTTTCTCAGGCACAGACAGAGTTAACCTCCGCAGAGGCTAATTTAAAATCTGCTCAAGCAGCCTTAAACTCCGCTAAATCGAAAAAAGAACGCTATCAAGATATTGCGGTATCGGGAGCCATTTCGCAAAATTTACTTGATGAAGTTATTTTAGACTTCGAGCAACGACAACAGGATCTGGTAGTGCAACAAGCTACAATTCAAAGACAAAAACAAGAGATTGCCCGACGCCAACAAGCGATCGCTGCTGCCCAAGCCAGACTTAATAATGTGAGCGTTGCCGTTAATCCTAGTAATGCGGAAGTAGAGATCGCTACTGAAAATATTGCTCAAGAACAAGCTACTGGTCAAGCTACCGTCGCGACTCTAAAACGAGAACAAGAATCACTGATTCAGCAGCGCATTGAAATTCAAAAGCAGCTAGAGGGAGAGCGTAAAGAGCTACGACAATTGAAACAAGAAACTCAGCAAACTACCATCTCTGCATCCGCGGATGGCATCCTATTTCAACTCAAAATACGTAATCCAGGTCAAACCGTATTCTCTGGAAAGGAAATTGCCCGCATTGCCCCCTCTAATACAGCTCTATCGATCGAAGCTTTAATCCCTGCCCAGGAGATTGGCAAAGTCAAGCCAGGGCAACGGACACAAACTAAAATATCTGCTTGTCCTTATCCTGATTACGGCACTGTAAAAGGTGTTGTCAGTAAGGTTGCCCCTGATACAACCAGTCCTCAAGACGATAACTCCCCTAACCCAAGGGGAGGTGCTGCATTTTATAAGGTGACAATCAATCCAGAAAGCCTGACTTTAGGTCCAAAAAACAACCAATGTTCTTTACAATTGGGCATGGAAGGTCAAACTGATATTACAACCAAAGAAGAAACAGTGCTGAAATTTCTGCTCAGAAAAGCAAGACTAATAACAGATTTTTGATGCTTTTTCTTTACCAAAAAGCTATAAGCTACAAGCTATAGGCTATAAGCCTTTAAATTGACTAGTTGCGTAGCAGCTTCATCATCAATATTTGCGGTGATCAACTACTCATATGATCACTATGGTTAATCGTTTATTTTTGCCCACCCTCCGAAGACGATCGCTCTTTGAGCTAAGTACTTTTGACCACACCCATCTTAAAATGAAAAAGAATATATTACCTACTTTGTCGAATTTAGTCTGGAGTCTGAGATTAATTATTAATTGAATTATGGCTAAACCAATAATATTGAGCGTCGATGACGATTTAGAAGTACTACAGGTAATCAGTCGTGATCTCAGAAAACAATATGGCGATCGCTTTCGCATTGTCCGAGCCAACTCTGGGGCATCGGCAATAGAAACTTTAGAACAGCTAAAGTTACGTAATGATGCAGTAGCTTTACTTTTGACCGATCAAAGAATGCCCGACATGAACGGAGTGGAGTTTATTGAAAAAGCCGCGCCGATTTTTCCTAAAGCTAAACGGGTTCTATTAACAGCCTATGCAGACACTAATGCAGCCATCAAGGCAATTAATACTGCCCGACTTGATTATTATCTCCTCAAGCCCTGGGACCCTCCAGAAGAAAAACTATATCCTGTTTTAGATGATCTGTTAGAAGATTGGTTGGCAGTATATCGCCCTGCCTTTGAAGGCATCAGAGTTGTTGGCGATCGCTGGTCGCCTTGTTCCCATAATGTTAAAGAATTTCTGGCTAGTAACCAGATTCCTTATCAATGGCTAGATGTGGAAACTGAACCCGAAGCCACTAAGTTAATTGACTATGTATCCAAAGGCAACAAGCCCAAACTACCGCTGCTACTTTTTTCCAATGGAGATCGACTAGAACAGCCCAGTAATTTAGAAGTTGCCGAAAAAATTGGACTACAAACTCAAGCGGAAAAACCTTTTTATGACTTAGTGATTGTCGGAGGCGGTCCCGCGGGTTTAGCAGCGGCGGTATACGGGGCATCAGAAGGTTTGAGCACTGTGATGATTGAACGTTCTGCCCCAGGAGGACAGGCTGGTTCAAGTTCCCGCATTGAAAACTACCTCGGCTTCCCTGTAGGATTAAGCGGAGATGATTTAGCCAGAAGAGGTGTTACCCAAGCCAGACGCTTTGGTGTAGAAATCTTGACTCCCCAGGAAGTTGTGGGGTTAAGACTAGAAGACCCCTATCGTATTGTTAAATTAGCCGACGGTAGCGAAATTAATTGTCACGCCATACTTTTGGCAACGGGGGTGTATTGGCGTAGATTAAACTTGCTAGGATGCGATCGCCTAACAGGTCGAGGCATCTATTATGGTGCCGCAAAAACTGAGGCTATAGCTTGTCAAGATGAACATATTTATTTGGTCGGGGGAGCAAATTCAGCAGGGCAAGCAGCGGTATATTTTTCCAAGTATGCTGGTCAGGTAACTATGTTGGTGCGTGGCGACTCTTTGACCAAGAATATGTCCCAATATCTGATTGAGCAAATCGATGCTACTAAGAACATTACAGTACTAACCCATACTGAAATTACTGAAGTTCACGGCGACCAAAGTCTCACTGGATTGACCTTGATCCATAACCAGACGGGAAAAACTGAACAGGTAGCTACTTCGTCATTGTTTATTTTTATTGGAGCAAAACCTGAAACTGAATGGCTGGATGGGTTAGTCGCGAGAGATCAACGGGGTTTTATCTATGCCGGGGCAGACTTAAAAAAAAGCGAGCATTTTCGGGGCTGGAATCGCGATCGCGATCCGTTCTTATTAGAAACTAGTGTCCCTGGGATTTTCGTGGCGGGAGATGTCCGACATAACTCTGTTAAGCGGGTTGCTTCTGGAGTTGGAGAAGGTTCAATTGCGATTATGTTTGTTCATCGTTATCTTGCCGAACTCGGAGCTTGACACTCCCACGGTTAAAAGCGCGTGGGATTCTTAGTTCACGGAAAAAACTTACTCTAACAGGTTCTCACCAGCTAAAATAGCGGTTTCTTCTCCCCAAGCTTGAGATCCCGTGTGCCCCACGGTACGGATGAGCGAAATTTACGGTGGCAACAATTAATTTTCGCGTTGTTTAAGTAATGAGTAATAAGTAATGAGTAATAAGTATTTACTCGTTACTCGTTACTCAAAGCTTCTCTATTGTTTAACTGCCACACCTTTTTTCGTTCACCCCCACGGTACTTAATCCAATTGAAAGGATGTTTCGTGCTGCATTCTCATCTCTATCTAAGGTGCAGCCACATTTGCATCTGTGAGTCCTAGTGCTTAATGTTTTGGTTACTTTAGCTCCACAACTAGAACAATTAACCGATGTATATTGTGGTGGAACGGCAATTGTTATTTTGCCAAACTTATCGCCAAAATATTCAAGCCACACTCTGAATTGATACCATCCCGCATCAGTTATAGACTTCGCTAGATTATGATTTTTCACCATATTGGCAATTCTTAACGGGACTTAAACAATTCTAAAAGTAAAAATAAGGTAAGATACTTACGATAGTTAGTTTTCACATCATTCTTATAGGCGATCGCTACCATGAGAGAAACTACTCCCACAGCTATGCCGCCCTGCTTCGATAAATGGTGCAAAAGGTTTGATGATTTATTGAGAACAAAAGCCCAAAAAGCGGTGCGACCCCGCTCGGGTTTCCCGAGCTAGGGAACGCGCACCAAGAAAAGAGAATTTAGGAATTATATAGGGGGATTATTGGGTGAAAGTGAGAGAAAAAATATATATCAGATGGCTAGAGATGCAGTAGAAGTAACTTACCATAAATTACACCATTTCTTGACAGATGCACCTTGGTCAGCGGACAAGATAAATGAGCGTCGTTTAGAGTTAATGAACAAGTGTAGTCAGACCAGAATTAGTCATAGATGAATATGCGATCGGGGATATCATCTCTAGAGTTCAAGGAGATTCAAATACAGGGTGAAAAACCCAGAACTGTGTGGGTTGCAATCATAGAAGCAGAAATATCTAAACTAGAAGGTCAAAGAAAAATAGCTATCGTCATGAGCGCACCAGTCTTTGAAGATGCAGAGGATATTGACTACTTGATAACAAATGTTGAATCAGAAATAGTGACCGAACAATGGATAGTTGATACTTATTCAGAGAGAAACTGGGTGGAAGTATTTTACAGGGAAGCAAAGGGTTGGTTAGGACTAAAAGAATATCAAGTTAGAGATAAAAAGAGTTTAGAAAGGCATTTTATTCTAGTTTTATGTGCCTATACTTTTATTCTTTGGCACAAGCTAACTGGGGGATTGAGACGGCGTTGGGCAAACAAGCCTTTAAACACTTTTCCTGAAGCTTTAGAGGCATTTTGTACCGCTATAAATTATCGTTTTGTACAATGGCTCAACCAAAATCGGGACGTATTTATCGCTTACAAAGCTGCTTTGGGGCTGGCTGCCTGACACAAGTGCCTCAAAACCTTACGCCGTATAGAATTTGTTTTTTCTGCTAAAAAGGTATTTTCTAATAAAGCGATCGCTTGAAAGCATTGATTTACTGTATTAACAAAATTAAATTTTCACGAAAAATATGGGTTTGACATAGATGTGTCAGGCACCCAGGCTTTGGGGTTTGTTTGGGCTTGATTTTTGTGGCTCTTCAGTTGATATTATGCTTAACTAACAGTTAAAGTGCCAAGATAATAAAACTCTAGTGCGAAAGTTATCAAAATTTCTAAACCCATACGCAGACCGTTTAATTAATTTTATTTTATTGTTAATTCCCTCCACTACACCATTGGTTATTCTTTCATCGAAATAAGCAATTATTTCCCCAATCCACCTCACAACTGTCTTTTTACTTTTTGGATAGTATGTGGCTGCCTCTTTTAGCCAATCACTTACTTTTAGCAACCCAGTTATTCCCGATTGATTTTTTTCATAAATATCTCGAAATTTTTCCTTAATATCTCGAAATTTTTCCTTGAGCTCATGCATTTTTCCCAGAGCAGGACAGACTTTTTTGACCTGCTCTAATTTTTCTTTTTGTTTCTCATTTAAGGACTAGAGCTATTTCATCTATTCCTAACTTTTTTAATCCCGATGGTTTTTCTTCTTTTAGTTCTCTAGCATAATCTTTAAGCATTGTTTCTATTTCTTCTGCGGATATATCATTATTTTCCGCTACAGTTTTAATGTCGTCTGCTAATACCTGTCTAACTATTTCTCTGGCTAATCTTGAGCCATATATTCTTCTTTTTTTTACCCAATCTAATTCTTCGCTGAATGGCTTACCACAGTTCTTACATTTGAACTGTCTTCGATTGGCTTCTAGGTATACTGCTTGACCGCTAATTGGCAAATCTTTGACCAAATAGCGATGATTTTGATGTACTTGATGACTGATTTGACCACAGCGATCGCACTCAGCTTCCTTGGTTAATGCTTCAAGATGTATAATCAGTCCTATTCCTGAAATATTTTGATATCTAGTTACTCTGACTGATTCTAAATTCAGCATTTCTGTTAAGAGCTTTTTCTGAGATGGTGATGCCATTACTAAATTCTTATTGACTTTTAACGATATTTAACTAATTTTAAGTAATAAGTAATATCTTCTGTAAGTCAATACACACAATAGTTTAAGCTATAAAATTTATTTGTTTAACTTTCTAGTCTTATATTTTGTAATTCTTAATTAGCATACTTATAACTGAGGAGCCATTTTTGTTTCTTACTTTTCCCGTTAAGTGTTTCTAGCAAGCTGCCAGCCTTCACAAAGGTCGTGTAATTTTAACCAACCACGCCCCTGAACTTGGATGCCAATAGAAGTCTTCCGACGATGTTCGCGCGGAGCCCCCCAGATAAGCAACAGCTTCCACTGCCCAGCCAACGGTTAAAATGGTCGGGAGTTTTTTGCTAACCTTGGCTTTTAAGACTTCAAGCTGAACAGAATTGAGAATGGCGATCGCTCTTTGCATCAGGTTGGGTTCGATGGAGATAAGTAACCTGTAACAATTCAACGGCAATAACACTTAAAAAGCCCAGTAAGGTCTTCATGCCTACAGCAGCCAATCGATATCGCTCGCTTTGACACCCAGACTTCAAAATTTTATGATAGTCTTCAACTCGCCAACGGTAAGTGTACCAGCGCAAGATCGTAGAAGCCATGTTGACATCTTCCACCACTTCTGTCGTCAGCAGCATCCACGATAAAGGAGTTTCCCCTTCGGGACAATCGATTTCTGTGGCATAGACAGCATAGACTTGGAACGGGTCACGATTATCAAAGCGATCAGGAGTTCGCAACTTGACCCTACTAAATCTTACTGCTAGTTTGGTTCTTCTCCCTTTACGATTAGCCGTCGCAGGGACATCAATTTCTTGTTCAAAACGAATGGGTAAGAATTCCATCTTAGCCCAAAGGCGATCGCTATTGGAGTCTAAACTGCGGTTATGGGCAGCTCTGACTACAACTCCTGTGTGTTTAAGTTGACGCACTTGATCAAAGACTTCGGCAATATCCCCCTCTCGATCAAAAATATGAATTACTCTTGTGTTCCCTTCTACTTGCTTATCCACAGCACAGAGAGCTTCTACCCACTTATAAGATTCTTTCTGCGCAAAGGGTCGTTGACGTGCCGTTTTTCGGTTCTGAGCCTGTCGTTGCTTTTTCTGCTTGGAAGTTTCATCCTTGGGGGGCTTGGGCTTGTGTTGCCGATTCCAAAGTTTTTGCCAAAGTAACCCCAAAGTTTGTCCTGTTTCTGGTTCAATTGCCAAGGCACTATGCAGAATTAGACCATTTCCCCCATTCCCTGTCGGACCATAACCTTCCCTTTTCAGCTTAATGCTGCGATAATCCAAAAAGGTGGTATCTCCTACGGATAAAACCAGTTCATATTCCTCCGCGGCGGCAGTTGTCATCTGACAGTGTGGCTCAATTATCTTGGCTTAGTTTGTCTTTGGGTTGGCAAAAATTCATAGGCTCTTTTCAACTCCTTCGCTCTGGGAAAGATTTCTGAGAAGGCTTTTCCAAATCCCTGACTCAAGGTTTTCCCAATCGAGAAGGCTCGGTTGTTTAAGCGCTCGTCTCCTAATTGACAACTGGCAAAATTTTTCGTCCACCATTCCAACATTTTTGACCTCCACTCTCCCAATTTTCTCCACTATACCTCCTTAACTACCTCCAGCCTATTGTGCTCTTCTCATCTGTATTTCAGACTTAGCGGGAAAAGTCAGATTTTTGTTTAAGTCCCGTTAAGCTCTTAGCTCTGTGTAGCGGATATCAGGTTGTTAAGTTGTTAACTCCTCGGAGGACGTTGAGAAGAACTGTTACCTCGAATATCATTACTGTTATACTGTTGGGAAATTAGACCCTTTAATAAATAAAGTAAATGCCCTTCTAACTGAGGAGGCAGCTTGATCGGCATATCTCCAGCTTTGAGGTTAATATCTCTTTGAGGAAAGGGGATCTCGATTTGTTGTTCTTTAAAAATTTCTGCGATCCGAAAACAAAGATCACTTTTCAAAGGTGCCTGCCGACTAGGATCTGATGTCCAAATCAATAATTCAAAATCGAGGGAACTATCGCCAAAACCAGTGAAGAATACTTGAGGTGAGGGATTGCGCAAAACTTCTACGTGTTCGACTGCTGCTTGTAATAAAGCTGACTTAACTTTTTTTACGTCAGAACCATATGCTACGCCGATGGGCAGGTGAATGCGGGTCATGCTTCGACCGTGATGCCAGTTAATTACCTCTTCATTTAGGAAGCGAGAGTTAGGCACGATAATGGCAATATGGTCTAGAGTT
Organism: Cyanobacteriota bacterium; assembly: GCA_942490675.1. Lineage (GTDB taxonomy): Bacteria > Cyanobacteriota > Cyanobacteriia > Cyanobacteriales > Xenococcaceae > Waterburya. The sequence continues at coordinate 89,687 of CALNYB010000034.1, read as the reverse complement.
TTTAGTACAATACTGCGAGTTCTAACTTCTTCTACTACCCCTAAATGTTCTCCTACCTGAATAAAGTCTCCTACCTGAATTGAACGTTCGAACAATAATACAATACCGCTGGCAAAGTTGCGGGCAATATCCTGAAAACCAAAACCGATACCGACACCCAACGCACTACCAATTAAGGCGAGGGAACTAAGATTTAAGCCGTAAGCTTGAAGCAAAATTACTGTAGAGAGAGAGATTAAACCATATTTCGCAATAATAGAGATAATTTCCTGAGAACCTCTGGTCATTCTGGTAACTTGCAGGACATTAGTACGCAATAGATTAGTTATATAATTGCTGAGAATAATTGCAACAATAAATAGACCAACTAAAAACAAGAGGTTAATAATTGAAAAGTTACTACCTCCGAGGCTAAATAAAGATTTATTAAAAGTACTACCTAGTAAGCTGAAGAGAAAATATAACCAATGTCGGGTAGATGGAAAGAGACGGAAAGTAATAACAATTAAGACAGTCCAGAGGATAAACTGAGCAAAACCTAACTTAAGACGAAACAATGTGGTGAGGTTAGAGGGTTGAGAACTAGTGTTACTAGGTAACCACGGAATAACTCTTTGAATTGCTCGTCTGAGAGGATAACTCTGTAGCTGAGTTAATAGTCTCGTAATGAATAATCCCAGCAGCAGTAAACCACAGGTGACAATTACTTGTCGTTGAATATAGGAAGAACTGCGCTCTTTCTTAGCTTGGGAGATCGTTTGTTCGATTTTTTGTTTTAAGTCAACAGCGGTTTCAAGATTAGACTTTCTAGCGATCGTATCTTCTTTGGTAACGGTAAATAGATAGCGTCGGTCTTCTTTGAGATTTGCTGATTCCTCTCCTGGCTTTTGCTCTGGCGGTCTGCTATAAACTAAATACAGTACGGGAAGTCCACCTTGTTTCTCAATGATCACCTCAGCAAAACTATCGTTTCGAATTGCTTGCAGTAATTCTGAGCGAATTAACTCTACTCTCTCTCCTGCTGATGTACCGCCAATTTTGCCTACAGTAAAAATCTCCCTACCGTCAATTACCACAGGAGCCTTTGGAACAGTGGGATCGCTGTAAATCTGTAGATCCTCAAACTGAACGTTATATGTAAAAGGATTATAACTTGCTTGGGTCAGCCCTGAGCTAGTATTGAAAACTAAGATTATTACAGCAGTAACTATGGTCAAGACCACATTCAAGAATTTTTTAAGCCACATTGATTGGTAAAGTATGCTGTTGTAGGTTTTTGTAAGATCAAGTATGGTGAAACCTTTGCAAATTTTAATGCTTGTGATAATTACTGTTCAACGGAACTTTGTTCTTGGTTGTCATAATGAAACCTGCTTCCTGCCCACTGTAGCTTTTCTCTCAAAGTTTGATAAAAAGAATAGCTCTCCCGCAGAATGATAAAGTGAGCCTGGCAATTAGCCATTTTAATTACAACCTTTTGACCAGGCCAAATAGTTGTGCCTAACGAGCCATCTGTCCATAGTTTAGTATTTACTTCATAATCTTTGATGGGATGGACGCTAACAATGCTGCCAGGGGGCAACACTAAGGGACGACCAGAGAGACTTAAAGGACAGATTGGCGTAACTGCGATCGCCCACATTCCAGGATGCAAGATAGGGCCACTGGCCGAAACCGTATAGCCAGTAGATCCTGTGGGGGTTGATACTAGTAATCCATCGCCACTGTACTGATCTACTACTTGTCCGTCTGCTTCCAATTCTAAAACTGAGGTAGGCATTCGATCAATGCTAGCTGGTTTAATACACATCTCATTCAGGCAGTAGAAGATTTCGCTGGCAGACTTCAACTCAGTCTTTTCTCCTTCGTACAGCTGCGCCTGGAGCATCATCCGCTTTTGCACCGCATATCGATCTGACTGTAGACGATCCCAAATAACTTCAGTATTCTGAAATAATTCCAAGGGCTCAGTTAAAAATCCTAAATGTCCGCCGACATTCACCGCAAGTATTGGTATCCCTTCGGGGGCTAGTTGTCTGGCAGCAGCTAAAATTGTACCATCTCCACCTAAGACTAAGGCTAAATCTATTTTGACGGTGGCAGAAGCCAAGAATACAGCATAGGGATTCTCTTTGATGCCACTTGGACCAATTAATACTTTACATTGACGAGCCTCTAGTTCTTTGGCGCATTTTTCCGCCCATTGTTTACTGGTTTTATGTCCTGCTTTGTAGGCGATAATTACCTGCTTCAAATCCACTATATTTACCAGACAGATTAATGATTAAATTCTCCCTCATCCTATCGTTACATCATGGTTCCTAATTGAACTATTGTTACAATAATCTTTTGGTAACTGGTAACTGCCATTGGTGACAAGTCAAGACACTACGCTGTTCAATACTGTTCGGTTAAGAAAAGTTGTCGGTTAAAAAAAGCAGGGGAAGCAGGGGGAGTAAAAATGGGGGTGAGCGAAATTTGCGGTGGCAACAATTAATTTTCGCGTTGTTTAAGTAATGAGTAATAAGTAATGAGTAATAAGGTGATTTCCATCAAAGAAAGTACCAAGTATTGCTGTCACATCACTAGCTGCTCTGTCGATTTACTGGTATATTTATTTCTAGAAATCACCTAAGTAATAAGTAATGAGTAATAAGTATTTACTCGTTACTCGTTACTTATTACTTATTACTCTTTACTCAAAGCTTCTCTATTGTTTAACTGCCACACCTTTTTTCGTTCACCCGCAAAAATGGTCACTCATATAGGAGATCGCGAAAGCGACTTATATGAGGAATGGGCAACGGTACGGCAAAATCCCTATCCCTCTGCTTCTCTGCCTTGGGCGACTTGGCTGATTGCTCGTATGGGTGGCTGATCTGGTTATCGTTCTCAGAGACTTCCTGGGATGCCTACTTTAGTTCATGGGCTAAAACGATTTGAATCTGTAAAACTAAGAAGGCTGTTTATTCTCTGACTATCGTAAATAAACTTTTTTACAAGCTGGTAATAGTTTCTTTTTCGCTAGATAATCATGTATTTGATTTGATTTCAAATGACAGATATCTTTGGCTACTTCCTGAATATGGAGGTTGTTGAATAAGTTGTCAGTCATCACTTCTCGGAGCATACCGAGAATTTGGGGTTCTGCAACGATGATTAGATGTCTTGCTTGATGAGTCTGAATCAGATTTAGCATGACACTGATAATTTTATTAGCAAACCTTTTTTCAAATTCGATTTCATGTTTTTGGCGATGATCATCGTAACTATGAGCTTGACCATTTGAACCTCGATTGCGTCCAGTTCTTGTATTTGCCCAAAGCTCTTGACCGTGAAGTTCTCTAGTAGAATCGGCTAAACTTTCATGTTCTAGTAAATTGGGACTAGATTCGTATTCTGATATTGCTGCGGAGTCTAAGGTGAAAAAACGCGCTTGAGATCCATTGATCACTGCGACGGCAAATTTAACCATAATTGATACCTTGCACAAATGCTTTATAGTTAGATCTTACCAAGAGAATGTATTGTGTTTAACAATATCTAATAAAGCTTAAGGTTGCCAGCCAAAGGTTATACCTTCGATTTCGGGGTTAATTAACAGTTCCTTAAACACTAACAAATACTAACTATTGACTACTTTTATCTGAGTGCAAAACACAGTACAATAGTATTATGCTATTAGGATTTAAGACTAAACTCAATCTCAATAATCAGCAGCGAACACTGATGGCTAAAAATGCTGGTGTAGCTCGTCATGCCTATAACTGGGGACTGGGTTTAACCAAACAAATTCTAGATCACAATCGAGACTGCAACCGAGAGGAGAAAATTAAATTTCCCTCTGCTATTGACTTGCACAAATGGTTAGTAGCAATAGTGAAACCCGATTATCCTTGGTACTACGAATCTAGTAAATGCGCTCCGCAGTTTGCTTTGAGGCATCTAAGAGAGGCATGGGCGAGAGCGTTCAAAAAAGTATCTCAACCACCGAGATTTAAACAGAAAGGACGTAACGACAGCTTTACTTTAGACGGCACGATTAAAGTAGTTGACCACTACAAAATACAGTTGCCCAAGATTGGAATAGTCAAAACTTATGAACGTTTGCCTCATGGGTATCAGCCCAAGTCAGTAACGATTAGTCGCCAAGCAGATAATTGGTTTATTAGTTACAAAATTGAAGTAGAACAACGTTCAACAGCAAAGACAGTAGATGTAGTGGGTGTAGACTTGGGAATTAAGACTCTAGCTTATCTGAGTACGGGGATTAATTTTGCCAGTCCGATGCCTTATCGGCGTTATGTGAAAAGACTTGCTCGACTTCAGTGGTTGAACCGAAATAAAGTAATTGGCTCAGGGAATTGGCAAAAAGTTCAATTGAAAATAGCCAAGCTGCACGCCAGAATAGCTAACATCCGTAAAGATACATTACACAAACTTACTACTTATTTAGCTAAGAACCACAGCAAGATAGTAATTGAGGATTTGAATGTGTCGGGGATGTTGAAGAATAGCAAGTTAGCAAAAGCGACCGCTGACATGGGGGTTTTATGAGTTCAGAAGACAATTAGAGTATAAGTGTAAGCTATACGGTAGTGAATTAATCATTGCTGATCGTTGGTTTCCTTCGAGCAAAACTTGTTCTAATTGTGGCTGGCATGACAAAAACCTGATTCTTTCAGACAGAACTTTTGAGTGTCAACAATGTTTGATTTCAATTGATAGAGATTGGAATGCTAGTTTGAATTTGGCAAATACCGTGAGTCACACGGAGATTTAGAAGCTTGTGGATAAGTAGTCTGCCGATATGCGAAGCGGTATCCTTTAGGACGACCTTAGTTGAAGCAAGAATTTTTCTATTTAGAAGCGTAAATGTTAGTAAAAAATGAACGGATAGAGATGTCTGCATTAGATTTTCGATTAAGTTGTCTGGCAACAGCCCGAGTCAAGGTAAGCATTTGAATATCAATATAAGGATGAGAAATTAAGGATGAGAAATTCTCTCACAATTAAGACAACACCCAAAACAAGTGTCAAAGTATAGCTACTAATTTGACATAGTGGTTTAAAATTTTCTGGAGCAGAAGACATATTCTACCTTCGATTTCGATTTTTAGCATTTTCTGCTTGTAGTTCCTCGACTACGTTCCAAGCAATTTCAGATTCTTGGTCTATTTGATCTTCTAGATTGCTATGAACCCGAGTATGTAAAAGAGCTTCGCCGATTCTTTGTGACAGAATATCGCTAGAAGATAATTGTGATACCCTAATCTTCATCAAAATATCGGTTACAGAGACGATACCAAGCAGCTTATCTTTAATCACAGGTGCTTTTTGAATCCCAGTTTCAACAAATAGACGAGCGACATTGGCGACACTAAGATCTGGATTGACGACGATACAAGGCTTAGTCATTATCTGATAAAACCTGACTTGTTCAGGCTCTTGTTCTTTAGCGATGACTCCATAAACAATATCCTGTTTCGGTAACAATGCCATAGGCATCTGAGATCGTCACTGGGTTCGACAATGAGAGAACGCAGTTTTTTGTTTTAGCATCATGGCGATCGAATTGGGACTGTTGCCGAACTGTGAAGAATCAAAACTTCTTTGGTCATAATGTCGGATGCTTTCATGCTGCTACTCCTGTCTATTTGAAGCTTGAGAATATTGATATTTATTAGTTAAATAAGCATATCTAACCACTCTGTTCACAATCATAAATAAGTATCTTGAAGAACTTGTGAGGAATGAATAAATATTGAGTTCGGAGTTCGAATTTTTCTTTCTTGAACTTAAGCGTCGCACTCTGGCAATTTAGTCTTGTAAATGACTGTCTGAGTATTTAACTCAGCGCGGATCGCCGATGAGAATGTCGAGCCTCTAAAATGTTAAATAATTATTGCTGTAAACTTAAGCTTAAACTATGCTTATAACAACCTAGGATAAAAATAAATTTCTAAAGAGCCGTGATGAGCAATGAAAAGACCCTTTAATTTACTTTTCAGTCTTGATGAACCAGAATTAGAAGATGAGCAACGACTGAAGTTTGTCGTTTAGAGAACATAGAGTTGTCCAAAAACGTCACTGATCCATTGAGAGAGGTCAATCCCACGAACTGATCAGAAGCTGATTAATCACTAAAACCTGGCTAACTTCTTAGCTTACTACAAATGAGGTCTTGCCCACAAGAATCAGAGAGATTTCCAGAGGGCATCGCGATTAACAAGTATAAAAATCAATCAAGACCGGTGACTAATATCTCAGAATCTGTACTTTGGTCTCTCCAATTAGTGCTTACAACTTGTATGTCAACGATGTCTTGTTCAAAGCTACTCGCCAGATTGAAGGAATCACCATCGATAAGATAAGGTTTTCGAAAATAACACCTGAGTATGCTCTGGTTTAATCCGAAAATTCGAGTTGTTTTCAAGTACGAGTATCTGACACATCTGAGCCCATAAAGCGGTATTTGCCCTTGATAATTATGCAGCCAAAACTCAACTTACTTCTTTAATCTTTGTTCAAGATCTATCTCATTGAAGGAAGTAACTGGCGAAATGTTTAAAGGAGAATTAAGCTGATTAATGATCAATTGAACTAATCTTTCTGCATTAAAATAACGACATTGCGCTCGTAGAAAAACCGGTATTGCCAAAAACGAGCAGGGAATTCTGTTTGTTGTAATCGTTGTTTACAGCAGAACAATCAAAGAAAAATCCAGAAATTTGAAAATCTTGACAACAACCAGGTAATGCTTTTAAGAACTAGGCATCGCAGAAGGGTGCATCAGCTGATCATACAGAAGCAATCAAACTTAAAATTACAGTTATTCTAAACTTAGAACAATGCGAGTAATGCCCACAAGTATCATTAAATTACTCTAAGTCAAATACGATTAATCAGGAGATCAAACAAATTCTGACAGTGCGACTGCTTATACATCTAGGTTGGCCCACTTCGACGGCAGAAAACCCAAAGGCGATTTTGAATTATGATCATTTTATAACTTGAATACCTTATAACTCATCTGTACTACAATCTAGGTCTCTGCTCTTTACAAGAATCAACTAAAAATACTTGATAGCATCGCTGATTAATCAAATGCTACAGAAACTCATCAACCTGGGGTACTATCACAGAATCCTACATTGCTGACTTCCTGACAGAAGTACTTGAACAACTGAGATCTTGCCCACATTACTAGGACAGGGAGGATTATCATGGTGAAGCTGAAAAGGCATATTTTTGAGCTTCGAGTCAAACTCAAATCTCTACCCATGCTACTGCTTATAATCAACTGTTAGGTCTTGCTAAGTCAACACAGTCAATATCGAGATTACGTCACTTGAAGGCATTAGCCTGGATGATCAATGCACTCATTTGTCAGTGGCAAATTAACTACTCTCAGCGAATGGGAATCTTATGTAACCTAGTCGTGCTGAACAAGAACTCAGGGTACGGAGAGGAGATGGCAAAGATTATACGGAATCAATCAAACTGAAAACGAGTCAAATCTGGCTACTATACCTGCCGCTGGTAATGGCAGCCATTAGAATTGGCAAGGACAACGTCTTTATTTAGCATTAGATACAACGGTGCTGTGGAATCGATTTTGCATCAGTCATCTATCGGTTGTCTGTTGTGGTCGAGCCGTACAACTTTACTCTGGAAGGTATAGACCACTAGAGTTCTATCAGGGGATTACCAGAAGGCGAATCGCCGATTTTGAGCAGGCGATCGACTATTATCTAATATCCTGACTACTCCTCGCTTACTAGGCAACCGAGGTTTTGCTCACTACGATCAGGTGAGATTAGGCAGTTAAGGAGATTAATCGCGCGATTATTGATCAAGCGACGACCTAAAACCTGACGATGCTAATGCCTACTACAACCGAGGTAATGCCCACAAAAAACAAGAAGATAAACAGGCAGCGATTAAAGATTATCAGCAAGCGGCAGAACTTTATCAGAACCAGGGAAAAATGGATGATTATGAAGATGCCATTAATCAGGTTAAGAAGCTTCAGCAGTAGTGCGATCGCTTATCGTGTAGGTTGGGTTGACGGCAGGAAACCCAAAATTTGCGATCGCTTTTTGTCGTTTCCAGGTTTGACGGATAGGTTTGACTACACAACAGGCGATCGCCAAGCCTTAGGAGGTCACTTAATTTAAGTCGTGCATCTACCCACTGTTTGAAAACAAAGAGGCGATCGTGCCCCGGAAAGAAGTCAGTACTCAAGTAGACCCACATTAGAAACGTAGCTATACCTTGCCGTTAGGGCGATCGTAATTGCCATCTTCTTGACTGTAGCTACTCCCTCACTTACATAAGCAGCCTGTAACATATGATCGACTTCAGTGCGATCGCGAGACCCTCCTGTAGGGTTTTGCGTTAATGGTAAATGTAACGCACCACCCACCTCATTCAATGGCTTGATCATGGTGCGTTACGCTGTCGTGCTTCACACCCTACTGGGCTACTATTTTTAAAATATGATGAAAAAACAATGTTTAGGAGTTACAAATTTAAAATTATGAAACAAACAATTATTTATCTACCTGAAGAAACAGAAGCCAATCGACACCCTTAGCATTCTAATCTAAAGATGTTGATGTATTTAAACAATAATTCTGATGACAATCAAAGAACAACTATTACAAGAAATTCAATCAAGCTCCGATAACTTATTAGAGCAAACTCTAAATTTTTTAAGATTTCTAAAAACTAAAGAAAAAGAAAATGTAAAAATAGATGAGGATAAATTAATAAGTTCTACAGGAAAAAATTTAGTAGAACATTTAAAAGAAATTGGTGTCGTGGTCAGGTGATGATTTAGAGGAATGTTTAAAAACTGTAAAAGAAACTCGTACTAGAGCAAAATTTGATACTTCTAATCCGTTTGATGAGGAGTAAATGTACTTATTAGATACAAACCATTGTAGTCGAGCGATCCTGAAGGATTCTCAAATTTTAAATCGCCTAAATGAAATTGACAGGAATATTGTTGCTACCTGTGTGATTACTCAAGGAGAACTAATAGATATGGCAGAACGTTCTCAGCGTAATAAAAGTAATTTAACTTTAGTCCAAAATTTTCTGCAAGGAATTTATATATATCCAATAGACAGAACAATAGCTACAAAGTATGGACAGTTAAAAGCATCAATATTTAAACAGTTTGCCCCAAAAGAAAAAAGTAAGAGAAGAAAGACGAAGATGATTAATTTGGGATTTGATGAAAATGATTTATGGATAGCAGCAGTAGCTTTACAAAATGATTTGATAGTTGTTTCGTCAGATAGTGATTTCCAAAGAATAAAGCAAGTAGAAAATAAATTAGCGGTCGAATCTTGGGTTTGAAGATTTATCAGTGCGATCGCTTATCTTGTAGGTTGAGTTTCCTGCCGTCAACCCAAAATTTTTAATTTTTATTATTTTATAATTTGAGATAGCTTATAAATAATCTGTAATCAATATGGATTCTCTCTCTCTACCAGAAGCAACTCAAAATCTTGATAATCTGATTAATCAAATCACAGAAACTCATCAACCTGTAATGATTAAAGGGACACACAATGATGTAATTGTTGTTTCCAAAGAAGATTGGTCGGCTATTCAAGAAACAATTTACCTGAACTCTATTCCAGGATATGTTGACTCAATTAAGGAAATAATCGAGAGTCCTAGAGAAGAATGGATTAATGCCAAAGACTTAGACTTGTAAAGATGTGGCAAGTAATTATCAGTAAAAAAGCTCAACAAGACCTAGGATAAATTAACCAAAAATAGATGTTATGAAAAAACTTGCTGTAGCTCATAATATGAAATTAGAAGACTATTTAGCTGAAGTCACTAGAGATATGGATATCATTTATCAGACCAGGCTTTGATGAAGTAGCTCAAAATAGCTAACAACAGTGCGATCGCTTTTTGTCGTTTGGTTTGACGGATAGGACTACACAACAGGCGATCGCCAAGAGGAGGTCACTTAATCTAAGAATGATCTACCCAATTATGGAAAACAAAGAGGCGATCGCACCTCGGAAAAAGAAGTAAGCGTCCCAAACTAGGTAGCTATACATTGCCGTTAAGGCGATCGTAATTGCCATCTTCTTGACTGTAGCTACTCCCTCACTTACATAAGCCAGCCAATAAATCATGAAGGGGGTTGTAAGATAGCAAAAGAATCCATAGCCTAAAGATTTTAAAACTATCTGAATTAATTTGTAATCAATACTGTTAGCTATTTTCAGCACAATCAAGAGAGATAAGATCCCCGCGACAAACTGCACAATACTGTTCTTTAAGAGTAGAAATAAAATACCTTTGTTATTTCCTGAATTTTTCATTAATTTGATAACTACTTCCTTTGACTCACAGTTACAAGAAGATACTTGTAATGTTTTAAGATTATGCCGTAATTATATCTAGGTATTTCTGTCTATTTTTTAAAGAATTTGATAAGTTTAGCGAAAAATATATAGCTCAGATGTAGTTATCCTGGTTGAAATTTAATTATAAACTCGTATTACTACTGAAAAAAAGATTTTTCTGTTGTTGAGGCGTTTTAAAGTTTCGAATCTATACCACTCGGTTTCTATGCAAAATTTTGCTAGAGTTCCCTGTGATGTATGATGATCATATTCTTAACTATCATTTACTATGTAGCAGTAGACTTCGGTCGAACTTTTATCAGCTAAATGGATACTCAGACAGTAGGTTTTGCGCTTAAAATCTTGCTCTTATCTACCGCACTGTCCTTGTTAATCAAGTACGGAGGGCAATATTTGACTGTTACGCCTACGATAACTACGGTATTAATAATTGTACTAATGCCATCTTTGATTATTGGCTTAATCTTGGGTTGGCGATATTTATAGAGCAGTTTTGTCCCCAGTATTCCTCCTCATAAGGAGCCTCAAAAGTTGAATTTTGGTACTTGGATTGGTCTAATTGTTTTTTTTATTTCCTTATATGTTCTATGGCAGATTAAACAGCTATTACTTCTGGTATTTACGGCAATTGTGTTGGCTACCTCTCTTAATATTTTGGTTAAAAACTTTCAAAAGCGAGGGATAAAGCGGATCAATGCCGTGTTGTTGTCAATGTTATCTCTGATTGCTGTAGCGGTTGGCTGCATCTGGATCGTAGTCCCCCCGTTTATCGATCAGTTTCAAGCTTTAGGAAAGTTAGTTCCACAAGGAATAGAAAAACTAGACGGCTGGATAGATTTATTGTCAGAACGCCTAGATCCGAGAATCATTAGCTTTTTGCCTGATACTGAGGAATTAAATCGAGAGCTGCAACCTCTGGTGAAACAATTTTTAGGTGGGGGATTGACATTTTTTTATAGTTCCTTGGGAGTGTTGTTGAGCATCTTGTTGTTATTTGCAATTACGCTAATGTTATTAGCCGATCCTAATTCCTACCGCCAAGGATTTAAAAGGCTGTTTCCCGCTTTTTATCGTCGTCGAGTCGAAGAGATCTTGACTCTTTGTGCTGAAGGATTAGAAGGTTGGCTGGTAGGCATCTTGTTTAATATGGTGGTAATTGCCATTTTGAGCTTTATTGGCTTGCTTATTTTGGGCATTCCTCTGGCATTGTCCCAAGCAATGTTGGCAGGAGTATTGACTTTCATTCCCAACCTTGGTCCCACCTTAAGTGTACTTTCGCCAATGGCGATCGCCTTGATTGAAGCTCCTTGGAAATCTGTCGCAGTCCTAATCCTTTATATAATTATTCAACAAATTGAAAGCAATCTTTTGACTCCGATTGTTATGGCACAGCAAGTTTCTTTGCTACCAGCCCTGACTCTCTTATCTCAATTATTTTTCGCCACTTTTTTTGGTTTTTTGGGATTGTTTCTTTCTCTACCATTAACGGTGGTGGGTCAAATTTGGTTCAAAGAAGTAATCATTAAAGATGTTTTAGATAACTGGAACTATTCCTTTGCTGGAAATCAAAACACCGACAAGTTGATGCAGATTAACCAGTCAGAAAAACGAGAAGAGGAGTAATCAGTAATCACATGACCCTGCGAACGATCGCCGAAATTAACGATAAAATTAGTCGTGGTCAAGCCGTTGCCTGGACAGTCGAGGAAGTCAAAGCAAAGGTTGATGACTTGGGAGTAACTGAGGTAGCCAAGCAGGTAGATGTTGTCACCACAGGAACATTTGAGCCGATGGAGTCCACCGGGGCAATTATTAACCTGGGGCATACCGATCCGCCAATTAAAATTCGTCAGTGTTGGCTAGATGGGATACCCGCCTATGCTGCTTTTGGCGCTGTGGATCTGTATCTGGGAGCAACTGCAACAGCCGACTATAATCTTCAGGAAACCGATCCCAATCTACGGGAGGGAATCAGCGGAGAAAAAGGTGGGGGTCATGTTATCGAGGACTTAATTGCGGGTAAACCAATTCAGTTAAGGGCGATTGGGCAAAAAACCGACTGTTATCCTCGCGCAATCTGGGAAAACACCATTACCAAAGACAGTATTAATCAGTTTTTTTTATTTAACCCCCGCAATCTCTACCAAAATTTCATTGTGGGAGTTAATGGAGGAGATCGCACTTTATATACTTATTTAGGAGCTTTACAGCCCAGATTAGGCAACGCCGTATACTCCAATCCTGGGGCAATTTCTCCTTTGCTCAACGATCCAGACTTAGCATCAGTAGGCATTGGCAGCAGAATTTTTCTCGGAGGGGGGATCGGCTACGTTGCTTGGGAAGGAACACAACATTTCCCGTTGCAAAAACGCTTACCCAATCGTACGCCTATTGGACCTGCTGCTACAGTGGCACTAATTGGCGATGCTAAACAAATGAATCCTAAATGGGTCAGAGGCTGCTACTTCAAAAATTATGGTCCCTCGATTATGCTAGGAGTAGGATTGGCATTCCCTGTGACTACAGAAGAAGTGATCAAAAACTGTTCCGTGATCGACCAAAATATTGTTGCCCCCGTAATTGATTTTTCAATTCCCCGCCGAGTCCGTCCTACCTTTGGTCTAGTCAGCTACGAACAGCTACAGAAAGGTCGTGTAACCATTGATGGCAAGTCTGTCAGGGTTGCCCCCTTAGCCAGCAAATATCTTTCTCTGATGGTGGCAAAGGAATTGAAGCAGTGGATCGAAACAGGCAAATTTACTTTAACCGAACCAGTTGCTTCCTTACCTAGCGATCGCACTTTTATGCCTCAAGACACCAACAGATCAATTATCTCACTAGAGTAATTTAGTAATTTTACTGGTCATTGGTCATTTGATTACTGATTACTCGCTTTTCTTTCTCTTGGGTAAAATGGGTCGCGCAGTGGGGCTAGATTTATTGGTGCGAGCAGACTTAAGCTGAATCTTTTTGGGATCTTTCTTAAATTTAGGCTTGCGTTTCTGGGCAAAACCAAGATCTGTTCCCTCTTGAATAATTAGATCTTCTCCTTGAAGACGAACTTTCAAATCCCAAAAACGTCGCAGAGGTTTTTCACTCAAGACTCCCTTTAATTTGAGCTTGAAGAATTTGGGCTTATCTCCTTCTTTGCGCGGAAACTGCTTGATTTTGACAATTATGATTTCTTCTTCTAAGGAGTAAAAAATTACTTCTCCCCGAATTGAGAAATAACCATGATCTGTCTCTTCCCCTGATACTTCCTGTCCGTCTGAATCCTGGCTTAAAGTCTCTGGTTCCCATACTCCCACAATTTGAGCATGGAGACGATCTTCCTGCATTTTTGTCCTGGGATAAACTACCCACAGATGCTCTTGCTCCAGATCAAGATGATTTTTGATCAGACTAATAATACGACCTAGCAATACTGCCTCTATCTCTGCTCCATCAGTAGTTAGCAAAGCGCCTTGAGTCATCTGTTCGGCACTCTGCTGATATTTAGCTCGAATTAACCCTATAGCGCGATATTGCCGCGGATGAGAAGGAGGCGGAATTGGTTGCTTCCTTTCTGGAGTAGGCTGGGGTTGAAGATTGGATGAGTCAGAATCCTGAGATTGATTGGGCATGGTAGATTCAGCCGATTGATTCACAGCGGTAGCAGGTTGATTGGGTTGGTTAGAATTTTTTTTAGCCAAATTCATAGGACGATCTGAGAGCACAAGCGTTACTAGGGGGATACAGCACCAGCTTTTTTGTTTTTAACAAAGAACAACTGCATCAAAAAAATGTAAGAGAGATTAAATTGTCTAAGAGATCATATTTTATACTCTCATGGAATTTAAAATAACCTGTAGTTTTTATCTGTTTAAATAGAGCTAGAATGACTGGCTTTCGGGTTGAGTATAAATGATACTGGGATACTGGAGTCGGTACGATGAGAAGTTCTTCCTGACTGACATGGGAATACCCTCGTCGTGACTACGACAAACAAATCAAGTATAGTCTGCTGATCATAATTTGGTGATAAGAACATGAAAAAAAAGCGCAGTAGTTGGATTTATTTAGTTTTGGGAGTAATGTTATTTTCCCTAATAACTGTTTCTGCTCTTCCTCTGGTGGGTAGCGTAATTGAAGGACAACAATTTGCCAAAAATCCCCATAATGAAATAGTTACACTTTCACAACAGGAATTGACTAAATTAGAAGCCGAGGCTTCTGGTTATCAAAAAGTTTTATCACGTGAGCCAGACAACGATACTGCTTTGAATGGCTTATTAAAAATAAGATTACAGCAGAAAGATCTTGAGAGTGCGATCGCACCTCTGAGCAAGTTAGCTAAACTTCATCCAGAGCAAACAGAATATAGTACTTTATTAGCTCAGGCAAAACAGCAAATAAAAGATTATGAGGGAGCAGTAGCAGCATACAATGAGGTTTTAGCTGACCATCCTGGAGATATTTATGCTTTAAGTGGTGTTACTAATTTATATTTAATTCAGGAGCTACCAGAAAGAGCGATCGCTCTGTTGAAAAAGACGATTAAGCTAGCAACAAAAGATGATAGTCCCATGGCTGCTGCAATTGACCAAGAAGCGGTAGAACTATTACTAGGGGAACTGTACAGCAACCAAGAACGATACGGAGAAGCGATCGCTCTTTACGATGAATTAGCTAAAGCGGATCAAGATGATTTTCGCCCAATTTTAGCCAAAGCTCTAGTATTAGAGAAACAAGGGGACTTGACGGCAGCACAGCCAGTTTTAGAAAAAGCTTACGTAGCTGCGCCAGAGAAGTATAAAGACCAAATTGGCAATGAAATGGAACGAATTGTTCAAGGGATTAAAGCATCAGAGCAGCAGAATAAGGCGAATGAAGAATAGGTCAGGGTTTACATCACTATTAGCCATTAGCAAATACAATTTTCTGTTTTACTGGGATACTTGTAACCTAATATAGTGAAAGGTTAAATGGTTGTTTATTGAGATAAGTTTGTGAAAGGGAAACGAGAGTCATTTGCTAGCTGGACATCCTATCATCTGCTGAAATGGTCGGTGGTTAGCCCCCTACTACATACTTATTTTCGGATTAACATTCACGGGGCGGATCATGTTCCTCAGTCGGGGGGAGTAATTGCTGTTAGTAATCATGCCAGCTATTTCGATCCGCCAATTCTGTCTAACTGTGTGGGTCGTCCTGTGGCTTTTATGGCAAAAGAAGAGTTATTTAAAATTCCTGTTTTAAAGCAGGGAATCAAGCTTTATGGAGCATATCCTGTCAAACGTAGTTCAGGCGATCGCACAGCTCTCTGCGCAGCTCTCGCAGCTCTAGATTCAGGATGGGTAGCAGCAGTTTTCTTACAGGGCACTCGTTCTGCTGATGCTAAAGTCTCTGATCCTAAATTAGGTGCTGCCTGGATTGCAGCTAAGGCTCAAGTTCCCCTCTTACCCGTCAGCATTTGGGGAACTGAAAAAATCTTGAATAAAGGCTCATCCTTCCCTAAACCCGTAGCTTTAACTGTGCGTATCGGAGAGGTGATTGCTCCCCCAGCATCTAGCAAAAAAGAGGATTTAAAAATCGTAACTAGTAAGTGTGCCAGCGTAATCAACTCTTTGCATGATTTAGGACGGTAAATTACCAATATTATTCTCAATAATTCCAGCCTTTGGCGAAGGTATTGGTGACACTAAGCAAATTAGCTTTCCTTGGTCAGAACAAAGACGTTACCTTCGTTACCTCGACTAACCCGCATATCTTGATCCAAATAAGTGATGTCTAACCAGCCTTTTTGCTCTCCGCGATCGATCTTGAAGTCTAGGGGAAGAAATTTTTTACCAGACTCGATTTGTTGAATGAATTTAGCAGGGGTTTGGTAGCTCAGAAAACGCTGTAAACCAACAATAGAGCGTTCAAACATGACGTTAACTCGACGCTCAGAAACTGGGTCAAAACTAGCAGCAATGCTGACTAAGCCTTCTAACATCGGCAAGCCCACAATCTCGGCAATGTTATATACTTTTGCTTCTGAGACACGGATGCACTGATAAATTTGACCTAGCTTAAATAGAGGGAAGCGATCCAAACCGAGAATACCTTTGCTGGTGGTATACAACAAACGCCAGTCACCATTAAGTAAATCTTTGGCTTCTAGGGGTTTTTTAGTGGGATTATCGTCTTCTAGTTGTTGAATTGCGGAGAGAACTCGGGCATTATCAATTTCGTTGGCTAGCAAACCACGATTTTTACCCGCGATCGCTTCTAATAACTCTGCTTTCTTACTCATAAATCCCTTAAACCAAATCAATAATTCTAATTCGATTAACTATACATAATTTTATCGGCTTATTCGAGTTTATGATTGTCGCCAAAACAAAAAACGATCAGGGAACTTAAAATTCCGCGATCGCTTCTTAAATAAATCTACTTTTTCGTGGCTAACTATCAGTTTGAATTTAATTTGAATTTAAGGAGATGCTTGATAGCCAATCACTGTTCGGTTTTGTTGTCGGTAAAGAACTAATATCTCCATCATCTTCTTCTAAACTTTCGCCAATTGTTTTCGCTACCTCCATTCCCGATTGTTCCAAAATGATCAGCGGAGATGGAAAATGATCTTTATCAATACTTTTGACTAATACCTGACCATTAGACAAATATTGTCCTACTTCAACATAACGACTAGTGTTTTCTTCGGGTGCTTGAACAATTAACTTGATTCTGCCGTTGGCTTCATATAGACCAGAAATAATTACGTCCTGTGCCAAAGTTGTTCCGGCAAGAGATTCTGGTAAATTCAAGTTAGATTTACTTTCGTCTTGCTCTTTGGAAAAAGGATTTCTGCGGTTATCTCGATTATTTGCTAAGTCATTATTCTGCTCAATTTCAATGCGTGGGTTTAGATTAACTATGGAAAAAGGATCATTTCTACCACGAACAGTACTTCTCACCCTGACATCAGGATTAGTTGCTGGAATCAACCCTGCAATTTCTTGAACGGGTTCAACTTCCTCTTCCAAGTCGGCAAACTCTTCTTCCGTTTCTTGTGTGTTAGCTTGTTGCGAGCTATCGACCTCTACAGGAACAGGCTTGACTGCATTTTCTTCAAGCTCTTTTCTAGAATCAGCAAAGTTGGAGAAAAAAGAACAACTTGCAGTTAGCAAAGCTAGCGTTCCTGTTAATGTCAATAATACAGCTTTATTCATAATAATAATTGAAGTATCAATCGAAGTCGGGTCATGCTCAGGTTTCCTCAGCTGATGAAACCGACTTATTGAGATTATCTAATTTAATATGTAACCAAACAATTCAGACTCCAAGATAACAGTTGGTTTTCATATTAGCCAGAGTTTTAAGAACTACCATTTCTCTTGAATCATAGACTTCTTTAATAAATTTACTCCTTTCTTTAATTGGCGAGAGACAGTTACCACACTAATACCAAGCATTTTTGCCGTTTCTTTCTGGGTTAAGTCGTGCAGAAAAACAAACTCTAAAACATCTCTAGTACGGTCTTCTAATTCAGCTAAAGCCTGCTGTAAACGTATCCGATCTTCATAAACTAAATGAAAGCTACGATATTTAGGATCGGCAACTAGATCACAGAGACTAGTCTGACTGTCTAAATCATTATTAACCGAAACATCTAAACTTAAAGGCTGACGATTCTGATACGCTAATTTGATATCTTGCCATTCTTTAATCGATACTTCTAAATATTGAGCAATTTCTGCATTAGTTGCCTGGCGATGATATTTATCTCGAAAACTATGGACAAAAGAGATAGATTGTTGTCTTAACTCCAACCATCTTCGAGGAATTCTCAAAGTTGGACTTTTGTCTCTGAGATAGTGTTGAATTTCTCCTCGAATATAAGGAATAGCAAATGAACTAAAGGCATTACCTTTCTCGACATTGAAACGCTCAATTGCTCTAATTAAACCAATAGAACCGACCTGCAATAAATCCTCAAAGCTTTCATTACATTGATTTACCCAGTGAGAAGCTTCTTTTTTTACTAAACCAAAGTTTAGCTCCATTATCTTATTTCGTATCTGAGTTTTCGGTTTTTTTTGATACTGTTGAAATAGGTAGAGACTATCTACCTTAAGATTTTTATTAACACAAGTTGTCATTAAATCTAGTCCCTATAAAGAGAATAATTTTTAATTTAAAAGTTGCTGATTTGCGTTGTACAAAGATTTTTCTAGAAACAATTACAGCTTATGGTTTGTTTTGTCTATAAAACAACAGCATTTATACTATTTTTATTCAATAAAGTTTGAACTAAGACCAGAATTACACTTAGCATTGCGAGCTAATACTTAGAGACTGTTTACAAACAGAAATAAAATTAACCAGTTGTAGAGTCTTGGAGTAGTAGGGTAATTGGACTAGTAAAGTTTCTACTTCTCCATAATTGATTGAAAATTACAATGCTTACAAAAACATCCAAGCTTCAGGAATTTGCATCATCTCTAGTCGATGTAGATGTAACAGATGATGATTATTCCCTTAAGTGTAAGTGGTGAGGTGATCCGCTAAATGCGTAATACTCTGTGCTTGCCTCGAACTATGGGAGACTGTCCATATTATCGGGACTTAGACAAAAAACAACAAGAAAACAGCCTCAAACCCAGGTGGCATAAGGGATATACACTCTTAAAATAGGGTTTAATAATGTAGTGGTATTGTAAATAAAGGTAAAAATAGCAGACACAACCAACTCCAGTTAAGCCATTGATTAGCGGGTAAAGATTCGGTTTCTTCTAACAAAGAGTCTATTCTTTCATTTAAGCGATCGCCGATTTGAGAATCATTGAAGCTGACACACCAGACAGGAGAAGATTTTAGAGGAGCTTTCGCTAAAGTTAACAGAGATTCGGCTAGCAATAGAAAATCAACTGATTCGACTGCTTTACGATCTGCTCTTAACTCTCTCAATAATAAAAGTTCTTGCCATAAGGCTTCTGTATAAGGCAGCCAATAAGTAAAAGAGCGTATCCAACCCAACCAAAAAAACCAAAAGGTATCACGGTAGTGTAAATGGGCTTGTTCGTGAGCAATTACTGCCGTTAGATGTGGCTCATCCAAAGTAGCTAGCAAACCACTACTAATAATTAATTCCGAATGCCAAAAACCAATTTGTGCGCTGTAAGGCAAATCTGTCTCCAGAATTCTAGCGGTTGTTTGACCCACTGTTTGCTGCGGATAAATAGCAAGCTGACGGATAGAGCGATCACCTTGATAGGCTAATTTTAGCAAACATCCACAGGAAAATAGGAGTAGGGAAGCTGAAATAATACAGCCCAAAGATCCAGCCTTAACCCCCAACATTTGCCCATGACAACCCATGTAGAGTACGGTGCTTGCTGTGGTTAGAAGCAGTAAGGAGGGAAATAAAAATAAAAATAAAGCTTTATACCAACGCTCTGACCATTTTCTAGCTGAGGATATTGATTGGTGGCGTATCAGCAAAGCCAAAACGACAACGGTTAAAATTGCTAACATATGCATCAGCTTTGCTCCTCTCTCTGACGACGAATATTATTCAGGCGAGATGCGATCGCTTCAATTTGTTCTAAACTAGCAATATCTAAGCTATCGGCAAAAGAAGCCACTAAGTCGGGGTTGCTTACTGCTAGGAAACCGTTTAGTTTCTCGTAAGAATGAAGAGCTTGAGCTTGCTCACGAGAAATTAGAGCTTGCCAGGAAAAAGCTTTGCCCTTTTTACTACATTTCAACCAGCCTTTCTGCGTCAAACGCTGTAGCACGGTGGTTACAGAGGTGTACGCCAGCTCCCGCTCAGGATCTTGTAAAATACGCTCATGGACGTTTTTAACCGTTGCCACCTTAAGATTCCAGACAATCCCTAATATTTCAGATTCCAGTGGGCCAAGAGAGAGCTTTTTTGGTCTATGGTTCGGTAATGATGCCATTAGTCAGGTTGTAAACAAGGGGTACTTCCATATCCTACCCTTTAAATTTACTACTAAGCCGCACCTAATGCTAACATTTATTAAATATATTTTGTTATTATTATTAACCTTTTACGGCTCAAGTTTATAACCATTGATAGCTTTAGGAATGTTGATGGCGGGTTTGTTCACAGCAACAGCTAGCATTATGGGTTCAGAAACTAAATTACCAGAGTTTTCTATCTCAGCTATTCTGAATCCAGACGGAGCAATTCCTGGAATCAAACCAGTTATAGTCGCCAAAATCGAAGCTGTGATAGCACTTCCAGCCAAAAATAACCTGCGCTGACGACGACGACGATCTATTGATTGAAAAACTCCTGCCGTAATTTCAGCTACTGATTTGTTACTAGGTGGCGCAACTGAAAGTTGCATCTTCCCCTGTAAAGCCAATAGCTGAGTATAGAGATTTTTTATTTTAGGATCTTGATCTAGCCAACGCTGCACCTGGCTTTTTTCGGTCGGAGATAATTCTCCATCAATATAAGCACTCAGAAGTTCAAAGCAATCTGTTGGTAGTTCTGTTTTCTCTCCTGAGCTTTCCGCAAATTTATCATGCTCAAAACCGTCAAATTTAGATGTCATTCTGGCATCACCACTGTTTGTTAAAAAAGAGGAATAAATAGTTATAAATAATAGGTAAGTATAGAGCAGTAGTCAGAACCAACTCTGTAGTCCAAAGCTCAAGTTAGATCTGTCTTAACAGATGTACTTAGGAGCAAATTTTGATTTAATTAAACTTGTAAACTTGGTGTTGTTAAACTTATCTAGTTACCAATTTACTCTTGATCAAGATAGTTTTGCAACACTGACTGAAGTTTTAGTCTAGCTCTGGCAATTCGAGATTTAACGGTTCCGAGAGATACTCCCGTCATTTCCGCAATTTCTTCATAAGGTAGTCCGTCAATCTCTCTTAGTACAATAGTAGTGCGAAAGATTTCAGGGAGTTGAGCTATTGCGACTTGTAAATGCTCATAAAATTCCCGTGTCGCCAAATCATCATTAGGGCTAGGTGCGTCATCGGGCAATTCCCAACTCATTTCACCATCTTCGAAATAGCGAGTTGCATCTAAAGATAGAGGAGGACTGACACGCTTACGTTTACGTAGTTCATCATAGAAAAGATTGGTAGCAATCCGACTCAGCCAACCACGAAATTTAGCGGGATCTTGCAGACGATGAATGTTGCGATAAACTCGAATCCATACTTCTTGAGACAAATCTGCTCTTTCTTGCCAATCTGGAGCTAGATGATAAAAAAGGCGATTGAGATGGGATTGATATCTTCGTAACAATTCAGCAAAAGCTGCCTTATCTGGCTGGGCATCTGCTTGACAAAAAACAATAAGCTCGTAGTTAGAGAGTTTTTCAGAAGACACTAAGCTTTGATTGTTCATCTTGGCTTGCGACCAGGATGCAGAAAGAGATAGACTCATGTACTTAATTAACCTCAGTATAGACTTTCTGTATATCTTATTAGACTAATTAATCAGACTAAAAATTGATGATTAAAGTTCCTGAAGGATGTTCTTATGCTTATTCATGAGGACAAACACCTTAGCTTTGCTACGGCGTAGTACTACTGCTCGTCAAAAATCAGGAGAAGCTAATATCTTTTTCAGCTAATATCTTTTTCATAGTTAGGAGCATAATCCTTCAGCAAATTGCTAAGTTGATTTGCCATATTGGATTCGTTCTTGTTCCCAATTGCCTGTCTTTCAGGGAAAAATTCTGGTCGATCCAAGTAACGAGCGATCGCTTCTGTCACCTGTTTCTGAATGATACTTTGTAATTCTTCTCTTGCTCTTTGACGTTGATAGTTTGCCCCTTCCTCTGTAGTTGCATATAAAGGAGGCAGTCGATTTAAGGCATAAGCAGCAATATCTCCCACATCTAAGGACGAATCACTAATTTGCTCAATCTCTGCCACACGGCTAATTGCTTCGCTCAAGACCAACTCTTCCATCACATTAATAAACTGTTTGCGAGGAACAGCTACTACTTCCCCCGTAAGCAGAGAACCCATGAGCTTGTCTAATGCCATGTACTCTTCTACTGAAAGTTCTTCTGCCGTATCACAAATCCTACCTACTTCCGCTTCCATGCTGGGAGTCAGGTAGCCATCTTGTAAAGCCTGTTCAACGATTGAATTAATTCCCATAGTTAAAACCAGATAGTGATAAATAAATTTAAATTAAGCTAATCCTCCGCACTATCTTAATCTCTATTCTCTAGAATCGGAAAGATAAATGTCTTACTACTCGCTTCTACCGACTGCTAAAAGCTATTCTATAGCTTCAAATCGCCAGGGAACGGGATCTACTGCCACCTCGTTTACATATAAGCCCCAATGGAGATGAGGTCCCGTAGAAGCACCTGTAGAACCAATACTGCCTATTCTTTGTCCAGCCTTAACTATTGTTCCCTCCGTAACGTCGATGTCTTGCAAGTGCATCAAGATGCTCAATACTCCCTGTCCATGATCAATGCCCACCACGTTGCCGTGAACATGAAACCCAGCATCTTCTCGACCCACTAGGCGAACTTGACCTGCTGCGGGAGCAACTACGGGAGAGCCATAGCCACCAGCATAGTCAACTCCTTTATGGTAGTAATCTTGGGCAAACACATTATTGTAGTAACGACGTATTCCAAAACCAGTGGAAACTCGATTAGCATTAGGTCGCAGAAAAGACCCCTGCCAGAATTTTTTGGGGGTAACTAGCTTTTTAAACGCTGATACCCGATCTAGTTCCAATTGTGTTGCAGAACGAGAAGCTTTGCCACTGAGCCAAATTCGCTGCGTGGGAAAAGCCCGATTTTTTAACCAGACACCAAGATTGCTAGTTTTGTTGTCTCCTTGAACTTTCAACGTCATCTTTCCTGGAGAATTTAGCGGAGACGTGGGAACAAAAGCGCGATATTTACCGTTGCTTTCAAATAGAGGGTAATTTTTTTGATTAATGATGACACTAGGAACAGTGTTAGGATTATCGGTAGTAATTATCACCGAAATCGTATCTCCCAATTGAGGCGCTTGAGGCAAAATTTGAACTTCTAAAGCTTTTGCAGGAGAAGTGAGAGCGCACCCCGTGGCGGCAAAGCCAATCCCTAAGAGAAAGGTCGTCGCAATTTCGGTCAAGGTTGGTCGCAAATGGTCAGACATAAATTTGCAGAGATTGTGCAGAGATATTTAGCAGCAAGCATCAGTCTAGATGGTATTTTAGCTTTTGCCAAATTGCCATAATTGTTGCGAATTATGATTACTGATCGCCAAAATGTTACCAGTTGTTTGTAGGATAATGATAGATGGCACTTTTAAAATTTAGGAGCTTCGCCTTTCGAAGTTGGTCAGATTCTCTGCCTGGAAACGACGGGGCTTTCCTGACTGTTGGGGAAGTTACCATGGTTCCTTTGGGGATATTTCTTAATAAAAGACTTTAATAGATGAGCATTTCTAAATCTGTGGTTGAACAATTGCTAGATAATTGCAAGGATTGGCGACCACAAATGTACTTTAAATCTTCTCTGACAGCTTTGTCTCACGCTATGGAAGATTTGGTATTAAATGATTCTGACACGCCTCTGGTAATTGCCAGTTTTCAAAGAGAGCGTTTCTATCGTCAAGAATCTCATCGCTATAAGCGTATTGCCAAGAAATCTGACCAGGTATACGTCTTAGCTGCACCAGAAACCGACTTTAGTAACAGCTCCATAGACTATGAGACTATTGCCTTTGAACCTGATGATGCCCTAGCTCAGGAGTGGCATTTAGTGATTATCGGACAGCATTACGCTAGCTGTCTAATTTGTCGTGAACGCAATGTTCCTCTCCCAGAGAATAAATATGGCGCGGTCATGGATACAAATCGTCGTTTTGAAGGGATCTGGACGTTTGATCGCTCAGTTACCCTTAGGGCGGCGAAGATTATGCTAGACCGTATAATTATTTACCGTCCAGAACTAACTCCCAAGACGAGTCAGGCTCATAATCTATATTTAGCCTCCGATCAAGATATTAGCAATATTGCCACACCAATGGAGTCTCCCCTAACCAATCCCGATCCTTTTGTCCAAAGATTGGTTACTTATCTCCAGGCTGGTCAATATAAACTATTGAAAGCCAACAAATCTTTAGCAGCTAAACAGCAGAAAGAACACCTCTTGAATTCTGTGACTGATGCGGTGAGAAGATCCCTAAATACTAAACAAATATTACAGGTATCCGTCCAAAAATTAGGAGAAGGAATTGGTGTCTGTCGCTGTATTATTTATCGCTGTCAGGAAAACGATACTGTAGCCACGGTAGATCGGGAGTTTACCAGCCCTGGAATCAAATCTGTTAGGGGTCACAAATGGCAGTTAGCAAATAATCCTTTGTTTGAAGAAGCGATCGCCACGAGGGAAACGATCAGCATTGACAATACCTTAGAAGACGAACGTTTAACTAAGGTAGCGTGGGATCAAGGCACAGGAGAATTTTTCCAAAATTTAATTCAAAACTACTCTATTTATTCCTGGCTATTAGTGCCAATCTTCTATCATAGTAGGCTTCTAGGGGTGATGGAATTGCATCATTGTGAAACCGAGCCAATCGCTTGGAAAGCTGATGACATTGCCTTAGTAGATGCGATCGCCACTCAGGTAGGGGTAGCTTTAATCCAGGCCAAAGCATATGCTGATTTAGAAGAGCTGAATGAACAGCTAGAAGCTTTAGACCGCACTCGTTCCAACCTAGTGGCAATTGTGGGTCACGAACTCCGTACTCCTCTTTCCACCATCCAGGTATGTCTGGAAAGCTTGGCAAGCGAACCAGATATGGCATCGGAATTGAGTCAAATCATGCTAGATACTGCCCTCGGTGATGCCGAAAGGATGCGTAATTTAGTCCAAGACTTCCTGACCCTCTCTCGTTTAGAAGGCGGTGGCGTGGAATGGAACATCGAAACTCTATCCCTCTCAGAGTGTATTGACCTAGCGATCAGTAACGTTAAGGCGCGTAATCATGGACAATCAATGCCTCAAATCAACAATCTAACCACCCCCGAAGATTTACCTTTAGTTCAGATAGACGGTGAATGGTTAGTTGAAGTGTTAGCAAAACTTTTAGATAATGCCTGTAAGTTTACTCAGGCTGACGGCAAAATTGCGATCGCCGTAAAAACCAATGGAGGCAAAATTCTGGAGGTGACGGTTTCTGATACGGGAAGAGGCATCGAAACTGGCAGCTTAGAAACTGTCTTTGATCGTTTTTATCAAGAAGAAGGTGCTTTAAGACGTAGTGCAGGAGGTACAGGCTTAGGTTTAGCTATTTGCCGACAGGTAGTCAAAAATTGGGGAGGTAAAATTTGGGCAGAGTCTCCAGGAAAAGACAGAGGTAGCATATTTCATTTTACGATTCCCCTCAAGGCAAGCAAAAATAAATCCCAGGCATCATCATCTAGAGCCACTAAATATACAGCAAACCAGAAAAAAAGTAACAAAAAGCAACAGAACTAACTCGGGCAATCGACAATGATTTCGATTGCTGCTTACTCAGTAAGCTCAAAGGATTGTAACTCCACAAATCTTCTTCGCGCTGCGAGTTAGCGCTGCTAAAAACTGTTACAGTTTTTGACACACTCATAATATTGCTACAGAGCGAATGATAGGATGCCGTAAATAGCTTTAATTGAGGATTTTTATTAACATGGCAGAACAACTTTCGGGAAAAATGCCCCAGTTTGGTGGTAGCACAGGAGGCTTGCTAACTAAGGCAGAAGTTGAAGAAAAATACGCTATTACCTGGACCAGTAGCAAAGAACAGGTATTTGAAATGCCCACTGGTGGGGCAGCGGTTATGAATGAGGGTGAAAACCTACTTTATTTAGCACGCAAAGAGCAATGTCTAGCATTAGGCGCGCAATTGCGGACTAAGTTTAAGCCCAAAATTCAAGATTACAAAATCTATCGTATCTTTCCCAGCGGAGAAACTGAATATCTGCATCCCGCAGATGGCGTATTCCCTGAGAAAGTGAATGAAGGTCGTGACTATAACGGCAAAATAGACCGCAGAATTGGTCAAAATCCTCAGCCAGCTACGATTAAGTTTTCTGGGAAAGCACCTTACGAGGTATAACGACTAACAGATAAAATTAGGAAGGATGATGAACGAACAATGTTCCTGACTTATCCTTCTTTTTTTAGTTGTATCTAGAAAAATTCTGCTTCTCAGTCCCCAATTCCTCATCCCCAAACATGATCTTCCCCAACTTTGACCAGTTTGTTGAATTAGCCCAACAAGGTAATTTTGTTCCTATATATCAAGAATTGGTTGCCGATTTAGAAACTCCTGTGTCAGCTTGGTACAAAGTGTGTGCGGGTCAATCCTATAGTTTTCTGCTTGAATCTGTCGAAGGAGAAGAAAAACTTGGTCGCTATAGCTTTCTGGGTTGTGATCCAATGTGGGTATTAGAAGCCAGAGGGGAAACTACTACCCAGACTCATCGAGATGGCTCAATAACAGAATTTATCGGCAATCCTTTTGATATTTGTAATCAGTGTTTAGCCTCGATCAAGCCGGTTAAGCTAGGGCAACTTCCCCCCGTATTGGCGGTCTATTTGGCGTTTGGGGATATGAATTAATTCGCTGGATTGAACCGCGAGTCCCTGTCCATGAAACTCAACCAGAAGATTTACCCGATGGAGTTTGGATGCAGGTAGATAATTTAATTATCTTTGATCAGGTGAAGCGCAAAATTTGGGCGATTTCCTATGCTGACTTGCGCGATGATAGCCAGACTCTAGAATCAGCTTATCAGTTAGCTGGCGATCGCGTCACTAAATTAATGCTCAAGCTTCAATTGCCCCTACCAATAGAAGCTAAATCACTAGAATGGAAAGCTCTAGACAATAGTAGTTCCCCTGACAATTCTGGATTAGTTTACTGTAGTAATACAGACAAGCAACTATTTTGCGATAACGTAAATAAAGTCAAGGACTATATTCGTGCAGGAGATATTTTTCAGGTAGTCCTGTCTCAACGGCTTTCAACTGTTTACAAAGGTCATCCTTTCAACCTATATCGTTCCCTGCGTCTAATTAACCCCTCTCCCTACATGAGCTATTACCAGTTTGGCGATTGGCAGCTAATCGGCTCATCTCCAGAAGTAATGGTAAAGGCTGATACTAAAGATGATGGCAAATTAGAGGCGACTCTTAGACCTATTGCGGGAACTCGTCCTCGTGGCAAAACTAGCATTGAAGATGAAGCTTATGCTACAGATCTCTTAGCAGATCCTAAAGAGGTTGCTGAACACATCATGCTAGTGGATTTAGGACGTAACGATCTTGGTCGAGTATGCGTCAAAGGTAGTGTCAGAGTAGACGAATTAATGGTGATTGAACGCTATTCCCATGTCATGCACATTGTCAGCAATGTGATTGGGGAATTAGAACCTAATAAAACTGCCTGGGATTTATTAAAAGCCTGTTTTCCCGCAGGTACAGTCAGTGGCGCACCGAAAATTAGGGCGATGGAAATTATTAATGAACTAGAGCCAGAAAGAAGAGGTCCTTATTCTGGAGTTTATGGTTATTATGATTTTGAAGGACAGCTTAATAGTGCGATCACTATTCGTACTATGATTGTCCGTCCCTATCAAAAAAATCAATGCATGGTTTCGGTTCAAGCAGGGGCAGGAATGGTTGCTGATTCTGTACCCGAATCAGAGTATCAAGAAACTTTAAATAAAGCCAGAGGATTATTGGAGGCAATTAGAAGAATCAATTAATTTACTCGACTTGATTGGATTGGACTTGCAACTTTAGCAGGGCTATTTCATTCTAAATGGTAATGTAAGAATGGTAGCTTAGAATCAGGTTATCGCAACAGCTTGCTTCTCCCGTAGTGAGTGCTACTAACTCCGAACTCCGAACTCCAAACTGATGTTTAATATCAACTTCATATAGACTATTTGTTGTATAAAGATTAAGTAAAAAATAGTGAGTATTGTCCCTTGGTAAGTAATTATTCTGATATTGTTTTAGAGTCATAAGCAAATAACATCAAAAGTATATTCAAGGTGTTTATTAAATAATTACTATAATTTTATGCAAAGTAATAAAAAAAAAATTCTAATTGTCGATGATGATGTCACCTTACAGCACTTAATTGATCGGTTTCTTTCTTACAACAATTATCAAACTGAAATAGCTTCAGATTGCACCATAGCAAGACGTAAATTTAAAAGCTTTCAACCAGATTTAGTTATTCTAGACGTAAATTTGCCTGATGATACAGGTTTCAATCTCTGCCAGGAAATGCGCCAAACTAACGTCACAATTCTGATGTTGAGTTCTATGACCGATAACAGTTACGTGCTAGAAGCATTTACTAGAGGTGCAGATGACTATATCACTAAGCCTTTTGATTTACAGATTCTTAAAGCAAGAATTGAAGCTTTATTGAGAAGAGGAAGGAATGACACTGCATCTTATATAAGCA
The DNA here is from genome assembly GCA_942490675.1 of Cyanobacteriota bacterium. GTDB lineage: Bacteria > Cyanobacteriota > Cyanobacteriia > Cyanobacteriales > Xenococcaceae > Waterburya. Next base: position 60,831 of record CALNYB010000034.1, on the reverse strand, counting down.
AAAATACTATAGTTTTAGATAATTTAGAAATCAATTTTTATCGTCGTGAAGTTATTTTAAATAACCGTATTATACCCCTGACGGCATTAGAATTTGATCTATTATATTTTCTAGCTAATAACCCTAATCGGGTATGGGATCGAGCTGAGTTAATTGCTGCAATTTGGAATAATGATGATTATTCAGGAGACGATCGCAAAGTAGATATTCATATTGGTCGTATTCGCAAAAAAATTGGCGATGTCAACAGCGAATTTATTAAAACCATTTGGGGTAAAGGCTATATGTTTGAGTTATCTCGTTCTAATGCAGTAAAATTGGCAGACTGAACCTAGAAGTCAATACAAGCCGTCATGTTAAGAGCAGGAATCGTCGGATTACCCAACGTAGGTAAATCTACTATGTTTAATGCCTTAGTTGCTAATGCTAAGGCAGATGCAGCCAATTTTCCCTTTTGTACCATCGAACCTAATGTTGGAGTAGTGTCTGTCCCAGATGATCGACTAGAAATACTCTCCAAGCTTTCTACTTCACAAAAGTTGGTACCAACAAGAATTGAATTCGTTGATATTGCAGGATTGGTCAAAGGTGCCAGCAAAGGAGAAGGTTTGGGTAATCAGTTTCTCGCCAATATTCGTGAGGTGGATGCTATTGTACATATGGTGCGCTGCTTCGACGACGATGATATCATTCATGTTGCTGGCTCTGTCGATCCAGTAAGAGATATTGAAATTATCAACTTGGAACTGGTTTTGGCAGATCTGGCTCAAGTTGAAAAACGTATTACCAGACTACGTAAACAGGCAAAAAACGATAAAAATGCCCAAGCAGAGGTAGAGCTATTAGAAAAGATTAGTACAGTGCTCAATGATGGTAAATCTGTCCGCAGTATGGATTTATCTGAAGATGAACTGTTGATAATTAAACAGTTGGGATTATTGACAAATAAGCCTATTATCTATGCTACCAATGTATCTGAAGATGATTTGGCAACAGGTAATCAATGGGTAGAAGAAGTTCGCCAGTTCGTCAGTGGTGAAACTGCCAAGGTGGTAGTCGTATCGGCGCAGGTAGAATCAGAATTAGTTGAGCTTTCGTCAGAAGAGGCGAAAGACTTTCTCGACGCTTTAGGGGTGACAGAAGGCGGTTTAAAATCTTTGATTCGCGCTACTTATGATCTTCTGGGATTACGTACCTACCTCACTACAGGAGAGCAAGAAACCCGCGCCTGGACAATTATAGCTGGAACCAAGGCGCCCCAAGCAGCAGCAGTAATTCACACGGATTTTGAGAAGAAATTTATTAAGGCGGAAACCATTAGCTATGAGGATTTAATCGCCACAGGATCAAAAAATGCAGCCAAGGAAAAAGGCTTACTGCGTCTGGAGGGAAAAGATTATGTCGTCCAAGAAGGAGATGTAATTGAATTTCGCATTGGTGGTTAGGGACTTGCGGACAAATAGAATCCCAGGCATATCAAAACATAACAAATTCTAATTTAAAGAATGATTGCTTAATATATCCTTTGTCTCCAAAAAGCGGGAGCATCCCACTTATGCAACTGAGTAATTATACTTAGCTACTGAAACGACGTTTTTTCTAAGATTTTTACGCACTTGACAAAGTATAAAAAACATCGCCAAACCCTCATTGATTTTTGTTGAAGAATTAATAAATTCAATCTCGATCGCCAGCACAAAGTCCGAAAATGAAATTAAGTAACATAGGCAAAAAAACTTAAGATGATTAGTTTACGTAGATTTGTAGCGGTATTAATTCTCACAAGCTGCTTGCTCTTCACATCCTGTTCCCAGCAGGCTCCTTCGCGTTTTGATTCAGCGCAACAAGATAGTACGAGTAAAGACGCAACCGCCGTTGTCGATGATTCTCAATCTGGTAGCGTCTTTAACCGCTATTTTCCCGACAGCGCAGATGGATATGAGCGAATTTATTCTCAGGAGAAGAAAGGTTTTGCTCAAGCTAAGTTAAAACAAGAAGGCAAGGAAATTGCCATTATGTCTATATCTGACGTTCTCAATAATCCCAGCACAGTTGAAAAGTTTCAGAGCAGCAGTAGTCAAATCAACGGCTATCCAGAAGTGAGTCAGGGTAGTACAGGTACAGCAGTTCTAGTTAATAATCGCTATCAGGTGAAAATTCGTTCCAAAGATAGTTCTTTTAGCCAAAGCGATCGCGAGAAATGGCTCCAAAGATTTAACCTCAGGGGATTATCTAAGCTGAATTAACATCACTAGATTTTGATACAAGAATTATAAAGTTTATAAATTTAAGGAGCAAATAGTGAGTGAATCCATTTTTGAGTTGGTAGATAATCTACCAACCAGCAATCTTACGACCATGATGCTAAAGTCTCTGGACTCCATCGTCCCAGGAGAATGGGAAAATACAGTTGGCTTCGTTAATACAATTCGCAAGGTAACAGGAGAAACCGACGAAGATCTCATTCAGCAAATTGGCGATCGCGCAGTCTGGTTATATAATGATAAGTCTCAGGGATATCGCCGTGCAATGTGGCTATATCAAACTGTAGATCGTGCCGACAAGGCATTAGGTTCAGCAGCATTGGCAAATAAGGTTGGTAATAAAATTCCTCTAGTAGGTGGATTGCTCAGTAAAGTTACCCCCAATCCTGATAAAGCTCAGGCGATCGATTTATCAATTAAGCTAGTCGTCGAGCTAGTAGCTTTTTGCCAAATTAATGGCATTCCTGGCGATAGCATCGGCGATTTTGTCGGCGCCTTAAGCGACTATAGTGGCGAATCCCTGATGCGAATGGCGGCTTTGATCTGCGTTGATGGTCTAATTCCTCTTGGCCCAGATTTTTTACTTAGGGCTCAGTCAACTCTTAGTGCAATTAGTCCTAAAGAGTTGGAATCCCACTCTACCTTTCAAGGTGTATCCGAATCAATTCCTGGAGGTAATTCCCGAGGAAAATTAGACTTTATTGGAGAAAGTTTTGACTCAGTAAAAGGCTGGATGACTGATTTTGTCGCTAGCAAGAACTTGTCACCCGAAAAAGTAATGAATAATTTGCAGGGATTTCTAGAATTTTCTGATGACAAGCTAGATTACGTCGCTGCTTTTATTGATGTATCAACTAATTATTACGAGCATACTGGTACTCAAACTTTAGCTAGAAGATTAATCGAAAGAGCCTTCGACGAAATCTAAATCTAAGGAATAATTTTAGAAGGCGTTTATTAATCTCCAGCGCCTTTTGAATATAGGGTTAATTAACAACTCAAGCTTGAGAAACACAAAAGAAAAGATTAAAAGAGATCCAAAGGATATTTAGGGACTTGCGCCTTAATAATGTACCAATTAAGTTCTGGACTATGCTGCTGAATATAGATTGTTTAGCTGGTATTTTATTTTTACGCAAGTCCCTTATCCCGTTTACACTTCCCATTACGCACTTCAATTTGTAGTTTTATCCAAGTATTTACTCTCAGACTTTAGACAGGGGAAGAGTGTTTAGCACCGTGAAGGATAAAATCCTAAAATCTGATAAAAACAACAAACTGTTATCATTAAACGTGTCTTATTGAGAATAGGTTGACGCTAAAAAATAATAATATTTGAAAGCGCCTAAGTTTTTGATAGCAACAGGGATTAATTAACCAGACAAAATATAATATTTTTGGCAATGCTTGGAGAAATAATTAAGAGTTTCAACCAGCATCGCCATAGTTTCCACTCTTGACGGGTATTTTAGGAAAACTGAAGAGGGCAAAAAATAAAGGATCTTTGAGAAATCTAAATCCTCGTTCACAAGATTGTTGTCTTTTATACGCCGTCAAAATTTCCGAGGAACTTAAATTCTTTAAAACATTAGTGGCTAAGATAAACCGACCAGATTTTTTCTGAGATAAAGAACTGAGCAAGGAATTAGCTTTTTCTTCATCTTTAATAATTTTTTTAGATAACTATTTAAAATACTTAGATAATCTCGACTTTGCCGATCTCGCTGAGGATAGCGATCGCCAATTTCTGTAATCTTACATATTATATTTAGACGTGCGTAATGGGAATTCAAAGTAGATGCAGTTTATATCGAATTCCAGTTAAAAGAGAGGGGCTTACGACTTGCCCGCGCATCACTGTCATCAAGAACAAAAATCCTCGTATTCAGAATAGTCTCATACTCAAAAAATATGCTGATTTTTTGATGTAGAGTATATTAACTTTTGATGTGTAGTGACATAAATCACATCAACTACAAAATTAAATTTTAATAATTGGGGAGAAACAGATATTTTAGATTTAAGGTTAAATAACAATGACTACTTGGATTGTAGATGATAGTAATAATGGAGATTTTAGTACTATTGCTGAGGCAATTGCTGCTGCTTCCAAAGGAGATAAGATTATTGTTACAGGAGGATCTGACAATATTCATAATGAAGCAGACATTCTCGTCAATAAAGAACTGACCATTAAATCTGACTCAGATGGTGCAATTATCGATGCTGAAGGTGCAGGTCGAGTTTTCTTGATAGATGATGGAGATGAGACTACCAAACTCAAAGTCAAGATCAAAGATCTGATGATCACTGGCGGTAATGCGGAAGATATAGGCGGCGGAATTCTGAACAAAGAAAAACTCGAAGTAAAAGATAGCATTATTACCAGAAATGCCGCTCAAATTCGGGGTGGTGGGATCTATAATCTCGATGGTGAACTTAAAGTAAAAAATAGTGTAATCACTGAAAATACTGCTGTCGAAGCTAGTGGTGGGGGTATCACTAACACGGGCAAACTTGAAGTAAAAGATAGCATTATCGATAATAATTTTGCTTTTGCTGGCGGTGGTATTGCCAATTCAGGAGAAGCCAAGATTAAAGACAGTACCATAAGCGATCATTTTTCTGGTATCGGTGCGGGGATCTTGAATGTGGCTGGTGGTAAACTTGAAGTCAAAGAAAGCACCATCAGCAACAATACTGCCATTGTCTTTGGTGGTGGAGGGATATATAACGCAGGTGGTGAAATTGAGGTTAAGAAAAGCGCCATCAGCGATAATACTGCTGTTGACGGTGGTGGTATCCTCAATGAAGCTGGTTTCGTCAAAGTTAAAGATAGCGATATTACAGGAAACACTGCCAATGGTACGGGAAACTTGGGTAATGGAGGTGGAATCTTTACCTTTAACGGAACTCTCGAAGTTGACGATAGCACCATAAGTGGCAACTCAGGAGTCTTTGGAGGGGGAATTGCCAGTCAATCAAGTGAGATCAAAATTACCGATAACGAAATTAACGATAATAATGGAGTCTTTGGTGCGGGGGTAATTACTTTAGCTAGTAACCTATTACTCGATGACAATGATTTTAATAATAATACTGCCATGTTTGGAGATAGTGATGTTGTAGAACTAGCTACTTTCATTCCTGGAACACCCGACGGAGATATGCTTACAGGAACTCTAGAAAATGATCAAATACTAGGTTTTGATGGTAATGATACCATTGATGGTCAAGGAGGAGATGATCTTATTTTAGGCGGGACAGGGGCAGATATCTTTGTCTTAGCAGCAGGAGAAGGAACAGATACCATTGGTGACTTTACCGATGGCGAAGATTTAATTGGTTTATCAGGAGGGTTAACTTTTAATGATTTAACCTTTTCTAGTGATAATATTAATTTCGACAACGAAACCTTAGCAATTTTAACTGGAATAGATACAGCAACTCTTACAAGTGCTGACTTTACAATAGTCTAATGTTTCTGTAACATAATTAAAACCTTATTCTTTTTAACTGATCAATTCAGAGATCGCCTGCTCTAACTCTGACTGTTCTAAGGTGCTGAGGACAAATACCTCCTGTACGGTCTTTCCCTGACGGGCAATAATTTTGTAACCGCCTCGGATCTGGACTGAAACCCGTAGTTTCATTTTGGGTATGTGGCTTCTGGTCTTTTTAATCCTGCCTGGGGTAACAGTAGTAACTCCCTCACACTTGATTAACTTTTCCAAGATAGGAATTAAGCCATCAAGATGAGTTGAATGATTCCAGACTAACCGACCATTAGAAGACATACCTTTATTTATTAATTATTATTGACTACTTAATTATTGATTTGTACATACAGCATAATTATGCTTTTTCTAATGGTGCCATCGTAAGTCCTGCACGTTTCAACTGTTGATGATATAACTCAGCTTGTTCTTGTGGACCAACCCACACCAGAGCTTGTCCCTCAAAATGTATTTGATTAGTTAGTTCCCTGGCGCGATCGCCATTCATTCCTGGAACATACTTGATCAAACATTCTGTGACGTAAGGAAAAGTGTTGTGATCATCATTCAACACAATAATTTTGTAGTTGGGATAGTGTTGTTTGATGGTCTGACCAGCTTTTTCTTTAATTACGGTGGGGGAAACAGTCATTCCAATAAATCCTAAATAACTTAACTCAACGAATGGGGTTTGGTAGATCTCAGACAAATCTACACTGAAAATTAACTTATTTCTGTTAACAAGTCTACCTATTTTTAATAATTTATTCAAAATAATAAGCGAAGAACATAGAAATATCTATCGATGCTTTAGTCGCTAGAGATATTAAATTATGGCGGTTCAGGTTGAATTTGTTATTCTTGAACTTTTACTACTAGATAGATGAAAATTGCAATCGGCTGGCTATATCCAACGCTAATGAGTACCTATGGCGATCGCGGTAACGTTATTTGTCTGCAACGGCGTTGTCAATGGCGAAATATTGAGGTAGAGATTGTCCCTCTCAAGCGATCAACAGAGATTGCAGAATTTAATCGAGTAGACATAATTGTTGGCGGAGGCGCGCAAGATCGTCAGCAAGAAATTGTGATGCGCGACTTGCAGGGAATAAAAGCCAAGGTTCTACAAGAAAAACTAGACCAAGGTACTCCAGGAGTGTTTACTTGTGGCTCTCCCCAACTTTTGGGTCATTACTATGAACCAGCACTAGGTAAAAGAATCGATGGTTTAGGCTTATTGGATATGATTAGCCGACATCCAGGTATCGAGGCGCAACGCTGTATTGGCAATTTAGTATTTGAAATTACCGCCACCCCGATAGCTAGAGAATTGGCGGAAATGCTAGGAGAAAAACCTCTAGTTATTGGCTTTGAAAATCACGGTGGCAGAACTTATTTACAAGACCTACAGCCTTTGGGCAAAGTAATTAAAGGCTATGGCAATAATGGAGAAGATCAAACCGCAGGGGCTTTTTATCAAAATGCGATCGCCACCTATTCTCATGGTCCTCTATTACCTAAAAACCATTTTATTGCTGACTGGCTGATTCAAAAAGCCTTGAAACAAAAATATAAGCAAGAAATTATCTTAAGTCCGCTAGATGATTCTTTGGCTATTGCAGGGCGTAAAACGATGTTGCAGCGCCTGGGTTTAGGTATTTCAGAGGTTGCGGTCTAACCAGCTATTATTAATCTTTGCACTCAATTGCGTGCGCTGCAACACAATTTGCCTTAATATTGCAGGAAGACAATTTTATGCAAGACAATCTTGCAAGTCGTAAATTTAGCAATTGCAACCACAACTATGACTGGAAAAGTACTAGATAATGGTTCTGCTGGAGCTTTGGTTCTCATCCTACCATTGGCTTTTGGTTTTGTCGTTTTGTATATGCTATGGCCTTTTCTGCTATTAATAGCAGCAGTGATTATAGCTTTCAAAATTTGGCAAAACTATAAGTGGCAAAAATGGTGCGGAGAAATCAATCCTTACTTTAATCAACTGATTAAGGAAAATCAAGGATATCTAACTCCAGTAGACCTTTCCATAAAAGCGAATCTAACTGCTAGAGCGGCTAAAGTGTTTCTCGCTCGTAAAAGTGACGAATATGGCACTAAGCCTCAAACTGTCCCTGAAAAGGGATTCGTCTATTATTTCCCTACTGCCAGTGCCTTAGGCAGCATCTTGGATGATAGCGAACCAGAAGCAGTTGTAAACTCTTATCAATTGGCAGCTAAAGACTCTAACAAATTATCTGTTAGAGGAATTGCTCAATTGGCAAAGCAAGAACAAAACGAAGTCAAAGATACCGCTACAAATTCTCCATTATCTTCTGTCGCTCAATTAACCAAAGCAGAATCTCCACAGTCAACTGCCACTCTTGAACCTGAGTCGGAGACAGATAGTTCAACCATCAATCAACCCGCTTCTATTGATGCTGGTCAATCATTGATTCAAGCTGAACTAGCAAAACGCCTCGACCTAAATTCTAGTACAGTTGGTAGAAGAAAATCAGACCCAGATTTTCCCGAATGGAGTCAAAGCAAAGATCCTGAAGGAATAGCTTGGAAATATGAATCGGATAGTAAGCTTTATGTCGCAGTCACTCTAAACTAAAATTTTTCTGGTTTTTGTTCGAGGTTTTAATACCCGATTTGACTCAAATATTATTTCGCGTATTCAAGACTGGCGATTTTTAATAAGGACTAGGGTTTGAGTTTGAGAAATAACCTACTTTTATAGGTGTAGGTGTTATTCTTCGCTCTCTCTAGTCCTTATTGATACTTTTTTGCATAATCATTGAGTAAATCTTACATGAATCAGCAATGGCATTGGCAAACTTGGCAGGATTATTCATACTTGACCTGTGATTTGCTTTCAGTTTGGCAACACGGTTTTTTTACCTCGGAATTTTATCCCCGCACTCCAGAAGATTTAACCTCCATTTTGCAACCTCAAAGCTTGGCATATCGCGTTAAACAGGTGCATGGAAATTTAGTATTAACACCTCAAGAAACAGTAGCCATTGTTAGCCAAGAAAATTATAATAATTCTCTGGCTGAGGCAGATGGGATAATTAGCGATCGCTCTGAGCAATCGGTTTGGGTAGCTAGCGCTGACTGTACCCCTGTATTAATTGGGGATTTGGGGACAGGGCAAGTCTGTGCAATTCATGCCGGTTGGCGCGGGACAGCACTTAAGATTGTGCCACAAGCGATCGCTAGATTCTTAAAGTTTGGCAGCCACCAGGCAAATTTACGGATTGCTATTGGTCCTGCGATCGCAGGAGAAGTTTATCAGGTTGATGAAAGGGTAGCGATCAAAGTCAGTCAAAGCATTATTTCAGATGCTGAGAGAAAAACTGACGCGGAAATACTCACAGAATTAAAAGACATCCCCAATAAACCAATTCTAGACGACGAGCTTCCAGGAAAAGTGCGCTTAGATGTGCCAAGAGTCAATCAAATTCAACTTGAACAATTGGGTATTAATTCCGAACAGATTGCGATCGCACCCTACTGTACCTATCAGCAAAGCGCTCGTCTCTTCTCTTATCGACGGACTGGCGAGAAAAAAGTTCAGTGGTCAGGTATTGCTTCCAAGTAGCTACAAGATCAAAATGAGAGCAGGTTAAGTCTTCTATACTTCGCAGGTAATCGAAATAGTTAGAGCCAACAAAAATACTAACCCGATGGCATAACTACGCTTAAATTTCCACGACATGAGTAAGCGCACGGGATAATTCAATAGAAAAGCAAACAGCGATGCTGTGATTATTAAGATTAATGTGGGTCGCAGATATTGGAATACAGGAAATAAAAAATAGCCATTGACGACAATGAAAGTGATTAATAGTCCCCAAAATAACCAACGTGGAAACTTATTCTCCAACATAATTGTCTTAATCAGATAATATCTTTATGCAATGCACGGATTGCAAAACATTCGATCGGCTAGTTGAAATCAGCTCAGTTGTTTGGTGGTAGACTCTCAAACTTTATCTTGAGATAATAATTTTTCAATACGCTCTAATTGCTGTTGTTGAAGCGTCAGCATATTTTTAAGCTCGACAATTTCTGTTTCTCGCAACAAGTTCATTTTGTCTTGTAGTAGCTCAATTTCTAGTTCTGATTTAAGATTAACTTCATAATCGTGTTTGGCTTCTTTACGGTCGATCGCTGACTGGCGGTTTTGGCTCATCATTACTACTGGTGCTGCATATGCCGCTTGAAATGACAGCATTAAATTCAGCTCATCTGAGTATCCTTTGAAGTACAAAATCTGCCCAAGATTTAGCGCTCGCTCCTCAAAAGCATTATCTAGTTTTGTTGTAGCAGGGGATGTTGGCACTGGGGAGAAAGGTCAACATAACGTGGCTAAAGTAATGAGTTGTTTTTTCGCTGCCAACCCTTTTCCTCTAGTGCTGTTGACAGGAGACAATATTTACAGTCATGGCGAAATGGAGAAAATTAAATCAACTTTTGAAATCCCCTATCAAAAACTTCTACAGCAAAAAGTTAAGTTCTACGCAGCTTTAGGTAATCATGACACCGACAATGCTTATCAGGGAGAAAAGCAAATTCGCTATGCAGGGTTTAATATGGGCGATCGCTACTACACTTTTGAGCGAGGAACTGTCCAGTTTTTTGCTTTAGACACTAACCCAAAAGCACCTTGGCAAAAGCAATTAGATTGGTTAGAACAAGAGTTGAAACAAACTAAACAACCTTGGAAGGTAGTTTTTGGACATCATCCCCTTTATTCTTCTGGAATGCATGGTGGTAGTTCCGAACTAATTGAGAAGCTATCACCTTTGTTTGCCCGCTATGGCGTTCAGCTTTATCTAAACGGTCATGACCATGATTACGAAAGAACCACAGTAATTAACGGTACTACCTACGTAACTTGTGGCAATGGTGGTGCAAAACCAAGAGATGTCGGTAAGTCAGAGTGGACTGCATATTCAGTTTCTAGATTGGGTTTTGCTGCTGTGGAAGTATACTCAGATAGATTAGAAGTTATGGGGATTGGCACTAATGGAAAGATATTCGATCGCGGTGAAGTTCCCCTCGGTTGAGGTTAATTACTTTTAATTAGAGTAAATAAAAACACCATGAGAATTTTGTTAGTCGAAGATGACGATCGCATTGCCAAACCTTTAGCTGAAGGATTGAGAAACGAACATCATGTAGTAGAAATAGCTAGAGACGGTCTTGAGGGTTGGGAATATGCTCAAGGGGCTGAGTTCGATCTAATTCTATTAGATTTGATGCTGCCAAAATTAGATGGCATTAGCTTATGTAAGCGATTGCGAGAGGCTAAATCTAAAGCCTTAATTTTAATGCTCACCGCTAAAGATACTACTGATGATAAGGTAATCGGCTTAGATGCAGGAGCAGATGACTATTTAGTAAAACCATTTAAACTCAAAGAACTAGCAGCCAGAATCAGGGCTTTATCTCGCAGAAGCTACGAACCTGGCTGCCTGACACATCTATGTCAAACCCATATTTTTCGTGAAAATTTAATTTTGTTAATACAGTAAATCAATGCTTTCAAGCGATCGCTTTATTAGAAAATACCTTTTTAGCAGAAAAAACAAATTCTATACGGCGTAAGGTTTTGAGGCACTTGTGTCAGGCAGCCAGGCTACGAACTTAAACCACAGGTTCTCAGTTATCAAGAATTACAGCTCGATCCCAGCACGGGAGAAGTAACTTATGAAAGTAATTTACTAGCTTTAACCCCCAAAGAATATTTAATTTTAGAATACTTTTTACGTCATCCCAGGCAAATATTAACCTAGGTGAAACGCATCTTATCGCCGAAATTCTTGCCAGAAGTAGGTTTGAGCCAGACAAAAAAGTGTGATGTCACCTGTCATTGGCAAAAAGCGATCGCCAGCCCCATAAATCCCCTAAAATTAGCTCTTTTTTAACCGAAAGTAAGTAAAAATAAACAGGATAAACTACATCAGTTTTGAACTGACTAAATAGTGAGAAAGGAGAAATTCTCTCGAATTTCAATTCAATTTAACTAATTAAATTGTTAAAACTTTGAGTAAGTATTTCTCGTCCCATCCAGCATTTTTTCGTTTATTCTTTACTCCCACTTTGAGAGTTTTTTCCTGTTGCAAAAGATTTAAAGCTATGTGTCTGATAATAGCTAAATTTTCAGGAGCATTATCTTTTCTAATCCGAGAAGCATCTTCATTAAAGCTCACATCTAGAACCCAATGTAATTGGTTTTCTATACACCAATGTTTTCTAATAGCCTTAGCAATTAATTTATGATATTGAGCATTTAGACTACTAATAAAATACCTTCACGGATAGAGTAGTTTTTCCTTTTTCTGTTCGTAAATAATCGACATAAGCTATGGAATTTAAACCCTTCCATTCTCCCTTGGGGTCAATTTCTTGGTTAATATTAGTCAGAATTTGACAAGATCTGGTTTCTTCTCGTCCCCGCTCATCTTCAGACTGCCGATATTCACTTTTGATTAAGCCTTTAAAATTATTGAGTAGGGCTTGTTCAAATAGTTTTTCTACCCGCTCGTACAGACCCCCTTGGTTTTTCTTTAAGGCAATTACATAGTCTCCCTCCTGGGATGTAATTTGTTTGATTATCTTTTTTTGACAGCCGATTGCATCAATAGTAACAATACATCCTTTTAACGATAAAACTTTAAGCAGTTCGGGAATGGCAGTAATTTCATTGGATTTACTTCCGACTTTTTTTTGTCCTAAGACTAAGCCATTATTTGTGGCCCAAGCATATGCGGAGCGGTATCCTTTAGGACTAACCATATGAATAGCCGATTTATTTTTACTTTTATCGTAAGAATGTCGAAGAGTTTTTCCATCAATTGCTACTATTTCTCCAAAAGTAATTCGGCTAATTGCTTCTACCCATTGGCAAAAACATTGCTGTAATTGTTCTGGATCGAGCAGAGAAAAAACTCGCGCAAATGTATCATGAGAGGGAATTCCATTTGGCAGTTCTAGAAACTTTTTCAACCATTTATACTTACATTTTCCATATAATTCAATATCATTCCAACCATCTGCTCCACAAATTACTGCGCAAATAGTAATCGTAATAATGTCAATTAATTTATGACGTTTCGTTCTCTCTATTCTGGGATCTTCTAGTGCACTAAAATGGTCGGCGATCGTAATTTTTGGTCTGAGTTTCATTACCCTGGCAATTAATCTTTTTAAAGATTATAGCGGTGTCGAAAACTGGAGAACCAAGGTTTGGCGATCGCGCAGTGGTTAAATGCCGAGCGCTTAAACAAAATTCACATAACTAGTAATTTGTCAATACCCTTAAGATGCGTTTTCCCTGAATATTAACCCGTTCGGCTATTCTCGATCGACTGTGGGAGTTTGACAACTCATCGGGAGAAGGAACGATCAAAACTCATATTACTAACCTACGCCAGAAGCTAAAAGCAGCAGTAAGCAAAGACAATTTAATCGAAACAGTCTATGGCATTGGCTATCGTTTAGGTTCATTAGAAAATTAACAGATAGCAACTATGTTCGAAAAGATTCGCTATCGTTTATTTATATCCAACTTACTTGTCTTGGCTATTGTTGTAATTGGGTCGGCTTTGACAGTACGACTAATATTTATTCGTAATCTCAAACAGCAGGCAAATCAACGACTATTGACGATCGCTCAAACAACGGCAGCTAGCGCAGAAGTGGACGAGGGAGAATTTGAGTGGGAAATGAACTTTCCACCACGGCTATTAGAAGAAGTGGAGCAAGCTTTTCAATGGTTCGATCCTCAAGGAAGACTATTAGAACAGCAGGGTAGTACTCAATATATTTCTACTCTACCTTTTAAAGCAGAGACAACTGCTCGGAATCAAATAGATGAAAATGGGCTTGAGGTTATTACCTTACCAATCTTTGATAAGAATAATCAACAGTTAATCGGCTATCTTCGTGCCAGTCAATCTTTAGAAGAGGTAGATGAAACCATTGCTCGGCTCGATCTAGGGCTGGCTGTAGGCGCAATTGTAGCAACAGTTCTTAGTAGTTTGGGTAGCGGTTGGCTCAACCGTCAGGCAATGCAGCCGATTGAAGCAAGTTTTCAGCGTTTGAGACAGTTTACCACCGATGCTTCCCACGAACTGCGGAGTCCTTTAATGGCAATTAGTACCAATGCAGAGGTGGCTCTCACTTACTCTGAAGGAATGCGGGCTAGCGATGGCGAGAAATTTCAGGCGATCTCTATGGCAATCGAGCAGATGTCTCAGCTTACAGAAGATTTATTACTCCTGACACGAACCGATAAAGTCTTTAATTTTGAATCTAAAAAAATCGATTTGACAACTTTACTTACAGATTTAGTTGTTCTGTATAAGCCTCAAGCACAAACCAAACAAATTAAACTCAAGGCTGAAATTAAAAATAACTTGTGGTTAATCGGGGATGAAGCCAAATTAGCACGAGCCTTTACCAATTTGATTCAAAATGCGATTCAATATACCCCTGCTGAGGGAGAAGTGGAAGTAAGTTGTAATCGCATTGGTCGAGAACTTCTAATAACTATAGAAGATACGGGGATTGGCATAGCTCCCGAACACCTCGATTTAGTATTTGATCGCCTGTGGAGAGCAGATCGCTCTCGTTCCTATTATGAGGGAGGATCGGGTTTGGGATTAGCAATTACCCAGGCGATTATTCACAATCATAAAGGAACAATTAGCATTATCAGTCAGGTAGATATCGGCAGTTGTTTTACAGTTTCTTTACCAGTAGCTACAGACTAAAGATCTCGTTCAAATCCTCTTCTCAATAGAGTATAGCGGTAACTCTCAATAATGTAGATCGCTCAATAAAAATCTTGCAAAGTTTCTGACACTTCTTTGCTAAGGTAATTTGTTGGCAGAGGGTACGGGATTGGGTTATGCCATTTCAGCACTTCTATTTGGATCTGTAATTGCTTTAATAGATGCGTTCTCAAGAAACATTAGTGTAACTTATATTGTTACGATCGCAAGATAGACGAAAGTAGATCGCTGTATTTACCGCACAGTATAAGGTGTAAAAATAGGCTACATTTCGTCCCACGCTACATTTCCACCAATAGCTTAAGCTAAATCTATGAGTTCAATTTCCAAAATGAGCAATTTACTATTCCTGTTTTTGATGACTTGCTACTTTTCGATAAGATTTTTTATCCCATGATTGGCTCTTTAGTTGGATACACTGTAGGTGATTATGGTTCAGAATTAGGCTTTATCTTTTTTGGTTTGGGTGGGTTAATGCGTTTTCGGACTAATATGGGAACTTCAGTCCAAACTGGACGCTTAATTTTAGTAGCTTTAATTGGTCTTTGCTGTGGTTTAAAAATGATTTACATTGCAGTATTGTCAACTATTGTCAGTTGGATTTTGATCTACTTTTTGGAACGAAAAACGATTTATAAAATAGAAATTCAAGGAATTAACTTAGAACAATTTTTAGAATCAATTGAATTTTATCGCCATATTCTCCAACAAAAAAAATGCAAAATTATGATTGAAAAAAAAATCAAGCCAAATCTAAAGTAAGTTTTATTTTAAGTTCTGCTTCCAAGTTAGATCGAAATAGCTTAGAGGAACTATTCAATGAAAATGTAGCGGATAATAATCGTATTTTAATTAATTGTTCGACTTTGGACAAATAGCAAAAAGATTCGCCAACTTAATTCGCGAATAATTTCTTGATAATTACCTTTATTTTGAAGCTGGATAATTACCGTTACCAGTCAGCTAGACATAGGCAGTTGTTTTGCAATATCCCTATCTGTAGCGCAGGGTAAGCGCAAGAAAAAAAGAGCCATAATATGCTAAGAAGCCAGCAATTCTCCTGTTTGAAAAAATAGAGTTTTAGTTCTCTATGTAAACAAGAGAACTAAGACCATTACATCAAGACTTAGATGGAGAAGAATTAATAGCTTTTGAGGGAACAGAGTATTTTTCATCGCTGAAAATCCATTGTCCTCATTGCAGTTAGAGAAAACATAAAATCCAGGGGTCAAGTCAAATTTTAGAGAATAAGTTCTCTAGTATTACTAGAGAACTTATTCTCTTTTCTTTTCCCAAGGAGAATTGCTGCTAAGCGGCCACACTGGCAAGCACTTTCATCATGTAGTCTGGGTTCATCGCCGCTAATTTGGACTTTTGACGTACACTGCGTTTCGATGAGCTTTCCTGATTCAAAGCACTTATGGCCAGTCGCCTTAGGAGGGTAAAATTTTCAGGAGCGTGCCCTTGGCGAATGCGGGAATCGTCTTCACCGAAGGTCACATCCAGAACCCAATGGAGTTGATTTTCAATCCCCCAATGCAATCGAATCGCTCGACCAATGTGTTGAGCATCACAAGGCAGGGAAGTCAAGAACAACTGGGTTTCTTCGGTTAGCCCATAGAGAGAGATAGCGTTGGCGATAGACCATTACCACCGATTGCAATCCAGCCCACTGGTCCTGCCGATATAATCCGCCTAGCTGACTCACAGGCATCACCCAAACTTGGCGATGTTCCCGCCGATGATGACCCGCCTCAACTCGTTGATCATAGTCAAATTCAAGCCCCTCGAAGTCGCTTTGGATCGCCTGTTCAAAGTGCTCTTTCACCTGCTCTTTGAGTGTGGGATGGTTCCCTTTGAGGCACAGGACGTATTCGGCTCCCTGGGTGATAATCTGAGCCGCAATATCAGTTTGAGTGCCCATGGCATCAATGGTGATAATACAGCCACTGATATCGAGCAATTCCAGTAACGCCAATCGCCTTAATTTCATTGCTCTTACTGTCCACCTTCATCTGCCCTAACATCAGACGATGGTTACTGGCCCAGGCACTCACCACATGTAAAGCCGATTGCTTCGATGTCCTGTCATAGGAGCCGCGCATGGTTTTGCCATCAATCGGAATCACTTGCCCCCTAAGTGTCTTTCACGATCTCTGTAACCCAACGTCGGAAGCAACGGTGTAAGGCATCCGGTTCAATCTGGGCAAAGACACGACGATAGCAATCCGCGTGGGGAATTCCCCATGGTAGATCGAGAAATTTCTCCAGCCATTGAGCATGCCCTTCGGCATACAGTTCAATGTCGTCCCATCCTCTAGCCCCGCCAATGGTAGCTAAGATGGCAATCATGACCACACTCAAAAAGGGATGAAGCCGACCTTTTGCGCCACGAGGATCGTCTAAGTCTTCAAAGTAGGATAGCCATTTTGATTGAATCTCTTGAGCATCAACCGCTCTCTGCAGTAGGAGGAATAGGATGTTGAGTGGTAGCTGAAACAGATGCAAACCCTTTAGACATGGCAGAAGAGAGGAAAATAGCGTTTTCTTTCATACCATATCAAGGTCAACTTTTTCTTGCGCTTACCCTGTATCTCATGCGAAATTGCGATCGCGTTTTGACTCGGACTCAAATTGGAGAAAGGGTTTGGAATTTGGATTTTTGCAGTAATTCCAATACGGTGGATGTTTATATTGGCTATCTGCGACGCAAAATTGACAAGGGCTACCCTCAAGCTTTAATTCATACCGTTAGAGGTGTTGGTTATTGTTTAAAAACTGAGTCTATCAACTAACTTTTACCCCCAATGATTTACCAGCTAGATGTTCAACAGTCCGAAATTTTGGCTCACTAAAAAATCTTTAAGGGTACGCCTGACTGCTTGGTATATGCTGTTGTTAGGCTGTACTTTGATTGTTTTTAGCAGTTATCTATACCTGCAATTAAAGTCTGGTTCGATCCGTCAAGTAAATACTACTCTCGAAGTAACGGCATCAGAAATTGTTGCTAATCTAACAGTTGACCATAACCAGCCTCATTTTAAGGAGACAAAGCCGTTTCAATTACACCAAGAACAGTTAGTCAATTCTGGATTTGTCGGTAGAATTATCAGCAATAAGGGCAAAGTTTGGGACAGTTTTGGTAATGATGAAATAATCGCTTCTTTTTTACCGCAGCAAAAGGGTTATTACAGTTTAAAAACTACCACAGCAGTTTGGCGAGTTTACAGCATTCCTCTGCTAGTTAGCGATCGCAATATAGTAGTGGCTTTAAATAAATCGACCGTCACATCAAACGGACTGTGGTTATTGGTAGCTCAGTCGCTTTATCCAATTTCTCAAGCCTTGAGACATCTTTTACTGTTAATGCTGTTTGGATTCCCTGTAGTTTTGCTCTTGGCAGGTTTTGGAGGGTTGTTCTTAGCAAATCGCGCTCTTAATCCCATTGATCGCATTATCCGCACAGCAGAAGCGATTAATCCTGATGATTTGAGTTATCGCATCAGCTATCAAGGGGTTACGGATGAAGTCGGGCGTTTGGCAATGACTTTAGATCGAATGCTTGATCGTATTGAATGGGCGTTTGAACACGAACGTCGTTTTATTGCAGATGCCTCCCATGAGCTACGTACACCATTAACCGTAATTAAAGGGCGTATTGGTGTGGCTTTGAGTCGTCAACGCAGTCCTACTGAATATCAAGCTACATTACAAGATTTAGAAGGCGAAACAGATCGGTTAGTTCGTCTCACTAATGGCCTGTTGTTTTTGGCTCGTTTAGAACAGCAACAGCCAGAAGAACGAAATTTTTCGACGGTAAATCTCAGCGATCTGCTAGAGGTTTTAAGCGAACAAATTCAATTTTTAACAGCAGATAATCAAATCGATTTAAGGGCAGAGATTACACCCGATTTATTTATTTGGGGCGATTGCGATCTATTAACCAGCTTGTTTTTAAATCTTTTGGATAATGCAGTTAAATATACTCCCTCGAGTGGTCAAATTCAGCTTAAGACCAAATTAGAACACCAGAGAATAGCTGTTGCTATAAGTAATACAGGTAAGGGAATCGCTGCGGAGGATTTGCCCTATTTATTTGATCGCTTTTACCGTTTAGATCGCGATCGCGAAGCTCAGGGATCGGGTTTGGGGCTGGCAATTGCAGCCTTGATTGTCCGTTGTCATGGCGGTCAGATTTTTGCAACTAGTCAACCTAATGAATTAACTACTTTTGAGGTTAGTTTTTCTGTATCGCCAATATGAGAAAACTCTTAGAATTCTCTCATTATTTTATTAAAGTCACCTGACTATATTGATTAAAGATTTGTAAATAATAAATAGATTAAGAGCAACTTATGGATGGCAGTTTAATTCTGTTTAACTTGTTGAATCCCCCAGTCTTGTTTTTCTTTTTGGGGATGATTGCTGTTTTTGCTAAGTCTGATCTAGAAATTCCTGCACCTTTACCAAAGCTTTTTTCCCTTTATTTGTTAGTTGCGATTGGCTTTAAAGGTGGTCACGAACTTTCAGAAAGCGGAATCAATCTACAGATTGCCATTACTCTGATTGCAGCAATTGCAATGGCTACTTTAGTGCCAATCTATACCTTTTTTATCCTTAAAACCAAACTCGACAGCTATAATTCTGCTGCGATCGCTGCTACCTATGGTTCAATTAGTGCCGTAACCTTCATTACCGCCAGTTCTTTTTTACGCCTTGAACTCGATGGAGTACTAAAGATCTTGGAAAACGTTGATATATCAGGCTATACCGTCATCGACCACACTAGCGGAAAAGGCGATCGCGGCATGACCGACAGCGATCTAGGCAGAGCATTTACCAATACTTATATTTTGGCTGTATGTACCAACGAAAAGCAGCTTAATCTCTTAACGGACAAAGTTACACCATTGTTAAGAAAGGTAGGTGGAATCTGTTTAGTTACGGAAGCCACTTGGATTAATTTCTCATTACGCACGTCTAAACGTAACACATAAAACTACAATATTCTAGCGATCGCTATATCTCAGAGAGAGAGATTCACTCGGTTCTCGGGATCACCAAAGCCGAGATTTTTTAAGTATTTTAAATAGTTTCCAGGGAAGCTCGCTCCTCAGATAAAATAACTCTAATAAAAATAATTGTTAAAGTTTGATTTTAATGAGTCAAAAGCGCCAATATTGAAGTTCAAACAATTAATCATTTAGGAATAATAGCTGGTCTAATAGATGAAATAGGAATAGTAGAAATAATCAATGAACAGTTAGGGATTAAAGCTCAAGAAAAGTTAAACAGCGGAATAATTGTTAAAAGTATAATTTTAAATGCTATGGGCTTTGTTTCCAGACCCTTATATTTATTTCCGCAATTTTTTAACGATAAAGCGACGGAACATCTCTTCGGAGAGGGAATTTATCCAGAGTATTTTAATGACGATAAAATTGGTCGAGTAATGGATAAACTTTACCAATTTGGCTTAACCAAGATATTTCTATTAATTGCTTTAAAAGCTTTGAAAAAATACGGAATTGAGCATAAGTATTCTCATTTAGATTCTACGTCGATTTCTTTACAAGGAGACTATGCTCTTCCTGAAACGGAAAAGTCAGAAAATTTAGAGCCTACACCTATCAAAATAGTTCATGGATATTCAAAAGATAAACGACTTTTCTAAAATATCCGTCAAGAATAGAAACTATGGCGATGTTAATGGGGTTATCTTTATTGGTTTATACTATTGGTCAAAGACAACTTAGAGCGAATCTAAAACAGAACCAGACAGGAGTTAAAAATCAATTAGGAAAAGTAACGGATCAACCAACTCTTCGTTGGATATTTCAATGTTTTCAGGGTATTCATTTAGTTGTTTTAAATGGTGTAAAACAAATTGTCAATCTCACTGATTCAAGACTTGAAACTCTTAATTATTTCTCCAAACATTGTCAAAAATATTATATTTTATCTGGCTAGTTTCTCAGAGTTTTATTTAATATTTTAAACCTGAAAAAAGCGAAAAATAGTATTCTCTTGCTCAGTCATTCTCAATAATTATCGGTTAATGAAAATAACTTGCAATCAAAGTATTTTGTCGCCCAAAAAGCTTCTGTTACTGATTGCCGAGGGGAGATAAGAAGTGCATTCAGACCGATACTTTTTGACAACTACAAACTGAAGTGCGGAATGAGAAATTAATCATTAATTAGTTATTAGTTCATCCTCAATTTTGCAGAAAGACAAAGAAAACCATAATGCTACAACAAGAGCAACATTTAAATTTTTCGGAGTTATCTATGCCTATTAATCGCATTATTCAAGGATTAACGGAATTTCAAGCCAACTATTTCAGCATTCATCAAGAATTTTTTCAACTGCTTTCACAAAAACAAGCTCCCGAAGTTCTTTTTATCACCTGTTCTGATTCGAGGATTGACCCCAATCTTCTAACTCAAACTAAACCGGGAGAACTATTTGTCATCCGTAACATTGGTAATATGATTCCTCCTCACGGTACGCTTAACAGTAGTGAAGGTGCAGGAATTGAATATGCAGTAGCAGCTTTAAATATCAAGCACATTGTTGTTTGTGGTCATTCCCACTGTGGCAGCATGAAGGCTCTATTGCAGCTAAATAAACTAAATGAAGATATGCCTTTGGTTTATGACTGGCTAAAACATCATGGTGAGCCGATTCGTCGCCTCCTTAAAGAAAATTATGGTGATCGCAATGAAGCAGAACTATTGAGAATCGCAATTGAAGAAAATGTTTTAACTCAGATTGAAAACTTGAAAACCTATCCTGTAATTCACTCTAAAATACGCTCAGGACAAATTTTCCTTCATGGCTGGGTGTATAGCATTGAAACAGGAGAAATCCATGCTTATGATGCTGATGGCGATCGCTTCTCTTTGTTGGGGTCAAAATCCTCTTCAATTCCCAACCCTTTAATTCCCAACCCTTTAACAACCGCCCATCACTAACAAGCTCGAAAGATTTTGTTATACTCCGAGCGGGTGAATACTGGACTTTTTTTGAGATTAGCCAAGGTGGGATAATGCAGGCGTATTCAACTGAAGCAGAGTGGCGAGATATGATCCAGATTGAGTTCAGCGAAGAAGAAATTCAACACGCGACTTGGAAGGTTAGCATATTTATCCACTACTAAAACAACGTAATTTCGTTAAAATAGTATTTATATTCGCCCTGCAAAACCTTTGTTGTGTAAGGATTTCAGAGAAACCTTCCAAGTCGTGTTCAACAGCTAAATTACGAACGCTATCATCACCCTCGTCCCATTGGTGACAAGTTAAGCAAAAGAGAAAAAAGTCAAGCACTACAGGTAGTGTTTTATCAACTAATCCACACTATATGTAGATTGAGGTTGAATGGTCATATTCACAACGGAAAGCAGAGGTTCAAAACTCATCAAAAAATCTCGCTGCGTCTTGGCGCGAGATAAAAATCGTCACTACAACAACGAGATCGAGTAATAATATACAGATGAGAAGATAAGAAAACCCTTACCTAAATCAACTAGTTGAAACTGTGACAGAAGCAAAAAGCTACAAAGAAACCGTAAATCTGCCTCAAACAGAATTCAATATGCGGGCAAATGCCGTGCAGCGCGAACCTGAATTACAGCAATTTTGGGCAGAAAACCAAATTTACGAGCAACTGTCACAGAATAACATTAAGGACTCTTTTATTCTCCATGATGGCCCTCCCTATGCTAATGGTGCGCTACACATGGGTCATGCGCTGAATAAAGTGCTGAAAGATATTATCAACAAATACAAGCTGTTGCAGGGGCATAAGACAGATTATATCCCTGGATGGGACTGTCATGGACTTCCGATTGAATTAAAAGTTCTCCAGAAAATTAAATCTAAAGAGAGAAAAGAATTAACTCCTCTCAAGCTGCGTCAAAAAGCAAAAGAATTTGCTCTTAAAGCCCAACAAGAACAGTGTGAGGGCTTTAAGCGATATGGTGTGTGGGGAAATTGGGAACATCCTTATTTAACATTAACTCCTGGCTATGAAGCTGCACAAATTGATGTCTTTGGGCAAATGGTGTTGAAAGGGCATATCTATCGAGGTTTAAAGCCTGTTCACTGGAGTCCTAGTTCTCGTACTGCACTAGCTGAAGCGGAATTAGAATATCCCGAAGGGCATACTTCTCCTAGTATCTATGTGGCGTTTCCCGTAACTAAATTAGGGGAGGGTGCAGCAGAATTAGAGCAGTATTTGCCTAATCTCAAGGTAGCTATCTGGACTACTACCCCCTGGACTATTCCTGGTAACTTGGCGATCGCTGTTAATGAAGAATTAGAATATGCAGTAGTAGAAATCACCTCTCCCCTAAAAGGCGAGGGAGGTTACTTAATTGTTGCTAAGGATTTGGTAGAGCAACTATCCGCCACCTTAGAAACTGATTTAACAGTTAAAACTACTGTTTTAGGAAAAGCACTAGAAAATACTGCTTACCGACATGCTTTATTCGATCGCGAAAGTAAAGTTGTCATTGGTGGTGACTATATTACAACCGAATCTGGTACAGGATTAGTACATACTGCCCCTGGACATGGACAGGAAGACTATATCACGGGACAAAAATACGGTTTACCGATTTTTTCTCCTGTAGATGATGGGGGAAGATTTACGGAAGAAGCTGGTAAGTTTGCAGGTATGCAGGTAGTAGCTAAAGGAAATGAAAAAGTCAGTGCAGGAAATCAAGCGATTATCGATGCGCTGCAAGAAGCAGGTGCATTACTCAAACATGAGGAATATGCTCATAAATATCCTTATGACTGGCGTACAGGTAAGCCTACTATCTTCCGCGCTACCGAACAATGGTTTGCTTCGGTTGAAGGATTTCGCGATCAGGCATTAAAGGCTATTTCTGATGTTACCTGGATTCCCTCTCAAGGAGAAAAACGCATTACTCCCATGGTAAGCGATCGCTCTGACTGGTGTATTTCTCGTCAGCGTAGTTGGGGGGTACCGATTCCTGTATTTTATGATCAGGAAACCAACGAGGAATTATTAACCGTAGAGACTATCAATCATGTTAAAGCGATCATCGCGGAAAAAGGTTCTGATGCTTGGTGGGAATTATCCGTAGAAGAATTATTACCTGAGTCATATCGTAATAATGGACGCACCTATCGCAAGGGTACAGACACAATGGATGTCTGGTTTGATTCTGGTTCATCTTGGGCTGCGGTGGTTAAAGGTAGAAACTTGAAATATCCCGTGGATATGTATTTAGAAGGTTCGGATCAACATCGGGGTTGGTTTCAATCAAGCTTACTTACCAGTGTGGCAACAAATGGTATTGCACCCTATAAAACAGTTCTTACTCATGGCTATGTGGTGGATGAACAAGGCTTTAAGATGAGTAAGTCTAAAGGTAATGGTGTCGATCCCAAAGTAATCATCGAAGGAGGGAATAATAAGAAACAAGAACCAGCTTATGGTGCTGATGTACTACGCCTTTGGGTAGCTTCGGTTGATTATTCTTCAGATGTTCGTGTTGGGAAGAATATTATCAAGCAGACTTCTGATATGTACCGTAAGGTGCGTAATACGGCTCGTTTCTTATTGGGTAACTTACACGATTTTGATCCTAAGCAAGATGCTGTGGCTTATGCCGATTTACCAGAATTAGATAAGTATCTGCTACATCGCATTACGGAGGTATTTGCTGAAGTTAACGACGCTTACGAAAGTTATCAATTTTTCCGTTTCTTCCAAGCGATCCAAAACTTCTGTGTCGTCGATCTATCCAACTTCTATTTAGATATCGCCAAAGACAGACTTTATATCAGTAGTCTTGATTCTTTCCGCCGTCGTAGTTGTCAGACAGTACTAGCAGTTGCCATCGAAAACATTGCTAAAGCGATCGCACCTGTATTGTGTCACATGGCAGAAGATATCTGGCAAGCATTACCCTACGAAACGGGTTACAAATCCGTGTTTGAATCTGGTTGGGTAGAAATGCAAGAAGAATGGCATAAACCCGAATTAAATGAATTCTGGGGAACTATTGCCAATTTAAGAGATGAAGTAAATAAAGTAATGGAACAAGCGAGAACAGCTAAAGCGATCGGTTCTTCCCTAGATGCTAAAGTATTACTTCATGTCTCTAATCAGGAATTAAAAGACAAACTTGCATCCTATAATTCTTCTGATGCTGTCAATGAAAAAGATGTTGATGAACTACGTTATTTCTTCTTGGCTTCTCAAGTAGAATTAGTTGATTCTATCGGTGATGTTGAATATAAAAGTGAGTCGGATATAGCTAATATTGCTGTAGTTAAAGCTGATGGAGAGAAGTGTGAAAGATGTTGGAATTATTCTCTTTCTGTAGGCAGTTTTGCCGACGATCCGACTATATGCGATCGGTGTAATGCTGCATTGAAAAGCAAATTTTAATTTATTTACGATTTTGAGATTGAGTTTTATTTATAAAAGCGGCTCAATCTCTTCTCTTCTGGGAATTTACTTGATTATAATCATCACTTAACAATCAATTATATAGATCCAGTTGCTGTATTCTGGCTCTTGATTTTTGGTAATTGCAGTTAGTTTGTCTTTGATTTTTTCGGTAATTGGTCGCTCAGTAGATAAATGATAGTTTTCTATCTGTTTAACAGGAGTTACCTTTGCTGCTGTTCCGCTAAGAAATGCTTCGTCCGCGATTAATAATTCAGTTTTATCGATCGCTCTCTCTTCAGTCTCAATTCCTAAATCTCTAGCGATGGTCAATACACTATCCCTAGTAATGCCTTCTAAGATGTCTTGATTAAACCCGGGAGTAATTAATTTATTGTTTCTGACCATAAAAATATTCATCCCCGAAGCTTCGCAAATTTTTCCCTGAGAATTCATCAAAATTGCCTCATCAAAACCCGATTCTACTGCCTCTGTTTTAGCTAGAGAAGAAGTAATATAAGCTCCGCTAATTTTACCTCTTAGAGGTAAGCTACGATCTTCCTGACGATACCAAGAGCTGATACGACAACTAATACCATCAGGGGGTAAATAATCTCCTAATTCTAAACCATAGATAAAAAAGTCTTTCTCAATTTTGTGCAACCTGGGGGCAATACCTAAATCAGAAGTATAGACAAAAGGACGGATATAAAAAGATTTATCAGGCTTATTTTTGGTAACAAAATCAATAATTACTTGCTGTATTTTATCAGCAGGTAAATTGTAATTTAGGAGTTTGGCACTATCACTCAATCTCTGGCAATGACGATCCAATCTAAATAATAATATTTGATTAGGATTCTCTGGATTGGGAATACCTCTCAACCCCCCAAAAGCTCCTGTTCCGTAGTGTAGAGCATGGGTGGCAATGGAAATATTTGCTTCTTTAAAAGGAACAAATTTGTTTTGAAAGTAGGCTATCTCTAAAAAATTGTGCATAAGTGCTTTTTGCTTCTGACTTCTAACTACATGGGGGTTTATCCTCAGTCGCTGGGGGCAAGCCCTTTGTGACTTCTAATGATATACTCTTGTATTACTTGTAACTGTTAGCTATTATCCCAACCATCCTGTCAGATTTTGCTGCTGTTCGGGGGATAAATCATCTTTAATTACCAATTCATAACTATTAGATTGAGGTTTACCCAGGGTAACGGGGAGAGTTTTTAATTCGTCCTTATGAAACACTGTAATCTGAATAATATCTCCTGCTTGGTAATCTTTTAGCCTTTCATCAAGAGATTGAGCATCGACTTTAATGCCATCCACGGCTAAAAGCTCATCCCGGGGATCAATTCCCCCTAATGCTGCGGGAGATTCGGCAGCAACAAATTTAATTACTTCCCGATTATTTTCCGACTCTACCTTAATTCCCAAATAGGGTATATCTGATCCAGCAATAGTTTTTAAGTATAAGCCAAAGGGGTCTAAATAGTCATCCAACGGCAATTCTTCGGTAGTTTCGATGTAGCGGGAGAAGAAATCATTTAAATTAACTTGGGCAACCTCGGCAATAGCATCTCTCAATTGCGTTTCAGTAAAGCCAACTTCCTTTTGTCCAAAACGTGACCACATCAAGCGCATCACATCATCGAGCGATCGCTTATTATTATATTTAGCTCGAATTAATAGATCTATTAGTAGAGAAACTAATTCTCCCTTAAGATAATAGGAAATCTGATTGTTATCACTGTAAGCATCACGACGATAGAGTTTAATCCAGGCATCGTAGCTAGATTCACCTAAAGGCTGAACAGTGCGTCCAATAGTATTGAGATATTTGTTGATATCTTTACTTAAATTTTTGAGACAGGTTTGACGATTATAAATACCAGCCCGCAGAGGAATTAAGATATCGTAGTAGCTGGTTGTTCCTTCACAAAACCAGAGGGATGTGGTGTAGTTTTCGGTTTCATAATCAAAAGTTTCCAAAGCTTTAGGGCGAATTCGCTTCACGTTCCAGAGGTGGAAAAATTCGTGAGCTACCAACTGGATAAAACGTTCATACTTTTCGCGATCGCGAAACCCAAATCGAGGATAATTTAAAGTACAGCAGTCTTTATGTTCTAAACCACCATAGCCACTACCAGACAGGTGCAATAAAAATAAATATTGTTCATAAGGTAAACCGCCAAACATCTCCGCCTCTGTCTCAATTATCTTAGTCGTGTCAGCAATTATTTGTTCTGGTTTAGCATTGCCTTGACTCCAAATCGCCAGAGAATGAGGTTTTCCTAATACTTCAAAGCTGTGTACTTGCTGTGTTCCGACTTCAATAGGGGTATCAACTAAAGTATCAAAGTCTTGAGCCAAAAACGTATTAGCTTCCCCCGCTACCTTGAGTAATGTGGTAGTAACCTGCCAATCTGACTGTGGCGGAACAATCTTAACTTTAATTGGCTGTTGTTCTAATCCTGGGACAAAGAAAAACAATGCAGCACCATTAAAATAACCATGAGTTGCATCTAAATGATTAGTGCGTACTGTTAATTCATTAGCATAAAGTCGATAGCTGACTTTAATTTCCGTAACACCAGCCGTTGCTATCTGCCAGTAGTTTTTACCAAGCTTCTGACTAGATAAATCACCCATGCTACCAGTAGCCGTAAAATCTTGAAGATGTCTAGCATATTCCCTAACTAAATAGGAACCAGGAGTCCATACTGGCATTTTCAAATCCAGAGTTGCTGACTGCCAATTGCTGACTTGTAAAGTAACTTCAAACAAATGAGAGGCAGGTTGAGACATGGCAACTTGATAGGACAAGCTGGCTATCTTACTAGTAGGTTTCGGCTGACGAATAGCAGTGGCTTCAGTCATTAAGCTTTCGGTAGGTAGATAAATTTAAATTGAAACTAGAGCGCGAATCTATATTTTATCTGTTTTAACAAAATGGGCGGAATTCCCCATCCTTCTAAAAGGTGGGGATGGATAGCCCCGCGACAGCAGGAGCGTTAATAAATCGGCTAATAAGAAACTTATCAAATCTTTATGTACTATAGGTTTCAGTCGTTGTATATAATTTTGTTGCTCGGTAGGTAGACTATAAATTTGATCGAGATCCTTAGAGTGCGAATTCTATATTTTGGAAACCTCTGGTCATGATATAAATAAGCTCATACCTAGTTAGTCCAATAAAAAACAATTGAATATCAAATCTAGCAGTTGCTAGTCAACGAACTGCGTTCTGCCTGTGGAGGATGAGAAGAGCCGTTGCTAACTTGTTAGCAAAAGCCATCGACCTGTGAGACGGGAAATTCCGAAGTGGAATAAGACCCACGACCGAAAAGTAAAGTAGGAAACTCCTACTTCAACGAAGTAAGTAGGAGTAGTTCATTTCCCCTACTGACCTAAAACAAAAATGTTTAAAGGCTTAAGGCTTAGAGCTACCCTACTCAAACATAGTCTTGCTCCTAACTGACGTTCCATGGATTAAAATGCCAATAGTTAGAATTATTCAGGTAAGAGGCATTGAAATCGCTCAATTTTTTGACTAGCTCCCGTAGCAAAAACCGTCAGTTTGCGGTAATTGGTTTAGGTCGTTTTGGTAGAGCCGTTTGCACTTCCCTACATAAATTGGGTTATGAAGTCTTGGGAGCTGATATTGATGAAAAATTAGTTACTCAGGTTTTAACTCAAAAGGCAGCCTCCCATGCAATTCAACTAGACTCTACAGAGCCTGAATCTCTTAAGGAAGCGAGCATCTTTGAGATGGATACGGTAATTGTCGCGATTGGTAACTATCTTCAAGAAAGCATTATCACTACTCTTAATGTTAAAGAAGCAGGAGTTGAGCAGGTAGTAGCAAAGGCTTCTTCGAAGATCCACGGTAAAGTATTACGGAGAGTGGGAGCAGATCTAGTAGTATTTCCTGAATATGAAGCTGGCTGTAATTTAGCCAAAACCCTGACTCAACCTGGATTTTTAGAGCGTTTTGAACTGGACACAGAAAACAGCATTGTTGAAGTGTTAGTCCCCGAAGAATTTCATGGTCAAACTCTATCTCAGTTGGATCTGCGTAAACGTTATGGTTTAAATGTCCTGGCAATCAGCAATGGGGATAAATTTGTCACTAATCTTAATCCAGGACAGGTGCTGAAACAAGGATTGGTTATGGTAGTGATTGGGAGTAATAAAAATCTCCAACGCTTACCAATTCCCGATTAATTATCTGGATACAGAGTATAGAATAGTGTTGCTAAACATCTGACACTTTAGAATCTAGGTTTAATTAATAATTAATTAATAATTTTTCATGCTCAAGCCGCTAACTAGAGAGAAAATGGAGCAGTTAATTCCCTTAATTGCTACGGGCAAACAATATGCCTACTATTGGGGTAAGTGGTCTGATGTCTTAAATCGACTCTTGATTTCTATTGTCGGAATCGTAGTGGTTTTGATTTTAGGGGTGCTGTTTGGTGATCAGGGAGGAGCCATAATTTTGCTTTTGGGCGGGGTCATGTCTCTCTATTGGCTATGGAGTCCCGTTTATCAAGCAAGTCTGCGCAATTCTGCCAATCGTCGTTTTAAGTACTCAGGTTTTTGGCGCGGTAAAGTTTTAGATGTGTTTCTGACTGAAGAATTAATCGGTGAGCAAGAAACGGTTAATCAACGGGGAGAGCTAGTTATTGTCGAAAACCGTGAACGCTGGATAAACTTGATTTTAGGAGATGAAACAGGTTTTGAAGTTGAAGTTCAGGCTCCCCTGCAACGAATTTATAAGGGTATTAAGCCAGGGCAGACTGCGGAATTGTTAGTATTATCCAATAAGCTAGATCTAAGTCAGGTCAACAAGATTTCTGATGCCTATATCCCACAAAGAAATATTTGGGTAGGACAATATCCCTATATTCAAAGAGATATTTTTATGGAAGTTAGTCGCCAGCTAGGAGGAATGACTCCTCAGAGAGTACGTCGTCATCGTAACCCCAATATTAAGCGACGCGATCGCTAAATAATCTCATTTTTAATAACCTAAGATTTACTCTAGAGCATCGCAGCGAATTTCAACAATAAAGCCATCAGGATCGTAAACATAAAAACCTCTCCCAGTCAGACGAGTCACCACATCTATAGCAACAGGTACTTGAAGCTCTCTTAAAGTTTGCACTGCATCATCAAATAGCTGAGGATCAATATCGAATGCCAGATGATTGGCACGGGTAAACTGTTTCTCTGGATCAGGATCTGGGGGTAATAAATCGGGTTCGGCAAATAAATCAAGGATTAGACCGTCAGGAGTTTTAAAATTACAGACTTTTCCTGCTGCAACTAACTTTACCAATGTAGATGGTACTTCTTCTCCTACTAGCTGATGCAATCCCAAAATATTGCCATAAAAAAGCTTCGATGCCTCCATATCTTTTACGTTTAAGGCAATGTGATGCACCTTCCTTAAGGTACCAACTACTAAACCCTGAGACAATTGTTCTTGAAGCATAATCGCTGATTACTGTAACTCTACACGGTGGGTTGTTCCAGCAATGGTAATGCGATCGCCGGTAACTAATTTGCGTCCTCGTCTCATCTCTTCTGCTCCATTTACCTTAACCTGGCCTTGTTTGATAATAATTTTGGCTTCTCCTCCAGTTTGAGCAATTCCTTGCCATTTAAGAAACTGATCGAGTTTGATGTGTGATTGCAATGTCGAATCGTTCATGGCGTTACGCAATAAAAATATTGATAGACCTCGGTGAACCCTAACCTATTGTACCGATTTAAAGCTGACTTAATGCAATTGGGCGATCGCGATCCAGATCTGCAACAATATCTGGCAGCAGAAAACTGGTTTGAGGCAGACAAATAGACTATTAATTCTAAATTGTCAGTTCATCAAGTTGAACGATCTCGATACCATTAACTAAAGGATTTTCCACCCCATGTAAAAACTCAAGATCGATAGTTCCATCAATAACCGTTACAGTATTGCTAATCACTCCACCAGTCTCATGACCAAACTGATTAGAAAGGTCAATATCATCAAGATTGTCAGGAACACTACCCTCAATCGCCACATCAAATATTCGCTCTCCAGGATCGCTAGTACCGTCGAAACCATTTCCCATGTAAAGTCGGACTTCGTAAAGACCTTCTTCTGGAACATCAAAAGCCCACTGCATCTCTGAACCACCAGAGTTATCCCAACGCTCAGTATCAAAGATTTCACCAGGAACATTATCAGGAACAGTTGCCCCTGGTTCGACTGCTGGAAAAGAAGCAGTACTGTTACTACCAGGATCGGAGAGAAAAGAACTATTATTACTATTATTACTAGTGGTGTCTTCCGACCAAGCAATGTCGCCATCAGTGGCAGCAATTTCAGCACCACCCGCATTGACTCGATAAAGTATTGTTTCTTGACTGGGGCTATTGTCTTCAATGGTGACAGAGGCAGAGTCTGTTCCAATCTGGGCATTTGGGCTGACATCGGTAATATTGACTGTAAATGCTTCATCACCTTCGGTGATCGCATCTGGCAGAATATCAATTAGGAATGTAGCATCGGAAGAACTACCTGCGATCGCCACTGTGTCAGTATAAATACCTGTCTGCGAATCGAATGTTGCAGTCGTCGATTGATATTCGTAGTCTTCTGTAGCCGTTGCTGTACCAGGAACAATCTCGAAGGTCACATTAACCGTCTCATCACTAGGCACGGTAACATCGGTTAAAAGTGAAATTTCTACTTGACCTTGGTTCTCACCAACTGTGTAAGGATTACCAACGAACGAAACTGTTGGTGAGGTTGAATTTCCATCGTCACCAAGTTGAACAATTTCAATTCCGTTAACCAAAGGATTTTCCACTGCACCGTGTAGGAACTCAAGATCGATAGTGCCATCAGTAACCGTTACGGTATTGGCGATCACTCCGCCAGTCTCATGACCAAACTGCTCGGACAGATCGATATCATCGAGGTTGTCAGGAACACTACCCTCAATCGCTACATCAAATACCCGTTCACCTGGATCATTAGTACCGTCAAAACCATTACCCATGTACAATCGAACTTCATAAAGACCATCTTCGGGAACATCAAAAGCCCACTGCATTTCCGAGCCACCAGACTGATCCCAACGCTCGGTATCGTAGATCGTATCGGGAACATTATCAGGAACAGTTGCCCCTGGTTCGACTGCTGGAAAAGAAGCAGTACTGTTGCTTCCAGGATTAGAGAGGAAAGAACTGTTATTACTAACTGTATCTGCCGACCAAGCAATGCCTCCATCGGTAGCAGCAATTTCCGAACCACCCGCATTTACTCGATAAAGTACGGTTTCTGAAGTGTCGCCTGTTGCAGTAATCTCAATATCATTAAAGATTGCTTGAAAAGCGTTTGCTTCTGGTTCACCATTATTGGAAGAAAACAGACCAACAGCAAGACCGCTATCCTGACCATTGACAGTATAGTTCCCTTGAATGGCATCTAGAACAGCAGTTCCATCAAGATTAACTGCTTGTCCAGTCGCAGTGTTAATATTTCCATCACCAGTTTCATAGCTAACGGTAGGAATTGCAGTCCCAGCGATGGGATCGATTTCCAACTCAAAAAAGATTTGCTGGTCAGTAGGAAAACTCAATAGACCATCTGCTTGGATAAAAGACTCTGATTGAACAACATCATTATCCTCAAGCAGAATCTGGACTTCGTCGTTCAAACCTTCAATTGTTACAATCTTCAGATAGTTGCTTTGGTCACCCGTGCCAATATAACCACCAATCTGCTGAAACGAGCCAGTAAACTCAGTCCCTGGATTAAATACACTCCATTTGATGTTAAATGTTTCTACCATTGGCGTAAGTGTTACCCCAGTGTGGAATAAATACTCGCCGTTATTGGGAGTTTGAAAAGGATCTCCATTGGAAACCGATTCGATTACTGTAGTGCCGCCACCAGCAGCGGTATTAAACTTAACATTGTCGAGCTTAACAATCTGATCGGGCAGAGTTGAAGGTTCTTGAAAAAACTCCTCAAAATCTGTGTTGCCATCAATCATTACTCCAGTTAAACCCCCTCCATAGCCGTCAGGACCAGGCAGGTTATCGTCCTGGTCGGCATCAAAATCCCATAATAAATTTTGACCTGGTGATACGAAAACAGAGCCACCATTGCTGTCATCACGAAGGAATGGATCGTTGATATTGACAATACCATCTTCGTCAAAATCTGTGTCAGGTGGTTCAATCACATTTGATGGTGCAAAAATATTGATATTATCAGGTCCAAACTCAGCGACCCAAATCGTGCCATCAGGGCCAGTAGTGACGTCCAAGGGATTTGACTGACTAGTGGCTAATGGAAATATACCGTCATCATCAATGACTGCATTGCCCTCTGTAGGATCGACTAATGGCTCGATTGAAGTTCCATCGTCGCTAAGATTAAGTAGAGTTATATTGCCGTTAAACTGTGTTACTATCAAGCTTCCCTGTAAACCACCACCAAAGACATCATCTGTATATTCAACCAGACCATTACTAGATGACCCCAGGGTAATTAACGCATTACTTTCTGCGCTGTTACGTTCAATGCGAATACCACTTTGAGCCAGGCGTGTGGGATCACTAGTAAATTTGCTCGGATCGATGACAAAGCCATCGGCAATATCGACCCCATCAGGAACTAAGTCTGCTAGACTAGCAACGCTATTGGGGGACAAAGACCCATCGGGATTGCCATCATCGTCATAGACTGTCCAGGGAAGATCTTGATTGGAACGGGAGGGAGATGGATGACCATAATATCCACCGTCCTCAAGCAAAAATAGTGGTTCGGGATCTCCAGCCCCCCCATTATTAGGAGTATTAGTAGCTTCGCCTGCTCCTGGCTGATCAGTTGGGGTTCCGTTTGCATCCACAGGATTGCCACCAAGATTGCCATTAGAACCATTATCAACGGTATAAAGTTGCCCATCCTCAGTCAACTCAATATCGTATTGGTTACGCAGACCATCAGCAAAAACTCGCATCGGGGCATCGGCTGGTAAAATTGCCATATTGAAGCCATCGTTACCACCCCAAGGACCATTTTCATCTAACCCTGATATATCTTCGCCAACTCCATCGCTGACGTTGGTAATTGTAGGGTCATCGAGGGTTGGCAAATCATATACGTATTGCCGAGAAGTACCATCCTGTCCACCTGAAGGATCGGTTGAAATTGGTCGGTTGGCGATATCTTCAAGATCGATTTCTAAAACTGTTCCAGATAGGGCATACTCTCCTGTGTAGGCAAAGAAATCGGATGGCGCGCCATTGTTGGTATTACCGCCTACCATCAAGTAGAGTTTAGTCCCATCTGCGCTTAATTCCATTCCATTTACTGAATGATTTTCTTCCGAACGAGGTAAGCCACGAACAATGTCTACTGCTTCCCATTCAGTTCCATTCCAGGTCAACTGAGTAACTATCCCAGAATTGGTATCGAGGTTAGTGTCTTCAAATGTAGCAATGCGAGGATCGCTTGAAGAGACGTAGAGAACGGGATTTTCGGCAGTACCAGTAACTACGATTCCCGTGACTTGGCGATTGCTCTCGCTACTGGTTGAACCATCATCGTTGTGGTTTTGAATTGATTTGACAACTTCTGCACCATTGGGCAGCAGCAGCACTTCGTTTGAGGTGGCTACATACTCGTCATTTTGAATTTCTACCGTGAAAGCATTGATAGTGCCATTTTGCTCAGCAACGTATAATCGAGCATCGGCACCAAATTGAATGGAGGTCGGGTTATTGAGAACTTGTATTTCTCCTTCAACTCCATTAAAAGAACCAGCCTGATTGAAATTAATCGCCATGATAAAGATAGAGTTTTTAATATTTTATTGGTTTGTTATTAGAAATTAGTCTCGAACTAATAAACGCAAACGCAATATAATTTCTCAGGATCTATTAACAGGTAAGTATTTGATTTACGTGAATAAACTGTGTATAGACAAGCCTATTCTAAAAGCAGCATCCTGAATATGTAACTACACAATTATACTCATTGCTGAACTGGAATTTTTGACCAGGTATTTACACACTTAACAAAATACAAAAAACAAAGAGTGCAAAAAGTGCTTTAAATTAAGACGAGTAGAAGTTACTGTTGCGATTGCTTTTTACTTTAGTTACTACTTTTTAATACATAGCATTCATCAGGACTTGTTTATCAATACTTTATATATAAATTAACAAACGCGATCGCCGAGCTTGTAGCTTGTAGCTTGTAGCGACTCTATTCCCAAGGAGATATGCCTTAATATTAATTGATCAGCATGATTGTCAAACATAGAATTAAGTTTTTGTTAGCAAAATCAAACTCCTTCGCTAAAACGGCACAATATTTTGTTGAGGTCATATTTGTTGACTCCTTTATTGTCCATCCAGTAGCGTAGAGCCTTGTTTCTTACAAATTGGCTAGTACAAATCGCCTCGTCAATTGCCCGAAACTGATATTGCTTTCCTTTTAACTTGTACTCTAAAACTATCATTTCCTTATGCTACATTGATTGGCACAAGAAGTATAGAGTTAATATTAAGCGGTCAACCTAAACCCTGGACAAAATTCATCCCGTCGCTAAAAGCGAGGGTCTTCTTTTGGAAGAAAGATAAAATAATTAAGGCAGCACTTTGCAGGTATTTGTAGCGACTGTATCCAGGAGGAGATATCCTACAATAGGTTAATTATCACAACGATCGCCAAACAAGTGCCAAAATTTAGCTTAACAACAGCCTTAATCATTTTGTTGACAGGTTTAATGGCTTGTCAACCAGCACCAGAATCTTCTGAAAGTACTAATAGCAAAGCATCTCAAGTCACCCTGCGGACTGCTCATAGTACCTGGATAGAAGAACATTTCCAAACAGAGATTGTCAAGATTGGGTTAGAAAAACTTGGTTATCAAGTGGAAACTCCCAAGGAAATTGAGTATCCAGCCATTTATATTTCTCTAGCTAATCAAGACTTGGACTATAGTGTCATTTACTACTTCCCCGGACACGAAGCATTCTTTAACAATGCGGGTGGTGAAGCAAAATTAGAAGGAATGGGTATTCTGACACCCGATGGGATACAAGGATATCAAATAGATAAAAAAACATCGGATCAGCATAATATTACTAATCTCGAACAATTGAAAGATCCAAAAATTGCTAAACTTTTTGACTCAGATGGTGATGGAAAAGCCAATTTAGTCGGTTGTAACCCAGGTTGGAATTGTGAATTAGTTATAGATCATCATATTGAAGCTTATGGACTGAAGAATACTGTTGAACATGATCGAGGACAATATACCGCTTTGCTGGCAAATAGCATTACTCGCTACAAACAAGGTAAATCTGTTATTTTCTATGCCTATAATCCCCATTGGATTGGTGCAGTATTAAAGCCAGATCAAGATGTAGTATGGTTAGAGGTTCCTTTTACATCTTTACCTCAAAAAACGGGTGATCTCACAGAAAAGGATACCTTAGTTAAAGGAAAAAATCTGGGTTTTCCTTTAACTGAACAACGCATTGTCGCTAACAAGAAATTCTTAGCCAATAATCCAATAGCAAAACGTTGGTTTGAACTAGTACAAATTCCTGCTGAAGACATCAATCAAGAAAGCCTCCGTATTCAAGAAGGCGAAAATAAACCAAAAGATATTCAACGTCATGCTCAAGAATGGGTAGCTAATAATCAAGATTTATTTAATAGTTGGCTGGAAGAAGCTAAGAATTAGTCACAGATTACTCCACATTGAGACAATGTTTAATGAGACAATGTTTGACCCTCTAAGCTAGATAAAATTGTTTTTACTCAAAAAGCAGTGGAAAAATATCAAATAAAACTAATTGTCTACGATATCAATCAAGAGGTAATTAAACAATGGAAAAATTAGATAAATATAGAGATTTAGTCACAAAACTAATCAATAAATATGGGCAATATAAACCTAAATATGGAGATATTGAAGTCCAAAAAATATTTGATAGAGAAAGAGATCACTATCAACTGATGAACGTGGGATGGCATGGAAATCGCCGTTTAAGAGGCTGCGTTCTCCAAATTGACCTTAAAAACGACAAAATTTGGATACAGCATGATGGTACAGAAATTGGCGTTGCTAACGAATTAGTAGAATGGGGTGTTCCCAAGGAAGATATTATCTTAGCCTATCATGCTCCTTATAAACGCCAATATACTGGATTTGCTGTTGGTTGAGATTCTCCCACCGCTAACCTTCTCTCGGTCATAGTCTTACGTCGAAAAATTTATGACTTTGAATTGATCACCGATTTTCACGGTAAGTTATGAGACCCTAATTTTGGGCTTTCAATTATGAAATAGATTTGATTAGGGGTAATTAATACCGTGAAGATCCGTGATAAGTTAAAAAAGATTATTTTTTAGAGCATATAAAAAGCTGTCCGCTTTCATCTTTTCCTTGTAATTTAAAACCTGCTTTACTGAAAAGATCTTCAATCGCTTTCCCCTGGAAAATTCTGTAGATAAGTCGTTGGTGAGCTAAAATTTGATCGTTTTTTTTAAAGTAAAAATTCTTCTCAATACAATTTTTGTGAGTTGTTGATTCAAAAATTTCCTGAGAGTACACAATTCCACCAGGTAAAGGTTTGTCATAACTATCATGTACACCTTGAATGTTAATAATAAATAAGCCCTCTTTACTGAGGCAATTGCCGATATTTTGCAGAGCTTGCAAGTTACTTTCATCATCAGTTAGATGGGTATAAAAATCGCAACTATTATCCGTATCGACAAAAGCACAAAGTCCACCGTTGGAAATAGCAACGTCAAATTTTTGATCGATAGACATAGAAATAACGTAACCGTTCAGGGGGGTAATGAAGTTAATAGGGTTTGAGCCATCGCTCAGCCTAGAAACTTGGGTGAACAGGGCTAAATTATTCGGTTTGAGTGCCTGAAACCCTCATTCTGCCGTTACCCCCTGAACGGTTACGAAATAACATCTGCTTCAAACAATTGAACATTATCTGGCAAGCGTTTTTTTGCTATGGCAATCATTTCTGGAGTGTGATCTATTCCAGTTAAATTATACTCAGGATCGATCTCTAGCAGTTTTTTTAACAACAACCCAGAACCTACTCCAATTTCAATGATATTGTCGTCTTTTTGAATTGTTAATGAAATTATATTGGCAATTTTTCCATATTGATAGTAACCACTGGTCATCAAGAGATCGTAGTAATCGGCAATTGCCGTATATTCATTCATAGTCAAAAAAAATCTTTGTGGTTGATTTTAAAACTCTCATTTTTTGATGTCTGGTGTCAAGTTTTAAGGTTGGTCTAAGGATAGAAAAAACCAAGCTACTAACATTAATATCAAATAATATCAGATTTTGGGCTTCTTTAAGCGCAGCCTGAACCATAATATGGAGATATTGAAGTCTGAAAAATATTTTATGTCGCAGGATATCCCTATCAACTGATAAATTCAGTGATAAATTACAATTATTATGTCCAATAGTTTGAATCGCAAATACTCAAAATAATTTCAAAATGATCTATGACTCAAGCCAAAACCGAACCCAAATTATATAGTTTTGATGAATTTATAAGCTGGTATCCCGAAAACTCCGAAGTCCGATACGAACTGCATGATGGAGTAATTATCGAAATGCCCAAGCCAAAGGGGAAACATTCAAATCTAACAGGTTCCCTGATTGAGCAACTATTGATAGTTATTAGGCAGATAGGCAAAGGAGGTATTTGGACTATTCCTAGAGAGTCAATTGTCAAACCACAACGGGAAACATCAGGCTATGAACCAGACATCATAGTTTTGAACCAAGAAGTTATGGGGGCGGAATCTCGATGGTTAAGCGAATCAATTATTCAAAATCCTGATTCAGTCAAATTAATTGTCGAGGTTGTTTCAACTAATTGGCGTGACGATTACTACAATAAACTTCGAGATTATGAAGAAATGGGCATTGAGGAATATTGGATTATCGATTATGCAGCATTGGGGGCGAGAAAATTTATCGGCAACCCCAAGCAACCCACATTTTTTGTTTGTAATTTGGTTGAGGACGAATATCAGATGATCGCCTTTACGGGAAATACCCCCATCGTTTCCCCGACTTTTCCCCAGTTCAACTTATCTGCACAGCAGATTTTTAACCTAGCTTTTTGACATTCTATGTATAAACTATCAGCTTGAACTCATAGAATTTTAGAAACGCTAGACAAAGAATCAATAACCCATTATTAAATACTAATGACTGCTATAGATAATATTTTAAACCCCTTTCAGCTTTATACAATTCCTCTTGATGATTGGATTACTGAGGCAATTAACTTTATAGTTGATAATTTTCGTCCCTTTTTTCAAGCAATTGGTTTGCCGATTCGTTGGACATTAAAAAATATAGAATGGGTTTTTACTGCGAT
Organism: Cyanobacteriota bacterium; assembly: GCA_942490675.1. Lineage (GTDB taxonomy): Bacteria > Cyanobacteriota > Cyanobacteriia > Cyanobacteriales > Xenococcaceae > Waterburya. The sequence continues at coordinate 21,372 of CALNYB010000034.1, read as the reverse complement.
TCCTCCCTTGATTTTTATCATAATTATTGGCTTAATAGCTTGGAAATTAGCAGATAAAAAAATCGCCATTTATAGCATCATTTCCTTAACCTTAATTGGTTTGACTGATATCTGGGAACAAGCAATGGTATCTTTGGCTCTAGTCGTTACGGCGGTGGTATTTTGCCTAGTAGTTGGTATTCCCGTTGGTATTATCTGCGCTAAAAGCGATCGCCTTGAACGATTAATTCGTCCCCTACTCGATGTGATGCAAACTCTGCCTACTTTTGTCTATCTTGTCCCGGTAGTTATGCTTTTTGGTATTGGTGAAGTGCCTGGAGTAATTGCCACGATCATTTTTGCTATCCCTCCTCTAATTCGGTTCACCAATTTAGGAATTAGACAAGTTGACCCAGAAGTGATTGAAGCTGCGATCGCTTTTGGCTCAACTCCTTGGCAACTATTGTGGGAAGCCCAAATTCCTCTGGCGATGCCAACTATTTTAGCTGGAGTCAATCAAGGGATTCTGATGGCTTTATCGATGTCTGTTGTGACTTCGATGATTGCTGTACAAGGGCTAGGACAGATGGTATTGCAAGGAGTTGGTCGTTTAGATGTGGGACTGGCTGCGGTAGGAGGATTAGGGATTGTTCTCTTAGCAATTATGCTAGATCGTCTTACTCAAGCGATCGCCAACCCTAATTAAATTTTACTCAGATCTTGCACGCCTTTCAAAAAAACTAAATATTTTGAAGTTGGCAATCAATTTAATGCCCTTTTCCCCTTAACCTTATGCGAAGCGGTACCACAAGGGCATAATATATCCTTTAGGATTCCCCTTTACCCTCATGGCACAGATAAATTACATATTAGGTGTAAGATCTCAGTTTTATCTGAGTGTGAGTGGGAAGACCCCTCTGTTTTCAAAATGTCTACTAACCAATTTAGGAGACATCTTTAATACATGATTTTTTTACTAAATCGAGCTAAGTTGCTTTTCAACCAAGCAGCATCACTATGGCGATCGCAAATTAATTCTAAAACTCTAATACCCTTCTGGGGTAAGTTGGCAATTAAGTCTGCTAGCTGTTGCCAACTAGCGATTCTAATATGTTCCACACCGTAGGCAGCGCAAAGCTGGGCGAAGTCAACTGATTGAGGAGTGGCAAAATACTCTTCAAATTCAGAAAATTTGGCAATGGGTAAGATGCCGAAGATGCCACCACCATTGTTATTGATCAAAATAATCGTCAAATGACCCTGAAATTTTTGGCTAACTAAAAAGCCATTGGTATCGTGTAATAGTGCTAAATCTCCTGTTAATAATACTCCTGCATCCTGATAGGCAATGCCCAAAGCAGTAGATAAAGTGCCATCAATTCCATTTGCTCCACGGCTAAAATAGGGAGCTATTCTCTGGTTGTTGGGCTGCCAAAAGAATTCAGCGTTACGCACCGACATACTGTTGGCTAGAAAAATTGGCGTATCTGACGGCAGAGTTCGAGAAATAAGCCAAGCCGCCTTTCCTTCAGACATCTGGTTGAGAGATTCGAGAGTATGATCGAGATCAGTTCTAGTTGCAGTCTCCAGGTTACACCACTGCTGACAATAGCTTGTTTGGGAGCTATTTTTAATATTTTTAAGTTTCAGTGGTATCTTAAGAGCAATTTGTTCGATAGAAATAGCAAGGTGAATCGATTTGCCATGAAGCGGATCGAAGTTATCAACTCTCTCCTCAATTACCCAGCGCTCTACGTCGATGTCTTGGAGCCAGTTTCTTAATTGCTTACTGGTAGGAAGTTCTCCCACTTGAATCACTACTTCAGGAATCAACTGCTGTGCTGCTGTTTGACGCAGAATTGAATCATAGGTAGAAATTAAATAAGGATTAAGTTGAGCATAATTTCTTAGAGGGGACAAGGCTTCCGCTATAACAGGAAAAGAGAGTCCTTGAGATAAAAGCGCGATCGCCTGACAATAAGCTTCGGGATTTCTTGGTTGAGCCAAACCTGCAATGATAATGCCTGATTTGTCTTGCCAACTGTTCCAGGGTAGAGCCACACCATTGCTGGCTGGTGTGGTACGAATAACTGCATCAAAGAAATCTAGAGGAAACTGGATTTCGATCTCCCCTAAAGGTTGCTTGATAGGTGCTAGAGGCTCCCGTAGCGGTATATTAAGATGGACAACTCCAGGGTTGGGCAACAAAGACTGTTGCCATGCTTGAATTATGTTCTGTCGCAGATAGCGCAGCATAGCTAAATTAGCTTCAGGCAAAGCCATCTCACACTGCCAGTTAGGGAGGTTTCCGTAGAGCTTCACTTGATCAATAGTTTGTCCTGCGTGGCAGTTACGTAGTTCTGGTGGGCGATCAGCTGTCAGAATAATTAGAGGAATGGAGCTTGCTTTCGCTTCAATTACTGCGGGATAAAAATTTGCTCCTGCTGTTCCTGAGGTACAGACTAAGACTGTAGGTAAACCAGTTTTTTTAGCTCTCCCTAGAGCAAAAAAGGCTGCGGAACGTTCATCTAGAATGGGTATAGCGCTAATTTCTGGATGACTGGCAAATGCTATTGTTAGAGGAGTTGATCGAGAACCTGGGCAAATCACTGCCATATCTATTCCACAGCGATGCAAGGTTTCAACTAGTACCGATGCCCACAAGGTATTTACATTACGGAAGTCAATCATTAAAGACGTTGCCGATTTAAATAATGACGTAGATGATAGTACTGTTCGTAGCTATTAGCTGTTAGCTTTCAAGTAGTTTCCCTTGAGGAATGGGTCAGTAATTACTAATTACTAATCACAGTCATACTAGAGCTTTCAGTAAAGACTGCAGTTTGAGTTGTACCTCATCAAATTCTTTATCGGGATTAGAACCTGAAACTATACCTGCTCCAGAATATAGCGTAGCGCGATCGCCATCAATCAGTGCCGAACGAATACCCACAATAAATTCGCAGTTTCCTTCATAATCTACCCAGCCTAGTGGTGCTGCATACAGAGAACGATCTAACTTTTCGTAGTAACGAATCTTTTCACAAGCAGAGTTACTAGAGACACCAGCTACAGCAGGAGTTGGATGAAGCAATTCTATAATCTCTAAAGGTTGGATATCTGCCGGGAGATGGGCATAAATCGGTGTCCACAGATGTTGAATATTAGACAGCTTGAGCAGTTGTAAAGGTAACTGCTGGGCTTTCAACCCCATACTTCGTAAACGCTCCATAATGAAATCCCGAACCGCATGGTGTTCTCGCTTCTCTTTGCGATTTTTAAGCAATAGATTACCTAAGTGCAGATCCTCAGTGTTGTTCGCTCCTCTGGGAGAAGATCCCGCCAAGGCATCAGTTACAAGCTGTTGGTTTTGCACACTGAGCAAACGTTCTGGACTTGCCCCAACAAAATTTTGCCCCTTCCCATTACTAGTAGCAAAGATGTAGCAGTCTGGGTGGAGCGATCGCAAATTAGCTAAAGATTTAATGACATCAAAGGGAACTGCTGAACGGATTTCTGTTGTATGAGCAATGACAATTTTACTTAGTTCCCCGCAGGCAATTGAATCTAAAGCTGATGTAACCACCGATTTAAAATAATCAGTATCCTGAGACTGCTCGCGATCTGTAGGCCATAACCCATTGTTTGCACCTACGTTTAGTTGTGCTACCGCCGACCAATCAACGCTATTGGCTTGTTGCTTAATTTGCTTAACTAGAGAACTTTTGTTCTGCCCTGGGGCTAGAGGAAAATTGACAATCAGACAGTAATTTTTATTCTTCTTAATTATTTGGAAACGAGGTAAAAACAGCGTCCCAGAGGGAAATGGCTCTGTTTCTTGAACTTCAGCGAAAAAAGTAAAGCCACAAAATACACCTGGTTTCCCAATTGCTGAGCTGCTCGCTCCTTCCCGAGTAATTTGTTTAAAACAGTTTTGGATAAATTCCTGAGCAAAAGAAAACCTAGAACCAGACTCGGTATAACTACTTCTGGTAATACCCCAAGCTGCTACTGCTTCTTGCTTACTACAATTTTCCCAATAAAAACTTAGTGTCTTGCTATCACTAAATTTTTGCAGACAAGCAAGAGGATCGACACTAGGAATTGGACAAGAAAAACTAATAATTTTTGTATCTTGGGTTACGACAAAACCAAGTTTATTATTCTGCCAAAAATTATTTAATTCGGTATCAGTATTACTATCTAAAATTAAATTACTAGAATGAGTTGCAAAGGACATAGAGCTTTTAGATTGTGTCATTACCCAAAAAGTTCAGGCAGGAAAACTGAATGTATACGGTTAAAAGCGTTAAGTAGATTTACGCTTACCCCCTTAACATATTAAATTAGTTATTTGTTTAGTTTTGTTTAGTAAATAACTACTAAAAAGATAATTTTATGATTTTTATTATAAGCTACTGTCTGCAATAGTCCTAACGGTAGACTGTGGAAGGGGTATAGAGCAAATATTATCTTCAAAGACAAAACTTCTGCTTCCTCTGCTTCCGCTGCTTCGGCTGACTCCCAAAAGTACAAAATTAATTTTTCTAATACAGACTGACACTGTCTAAACTCAGAAAATAGGACACACTATAAATTGAAGGTCGATAAAAATGTGTCCTTGAGTCAGAGGTATTCTGTATTGTCAAAACAGGAAGCAAATAATCAGACAGAGCTAGAAAAGACCCTTCTCGGCTTTGAAGAGATTACCGCCGAGTTGAACTATCGTAAAGCGCAAAACTCTCTACGTAGCCTAATTAGTAATCTTGATTTGACGGCTGAAGAACAAAGCGGGTTGGAGTCTGAAATTGAACGCTTGACTCAGATGTTGGATAAGCTAGAACAGTCAGTGGTGCAAATTGCAGCTTTTGGCATGGTAGGTAGAGGTAAATCTTCAGTACTTAATGCTCTGGTGGGACAAGATATTTTTCCGACAGGCGCACTCCACGGCGTTACTCGCACTATTAATACTGCTAACTGGAAGCTGACTCCAGAACAAATTGCTCATACTTCAGAAAATTTACAACGCTTAACCATCACAGGAAATCAGGGGGGAGAAATTCAACTACTAGATACCCCAGGAATTGACGAGGTTAATGGAGAGGTGAGAGAAACTTTAGCTTGCGATCTAGCTCAAAGAGTCGATCTTATTTTGTTTATCGTATCTGGAGATATTACCCAAGTCGAATATCGTGCCTTAGCTAAACTGAGGTCAGCAGGAAAGCCAATGCTGCTGGTGTTTAACAAAATTGACCAGTATCCTGAAGCCGATAGAATTGCCATCTATCAAAAAATTAAAGAAGAAAGAGTCCGAGAATTAATTTCCCCTGATGAAATTATTATGGTTGCTGCATCTCCCATTGAGGTGAGAGGAGCGAAAGATCGTACAGGCAAACTCAAAGTACAGCGGATTCGAGGTAATTCCCAAGTAGAATCCCTCAAGCTCAAAATCCTAGAATTATTAGAGCGTGAAGGCAAGTCTTTGCTGGCGCTTAATAGTATGCTCTTTGCCGATGAAGTAAATGAACAGCTATTGCAACGTAAATTAGAAATTCGCGATCGCGCAGCCAACATCTTAATTAATCGAGGGATGATGGTCAAAGCAATGGCAGTGGCGCTCAATCCAGTAACGGCAGTTGACCTATTTTCTGGCGCAATTATCGACGTAGGTATGATTCTGTCTCTATCTCATCTCTATGGCATTACCATGACGCAATCAGGAGCAGTACAGTTATTGAAGAACATCGCTTTGAGCATGGGGGGCATTAGTGCCAGTGAGTTACTGGCAACTTTGGGTTTAAGCTCGGTTAAAGGACTTTTAGGACTGACAATTCCCGCTACGGGGGGTCTGTCTCTCGCGCCTTATTTATCAGTGGCGATCGCTCAAGGTGGAGTTGCGGGGGTATCTTCTTATGCCATTGGACAAGTGACCAAAACTTATTTAGCTAACGGTGCATCGTGGGGAGAACAAAGTCCTAAAGTAGTGGTGCAAAAAATTCTGGATTCTCTGGATGAAAAATCAATTCTCAATCGGATTAAAACTGAACTGCGAGCTAAATTAAATCGTGTTTGATCTGATGAAAGTGGCTCTTTATTGTTTGTCTAAGCCTGCCAAACCCCAACCTTCCACTGCTTTGGCGATCGCTTCTCGACTAGCCTCTGCTCCAAATCCCCAAGCTAACAAAGAAAAATAATCCCCAAATGGGTTTTCGCCAAAAGTTTCATTTTTGAGATACATTTCGTTAAAGCCTGTACCTACCAACAAGATTAGCGCCAGGACATAACTTAACCAGGCAAAAACCTTTAAATTCCAGTTGGCTTTCTGAACACCTTGGTTTAAATCTAAAACAATGCTAGTAGGGGCATCCTCCACAATTAACTTGTCAGTTACAACTGGCAAATCTTGGTCTGCTGCATTACCTCTGCCCCTTGGTATAGCTTCGTTAATTTCTAGAGCAGCATTTTTTAGTTCTGTCAGTAGATTACTCAGATCGTCATTGGTCGTTAAACCAGCAAACTGCTGTTTCCAGTCTTCCAGCTTTGGATGCCATTTCTTGGCACCATCAGGAAATACTTGGGCTAATTCATGCCATAAATTCTCAACTTGCTCTAATTGGTTTTGCAATTGATGATAACTATTTATTTGTGAGGCAATTTGACTCAGATTTATTCTTAATTGCTCAATAGTATCCAAGTCCGGAGCTTGTTCAACTTTTTCTGTTATTTGATAAAGTATTTGCCCCTTAAAAGGTTGCTGTGGATTTAGCTCGGCAAGGGTTTGTTCTAGCTCCCTCGCATATTCTAATTGTGGCAGTAAGAGTGTTTTTCCTTTATTCCATTTTTGCCAAATGATTTTGGCTGAGGTTATGTCAGCTTCCGCATCCTCCCAGCGCTCTTCTTGCACAGCGGATTTAACGTTATTTAACTGATATTCAATCTGAGATTTAAATCCTCTAGACTGGTTAAATTGAGGATCTTTTTCCATCCAGGTGCTGAGTCTTCCTGCTCTAAGCAAAATTTCATCCCTGAGTCTACCTTTTGAGCTATACCAGGAAAGCCCCATCCCAATTCCTGTTCCCAAAAGAATAGTCAAGAAAGGGAAAATACTTTTGCTTTTTATTTTAGTAGTTATAGGCACCCTAATTACTGTGGCAATTTCTCCTGCTTGCTGCTGATATCGCAGAATCATATTGCCAGAAAATTGACCCTTACTGGAACTTTCTTGTAAATCAAATTCCAAGGGCATTTTATATTCTAAGCTACTCTTTTGATCGGCTTGAATGTTTGCTGTTTGTGCTGCGGCAGGAAAGACTTCTAATTCATCAGTACTATACAAGTCACGAAAACTAATCTCTAAATTATCTGGAGCGATCGCTTGATTGACAGTTATGGTCAATGTCCGTCTAATCTTTTCTCCGCTAGTTCCAGCTATAGTTAGCTTCTCTGGTTCAACTCTAAGCTCAAGACTCTCTTGCCCCTTCACTTCTACAGGAGCGAACAACAGCAAATGGCATGATTGCAACTAGAACAGAATTTTTATAAACATGACTATAGTTAATGACCATCTTGAACTTTTGACTAAAAAGCTAATTGGATTAATCACCATAATTGTATTACGCCAAACATATACCAATTGATTAAATCAACATTTCTTAGTTGTTTTATTGGTTAGCTTAACTTGCTCAGGATGGGATCAATATCTTATGGCGTTGCTGATTTAATACATGAAACCGCTAATTCTAAATGTTTCTAGGTTTCTAGCTTTTAGCTTTTTAATGGAGCTTCAAAAGATAGCTTTTTAACTGTTCTAAATAAGCTTTTTTAATTATTCTAAATAATCTTTTTTTTGCTTCTATTTTATAATTTGGATTATGTCTCAATTCAAGCGTAGCCTAGCCATAATCATTGGTATTAAAAACTATCAATCTGGTATCCCTTCTCTGAGGACTGCCACTAATGATGCGGAAAAGATCGCCCAGGTTCTTCGGAGTAAACATGGTTACAAAATTTGGGGCTTGTTAGACGAAAAGGCAACTTTAGCTAGTTGTCTGCGTATGCTCGAGGAGTTTTTACCGAGCCAAATTCAAGAAAGCGATCGCCTGATATTTTATTTTGCGGGACATGGCATTGCTCTGAATGGCGATGATGGACCAGAAGGGTTTTTAATTCCCCAGGATGCTCGTCTAGGAGACACCAGTAGTTATTTACCAATGATTCGGTTACAAAAGGCTTTAAACAAATTGCCCTGTCGTCACTTTCTGACAATTCTTGATTGCTGTTTTGCAGGGGCATTTCGGTGGTCATGTACCAGAAAGTTATTAGTTGTCCCCGATATCATTCACCGACAACATTACGATCGCTTTATTGAATCTCCTGCCTGGCAAGTAATTACCTCTGCCTCTCATGATCAAACAGCATCTGATAGCCTAGCTTTACAGGATGCTCGCGGAATCACTTCTGGTAATCATTCTCCATTTGCTGCCGCTTTGATTGAAGCTCTCCAAGGTGGGGCAGATTCTAGTCCTCCAGGGAAAGATGGCAAACCACCAGGGGATGGAGTAATTACAGCTAGCGAACTATATTTATACTTGCGCGATCGTGTAGAAATAGCTACCGAAAAAAAAGGCATGAGACAAACCCCTGGTTTGTATCCCCTCAATAAACACGACCGCGGCGAATACATCTTTTTCACTCCAGGACATGAACTTAATTTACCCCCCGCACCTCCTCTAGATGAAAGCCAAAATCCCTATCGTGGTCTGGAGTCTTTTAATCAGGAACACAGTGAGTTATTTTTTGGTAGACAAGCCTTAACTCAAAAGCTTTATAAGTTTTGTCAAAAAAATCCCTTGACAGTAGTTCTGGGGGCTTCGGGAACGGGTAAATCCAGCTTAGTTAAGGCGGGATTAATCCCCTATTTACAGCAGTTAGAACCAACAACAGACAACCAATGGCAAATCTTGCCTCCCATGCGTCCAGGGGATTTTCCTTTTAAAGAGTTAAACAAAATACTGGTAGAACATCAGTCCTCTGGCTCTTCCATTCTCAGTCGAACTAGCCTGGAAAGAAAAAAGATTTTGTCGGGCAAAATAGAATATATACTTACTACCAATCCTCAAACCAAATTATTATTAGTAGTTGACCAAACAGAAGAACTAATTACCCTTTGTCAAGATCAAACAAAGAGAGATGATTTTCTCGCTCTATTAGCAGAATGGCTAGAAAAATATCCCCAACAATTACGTATTGTCTTAACTCTCCGTAGTGACTTTGAACCCCAATTCCGCAACCTAGTCTTCAAGTCATCTTGGCAAAAAGCGAGATTTATCGTTCCCGTCATGACCAGAGAGGAATTAAGAGAAGCGATCGAAAAACCAGCAGCAGCCAGAGTAATGTATTTTGAACCCTACTCTTTGGTGGAGCGATTAATTGATGAAGTAGCCCAAATGCCAGGAGGTTTGCCCCTACTTTCTTTTGCTTTAAGTGAGCTATATCTCAAGTATTTGCAGAAATTCCGCGCAGGAATTAGAGATAAGCGGGCAATTACGCAAGAAGACTACGAAGAAATCGGTGGAGTAACCCAAAGTCTAACTCAAAGACCTGACAGTGAATTTGGCAAGTTAGTCAAACAAGATCCAGCTTTTGCTCAAACTATCCAATATGTGATGTTACGCATGATTGCTGTAGGTGGGGGAGAATTGGCTCGTCGCCGAGTGCTGTTATCGGAACTAAAATATCCTGAACCGGAAAACGCACGGGTAAAAGAGATAATTAGGCGTTTTTCCGCAGCACGCTTACTGGTAAGAGGACAGGATACCGAGGGGCGACCATATGTAGAACCAGCCCATGATGCTTTGGTTAGAGGATGGCAAAAATTGCTGGTATGGAAACAAGAGGAACAAGAAAGTTTACTCCTCCAACGGCGTTTAACACCTGCGGCAGAAGAGTGGAAAAACCTTGAATACCAAAAAAGCATTTTGGTTTGCGAACCAAGACCGAACCCTTAGTCAATTGGCTGGATGCCACACTCTACTCTATAGAGAAATTATTCTTCATTACTAGAGATAGTTTGTTGAGGCTTGTACGGCGGATGTCGGAGCAACAACATCGTTTCATTGGCAAGTCCGAGCAGTATTTATGGAATACAAATCCATATCTCAATGTACTGAAAGAGAAACTTGATTCCAATAACTATTTATTCAATCAGATTGAGGCAGAGTTTTTAAAAATCAGTATTAGAAGAAAACGCAATAATCGTCGTCGTCTAATCGCTTCTGTAACTCTAGTTATACTGTCTCTAAGTCTGTTAGCCTACTTTGCTTGGCTATCTGAACAAAAAGCGAAAAGATATGCAGAAAAATTAAAAGATACTACAAAAGAGTTGAAGACGGCATCGATTGAAAATCAGCAAGCGGAAAAAAAGATTGAACAGACTTCATCAGAGGTGGAGAAGTACAAAAAAGATTTAATTGAAGCTAGAAATAGAAATGCATCTCAAGAAGAGTTAATAAAAGCACAAGAGAATTTGAATCAAGCACAAGAACAGTTGAGTCAAGCTTTATCTAATAAGAACCAAACACAAGAAGAGGTAGATGAAGCTATAGAACAAACTGAAGAAGTCATTGAAGTAGACAGTGAAGACGACTCAGAAACTGAAACTGAACCCGAACCCGAACCCGAACCAACTAATGAACAGGAAAAATCAGAAGTAGACAGTAAAGGCGACTCAGAAGTAGACAGTGAAGGCGACTCAGAAACTGAAACCGAACCCGAACCCGAACCAACTAATGAACAGGAAAAATCAGAAGTAGACAGTAAAGGCGACTCAGAAGTAGACAGTGAAGGCGACTCAGAAACTGAAACTGAACCCGAACCCGAACCAACTAATGAACAGGAAAAATCAGAAGTAGACAGTAAAGGCGACTCAGAAGTAGACAGTGAAGGCGACTCAGAAACTGAAACTGAAACCGAACCCGAACCAACTAATGAACAGGAAAAATCAGAAGTAGACAGTGAAGGCGGCTCAGAAACTGAAACCGAACCCGAACCCGAACCCGAACCTAACTACTAACCATTGCTTTGCTGTTTTAAATAGTCGAAGACAGATTTATCGCCGATATCAGGATCAATCTCTTGAGTCATTTTCCGAATTGCAAACAGACTAAAGCCAATTGACCAAATTCCTAGTAATACTTGCTCCATTTCTACGGGAATAATGCCTACTATATGTCCTAACAATAGTAGAGGAACTATCGGAGTCAAAATTTTTGTTTCCATACGATTAAAACAAAAGGCTTCTTTAAAATAAATTCCTGTTAAAGCAGCAAAGGTAAAACCTGTACCCAATAAAGTTAGGGGATGATCATAAATATATAATGCCAGAGGGTCATTACTAGACATGGCGATCGCAATTGTCGCAATGGTTCCCAGCACCCAAAAACCTTGCAGTACTCGATGTAACGCTTTCATATAGATATGAATAAAATACAGACTCACTCCCAACCCAGCAGAAAAAAGTGCAAACAAAGGCGTAATCGCAGGTAAAGCTGCTTTTCCTTGAGCAAAAAAGAGATTACTGGCGATCGCAAAACTAGCAGCAGCAACAACCAACCCTGCTCGATAAATAATTACTTCCAGGCGATCTCGTTTAGTAATTGTATATTCACCAAATTGTCCTTGATAGGTTTGTGGTTCTCGATCTAAAAGAGCGATCATAATTTTATTACTTATTACTTATTACTTATTACTTATTACTTGAACTGTATCTTTCCAAGTGAGCTTTAACTGTTCTGCTGCACTCCCATTATTTACCGCAATCTCGATCCAGCCGTGACTGCCAATTAAGGTAACAGCTTTTCCACTATTAACATCACTGTATGTTCTCCCTGAATTAATCTCAATATCAATATCTTTCATAATTATTTGCCAAGATTTTCCTGCAATCAATTCTCCAGGAATATTCGTAATCAGATTACCAAAATGATCTATATATTGAATATAACCAGTAATATGGGGGTGGTTTATTTCTATAGGTGGTAAATCAAGTCTAACCAAACTTTCAAGGTCAACTCTTTGACCCAATTTTTCTAAAGGGACTCCATTAGCTAAGTGTGCGCCGACGGGAGCGAAAATATCTCGACCATGAAAAGTATAACTAGGATTTGGTACGCGCCAATATTGAGAATTAGTTAATTCTACAGCAGCGATCGCTGAATCTAAAATACCGCTACATAAACCATTATCAGGACATATCACATAGTCACTAGTCAACTGAATCGCAATTCCCCTTCTGCTACTTCCTACTCCTGGATCAACTACGGCTACATGAACCGTACCCAGAGGAAAATAAGGATAAGCATTCAATAGGGCAAATCTGGCTGCTAGTAAGTTCTGTGGGGGAATGTGATGAGTTAGGTCAATAATGTTCAGCAGTGGATTTATCTGGGCGATCGCCCCTTTCATTACTCCTACATAGACATCGCGATCGCCAAAATCTGTTAACAGGGTAATCAATCTACTAGGCTTCATGGCTATCTAAATCACAATGGCTTTTTAGTCTATGAAGAATTATGGATTAATTATTCTTTTCATACTAAAAATGTTACCTTATATACACGTCTCGTATACACCATTATGCTTAAATAAAAAGTCCGTCATGAACAAAAAACATCAAGAAACCCTGAAAAATGCCTATCTTAGCCACCGTGAAAGTATGCGTAGAAGCTTGAACGCTCGTCTAGAAATGGCTAAAGCTAATGGAAATAATAAATTAGTTCAGCAGTTAGAAGCAGAAGCTAAATATTTGCATCTCTAGTCAACAATTTGCTACGAAAAATCAACAATTGTTACAAAACAAGGCTTTGAATTTGCTTTGATTGAGGGTTTAGCATTGCTAAACCCTATTTCCTTGGGGGTTAGAATTGTCAATCAGTTGCGATACCAGCAAAAAAACTGCTTTAAAATTTTTCTCACCTTTTAAATTTGCTTTTAATCAGTATCCAGCAGAGAATATTCTCTGTTATTATAATTAAGCCATGCCAGGAGAGGTGGCAGAGTGGTCGAACGCGCTCGACTTGAAATCGAGTGTACTGAGAAGTACCGTGGGTTCGAATCCCACCCTCTCCGCTCTTGATCCTAGCTTCCCTCTAGTTATTTTACTATGTAAATGTACTGTACATTAACAAATTAAATGTCATCGGTAACAGATTAATGTCGTCTTAACAAATTAACAAATTATTTGTCATTGATAATAAATTAGTTGTCAACAAGTAAATAAACAGCTTTTGTGGAAAGGGTGGGATTCGCTTTCATTTGCTTATTATTTTCTTTACGCACGTCTAAATGTAATATGCAAAGATTACCTTTTTGTCCCAGTTGGTTGATCGCGCGTCGGGATAAATTTTCGCGCTTTAGCGATCGCCAATCGATAAATTCTTCTTTTCCTTTTTCATATTTTTTGATTTCTCCAATGATCATTTCTCCATTTTTTTCTAAAAAATCTAGCCATTCATATAAAGTTTTATGCGATGATGGTTTGGTAACAAAAATAAAATTATATCCTTGTTTAAGAGCTAACTCACATATTGGTTGACGAGAATAAAGATCATCCCCTAATAATGTTATTTGATTATTTTCTGTCTTTACAGGATTTTTTAATAGCCATCTTTTTACTGCTGCATTTTCGATTGGCTTGTTTGGTTTTTCCATCTTGTTTTTTGATGAATTCTGGGGGAAAATTAATTACTTGCTTTTTTGAAGGTGACACGATTACTGGCGTGACTGCTTGATGGTAATAAGTTACTGACCCATTTCTATGGTTTCGGCAATTACAATAAGGTATTTCGGCTAAACCAAATAAACTTTGAGCATTATCTTTTCCTTTGTTTTGCTTTCATCAAACGTTGATGTTGTAAGAAAGAAGGCGATTGGGTGAAAAAATACAGAAAACGCTGCTATAAGTGCATCTTTTATCGCATATTTCTTATTATCTCCTTTTCTCTTATCTGGTAATTCATTTAATTCTTGGTCTAAAAATCTAATCAACTGTGATGGAGAGATGGTAACACCTTTTTTCTTCATGTAGTACAGAGCCAAGAGTGAAAAATGAGGATTTTATCCACTTATACCTCTATAATTTCATAATTTAACCAAAAATTATTCTCCATTTATGTTCGTTCTCTACTTTCCTAAGAGAACTATTTTCCTATTTTTTCCAAAATGAGAATTGCTGGGTTGGCGGTGCTATCGGCCATCAGCACGGTCGTTCCATCAAAAACCTTCACCTGCCGACCACACCCGTACTGGGACTCGGGAACCTCCTGCTCCAATTGGTTGGCTGTTTCTGGGATTAAGCGTTGCAGTAGTTTCTCTCTTTACCGCGATCGCGCCTTGCTGTATGCCCCTGTATCTGACGATGGAGGCTTGACCCCAGCAGCGGTCAGCAAGCGTGGTGATACATTTGAGGGTGTTGCTCAGACTTTTGTCAGGGGATAACACTTGGTAGAGCATGGCCCACAGGGTAACAATCGGGGTATACACCCGAGTGCGATAGGAAATTTCCTCTTCTTCGAGGAGCTCGTCCAGTCTCGATTCAGGCAAAATATCGCTCCAGGGCAACCCCAAACTCAATTGAAATTGTTGCTTGAGAATTTCGGCTGGCTTAGGCATAGTAGAAGGTGAAATATTTACGGCTTGCTTGGTCATGATTTATTTTTATCAAGCCTTGCAGCCTTTTTCTACCCCTCTTAAGTCAGTGCCATTGATTAATTAATTTATTAATTAGGTTTTTAAAGTGTTACATTTCTACCAAATTCTGGTCGCCAAGAAAATTTTGAACAATTAAAGTCTTATCAATAAAGGACTGGCTGAGTTTTTTTGGATGGTAATTGCCATTCTTGAGCAGATTATACTTCCAGTTGTGCAGTAATTTTACTATACGCGTAATTGTATATGCGGCGATGGTTTCTGTTCCGTTACTGTTGGAGCGTCTAAATGAATTCTCTTCTTGAGCAAGTTTCTCCGCTATTTTCAGTATGCCATAGATAGTAGTTAGATATATAGCTGCTAACAACAAAATAAACAAGGGTAAGTCTCCGTATTGCATGGTCTGTAAAAATTGATTTTTCTGAAAATATCTAAAAACAAAAGTATCTAAGAGAACAATTTTTGTGATCGTAAAAATCGCTATTAGTTTATAATTCACTTAGCTTTTATAATTTAGTATCATGTTTTTGCTTTGGTAATTATGCAAAGCTAAATCTCATAATATATACACAGTTAATCCACAAGTCACTATTATTTACCATGACTATGTTATGAATATTTATTTGTATTCTTTATCGTTTTTTTATAAAAAACTTGTAATTGAGTACCATCTACTGAGTTCTCTATTAATTTAACAAATAAACCTTTACAGAGTAAATCCTGAGAAATACTGTATTTTTTTACAATTAATTTATCACTAGCATATAGAAAAATATACAAAGGTATTGTTTGGATGTTGATAATATCTAAACATAACAATAAACTTTATTAATTAACAATAAATTATTGATGAAGTTAAGTGTATCTATGGTTGATTTTATTATTTCACTACTAAAGATTAGGTCATAAATCTTTAAATAAAAATTTTTTCTTCAAAGTCACTGTAATTACATCAAACTGAGGAATAACTTTTCTTCAAAACCCGCGATTGCATTTTTTGGGAAGATCCTTTCACTACATCCAAACAACTGCATAAACCATTCAACCCCCCAAACGTATCTTTGATTTAGACAACAAACTAAAAAGGGTTAAGGAAATGATTTTACTAATTACTCTGACTATGACTGGCGTTGCTGGTACTTAAAATTGACTCTTACCGAAGAAATTGAAGCGGTGTCTGCTGGCTTAGTAGCTTTATTCCTTTGGCTTATTCCTTAGCCTATTTTTCTTTTTCGCTCCAATAATAATTAAACTAGTTCTTCTCGGTGTCTTACTTTTATTTCCCAAAACAAATTTGCTTTAATCCAACAGCTTATTTACAATTTCAGGTTAAATAGCAGCAAAAAGTGTCATAGATAAAAAGTTAAATTCAACCAAATCTCCGACTATCTTACCCAGGGCTATTTCATTCTTAAAAGGGGAGATAATGTGTTAGTCGTAATACCCTAATCCCCAGTATGTCACAAACTGCTATTCTGGATGTATTTGTAGAGCTGCCAGGATTTCCGTCGTCGAGCAGGGCGCCGTCATGACAAGAGTTTATGTTTCGCTCTGTTTACCCTGGCGGTTGCCGCAGGAATCGAGGTTTTCTGGCTATTGGAGGATTGGCTCAAGTCCTATCACAATGAATTGTTGGAGTTATTCAAGCCAGAGAAAACCCCTTACCATCCTATAGCACACCCTGCCGTGTTCTATTACAGACAGAGCAAAAGAGCTACGCCCAAAGTCTCAGTCGCTTCTTTAAGATCCCTACCCCAGCCCGAGACCGTAGCGGCAGATGGCAAAGTCCTCAAGCACTCCTTTATAAGGGAAACTGACAATCTCCATTGTCAGATTCATCCAGCAAATCATGACGATCATGAGTTAACTCAGTGGAATCTGAGAATCGATCTCGCCTCTCCACGAAGTTGAGAGCAAGACCAATGATTAAAGCATTGCCAGAAATGATTGAGCAGCTAGCCCTCAAGGGTGTTGTGCTTGCTCTTTGATGCAATCAATACTCAAAAAAAACAGCCGAGCTGATCACCGAGAGTGAGAACGACTATCTCCGGAGCACCCAAAGGAAATCACTGTGGTTTACTCGCTGATGTCAAAGAACATTTTGAGCCACAACAAACCTTTGACAGTCTGGATAAAGGTCATGGTCGCATTGAAAAACGCAGGTCAGTATTTGTCGTGACCTGAGCAACATTCGAGATTGGCCGGGTCTCAAAACCTTGTTTCGAGTCGAATCAGAGCGTGCCGAACTCCGTGTGCTGACATGATCGTTCGTGACACGAGAAACGCGCTATTACATCACCTCGTTGTTGAAAAATGCAAAACCCTTGGCACCAAGAATTCGGGGCTACTAAAAATGAGAATAAAGTCCATTATGTACGTGATGTTACTCAAGGAGAAGATACCCAAGAAGCTGAACGACTCCCTTAGTGGGACTGTTTGTACAAGCACGCAATCTGGCTCTCAATCTTTATCGAGAATCTGGCTGGACTAATATGGCTCAGGCAAATCGGCGTTGCCCGCAATCCCTAGAGTCTGCTCATGGGGGGATCGCCAATGAAATAGCCCCAGGTCTAATAGCACGATTTCAGAATTAGTTATTATCTCTCCTCCATACTTATCCAATGAAGGAATTAAACGAATGAATTATTATGCTCACGGAGGTTTTGATGTTCTCTGTGAAAGAATGGATGAACGTCCTAAGTCACTTGAAACCTTTGTCAGAAAGTACCATCGTTCAATTAAAAATCTACAATAAGATTTGCCAAATTTATTAATTTTAGACAGTCAATTAAATCAAGCTAGCCATTTTACTGCTATTGTCAATCGTAGTTGTATAACAATTTTGATAGAAAAACCAAGTTGATAACATGGCACAGAAAAGACTTCATTGTCAGCTTCGCGTAATGTTTCTGATTTATTTACCCACGTTGATAAACTAAATTTGCGAAATATTTTTGCTATTGTATTGTCTTGATGCCGTACCACGGGTTGTTGGTTATTCAGGTAAATATGATTTTACATTTAGCGATTTGTAGCTTATTTGGAATGCTTTGTGCTGTATTACCTCAAGAGAAAAGAACTAAAAAAAGTTTATGTCATCACTACAGACACTTTACTAGAAAACCTGATTGTATCGCTTTTGGGAAGGCAAGTCTTTGGAGCAAATGAAGATTGTTGATCAAGGAGCAGGACTTACCTATAGAACCTCATCTACTCGCTCCAGAGGTTAAACATACATTTTTGGCAAATTTGATGGGCAATTGTTATCCTGCACCTTGTCACTGGATTTCGCTGGTGTACCGAGAGATTAAAGATTCGTCCTACTAATGATTTCATCCTACAATGTTTATAAGAGTTAGGTGCATAAGCCTTTTTAGTTCTAGGAACGCGCAAAGCTGAGAGTACCAATCGGGCAACAACCATGGCTCAATATGAAATAGGCAAAGTTGATGAGTTGTTGCAATCTGATTCTAATTTATCCAATTCATAACGTTATAGTGATACATTACCCAATGCTGTAATTTACAGTCCAATTCAAGAATGGCGAGATGATGAGGCTAGACTGTACCTCATGCAATGTGATAATCCTTGTGGGAAAGAGCAATCAAGATTTATTTAATATGTATCGTGGTGCGACTCAGGATAATGAGTGTCCTTTAGTCGTAGATACCTCAACCCTTAAGTTGTAGGTGACTCTAGGTTCGGTTGTTGGGTTTGTACCTTTAGCAAACAAAGACAGATCAATGGAGGCGATGATCCAAAATGATGAAGAGAAGGAATGGTTGCAGCCTTTGTTAGATATCCGTAATGAGTTGGATGTTCACCAAGAACGGCATCGAACTGATTTTCGCTGCCTTCGTGGAAGGTAGAACTTTTTGAACGGAACATAAAGATGGAGGAAACAATTAAAAACATTCCTGGCCTTATGTCGGCAAAATGAGAGAGATATGGCTTAAAAATGAGTATTGTCGGCACAAGTGACAGTTAAAAGAAAATGCACCAGAAGAATTTAAAGAAATTAATCTAATTACTCCTGAAGAATTAAGTGAGATCAGAAGAATTTGTCTGGAAGAGAAGCATGAATTTGATGATAGTTTACCTCGTATATAGCAGGAGATAACAGGAGAGGTATTTAAAGATTTAGACTAGGGGTTGAAGATAGAAGTTATTAGTAGTGATGAGTGGGATATTTTTGAAGAGATTTGTGATGATGATCTCATGCAGTTAGAATTGATGAAAAAATTCTTAACAGCGATACGGAAAGACAATTTAAGATTAAAACGTCAAGCTTAGGTATCTATGATGGTCAGAAAAAATGCAATCGCTACTGTTTCCGCAGGTAAGGAAGAAGCGATTCAAAATGGTCATCAGAAGTATGAATTGAAAACTGCTGCTCTTGAACAGGCAGTGGATAAAGTGTAGCTGCAATTAAAAAAGTTGAGCAATTAACTAAGCCTAAAAACAATTCTGAAGTAGATAATAAAGCTAACTGGCAAACATAAAATTTTCTACTAAATCTTGAAGATAGCAATATAGAGAGAGAGCTAAAAGCTAATGGCTAAAAAAGCTACAGCTTCCTAAAAACATACTTTTACTGAGTTTGAATTACACTATTTTGGTGCTTATGCAGGAAGACCAAATGTAATTAATTTGCGTCCTGCCCTAAATGATACCGTCACATGGTACAATGATAATATTCGTCCTATTGTCTTATTAGGAGGAATGAATGGTATGGAGAAACCTACTTTTATCGATGAAATTCGCTTTTCATTTATATGGACAAATGAGCAAGGTGTTCTAGCAGGGGGTAATCTAGGTTACAGTGAGTTTTTAAAAATAATCAAAAAATGGTTAGGCTAAATCTGGAAGCAATTTAATAAAATTGAGATGTTGTCTTTTAAACATAAGTTTTGAGGGAACAAAAGAAACAGTTTAAGATTATTCGTGCTTGGAATAAAGATAATCAAAGATGGCAAAGATAGTCTAAGTATTGAAAGAAGAGAAAGATAATGACCGATTCAATTTGTTAAAGAATTGGTATGAATATATTGAAAATATTATACCTTGTGGTATATGGAATCTGTTTTTATTTGATGATTTACAAGTTAAAGAGTTAGCAGAACTAGATATTCCTCCTACAGTTGTTGAAGCAATTATCACTATATTAGGTTTAAGAATTAGCAGAAAAAGTAGGTATAGATTTTGATGTATTAGTTAATCGTAAGAGTAAAGCTATAGCTAATAAACTCAGTTACAGACTATAGAGGAGATTAAACAATTAGCTAAAAAGAAGCAAGAGCGAGAGTAGCTAAATAAAAATTATAGAAGATAGAAAAGAAGTTAAAAAAAGCGTCACAAGAAGGAGATGGGCTTATAGTAAGTTTCGCAAAGAAGGGGGTAAAATTGCAGCCGAGAAAAGTGACTTTGAAGATAAAATTCACGATTTTAATAAGGGAGTTGAAGAGAAAAGAAAGGATTTAATTAGGGTAGCAGGAAAGTGTTTACCTCTTAAGTTAATAATACCCTTATTGAGTAAGCGGTCAATTACAAGGGAATCAAGTAAAATAAAAAAAGAGCAGTATAAAAAAGCAAAAGTATTATCGATGAAGATAGAGAGCTAAATTATTTCAATAATCTCGCCAAGTTAGCTTTAGAAATTGATTATCTAGATAGATAAAGTAAATTTTTTTATCGAACAAGAAAATAAAAATATTGATCGATTAATTGAAAATAAAGGTGATAGTTATTTAGATCTAGATAAGCGATAAGCAACTAAAGCAGTTTATTAGTATAGTCCGCAAGATCTAAGCTATGATCAAGACCAACAACTATAGATAAAAATAATTACCAAGAAAACAGAACAAGAGCTAAAAATTAAAATAGATGGACTGGAAAAACAAGTGCTATCGTGGCATCTCCAGAAGAATACAAAAAGTTAAAGGATACAGTAGCAACGCACACAACAATTAAATAAATGTCAGCAGAATACAACCAAAGAAAATATAAATATTGATAAAGTAAATACAGTCGGCAAACTAAAATAGAATTAAAAAACTTATAGCGAACAAAACATTGATCTGGCTGACGATGAACATATTATTACATCCGCTACTAAAGTACAGGAGACTCTGAAGCTATTTAGGGAAAAAACTTACTCT
Organism: Cyanobacteriota bacterium; assembly: GCA_942490675.1. Classification (GTDB taxonomy): domain Bacteria; phylum Cyanobacteriota; class Cyanobacteriia; order Cyanobacteriales; family Xenococcaceae; genus Waterburya. The sequence goes on along the minus strand of CALNYB010000034.1, from coordinate 532 downwards.
GATAAAACTTAATAACTTGAAACGAAGTACAGAGCGTTTCCATATCTACTACATAAAGCCAATTTAGTCCATAACTGAGTCACCATCGATCATGTAGGTAGCTATCGCATTAAACCACAGCTATACGATACCAAATGCCAACTATTACCTAAACAACGTCTATCCGCAGGGGAAAAACAACTATGGCTGGCGATCGCCTTTTTATGGGGTTTAGCCAGAGTATCAGGTAAAAATTGATCTATTGCGATCGATACCTCCTTTAGGTAGATTAGACTCCTCTCACCGTCATAACTTAGAGCGATATTTTCCCACTGCATCCCATCAGGTGATCCTACTCTCTACCGATACGGAAATAGGAGAAAAGGAAGTAACGAAGCTGAGAGAAAACCAAGAAAGCTACATCGCGAGAATATTTATCTTAAGTACGATAACTGATCACCACCAAACTACAGTAGAGAAAGGATATTTTTGGTAAGCAAGTTTTATGTAAAGATTTTGAGTTAAAAAAGTTTGATTTACATAGATTAGATAC
>CALNYB010000033.1:0-149121 GCA_942490675.1 Cyanobacteriota bacterium | reverse complement strand
GAGTCAATATATGGTCTCTTAAACATTGCCTAAAACATATTATTCTCGGCAAAGTTGAAATCTTAAAAGTACCATTTTCCAATACTTTCAGCCTCCATAATGAAACTTCGTCAATGGTCTTTTTCGGCAATGTTTTCAACTGTAAAATCTTCTGAAGAAATTAACCAGAGTATTTTGAGTTGAATCTTAAGCTTGAAAAGCCCATTCTCTCGTTGATAGCGATCGCTAAAGTTGTCAAAATATTCCAGTCGCTGAAGCCACGACTGTATAAGGCTTTAACCCTCATCTTGCACTATTTCACACATATCTCGGCTCTCCCCCCATACCATCCTCAGAGAGAGTTTATCCGCAGCATTTGATTGGTGTGGCGATCGATTTGTTAGAAGCTGCGGGGGTTGATTGGGAAGAGGTTAAGAATGTGGAGGAGTTGAGGGAACAGTTAAACCTATAACAGCTTCCCTAGCCATACGCGATTAAGTTCAGCGACAAACCAGAGTTACCAACTGAAGGTAAGAAAGTAACTTTAGAGATTCAAGGCGAAAACAACGTTACCGTTAAAGCCGAAGTTAACCGTAAAACGTTGAAAAAACAGGTGGCTAAGATGGATGAATATGACGAGTGGGTTGGTGCGCTCTCAGGGAAAATTAAGAGCGTTTCTGCCGATGGGGTTATCGAGCTAGAAACTGCGGGTGTCAATGTCTTCGAGAAAAAGAAAAAGGAAGAAGCCAAGCCTGACCCCGAATCAACGGCTGCTTGAGACTTAGTGAAAGTGGATGCGAGCGCGTCTTGGACAATTGATTTAACGCTTTTGAAGATTGATTTGGTAATTCTTCTTGATTTTCTTCAGAGGAAACTGTACAAAAGAAGCTTCACCCGTCAGTTGCCAGTCAAACAAATATATTAAATGAGAAGCAAATATCTTTGTAATTGTCATTGCCATCTGCGCTCCCAAACAGGCGTGTACGCCACCACCAAAAGGAATAAATTCATACATCTTTCCCTCATTGCGAGGAGCGAGAAAACGCTCTGGCTCAAATAGCTCTGGTTGGTGAAAGTATTCTGGCATGATGTGTGCCAATCGCGGTTCGGCAATAATAGTACAGCCTTTGGCATAAAGCATTCCATCCAAGACTACAGATTTGGTAAGACGACGATTAGCTGTAGAGCTAGGAGGCAAGGTTCGTAAAGTCTCTTTGATTACTGCTTCTAGAAAGACCATTTGCTTTAACTGCTCCGATGAAAAAGTATTCAAGTTCCTTTGTTCACCTACAATCTTTGCCTGTTCAGACCGTAGTTGATCTAATACCCGTGGGAATCTTCCTAGCTGATAGATTAGGGAAGATACGAGTCCAGAAATTTCATAATGGGATGCCCATAGTTGCAATAGACATTGGTTTTCGATCAGAGCATCACTGAAAATTCCGTCGGGGTTTTGCTGTTGACTGGCAAGCATCATGGAAAGGAAATCAGCTTGAGGAGCGATTTCTGCTTGGGATGTTCGCCGTTGCTCGATAACTGCCCGCATAAACAAAAGCAATTTGGTTCTCGCTTTCCATCCTCTACCAAAAGCGGTTAAAGGAGATTTCCATTTTAATAAGCCATAAAAACCATCAAAATAAGTTTGGTAAAGAGATTTCAATTCATCTGTTGTTGATAGAGTCAATCCCTCAAAGCTTTTGGGGTTAGTTTCATCTAGATTAACTCCTAGTAATAATGGAACGAGTATCTCAAAACAAATTTTCTCGACTGCTGGATAGAGTGGGATTTTTCCATTAGCCCAATTACTCATACCATTGATAATGGTTTCATTAATCTGAGGTATATATCCTGACAACATCCGACCGGTAAGTCCAGGCTTTAAGGCACTTTTACGTTCTCTGTGTAAATCGGGGCGTTGAAACAGACTGTACTCGCCAAACATATCCATCGTGGTGTCGGGTAAGGCAATTTCAGTGTATTGCGAGTCTCCATTAAAGACCATTTGAATTGCCCTAGACGAACCAACGAAGATGGTTGTACCGCCAAAAACACCTGTGTTAAAAATCGCTCCGTACTTTTCTAAGTTTTGGTGACAAAATCGTTCGGGATTGGCAATGTAACTAAATGTGTCGTACCATCTCGCTCGTCTTGGTGGTGTATTTATACCTACTGTAGGAGCTTGTCCATCGGAGATAATTGTTAATTCACTCGGGTGCTGTTCCATCCCATTTCACCTCACCAATTCAGGCTAACTTTAATTTAATTAAAAAGATTTCGATTTACCCCTTCATCCCTAACACTACCAATATTTCTCTCACAGAAACTTTCTCCTGATTCATCCTCTCCACTTTCGGCACTAACCGCTTGGGAATGTAACAAGACTTTTTAGTCAGGCGATCGCCCGACCGCCATTCCTCATAGTGATATTAATTCGCGATCGCGAATTGTTCCCACGGGCGATCGCCCTCCTCTTCAACTCAATCAATTAAACTCATAAGCTTTCAAACTCTCAATCATCCCGCAGGACTTATCAAACAACAGTTCAATCTTGCCTGTATCCCCATGTCGAGCCTTAGCCAGTATCAACTCTAGAATATTCTCCCGCACTGAATCAGGATTGTAATACTCATCCCTGTAGGCAAAGATAATATTATCTGCCACCATTTCTAGAATCCCTGATTGAGATAAATCTGACATCATGGGGCGTTTGTCCTGTCGCTGTTCTACGCCTCTACTGACTTGTGATAAAGCCAAGATTGGGGCATTAATTTCTCCTGCTAGTTTGTAGAGATTACGGGCTACATCTCCCAAGTCATAACTACGATTACCTGAAGCTTTTTCTCCCGCCATCATTTGTAGATAGTCCACCACCACTAGACCTAAATTGCCCTCTCTGGCTTTAATTCGGCGACATTCTGAAGCAATACCAGCCACAGATATCCCGCGATTATCATTGATGAAAATCGGCAGTTCTGAGCAAATCCCGATAATTTTGGCAATAGAATCCAATTCCTCTTGATTAAAGCTAATTTTCCCTGCTCTTTGCTTTCTCAAGCGATCGCCATGGATCTTAGTCAAGTTATGCTGATAAAAACACTTAAACTCAGATATTAAACTCCACAACCTATAATTTAATTGCTCTTTAGTCATTTCTAAAGAGAAAAAAACCGCAGGTAGCTTGTGTTTAACTGCCATCTGTAAAGCAAAAAAGTTACCGATTGCACTTTTTCCCATTGATGGTCTGCCAGCCAAGATTGTTAATGTCCCAGGCTCAAAACCAACCATTAGATTGTCAAGGTCATACAGCCCAGTCTCGTAAATAGGATTGTTATTTTCTAGCTTGTTGAAACATTTAATTGAGATATCCGCGATGTTATGAGTTTCGTGGTTCATTTTGCCCTCGCCCAATTGAAAGACCTTTTGCTGACTAGCATTAAGAAGATCTTCTAATTCTGACAGGTTATCATAGCCCAAATCAGCAATTTCATGCCCAGAAATAATTAACTGACGACGGACATATTTATCCATAACTAGGTTGGTATAGCGATCGATATTAACCGCCGAGACAGTGCGATTAAGCAACTGCGACAATTTAGTTGTACCTCCTACTTTTTCTAATAAATCGCGCTCGCTCAAGTAAGTGCTGATAGCCATATAATCTGTCGGTTTTTGTTGACGATAAAGATTCATAGCAGCGCGATAAATCTCTTGATGACTTTGTAGATAGAAAGCCTCAACTTTTAAATCTGGTTCAACTCTAGACATTGCCATTGAATCGAAGAGGATTCCGCCCAAAATTGCCTCTTCTGCCTCGATAGATGCTGGGATGGGTTGTTCATTCATTTTTTTGATTATTAAGGTTATTTTCGGCGTTTTTGAGTTGTTCTTGTTCTTTTATTTGTTGAAGTTCTTGTTCTCGTTCTTTGTGGCGATTATTGAATTTGGCGATCGCTTCAAATTTTTCAGGGCTGATATAGTCTGAACTTGTATGTTGCTTGTTATTCCTGGATTTTTCCTTAATCTTTTCTTCTTGGAATTTCTTGTAGTAAATTTCCCATCGGTTTTGTTTTGCTGCGGTTTTACTAGCTAACCAAGCTTCTAAGTCAATAATTTCTTTTTCTAGGTTATTTGTCTTCTCTTCAACAAAGTTGAAAAAATTCTCGCGCTCGTCTTCTGAGAGAGTCTTTTTAAAGTCTGTATAAGTCTTAAGAGTCTTAGGATTTTCAAGTTCTTGCTCTGACTGAATTTCAGCCTTCGGTTGTTGCGTGGGCGCACTCTGTGTTGTGTGGGCGCACTCTATGTTGTGTGGCTGCACTCTATGTTGCGTGGCGACAACTTGTGTTGCGTGGTCACAACACTGTTGCGTGGCGACAACATTATTTTTGTCTTTTTCTAGCTCTGGTTCTGCCAGGAAACCTTTGGCATTGACTTTGACTCGAACCTGAAGCAGTTCCATGTTGATAAAACCTTTCCTGTCTAGAGACTTCAAGGCTCTGCCAACGGTGGAACGGTGCATTTTATTTTTCTTTGTGGATAAATCTCTAGCTATTTGAGCAGGAGTTAAGTTGATGCCGTTGTTGTAGGGGTCGAGCGATCGTACATAGTAAAGGATTTTTAACTCTGAATGAGTAAGTTTATTGATGCTGTCGAGCCATTCTTCACTTTTGAGGGGATAAAACTTTCCCTGAATCTTAGTTTGTGGCATAATTTATCTACGGCTAGAAATAATTGAATAGCAAAGCGCGCCACCTATCTCGAATAGAGAAGGCGGTGGATTTGGAATCAAAAAGCAGTTGTTTAACTCTGGTATGTTAAGGGCAACTGTTTTTCGCTTTATATAGGGGTATTGTAGAACGATCGCGGTAATTAATTCCAATAAGTCATAGATCTTTTTGGTTTGTAATAGAGAACATATTAAAACCCAATTTAGGTGGTTTGGTTAATTTTGAAAACAGTAAGAATACTGTTCTGCTCGGTTGGTTGAGCGATCGCCTGTCAGGCGTGTGCGATCGCACGAAAAGAAGTGCATATATTAATTGTCCGATTAAGGATTGCCTACCATGCCGAAAAATTTGGCTGCACCACCCAAGATAACTACAATCAAGCCGATTAACACGCCACGATTGGTAAATTCTTGATTACCTACTCTCTTGTCTAATTGCTCTACTTTGGTATCTAAAGCTTTGATTTGACCTGATAATTTCTCGTCAACAGCCTTGATTTGACCTGATAATTTCTCGTCAACAGCTTTAAGCTCGCCCTTAATTTCTGCTTGACCTACCTCTAATTTGCCCAAGCGATCGTCTATCTTGTCTAGCTTCTGATTGATTTGTCCTAATACGTCTGCTATGTCAGTTTGAATGACTGGATTATCCAATGATTGATATACTCCTATTAGATTTGATTTAATTGAGCATCCCTTTTGATTGGTACTCGGTGGGGATGCTCTAATTTTAGACAGTCTGGCTTAACTTCTAACGGATAGTTACGGAATATTCGTGATTTTCAGCCAGAGAAGCCCAACCGATCGCTCCAGTCGCATCAACCTTAAGCAGCTTCCTAATCTTGGTCAAATCTGGTTTATAGCTAACCTGTACGTATTCAGGAGGCAATTCTTCGGGAGGAACATTTAACAACACAGCAGGTTGTTTTTTACGTAGTCCAATCTTGACCGCCACGCCATCAATCTTTTTAATATCAGATCTAATCATCTGATCAATCAGATATTTTCTCAGTCTGGCTGCGCCATTCTCAGCCTGTTTAGCTAGGGTTTGAATTCTTCTAGCTTCAACTTTCCTGGCTTCTGCCAGAGCTTCCTGGTGTCTGATATATCTAGCTACTTGTTCACCTTTACTTTTGAATGATTCCCCAGTAGAGAGCCATTGATTAAAGGTTGACTGTAGCTTGGTTTCTCTCTCTGATTCGGTCAAAGTTTCATCGTCTGCGATAAGTGCGATCGCATTCTCAAGGTTTTGGATTTCGTCGGATAATTCCCAGAGTCTAGTTGTAGTCATAGTTTTTATTGTTGTTGTTATTTGTGGGCGATCGCTATAAGGGGGCGATTACGCTCCGCGTAGCCTTCGGATCGCCAGATAGAAATTAATTAAGCAGCAGGTAAGCTTGGTTTTTCAGGTTGAAATTGTAGTTGACGTTGAGCGATTAGATCTTGTAATTGTTGGGCATTAAAACCATCAACACAAATTAAGTCTCTTGTCCCGTCGAGGTCGATTAATTGATCTCCGCACGCAGACATAAAAGTAGCAATTAGATTTAGCTGTTCAAATTCCTCGTCAGTTTCTCTTTCTCTCCAGTCGAAATTAATTGAATAATACGATCCCTTTTCGCTAACTTCTCGATTAAAACTGAGTGAAAAAATGCCTAGTCCTGGGTCTTTTTCTGACATAATCTCTTGGACTTTATTAAACAATTTATTAATCGATTGTTTTTTGATGTAGCTACAGCAAACCGTATTAGGTGGGAGTATAACGCCATCAACGTTAGGAGCAGGGATAAAAAATAGTTGAATCCAAGGAGTATCTTTAATTTTTCCGATACTTCCGTAAAATTTGGAGACTTTAATGATATTAATATCAATCTTTTGGTCGGGGGTAGTTTTGCGATGCTGCGCTTCAAATCCTCCGATAAATAGCCCGCCATCTTTGCAGTTAAGTCTTACTGAATAAGGGATATCTGGGAGATAAATAGAATCAGTTGGTCTTGTTCCGAATACGCTGAAATTTGATTGATTTTGATTTGATTTTCTAGTTGCCATGATGCATGATTTAGTTTTGATTTTTGTAGAGATTGTGTTTTATCCCCCCAAAGAAGGGGGAATTTAAGATTAAAAACGAGATGAATAACTACTATTTGCATAATAATCATATTCATCTGAATCTATCGATTCTTGATTATATTCAGCAGCTAATTTAATCAATTGATTAGATAAATTCTGCTTGAGATATTTATTAGGATTATCAGCAAAATCATCGATTAAATCATCAATTGCTTTAAGTAATATTTCTTTGATTTTTTCAAGCGGAATATTCTGATAATCTTCTGACTGATAAATATAGTTTTCTGCCATATCATCAATACAATTATCTAGATTGATTGAATAATTAGGATGTTTAGCTGACTCAGATTGAATTAAATAATCTAATCCGAAAGCATAAGTATCAGCCTCTCGCTGCATTCCTCTAATCTTAATTTCAGCTTCAAAACCTTTTAAATGCTTGGGCGATCGCACCTCGCACCAGTCGCAGCGATAGAAAGTATTAAGAGTTTTAACATACCTTGAAACTTCTTCTTTTTGGCAGCCTAAATAAACAATAAAAGCTGGTTTATCTTCGGTAGCGTTGCCCCAGTTATGCCGATCTTCTTGAGCTTCGCAGATAGCAATATTATCTAATAATTTAGTTACTTGAAAATTTCCGTGTGGAGATAATTTGATTTTTTGGCTTATCATGATTAATGACCTAATTTTGATTGGGTTTAATCGAGGTGTGATACTTTGGACGGTTTCTAACCTCGATTAATTTCTATTATACCGCGATACACGGTAAATATCCGCGATACACGGTAAATAAATATTAAGATAACTTATAAGCAAACCGTGTAGCATGGAATTAAGAGTATCATTTGTTTTTATGCAGCAACCAAGAACTAAAAAAGGAACATTTGAAAGCCAATACAAAGAAAGAAGGGGGCAACCGATCTCTATTCGTTTGCCTGAAAGTTTGGATGCACAACTTAGAGATGCTGTTGGCTGGAAGTCTTCTGAGGATAATCCCAAGTTGAAAGAATGGCTCGAAGACGCGATCGCTGCTCGATTGTCCGAACCGAAAACCGCGATACACGGTAAATAAATGTAAACCAAACGCCAAAAACCGCGTAGCACGGCTATTTGATGCTATAATTGTAAGTAACAAAGGGAAAGAAACGGACACAGCCGAGGAACGGAGAGAGGACGCACCTGGCGCGACCAGCACCCAAGCAAGGCACGGAAAACGACAGCCCACCACAGCAACCGAGGTCACACCGCCCGCCAGGGGGCGCAACCCAACGAGCAGCAGGCAAGGGGACAAACAGCAGGGGCAAGGCAGACGAGAAGACCGCGCCGAACCCCCCGCCCAGCCGAAACAGCAGCAACGCAGACGACAACCCGCCCCACCGACCAACAGGCGGAGGCAACCGAAGGAGAGGAGACAACATACACATTCATTCACCACCACCACATCACACACTAGGCGCGCACTATTTAATTAGCTTGGTGAAGATCAACTTGACGCGCGCCGTAATAAATCGAGCGATTAGCGAGTCCAAGCACGGATACTAGGCGCGACGACACACCCCATTGCCAGAAGCACCAACCGAGAGCGAGCGATGGGAGAGAGTCGGAGCTTAGAATCGCTTTGCATGGATGCAAACAACTTTTGTGGCGACGACGAACGACCCAAACTAACAAAAGCGGCTTCCATAAAAATAAAAAAACATTTAGCCGCAACCACACGGCGAGAGAAGGTTTGTGCTATACTTGTCCGCTTTTAGGAGCGCCGAAATAAGCTGAGCGATTAGCGAGACGAACTAAGTGTAAGGCACTTCGAGGCTTAGGGAGAATTGAGAGGTTGTGATGTTGCGATCGCAAAATGGTTGAGTGAACTATTAAACCATTACACCATGTCTTGTAGTTGTTCAAGAGCGAACACTTGACCGTTAAAATCAAAACTCTCTACATCAGTGAAGGACATAGTTGCGGAATCGAATGTAATGTCGATAGAGGTTGGAGCTGTACTGCCGAAGGTAATTTGGTTTTCGTCAAAGTCAATTCCTAACTCCGAGGTATCGAAACCTCTGCCACCATCGACGATTTGCTCTCCGAAGCCCTTAATCAGGTCGCGACCTACACCCAAATCGATCTCGCCGAGCGCGTCAATAGCAGCAAAACCTCCAGTTAAGGCATCGACGGTATCGTTTCCGTTGCCGGTATTAATTCTACCCTGGTTCAAAATACCGACGGTAACACTGTCGCTGGAGTTGCTGGTTGCTGTGCCTGAGATAGAATCGTTCCCGTTGCCACCATTGATAATGTCGTCGTTGACGATACCGATGACATCACCCCTACGTCCGCCAATTCCGATTCCGGTGGCGACACCAGAGATAGAATCGTTCCCGTTACCACCATTGATGCTACCACTGTTGTTGTTAATGCCGATAGCAACACCATCGCTACTGACGTTGCCTATGCCTGAGATCGTGTCATTACCCCTACCACCATCAATCGTACCCTCGCTATTCTCGATACCATAGCCGTCACCTTCGTTGTTGACAGTGCTTTTAGTACCTATGCCGATGATAGAATCACTCCCGTTACCGCCATTCATGGTACTTCTGACGTTTACAACACCTCTTCCAGTTAAGCTACCGTTGTCAGTACCGATGCCGAATATGAAATCCTCTCCATTGCCACCATCAATGTTACTATCGCCGTTGTAAATGCCAAAGCCACCGTTGCCAGTGCCGATACCGAAGATCGAGTCCTCTCCGTTGCTACCTTCAATGCTACCTTCAATGTTCAAAATGCCTACACTGTTTTCAATGCCGTTGCCAGTGCCAGAAATGAAATCATTTCCGTGGTCAACATCAATGCTACCACCTCGGTTATATATGCCAATTACGGGGATGCCAAAACCTAGAGGGACAGGCAAAACAGTTTCTTCAGTGCTAGTACCAATGATTATGTCGTTACCAGCTAGGCTATTAACCGTAACATCAGGAGCTACCGCGATTTCATTTGCTTGATTAACTAAATCATGTCGAGTCGTCCACGTACCTAGGGCAATCCCATCCTCATTTTCCCAGCCAATTTCTGTCAATATTGTTGTCATGATTGTTCTCCTGCCACTTGAAAATCCCAAAAATTGATTAGCAACTGGAGGTTCAAATTATTCTGCTTACCTACACTAAAAAATCTAAATATGTGCTGTGAGAACATTGTGAAGATGGTTTTGCCCTTAACATTACTTCTAAAAAAGCGGTTAGATCTAGAGATTCAACAACGGATAAAATGATACAGATTACAAACACTAAATCGAATGCGATTAGTTTTGCTAACTCAACAAGTTTGTATTTCGCGCAGTGCTAACTAAGCAGAGTATGACTAATACAGATTTCGTCGAATGAGCTGAAGCAGTAGATATTTAAAATAATATCTGGCTGGCGATCGCGAGCAATCTAGGGTTAAATTTCCGCCTGGGAACGTAGCTCAATTGGCGTAAGCTTGCGACTCTTAATCGTTTGGTTGTCTATCACGGATATATTATGCCCTTGTGGTACCGCGACCCATTAGGGTTCGAGTCCCACCGTTCCCATATTCAGTTAATGCCAGTCGAATGCGTGAGACTGGTTTTTGTTGTGATGCGATCGCCTTTGTATCTTTAATTGTAATTTGGTTGAAGAAATGGGCTCGATCGCACTTTACCGTAGCCGACCAATCCCTTGTTGGGATTATGTAGTTTTAAAAATATGGTTCTCTCAAGTAGTAACTATTAACCCCTCTAGAACAATAGCTAAAGTTTTAATTTCTCATATGATTGGTAGAAGAAATATAAACAATGAATCAACAATTTTTGATTGATACAAATGTGTATTGATATACATTTTTCTCGTAAGATGTTTAATCCGAACAAAATTAATTCATATTGTACTTCTCAAGTTCTTGATTTTCTTCTCATAATTGTTTTCAGATTAGCTATTTTTCTCATAACTATTTATCAAACTAATTAGTCATCATACTGACAGTAAAGTATTCAGAGCAAGCACTCTTTACTGTCAACAAATATGCTCTTTAAATCCTAATCAAATCTGAGTTTATTGTTGTCTTTTGTAACAATTTTAAGGGATCGCTCATCTTACTTAGTTTTTCTTTACACTTCTGTTAGCTTGTAGATGAAATCAAAAAAGAGGATTAATTATGACTTTATCTCCAATTGCACTCGTTTTAATCGCTGTGATAATAACAGGTTATCTGGCAGCAGTAGGTATAGGCACATGGGCTTATTTTGCCAATGAAAAAGAATAGTGATAAGGGAGTTTACTTCACTATTTTCTAATTGTATGCACTCCTCTCAATTGGTAATTCTATTAGCCACAAAATATTTCAGGTATTTGTTGACGTATTTGAAAGTAAAGAGTGAGGGTTAAACCTATGGATATAAAAGGAAAAACAGCTTTAGTTACAGGTGCTTCTCGGGGGATTGGTAAAGCAATTTCAATTGAATTAGCCAAACAAGGAATCAAACATTTAATCTTAGTAGCTAGGGAGCGTCCTCTACTAGCATCGCTCGCCACAGAAATTGAAACAATAGGAGTTAAAGTTACTACTCTGTCTTTAGATCTGACACAACCCGCTTCGATTAATATTGCGATAGCGAGGGCATGGTGTACCCATAAACCGATTCATTTACTCGTTAACTGTGCAGGAGTTGCTCACCAGTCAGCGTTTTTAGATAGCCAATCTCACAAATTTGAAGAAGAAATTTCTCTGAATTTAGTGGGAATGATGAACATCACGCGCCTGTTGGCGAAACGCATGGCAAGTCAAAAAGAAGGCACAATTGTCAATGTTTCTAGCCTGATGGGTAAGGTGGCAGCTCCCACTATGTCTACTTATTCGGCAACTAAATTCGCGATCATCGGTTTTACTCAAGCTCTAAGGAGTGAATTGGCAGAACATAATATTGAAGTTATTGCTCTACTGCCGACCCTAACTGATACGGAGATGGCACGTAATCTTAAATTATTTCGTTGGGTGATGCCGATGACTGCTGAAAAAGTTGCTCAAACTTTGGTTGAGCGATTAGACAAAAACAGGAGTGAAATTTTAGTAGGATGGCAGAGTTATCTGGCAGTATGGTGTCAACGTCTTTTTCCTCAGTTATTGTCCAAGATTATGATGTTGTCTGCACCAGCAGTATAGAACGGGTGAGCGAAATTTACGGTGGCAACAATTAATTTTCGCGTTGTTTAAGTAATGAGTAATAAGTAAAGAGTAATAAGTATTTACTCGTTACTCGTTACTCGTTACTCGTTACTCAAAGCTTCTCTATTGTTTAACTGCCACACCTTTTTTCGTTCACCCGTATAGAACTCAAGCTCAACAAAAATAGGAAAATAGGGAGATAATAATGTCAAAACTAAAAAAAGAAAAAGAGCGTATAGTTTCCATAGATTGGCTCAAAGATAATTATCAGCAGCAACCCTGTATGGAAGGGGTAAAAATCTTATTTGAAAAACTTAAACAAGAAAAACTGAATGATCAGATTTTTTATCAATCCATCAAAAAGAAAATAGCTGCTCGCCAACAATAAGTCTGATGGGAGAGCGATACCTCTTCGTTAAGTGAAATGCAGTCAAACTTTTATCATCACACGCGATCGCCTTATCTTAGGTAAGATGAAAAAAACCGAGCGATCGTGACTATTTAAAATGCCTGTAAATCCTAGTCTCTACCCCGATAATTGGAAAGCAATCGCATTGAAAGTAAAAGAAGCTGCCCAGTGGCGGTGTCAGTGCTGCGGGAAGAGATGTTATCGACCAGGGGAAAGACCAGAGAATTTAACTCGTTGACTGGTGGACAGCGGATATTTTGCAGGTGCATCATCGTAACCATGACACCAGGGATAACAGAAGGTCTAACCTATTATGTGTCTGCGCGGCTTGCCATCTAAATCTCCATAGATTTAGATATTCTCCAGTTAGTGAGGGACAGTTGTCGCTGTGGTAGATATTAATCGGTAAAAATCGCTTCAAAAACAGATCGTTTAACTCTGAATTTAATCTGTAATAACTGTCGATAAAATTGGTCTAAATCATCTATTTTCACTTTGTCATCTGCCATCATTTTTCTGATAATAGCCAAAGTTCCTTTAACATTTAAACCCAATCTCATAGCTTCACGACGGGCAGCAAAATCATCTAAAATTACTACGTCAGATTGTAATTCTGTCGCTAAGGCGATCGCTTCTGCTTCTCCTCTACCTAGACGTTCGTTGATACTGTTGGCTAGGGATAAAAGACTGATTTGCTTGACTATCAAACCGTTATTAGCAACTACAACATTTACATAATTACTGGCTTCATCTCGCTTGGCATTGATTTCTTTGATAACTATTTCAGGTACATAAAATTGATAGTCATATTGAAGAAACAATTCTAAAAAATCTAGCCGTGACAGAAAAATTAGGGGAGAGGAATTAAAAACAATTTTCATTCATCTTTTACCAGCTTCTTTCTAGGGTAATGTCTTCATCAGTTAGGTAAGAAAACTCGATACCCATTAACTCTAATAGTTGCAGTAAAACTTCGACCTCAAGCTCCATGATTTCTGCTGCTTTTTTCAAACTAATTACCCTGGAAACTAAAGCTCCGACTACAAAGAGAAATCTTTCTTTCTGTTCTACGTCGGGAAATATTTGCACCCCAGCAGCAATTTCTTGTAAGGCTTCTCTACTAACCATTAGTTAAAAGTGAGATGATTTATTCTATATGGTAAAAGACATTCTTATTTATTCGCCGATAACGATGCTCCCTTTTCCCATTAGTCTAGGAAAAAAAATTAGCTAGCTCTTGTACTGCGATCTTGATAGATAATAAAAGTGCAACAAAACCAAGTATATTGTTGCACCTTTTTTAGTACCCCCGTATTTATGACTAGTACGAACAAAGTTACTAATGCTCATTGCGATCGCGACTTAATTTTGATTTGGCTAGGTGGAAAATCGAACACCACCCAAGTTAGTTACAACAGCACCGTGACCAAGTTCATCGAATTCATTGCAAAACCTTTATCTGAGGTGAAATTAGAGGATTTACAACTATGGGAACGGGGATTAAAGGCTCGATTTCAGCTTACCACTGTTGCCAACAAAGTCCTAGTAATTAAGTCCCTGTTTAGCTTTGGGGTGAAGACTGGCTATTTAACTTTGAATGTAGGCAGCTTCTTGAAGACTCCCAAAGCCAAGGAAAATCTAGCGGAGAGGATTTTAGATGTATCTGATGTACAGGGTTTGATTAAGTATGGGGTGAGGAGCGATCGCGATCGCGTGATGCTACTTCTTATGTATGGCTGTGGCTTAAGGGTGTCTGAGGTAATTGGTTTGACTTGGGATGACTTGAAGAAACACAATGACGGCGGGAAAGTTACGGTATTTGGTAAGGGAAGTAAAACTAGGGTGGTGATTATTCCCGATTGGCTATGGGTGAAGGTAAAAGAGTTTGAGAAATATCATCGAGTCAATCAGTACGTTTTTATTAGTCGCAACCATAACAAGATGGAGCGAAGTGTTGTGCATCGGATGATTAAACGAGCCTGTAAACGGGCTGGTATTGATGAGAGGGCATCGGCGCACTGGTTAAGACATTCCCATGCCAGTCATAGTTTAGAAGCTGGATGTAATTTGAGGCTGTTACAGCAGAGTTTAGGTCATGCGAGTGTGACTACTACCGAGAGATATTTGCATATATCGCCTGATGCTGGAAGTAGTCAGTTTATTGATTTTTAGTTGACTCGATCGTGTTCATGTCAAAGGTCGATAAACCCCAGGTTTAATTCGTGACCAATGTTTACCTAAATAGGCTTTGCGACCCAGAACATTAGAAATAGAGCTACGAACTTTATTCTTTAGGGCTTTATCCCAGTCTAATTGAATTGGTTGAGGATAGAGATAATTGATTACATCATCAATCGAAAAACGTTTGGGACGATTCAGAGCGATGTATCCCTCGATTGTTTCAAACAGCGTTGGCTTTAATTTATCCGATGGAGGCAAGTCGTAAGGCTTTCGGCTTGGACTTAACAAGAGGCGATTTTCGGTAGCTACATCTGGGTTTTGTGCGATGTCAGTATGACTCATGTCATCGTCGCTCAGTTTAGCTATGTAGCACTTGTTGTCAAACTCATCACGCTCAATTAGACCTCGACTTATAGCCTCAGATAAATATAACTCGACCAACTCTACACTCAATTCTTGTTCTAGCTCAGTATTAAGTAGATGGTGTAAGTAGTTTTGATGTAATGTTTTTCCCGAATCTGAATTAGACACTGATTCAATTACTGACATCGCAATGGATAGATTGCGATGAAATTTCTTCATTTGTTCTGTCTCGGCAGCAGCCGAACTATCTTTTTCTAAGTCTGACTCGGTTGAAGGTAACAAGGATGAAGGCGCGTTGCGACCATTTAGGAGGTCGCGTCGTTGGATTTTACATCCAACGCTTGAGACGACCGTTTCAGGCACTCGTGTCCCCCGTGAAACGGGGTCGGGGTCTGAGCTTCGGTCTGAAGCCGACCCATTGTGCTGTGACCCATTGATTGACTCTAGCTCTAGATAATGAGCATTCCGACAGAGATCTTGTAATAGTAATCCAACACGCTCTCTATGTTCTTTTGCTTCCGTTGCCATTGCCAGATAATGCTCGTATCTCGATTGATAATAGCTTTCTAGATGAGTTAAAGAGTCGATTGTTGCTTCTCTTTTAATCCGTTCCATTGCTATTTACCCCGACGACATTTGGTTTTCTTTCCATTACATTCGTTACCATAGCTAGGACAACACACTGCATAACTCTTTCTTTCTACTACGCGCTCGCATCCACTACAAACGAACTTATATACACGTTCGTACATCTTTCTTTGATGCTCAGATACTGTGTAGGAACGGTAGTGTTCGGTTTTGGTCCCTTGAACTGATTTTTTTTGAGCCATTACTTTCTTGACTTAGAAATGTTGTAATTGTCGATAACTTTATTGTGGCTAAGTTGGGGGCAGAAAAGCCTTTATTTCGGCAAGAGTTTTGGCAGAAGAAGCCATAGAGCTAGAGAGCTTGGGTAGCCTCGTCAACGGCAGCGATCGCTTTCTCCAAATTAATCGAAGCTGACAACTCACGACGCTTTAAATCTGCTAACTGCTGTACTTTCTCCGACTCAAATACTTGAACGTGCCAAGGGTCTTTGTGATCAAACTTAACATCAAAATTCTTTACCTGACGGGCGATCAGGCGAAGCCTGGCACTGCGTGATCGCACTTCCAAGCAATTGTTAACCGCTATATAATTCCCGTTTGCTCGAGAGAGTCTAACGTTCCACAATCTTTCCGTATATTGTGCTTTATTGGTATCGATCCAAAAATTTTCTAGATGTCATACAACCGATTAATACTGAAGTATCCTCACTTCCACATTCCCGATCGCATACTGCCCTCTCAATAGTGCGATCGCTGGTTGGTGGCTGTTTTCAACCAATTCAACCAAACCCACTACTTGGTCAACCCAAATTTCCATTGGGTGACTCGCCATGCCATACTGCGATCAATACCATCGTTTTTCAGCCACTCGTCAAAACGTTCATCACAAGGAAAGAAAGAGCAGTAATCTTTGTAGTGTTCAAAAACGACATGGGTATTCATATGTGTCTTCCAATCAGTGGGAGCAACTTCGAGCCATTTGGTTGAGCGATCTGACCTCCAGTCTTCATAAAGGTGCTGAAGCGGAGTTGGCGGCACATAATTTGGCAAGCTATCTGTCGGGAGTAACTTCAGCAAAAATATTTCCCCAAAAGACCTGTCGATGATTGTATTTCGGCGTTTGGCTGCTCGACTTTTTCGCCGTTTTGCTGCTCGACCCATTTGAAGTTGACTCCCATATACTGCACCCCCGCTAGCCTTATAGCGGCTTCCATTACCATTATATGTGCGGCGTTGTTTTCTGTCCCCACCAAATAGCTAATGGTTTACTTCAACCGCAATACCAGAGATACACCAAAATTGATGCTGGAAATGCCGAACCCGATTCCCGCACCTTTGGTTAAATCTCCCCGCTCGATGGCAGATAGGGCTGTTCCTGTGATGATTCCCGCTAGATGCAGACCGAGAAATAGCTTGAGTATGTTGTGACGTTCAAAGGCTATGGCTTTACTAATTACCGCCGTAATTGCTTCTGTCCTAGAGGGTGTTCGAGCAGTATTTTGGTTTACACCGTTACTCTCTGGGTGCGTTTTCTCTGAATCCTGGCTAGGATCTTTTTTGTCGCTGAACTAGGATTTTTCATCATCGAATCAAATGATTTCCTAACTGCTTGCTCGGATTTATGGACTGACTCGGCTAATTGGTGTTTGTTTAGCAGAAGAGAAATTTTGGTCGCTAAGGGATTTTTCAATCAAAACTGTCCCACTTATAGTTATTGGTAATTAAATCTCTTGCCGTCTGTGATGACCATTTAGCAATGGTTTGCGATAAAACTGTCCCAGTTAAACATAAAAGTGGGACACTAACTCGATTTGGCTCATCTTGTTCAGATCGCGATCGCTTTGTGATTTTATTCTCTAAATCAAAATCCTTTATCTATAAGGGTTTCAGCACTTAAGCTTTTCTTACCGACCAAAATTTCTCCGTTGCTATACCAACACCGCTACCCCTGAAGCAATCTCTATTGCCCAAAAAGAAGCACTCCGTAAAGCAACCATTGATGCTCAAGCTATGGCAGATGCTGTTTTGAAGACTCTTGGTCTTACGTCCAAAGAGATTGTTAGTATTCAAGTTAATGGAGCCAGCGTCCCCCCACCCAAGCCTATTCAAGTTGAGCAACTGTCAAGAGCAGAGGCTCAGGTAAATACACCTATCATCGGTGGAGAACAAACAGTTCGAGCTTCTGTCACCTTGCAAATCAGCTACTAGCCTTGGTATTTATGTCGCTGACCAGCGAGTGCAAACTCTCATCTCACCAATGTCATCTCAGCAATTTTTCCTGAAAAATTTTTTAAATACCGCTGTTTGTTAAGTTTATAACTCGACTGTTGTGGGGTAAGACCGAGATAAGCGTAAAAAAGTGCAAGATAGCCTTCAAACCCTTGCCATGTCAAAGGTCAGAGCTTTGTTACAATATCTTCATAATCCTATACGCGGATCGTCGTATTGTCCCAACAATCTATTTTGAGAACTATATAAGTATATATAAGTAATTGAGTAGAGGAATGATATGTCTAAGTTTCCCGAAAGATTAACGGTTGGTCCACGTAACTACCAGACAACCTACGAACTTGTCCCCGACCAGGTTTTAATTAAAGTCAGCGAAGATGCGGACGAGGAGGAACTATCCACTTTTCTCCGTACTGGTTCCCTTGAAACCGCAACCGTACCGGAATATGTACAGCGTGCACGTCGCACACTCGAGCCGGCTGGTCTGCGTTGGGTTACGCTGCCGCCAGGAGACGATGAAACATTTGAGAGTGCCCGGGTTTCACTGGAGGAACGTTCCGATATTGAGGAGATTCGGCCAATCTACTTCGCGGGCAGCGGGGGTCCGGAGACTGCTGCCACTCCTATGTTTGAAACGGTGATGGTGCAGATCGAGGATGACCAAGCCGATGCAGCCTTGGAAGCACTTGCTGTCCTTGGTCTAAATTACAATGAGGCGTTTTCAGCAGCCTTGGCCCCCATTTCTGTGTTCACCTTCGCCGATGATGTTGACCTCAACATCGAAAACGCTCTAGCGATCGCCACAGAGGCCTCGAATATAACGGGCGTTCAATCAGTAGAGTTCGACTGGCTGAAGTTGGAGACATATCAGCTGACGCCAAACGATGCTTTTTATGGCAACCAATGGAATATGACGACGATCTCGGTCGAGGGCGCGTGGGATATCGAGACGGGAGATTCAAACGTATGGGTAGCCATAATCGACTCCGGCTTTGACCTAACTCATCCTGATCTGACCTTTACGCCCAACACAGCCGCCAATCCTACTCACTGTAATGCCGATGACTTTATTAGCGGCAACCCTACACCCTATAATGCGGGTTCATCCGGCATCTTTCATGGAACAGCTTGTGCTGGTATCGCTGCTGCCACTATCAACAACAATCGCGGAGTAGCTGGCGTAGCTGGGGCCTGCCAAATCATGCCAGTGCGTCTCGGTACTACGCCAACTTCGACACGGGTTGCGGCGGGTATCAACTGGGCTAGGCTTAGAGGTGCATCGGTAGGCAGCCTCTCCTTAACTACTACACCTACCACACCTGCTGTCAATGCGGTAGTCAACGCCTGGAACGCAGGCATGATACTTTGTGCCGCAACGGGGAACGGTGGAGGTAATACATCATCACCTCCCATTGGCTTTCCCGCTAATCATGCCAATACGATTGCCGTTGGAGCCTCTGATCGAAATGATGAGCGCAAACGCCCAGCTAGTGCCGATGGCGAATGCTGGGGGAGCCAGTACGGCTCCGAAATTGATGTAATTGCGCCAGGTGTCCAAATCTGGACGACTGATGAACAAGGCTCGTCTGGCTATAATGACAACAATGGTGGTCCTATCTCGTGGGCTTGTATTAACTATGCCTCATCTGGTGACGTCAACGGTGATTATATTGCCGTTTTTGACGGGACCTCAGCCGCCACGCCGCATGTGGCTGGTCTGGCTACACTGATCATGTCGGCTAATTCCTCACTAACTAACCAGCAAGTACGTGACCTTATAGAATCGACCTGCGACAAAGTCAGTCCTGCCTTGTACACCTATGCCAATACGCCCGGCAGACCAAACGGCACATGGCACGAGGAAGTCGGCTATGGACGCATCAACGCATATCAGGCCCTATCAAGCGCCGTCGATACAGCCGAGGTTTTAGGTAGATGAAGGACAGAGGGTAAATGTAGGAGATGTTATCAGCGATCGCCCGTTCTCCTAAGCTCAAACAGTCAAAAGCTAGAATCGCTCTGATAGAGCAAAGGCTAGCAGTTACAGATTCTCAGGTATTCTCGGACCAGCATCTTCCAGTATGGCTTCAATTCGATAGCCCTGATTACGATACCAACGTGACGGTGCATTTGGATCTGGTACACGCTGATTATGGAGTGCTACCACTCGGAACGAATCGTCTAAGACTGGCGAGCCAGAACTGCCATAGTCAGTATCTGTGATGTATTGGACGTAGCTTTCAGCGACACTTTTAACCTGATTATCTCGAAATGCAATTTCTTTAAACCGTCCCTGTGGATGTTGAATAATGTTCACTCTATTGCCCTCAGAAATAGTGACACCGTGACGCGGGTCAAAAAATCCCCAAACATCACCTGCGTCTTGTTCATCCTTCGGTTTGACTTTTACAATCGTATAGTCGAGAGCCGGATTTGTGTGAAACAAAACATCTGGGTCACATTCCCATACATCAACATCAGCAAGATCTCCATTGGCTAATAGACGATAATCAAACTGTAATTTCGCCCTGCGAGCATCATTTTCATTCTCAAAGACATGATTATTGGTTAGAAAAATGTTGTTGGAAATCAAGAAACCAGTTGCTGAACCGTTTGGTAATTTTACCCGTGCAACATGTCTGGCTGTTTCAACAGCTCTTTCAAGCCACCAGATGCTCTTGAAGTTTGGTGGTCCAAGGACTACCTCAAGAAGACCTCCTGTCTGTCTATCAACTGTATCCCCTCCAGTCCACTTAAATCCTTGAGAACTCATCCCGGTACTAACTAATTGGGCATCCATAATAAAATCCCTCCGTGATTAGGTAGTGTTTGTATGCTGCAAAATCTAAAATTCTGCCCTTGAATTTGAGAGCTTATACTAATTAGTTTAGAAACAATGGCACTAGACCAACCACCATCAACCACATTTCTTAACCTCCCTCAATCCAAATCGATAAACGCGCCTGGTACACTCAGACGGTTGAACGTGCAGATATCTAGAAGTAACTGCCAGGGAACCATTCAGATATTAATAAACTGACTAGAACCACTATCGGGATTGATATGCAGATAACGCTCCGTCGTCTCCAACTTACTATGACCAAGAGATTGCTGTAACAATCTCAAATTACAACCTTCGGCGATCGCATGGGAAGCGTGAGAATGTCTCAACCAGTGACAGGAGGCTTTCTCTGATATGCCAGCCCGTTTAGCACACTGCTTAACAATCTTGTACACCATCGTCCTCTCTAAAGGTCTACCAGTACGAGAGACAAAGACAGCATCAATAATTCTCGGCAGTGCCATTAATAATTGCCAAACAGAAACAGGAACAAGCACCACGCGGGTTTTATTGCCTTTACCAAAGACGGTACACTTCCCCCCTTCAGCCGATGGTTGTAAGTCGCCCCAAGTTAAGCTACACACCTCTGATACCCTTAATCCACAACCATACATCAGACACAATAAAGCGCGATTACGCTCCGCGTACTGCCCGTTAGGGCAATCGCGTTCGCTCTTTGTCGCCTCAATCAATTTCAGACAATCCGATTCTGAAAGAATTCGTTCGGCTAACTTCTCCTTAACTCTGGGACATTTAATAAAGCTGCCGATATTGACATCTAAATAGCCAATCTTTACCCCATAGCTAAACAGAGACTTAATCGCTCTAATTTTATTGGCAACGGTAGAAGGTTTATCCGTTAACTGGAGTCGTCTGTGCCATAGCTGCAAATCCTCAATCTGTACTTGGTCTAAAGGTTTATTGATAAACGAGAAGAACCCCGTTACAATACTGCTGTAGCTAACGATCGTCGTCCTGCTTTTATCTCCAAGCCAGACATAGACCAGCTCTCGGTCGGTCTCAGCGCGGGTTAAGACATTAGACTTGTTCATAGTTCAACAAAACTAAACATTTTGTTGAATAAGATGGTAGAGTTAATGGCGATCGCACATCAAATCATTTAACTGGCATACATCCACGCAAAAACTTTAACACGAGCGCATGGATTTTAAACAACTCTTTAGGGAAATGTAAGATTACTTCTCTAGGCTGTCACCATGGATGGTTGGGAATTAGGGTTAGCTGGCTCGAAATGTAACACCATAAGCTGTTCGGGACGCAAGCCCAAAGATTCGTAAGTTTGTCCCTGGCGATCGCTAAACTCCACTTCAAAAGCTGCACCATCAGCTAAAATTTCGACTACAGTTCCCACCTGTCCCCGCCAGAGATTGGCTTCGGTCAGGTCAACTGTTAATGCCACTACATCGAGGAGTTTAATGTTATTGGTTTTCATGTTAGAGATACCTCAACTTCAAGTGAGAGGATAGCAACTGGTCAATCTAGGAATGGTCGAATCAACTTCAATAATCCAGCCACTACGAATCGTCGCACTTTTATTTTGCCACTCCAGGGGAAAATCTAAAGTGTAACGCTGACCGAAAGAATCTCGTCGCCCTAATTTGGCTTCAAAGGTCTTTACAACTTCCAGTAAAATTTCCCTCAATTCATCGGCGTTCTCTGCCGTCATGCCCAATAGAGAGCGAAAAAGTCTGGCTTTATGTTTGCCAGTGCTATGTTCTGAATTGAGACAATAATCCCGCAGTTTGCGAATATCGACCACGGCATTTTCAGCATTGGGGATCGGCATGGGGAAAGAGCGATTTTGCCACTCAGACATAGTACAGCAATCGGGGATTGAGATCGCACCTATCTTTAATTAATTGAGCCAGGGTAGAGGAATTAACTCGAATTCAACCCTCTATGAAAAAATTCCTCAACCATGCTGCCCTATTTATTGGCTTAATCCTTATTTCTTATCCCCATCTAGCCCTGAAAATCTCTTTTCTCCCTCAATTCACCTTTAAACTTCATCATTGGTCTACTGATGCCGCAGCCTGGCAAGTCAAGCCAGGGAGTATCTACGATGGCGAAACTTTGAGAGTAGTTCGAGGTTCGGAAGAATTAAAGATTAGGTTCTGTGGCATAGACAGCCCAGAATTGGCTCAACCATTGGGCATTGAAGCCAGAGATTATCTGCGAAGTCTCATCGCTCAAGGTAACGGTACAATCTACGTTCAACCCATCGAAAAAGACCGCTATAACCGCACTGTAGCCGAGTTATGGATACCGATTAAACCCGACTATGAGAGACAGATTCATCTGAATACGGCAATGGTTGAAGCTGGTTATGCTTATCACTATCAGCAGTATTCGGGTAATTGTGAGAGTGCAGAGAATTTAGGCTGGGCAGAGAAGATTGCCCGCGCCGATAAGTTAGGGGTTTGGAATGGTAGTCATCAGAAGCCTTGGATATGGAGAAAGAAGAAATAAATAGATGCGATCGCCCTAGCGATCGCCCTTAATCTACACAATAAACAAAATATAGTACAAAAAGAAATTCAAGTTTGAACTAATCTAGATCGATTTTAAGCGCATTAGCTTAGGTCTAGAGCACGTATATATCAATTGTTTTAGCATCTACTTGTACTTCAATATTATTGTTCTGGACTGTTAATGTTTCGTTTGTTTGCCAGTGAGTTAAGCCATTAGTAATGAGTTCAATAACGCGCGGTGAAATAATTGATGGATTCAAAAATATATTTAACGGTTCAGACATCGATAAGTAACCATTGTTAATAATCACAAACGCCACATCTTCGGTCGTTACCCTCAAAAAGGCATATACAAGATCGCTAGACCATAAGGTGATAGTAGTACCATACCGAAGTGCTTTACTTCGCTTACGTAGGCTAATAAGAGCTTTAGTCCAATCGTAGATATCTCGTTCTTTGTTTAATCCTGGAAGAGGCTGATTATCAAGACCGATCGCATTCCACGGAAAATCACGTCTTAAATCTCGATCTCCTTGAGAATCTTCTCTTTTCCAACCTTCTAGTCCTATTTCAGTACCATAATATAGCTGTGGAATACCCCGCACTGTGAAGAGAGCTCCAAGACAAAGTTTGGTGACTTTAATCGCAAAATCTAAGCCCGCTCCATTACCTCGATGCTTTGTTCTGGCATGACTCATAATACGCTGTTGTAAGTCATGATTATCTAGTAACGTCACTAATTGATTGGGGTTACGATAACCGCCCTTAAAGGGATTATCGTTATCAAGCACACCAAGCGGTTCGTTATCATTCAATCGAGGTCGTGCAAGCCAGTAGCTCAGGCTTTCGTCATATATTAATGTCGATCTTAGAGCAGTACATAGGGGGAAATCAAAAACTGAGTCAAAGTCGTGGAAGTTTTGATATTCTACTATTTTATTTACACTATCTTTGTCCTCGACAAGTAT
The DNA here is from genome assembly GCA_942490675.1 of Cyanobacteriota bacterium. GTDB lineage: Bacteria > Cyanobacteriota > Cyanobacteriia > Cyanobacteriales > Xenococcaceae > Waterburya. The sequence continues at coordinate 125,094 of CALNYB010000033.1, read as the reverse complement.
TTCGCCCACCATGAAAATATCAGGAAATTCACCTTGGATCTGAGATTTGAAGTAGTGCCAGAACTTTGGCTCAACGTGTTTAACCGTATCCATCCGAATATTAGATATTTTTCCTTCAGTAATCCATGCCTTTATGTTTTGAATAAAGAAATCAACTACTTCTGTATTATCGTGATCGAAATCAGGTAAACCCGCCAATGGTCCTTCGATTTCACCCTCACCGTTTTGAAACCAATTGGGATCAAACCGTTCTTCAGCTCCATAACCACAGTGATTAACCACCATATCAAGAACTACCTTAATTCCACGTGCCTCGCACTTATCGACAAATTCACCAAATGTAGTCAACTCAGTAGAGTCTGACGACAGTTCAGAACCATCCAAAAGACGTTCGTCTATTTTGTTAAAGTCTTGCGCCCAGTAGTAGTGATAAGGCTCAGCAGAATCAATACTCGGAATATTTTCATAAACAGGTGTTACCCAAATGGCGGTAATTCCCAGTTCGATTAAATAATCAAGCTTTGCGATAATACCATCAAGTGTTCCACCATGAATAAGTGCATCAGCGGGATCAACAGACTCCTTGTTTTGTCCAAAAAAACGGTCTGTTACAACAAAATAGATTATGTCATCTTGGTTGACTGGATTCATCATAATATTTTTAAAAACTTTCTATAAGTACAAAAAGACTATATTTTGATTTCAGAGAGTCTAAGTTTAAAAATGCTTGAAATCTTTGCTATACAAGGACGATTAAACTAAAAAAATGGTGTTCATAAATAAATCGGTATTAAGTATTTATACTGATTCATCTTACAAGATTGAAATTTGTGATTGTGTTTAAACAGTCACACAATGAACCTGATTTCTTATCAGCCAGTAGACAAAACCTTGTTTAAATCCTCAATACCCTGAGCCACAATCAACTCTCCTTTATTAGCCTATTAATGCAAACATCGAGCACTTATAGCTTTTGAAGAATATCGAGTCGATCAGATTAATTGAGCAAAAGTGATCGCATTACCAAAGCGACAATTGACCCTCACTAACGCTGCTATACTGCCCCCCACGATGTAAGTTTAGATGACAAGCAGCACAGACACATAATAGGTTAGACCTTCTGTTATCCCTGGTGTCATGATTGCGATGATGTACCTGCAAAATATCCGCCGTCCACTCAGAACGAGTTAAACTTAGAGGTCTTTCCCCTGGTCGATAACACTTCTTCCCGCAGCACTGACACCGCCAGTTTTGTCTATTTTTCACTGCCAAAGCTAATTCTTTCCAATTGTCGGGGTAGAGACTAGGATTTATAGACATTTTAAATAGTCACGATCGCACTCTAATTTCATCTTACCTAAGATAAGGCGATCGCCAAGCGTGACCCAACCAAACTAAAATAGAAAGATGATTCTCTCATATATTTATTGATAGTATAAAAATTAAATAGATTTTTGCCGACGGTGAAGCAAGGATATGGAAACAGTAACAAATTCGTCTGGCTTTCAAGTTACGCAGCTTACCGCTATCAATGTAGCTAAAATTGTTACGATTCTCTGTCTGATTACTTTAGCTTTGATTTATGGGATAAATGATTATAGACAAGTTATTTATCTTTGCCTACACATTAGCTACTGTCTCTGGTGGTTGTTAGAACAACTGCTGTTTCCTCAACGTCGTCAGCAGCTTTTCACCGAAAAAATTGGGATATTAACATTCATAATCGTTCTATTATTCGTCGGTGTATTTTATTCTTTACCAGGCTACTTGGCATTTACTAATCCGAATCCTGTCAGTTACTTGACTGTTGCCATTGCACTACCCCTCTATATCTTTGGAAGTCTGATTAATACTGGGGCAGATGTGCAAAAAATGGTCGCTAAAAGTATGGGAAGTGGTTTAGTTAAAGATGGTATCTGGCGTTCGGTACGGCACGTAAATTATTTAGGAGACTTAATGCGTTACATGAGCTTCAGCGTCATGGCTGGGGAGTTATGGGCTTTTCTGTTACCAGGGGTCATTACGTTGCTGTATTTACAACGCATAAGTCAGAAGGAAGAGGCTATGGCAGCTAAATATCCTGAATTTGCTGCTTATCAGCAAAACAGTAGTCGTTTGCTACCTTGGATTTGGTAAGGGACTTCCAAACTTCTGAACGGTAAAAATTGTTGCCATGCCATTCCTCAAATCAATCTTGACGCTCTACTACGCTGTTCTCGTCGGCGATCGCCAAGCGTGACCCAACCAAACTAAAATAGAAAGATGATTCACTCACGAATTCCCCATGAGTATCATCGCGCCTTATCAGCATCAATCAATTCATCCTAGCTGTCTACTATATGCGAAGCGGTATCATGCGCGGACACCTCGTCAGGGCGAAATGTTTGGCAGAATCTATTCCTGGCTGGAACTTACCCGAAAGGGTTAAATAGTGAGTGAAAATGCCTACTTTTTTCTCAACTATCCACTTCATCCTTAAATTCCTGCCGTAGTCTGTTCAAACAAGCTAGTAAAATCGTTCGTCACTTCGGCATCGGGAGCGTCTTCTGGTTTGGAGATAATATCGAAAGCTTTCGATCGAGCATTGGGTTCGGTTAAAGCTTTGACTACCACAGAAGCTACATCGGCTCTGGGAATTGATGTAGTCATCCCGTTGGGTGGATTATTTAACAGTTCGTCATCTTTACCTGTCAGCAGTTCTCTAACTCCGCCTTGTTTATCTAACAAACCACCAGCGCGAATGATAGTGTAGTCGATACCCGAATCGATTAAATACTGTTCGGCTTTGCGCTTCCAAACTAAAATATTAGCGTTGCCAATGCGGTTAAGGGGATGATTGGGATTAGTACCACCCATCGAACCTACTAAGACAATGTGTTCGACTCTTGCTTGTTTGGCTGCATCGATTTGATTTTTTTGTCCTTGCCAGTCTACCTCTTCGGGCAGTCCTTGGGGTGCAAATTCAAATTCTGGTCTTTGCCCTTCTGACGGTGGTGTAACCATTTGGGGAACGGCACTGGTGAGAATAACTAGAGCATCACAGTCTTTTAGTGCTGAATCTAGACTGGATTTATCTCTAATGTCACCAATAACCAAACCTTCTGTCGAGCCAAATAGTTCTTTAACTTTGTTTGGCGCGCGCGCCAAACCAATTACATCAAATTCATCTGGCTCATCGCGTAGTTTTTTGAAGACAAGCGAACCCGTTCTTCCCGTCGCTCCCGTAACCAATACTCGTTTCATTCCTGTTCCTAAAACTTCATCTTTAAGCTGCTTTGTTGATTATCTAATAGAATTTGTCGCTCTACTTAGTTGGAGAAAGATAATTAACGATTGCGTGGTTTGGATCGGGAGCAGTACAAATAACCTCTTAGCATACTACATTGCAGGTTAAGCTTGCCAGATTCAGTTTGAGCTAAGATATAAACCTAGAATACTACAAGTGGAGATCAACTGGCGATCGCGATCCTTAACAAAAAACCCAGCCACGATCGCTCGTAACTGGATTGGACTATTAATCTATATGACTACGTTCGTTATCCTTGTCAGATTATTCGCTACTCTTCACCTAGAAGATTTACTTTCACTACTTTATTTTTTTCTGATTCAGACTTGGGTAAAGTCAAATTTTGGTTATCAGTAACAAAATTGATGTTGAAAATTTCAGAGCAAGTCACTATCCCAATTAGTGAAATCGATATAAGTGCCGTTCGTTCGAGTGGAGCAGGTGGTCAGAACGTGAATAAAGTAGCCACTGCCATACACCTGCGTTTTGACATTAAAGCGTCCTCACTTCCTGATTTTTACAAAGAAAAGCTGTTGAATAAGAGCGATTCGAGAATCTCAAATGATGGTGTAATTATCATCAAAGCACAACAGTTTCGCACTCAGCAACAGAACAAAGAAGATGCCTTGAAGCGACTAGTTGACCTGATAAAAAGCGTATCAATTCCCAAAAAAAAGCGATTTGTAACTAAACCAACTAAAGGAGCAAAGAGAAAGCGGTTAGAAAGTAAAGTTAAACGCGGTCAATTGAAGGCATCGAGAAGAAAGGTTGACTATGATTAATTTCAAAATACTTTAAATCGAAATGACGCGATCGCGCCAACTTCCCCAATCAAACTACAATTAAAAGTAAACTGGCGATCGCTTTTGTTATGAGTATCATCGCGCCTTATCAGCATCGATCAATACATCCTAGCTGTCTACTACACTTCGTTTGATTGCTACAAATACAGCATCATTGATGAGTATGGCGTAGTATTAGAACCCGATGACATTTTCTATACAAGTAAAGGCGCAGAGCGTGAAGGCAGAGAAGCAATTAATACTGTTTCTAGTTAGTTTTGAGTAAGAGCGATCGCATCATCACAATACACAAATTATCCCGAAGCCCAAAGCGTGCCTTACACTTAGAAGGATTCACTAATCGTTCAGTTTATTTCGGCGCTCCTAAAAGCGGACAAGTATAGCACAAACCTTCTCTCGCCGTGTGGATGGGGCTATCTATTTCTTTTATTTAAGGTAGCCCCTTTTGTTTATTTGGGTCGTTCGTCGTCGCCAGCAAGTTTGTTTGCATCCATGCAAACCGCTCCTAAGCTCCGACTCTCTCCCATCGCTCGCTCTCGGTTGGTGCATCTGGCAATGGGGTGTGTCGTCGCGCCTAGTATCCGTGCTTGGACTCGCTTCGCTCGGTTTTTATTACGGCGCGCGTCAAGTTGATCTTTACCAAGCTAATTAAATAGTGCGCGCCTAGTGTGTGATGTGGTGGTGGTGAATGAATGTGTATGTTGTCTCCTCTGCTTCGCCTTTCCCTTCTGGTTGGTCGGTGGGGCGGGGTCGGTCGCTTCTTTTTGGTGGCTTGTCTTTTTGCCTGTGTCCCTTGCTGTGTCTCGGTTTCGGCTTGTTTTTTCTTGTTTTCTGTGCTATAATTGTAGTTGTGTTTCGTTGGTTGTGCCGTGTCTGTTCTCGCTTCTTCTTCTGTGTTCGCTGGCGTTGTCTCCGTCGGGTTTTCTGGCTCTCGTTCCCTGTCTCCTGCTGCTCGTTGCGCTCTTTCTTCGCTTTTGCCTCTCGTTCCCCAAACTAAGCGGGGCAAGCCTGCTGGGGTGCGTTTGTCGGTTGGGTGCGCTGTTGGCGCAGATAAAGCTGTTCGCTCCTTCTTCGGGGCTTCGTCTTCTTTGCTGGTTTTCTCCGTTGCCTCTGGTCGCTTCGGTTCGGGGCGGTCTGCCTTTGCCCGTCGTTCCTCTCGCTGCGTGCTGTCCGTGGCTGCTGGCTCTCGCGGTTTGCTGGTGGTTGTTCCCGTTGGTGCTTGTCCTGCTGGTGTTGTTCCTTCGCGTGTGTTTCGTGGTCGTGGCTCTGGCTCTTTCGGCTCTGCCTCGTTTGCCCTCGGGCGGGGTCGGCGGGTGCTGTTGTGGTTGCCCTCTGGTTCTCGTCCTCCCCTCTGGTCTGGCGTGTCTTGGTCTTCTGCTGGGGCGTTGGGTTCTGCTGGCTGTTGGTGGCTCGGCGTTCCTGCTCCTCGCGTGGTTGCTCTTTCTCTTTTTTAGGGGGTTTGTCGGTTTGGCTGGGGGTTTTCGCCCCTGGCTTCTTCAAGTGCTGCTGCGATCGCTTTTCTAGCTACTTCTTGCCAGTCTTCAATTAAGCCAGCTTTAATCGCTGCTTTCATGCTGGACGGCATCCGCATTGTCATTTTCTCACTGCAAGGCTCGTCCCAATCATACTTTTGCTTGAAGCCAAATTTGGTTATGTCTGGGTTTCCCCCTGGTCTACCTTTGGGCATAATCTTTAGATCTAAACTTTATACATACTAGCACGCCCGACATATAAAAAAAACTTATATTTTTGTATGCCAGTCATATTATATTTAGATTAACCGAGGTCAAAGCTCGTCAAAGTCAAACCTCGGCTAAACCCAATCAAAATTAGGTCATTAATCATGATAAATCAAAAAATCAAATTATCACCACACGGAAATTTTCAAGTAACTAAATTATTAGATAATATTGCTATCTGCGAAGCTCAAGAAGATCGGCATAACTGGGGCAACGCTACCGAAGATAAACCAGCTTTTATTGTTTATTTAGGCTGCCAAAAAGAAGAAGTTTCAAGGTATGTTAAAACTCTTAATACTTTCTATCGCTGCGACTGGTGCGAGGTGCGATCGCCCAAGCATTTAAAAGGTTTTGAAGCTGAAATTAAGATTAGAGGAATGCAGCGAGAGGCTGATACTTATGCTTTCGGATTAGATTATTTAATTCAATCTGAGTCAGCTAAACATCCTAATTATTCAATCAATCTAGATAATTGTATTGATGATATGGCAGAAAACTATATTTATCAGTCAGAAGATTATCAGAATATTCCGCTTGAAAAAATCAAAGAAATATTACTTAAAGCAATTGATGATTTAATCGATGATTTTGCTGATAATCCTAATAAATATCTCAAGCAGAATTTATCTAATCAATTGATTAAATTAGCTGCTGAATATAATCAAGAATCGATAGATTCAGATGAATATGATTATTATGCAAATAGTAGTTATTCATCTCGTTTTTAATCTTAAATTCCCCCTTCTTTGGGGGGATAAAACACAATCTCTACAAAAATCAAAACTAAATCATGCATCATGGCAACTAGAAAATCAAATCAAAATCAATCAAATTTCAGCGTATTCGGAACAAGACCAACTAATTCAATTTATCTCCCAGATATCCCATACTCAGTCCGTTTAAACTGCAAAGATGGCGGGCTATTTATCGGAGGATTTGAAGCGCAGCATCGTAAAACTAACCCTGACCAAAAGATTGATATTAATATCATTAAAGTCTCCAAATTTTACGGAAGTATCGGAAAAATTAAAGATACTCCTTGGATTCAAATATTTTTTATCCCTGCTCCTAACGTTGACGGCGTTATACTCCCACCTAATACGGTTTGCTGTAGCTACATCAAAAAACAATCGATTAATAAATTGTTTAATAAAGTCCAAGAGATTATGTCAGAAAAAGACCCAGGACTAGGCATTTTTTCACTCAGTTTTAATCGAGAAGTTAGCGAAAAGGGATCGTATTATTCAATTAATTTTGATTGGAGAGAAAGAGAAACTGACGAGGAATTTGAACAGCTAAATCTGATTGCTGCTTTTATGTCTGCGTGCGGAGATCAATTAATCGACCTCGACGGGACAAGAGACTTAATTTGTGTTGATGGTTTTAATGCCCAACAATTACAAGATCTAATCGCTCAACGTCAGCAATTAGAAGGAAGTTCAACCCCTAGTTTACCTGCTGCTTAATCAATAAATACATGGTGGTCGTCAGAAATGGCGATCGCTAAATGAACAACAACAACAATTAAAACTCTACAACTATTACTATGATTAAACTCTGGGAATTATCGGACGAAATCCAACAACTTGAGAATGCGATCGCACTTATCGCAGACGATGAAAACTTAACCGAAGACGAACGAGAAACCAAGCTACAATCCACCTTTAATCAATGGCTTGAAACTGGGGAATCATTTAAAAATAAAGCTGAACAGGTCGCAAGATATATCAAACATCAAGAGGCGTTAGCAGAAGCGAGAAAAGCTGAAGCTAGAAGGGTTCAAACCCTAGCCAAACAAGCCGAGAATGGCGCAGCTAGATTGAGGAAATATCTTATTGACCAAATGATCAGATCTGATGTGAAAAAGATTGATGGCGTGGCGGTCAAGATTGGTTTGAGGAAAAAACAACCTGCTGTATTGTTAAATGTCGAACCTGAAAACCTGCCACCAGAATACGTCCAAGTCAGCTATAAGCCAGATTTAACCAAAATCAGAAAGCTGCTTAAAGTCGATGCAAGGAGTGCGATTGGTTGGGCTTCTCTTTCTGAAGACCACGAATATTCTGTAACTATTCGTTAATTTCTAAGGGCGATCGCTCATCACTTCACATTAAACTAAATATAAGGACTCTTCAAAAAAATGACACCAGAACAAGTAGAAGCAATTCTCGCCAGAACATGCTAAAGCGATCGCATCAAACAGCGACGCGATCACGCAGTGCCAGCTTCGCTGATCGCCGAAGGCAGAAGACAGGTAGAAGAGATGAGAAGGCAAACGAGCGCACAGATAGCAGAGTCACAAAGACAAATCAGTGCGCTAATTAGAGATAGTTAGGCTTTGTTGGAAATCCTTCAAGGACTAAATGAAGACCGTATCAGAACATCAGAAAATTTAGCTTCAATTGCTGAAAATGTGGCTCGTATAGCTAACGCTCTGGAGCAGCGCGAAGAATAGGCATCGATCGCGAAATCGTCAAAGTAAATCGAGCAAAACAGTAAGATTACTGTTTTCAAACTCACCTAAACCACCTAAATTAGGTTTTAATAAAAGCTGTCACCTAATACAAATATCAAAAAGTTCTATGACAAATCGAAATTAATTGCCGTGATCGTTCTACAATACCCCTAAATAAAGCGAAAACAGTTGATTTTAACTTTTGCCGGTTGATACAACTGCTTTTGCCCCAAACCCAACGCCTTCTCTATTGAGATAGGTGGCGCGGTTTTCTATTTAATTTTATGGCGATGCCACGTCTAAATTATGCCACAAACGAAGATTGAAAGAAAATATTTTCGGAAAAGAGTTGATGTAGGTGGCAGCGATGCTTAATCAACTTACTTTATCTGGATTCCCTGCATGGAAGAAAGTTCTAGAGCTAACCCTACCTGTTGATGGCAGCCACGAACTTTGGTTAAAACTCGGTCACAACAAATTTATTGTTGGCAACTATTCACCCGACGGTCATATGAGCGCTTGGCATACCAAGGGCAGTGGTAGCAATCGAGTGAGGACTCAATTAATTCCCGACTGTTGGTCATATGTCAGCAATTGGGCAAAGAATAACGACGGCGGGGTATTCTTTATCCCTACACAGCCTATGGGCTACCCGATTAAAGAAGCGATCGCAGTAAGTGATGACATTGCTGCCGAATTAGACGAGGGAACTCCAGAAATACAGTTAAGAATTATTAAGGAGTTTGTTACCATTTCGGGATTACAACCTGCTTACATAATTCATTCAGGCAGTAAATCATATCATCCCCACTGGAAAGCCACCGAACATCTACCCATTGAGTCAACAGTCTATTTAAGACAATTAATCTGTATTATTCTCAATTCTGACCCAGCGATCGCCAATCCTCACCAACCCATGAGAATGGCGGGATTTTTCCGTCGTGAAAAGGGCAGAGAACAGACTTTAGAATACTGGTCTGAATCTCGTTACAGCTACGAGCAATTAATCGCGGGAATTAAGAAGTACTTTGCAGAAGCAGGTATTCCATTCCCTGAAGATATCTCAGAAGAACGCTGGCGCATTTATAAACGTGGTCGCAGGGATGGCAATCTAGATTTATCAATTCTGACGAAACCTGAATCAGAACTTTACCCTAAACCTATTTATAAATCTACTCCCACTGTTGCTCCTACTTATACAGGCTCAATTCCCCTACACCTAGCATTATCAAAAGCCAATCAGTCAGTTTTAAACGGAGTAGGGAGCGATCGCAATACTATAGGGTTTGCTGTAGCCAGTGACTTAATTGGTTGTGATGAGCAGCTCCGACGTGATGGTTATTCAGTTGAGGGCGACCCATATGAATTATTTATCAATTACTGTCAATCTTGTAGCCCTGGAGGCGATTGGAATCAACGAGAATGGGAGTCAATATGGCGTTCGGCTCAGAGAAGTAATCCTGAACCCGCCAGACGAGACTTAACAAAATTTATCCATTGGTATCGTTGGTCCCATGATGATGAGTATCGAGAGGCAGCTATTGCTGAATGTCAAACTAATAATCCTCCACGATCCAACGAGCCAGATGCAGATGAGTACCAAAAATATCTAGAGCGAGAAAAAGAATACGAGAAAGTAGAAACTGCTCGTGCCAAGTCTGAATTTTGGGACTGGTTAGTTGCCAAGGCTAAGGGACTAGGTAAGCAGTTCAAAAAAGGATTTGGACAATACTGCGACCAAAATATATCTGTCACCCTACCCAAAACCATCAAATACGACCCCGATTCACCATTACCTAACAAGAGTGACTACGAGGGTCAACAACCCCCTAAAATCAAATTCTCTCAGGGGCAACGACACGAAGTAATTGCCAAACTGCGCTCGCTCGGTTGGCAGTTTGTCTTAGATCGCTCGTTCATGGGGCAGGGCAAGTCTCACGACATGGGGCAATTTGCCAACAGTAATGGTAAAACTTGGTACTTAGATTTAAACCACCGCAACCCCACTACAGAAACAGTAGAACGCAATTTTAACGATTTACCTGTAAGGCACAATGGCTTGAATCATGACCCATTAAGAGTTACACCATTAGGTAATCCTCATGAAAAATGGGCGAGTGAAGGTGATGAAAACCCAGACGTACAAAGTTTATGTCACAATGCCCATCTATTTTTAAAACTACAAAACAAAGGTTATCCAATTGATAGCTTAAAAGATTTTGAAGACGAATCAAAGCTCAATCCCATCTGTCAAAACTGTAAATTTAATAAGTGGAAAGTTGACGGTAATAATGGTGAAAAAGTAGCTATCTGTGCAGCTTCACAAGGGGATGGATACGGCTTTAGATTCGCACGTAGAGAAGGTTTAAGTCACCAGCAAATAAGAGCTAGTCTCGACAGTTTACCAGGGGTTGAAGATTACAATTACAGCCAAGATATAGCAATTGTTGATGAAGCTTCTCGTGTAATTAGAGGTACAAAAACCGTCAAGGCTGACATCAAAGACTTCTCAACTAAGATGGTTGAGCTAGAACAATCCCCTGAGTTATTTAACCTGCTCAAACCCCTAAGATCAAACTTAATTCCTTTACTATCGGGTCAAGAAAAATTGGCATTTTACGGTTTAAATCACCAAGAAATAATTGATTTATTACCCTCACCCCCCGAAGAATTAGAAGAAATAATCAAGGCAGCTGCCTCTCTTAATCCTAGTTGGCAAGATTTATCTGTTGAACCAGAAAGAGTCAAAGGATGGGGTAAAGAGTGGCGGGCATCAATGGCTACTGCTAATTGGTATCTTAACCAAGAAGCCCGCGCCATGACCCTGGAAAATATTGATAACCTAGCTAGTAACTTTTTAGTTGATTTATTAATGATTTGGGCTGGATTGACACCAGGGACTATCAGAATTGATAACCGCCGCCACCTAATTGTTACCACCTCTCTAGCCAGGCATGGTGAGCTGCTCAGAGAAATGAGCCAAGTAATTATGCTTGATGCTACTGCTAACAAACAATTACTAGCTAAAAGATTAGAAGTAAATCCCGATTCAATAATTGAAATTGAGCAAGAGCTACCCGACCTCGACAACTTGACCGTGGTTAATGTGGAAATAGAAGGGATGAGTAGCAATCAATGGTCGCCTAACTGTCAAAACCGCCTGCTTGCCTTAATTAACTACCTAGAAGCCCAGCACCCAGGAATTCCCATCTTAGGACTCAAAAAATATGCCCCAGCTCTGAAGCTGAATGGTTGGTGGTTCAATGACAATCGAGGGAGTAATGCCTTTAAATCCCAAAATGCGATCGCGGCATTTGGGACACCTCAAATTAATCTGGGTGTGGTTGAGGATGAATACTTAACCTTATATGGGTCACTTGACGGATTTGAAGATTATTACCAATCTTTAATTGATGCAGAAGTAACTCAACTGATAGGCAGACCAAGGGCGCATTTATATCCCGACCAACAGTTCGTAATTTACCTCGTGGGGACTGGGCATAAAATTGATTACCTGGAAAAACTAGGGATCAATATTGTTAATCGCCATGCCTTTGAACTTTGCCCCGAAGCGGGAACGCTCAAACAGGTAAGTCAATATAAAATAGTCCAGTCCGTCACCCGAATGCTTCAAGCAGGTAGAACTAAAATTACTCGTGCCACCCTAGCTGCCGAAACAGGCTTAAGTCCCGACTATATCAAGAAACTAATCGCGGAAATAGGAGGGATGATGGCGTTCAAAAAATGGGTACTGTCCCTATATGAAACCTATAGGAGTAGTACCCGTTTAGTAGACCCAGATTTACTACTTGCTGATGCCAAAATCAGAGAGTGGATGAGACTTGAACCCGTAGCTGCTACCAAAGAAGTACTAGAAAAATTAAAAACCCACGGCTGGCAAGACTTTCAGTCTTATTTAAACAACTTTAGTATTGATATTCAAGCAGAGATTTGGGCATTGATCGCACCATTGTTCCTGCCAGAAATAGCGATCGCCTTGGGTAAGCGTGAATCTAGAGGGAGCGAGCTATGCCCTAACTGTCAACGGCAAGAGATAACTTGACGGATTGAGCCATCTCTTCATAAGCAAATTTTACGCAAGGAGCGGTTATCTTAGATTGACCCTTCCAGCCGAGTGCTTCCTCTAAGCCATCTAATAAAGCTTGAAGTGAACTAGGAGCAAAGTAGTCTTTAACTGCTTTAAAGAGGCAGCTAATTGCTAGAGGATTTAAAGAGACATATTCTTCTACTTCTTCCAGCATATAAAAAAGATATTTGGCTAAATAAGGTCGGTCGGGTTCTCTATAGGTGGAAAGTTTATTGTTAAACCACAATCTAACTTCTTCTGTTAGGCCTTGGTATAGCAGTGGAGAAATTTTGGTCGCTAAGGAAAAATCAACTACTGAAACCCTTATAAATAAAGGATTTAGATTTTAAGAGTAAAATTATATGGCGATCGCTGCTGAACAAAATGAGCATTCTTTAGCTAGTGTCCCACTTTAGCCCTTTACTGGGACAGTTTTTTCTAAAAGCATTGCTATATAGTTATCACAGGCGACAAGAGATTTAATCTCTAATAACTGTAAGCGGGACAGTTTAGATCAAAAAATCTCTTAGCGACCAAAATTTCTCTTCTGCTATACAAACGCCACCACCGAAAACATTAGCTGCTATGCGGAGGGGATCGCCTGATATATAATTCGTCCAGCGTTTGTTGGATGTATGGTCAATTCGTTTTTCTGCCACAACTAACCGCTTATCAATTAGAGCAATTTGTTCGTCTAGGGTAACTAATTCGGGGGAATTGGCGATCGCTTTTTGGGTTAATTGGTCGATACATTCTGTGGTGCTGTCTATACAAGGGATAACGTTGGGTTGGGCGAACAGCCGTTCGCCCCTACTGGTGACTGTTAACTGATTTGGCTCTACTGTTGGCGATGGTTGGGCGATCGCTGTTAACTGATAAAGTAACAACGGCAGTGAGATGATGGTCAGATTGACCAGTCCATTTAACTTTTTTGATAGTGCCTTCATAGGGTGCGGTAACGGTGCTTAGTTGATGGATTTGGTAGTCGAGGGTTTGTATCTGGGTTTCAATTTGGGCTTGGCTATATTCTCTTTCTGCTCTTCTTCGCGATCTTTCTGACTCCTGGCTGGCAATTGCTTGCTGTTGTTGTTGGAGGGCGATCGCCCGTCGGGTCTGTTCTAGCTGTCTTTGATATTCGATGTATGCACGTTGTTCTTTGGCAGTTGTCAGTTTGCTTCGGGTTACTTCTAGCTGGATTTGTGCCGACTGTCGGGCAGTTTCTAGGTTTTTCAGGTTGGCTTGTTCGTGTTCGAGGATGAGCTTGTGTTTGGAAACACCGCCCTGTACTGGTGAGCAGTTTTCATGCAGGGGTGCAGGGGTGCAAGGGTGCAGGGGGGAATTAGAACTTATTTTCTCCCTTGCTCCTCCGCTCCTTTTCTCCTCTGCTTTAGTTGAAAATAAAGAACGAAGCTGTTCAATTTTCTCTTTCTGGAGGGCGATCGCACTTTCGGCTTCGGTTAACTTCTGCTTATGAAGTTTGATGGCAGCTTCTTCTTCGGCGTAGGAGACTGGAGGAAGTTCTGCAATTTCGGGGATGGGTTTGGGTTGGGGAATTGGGGTTAATGGTAAGTTGAGTTTTTGGAGGGATAGCTGTAGTTGTTTTTTCTTTGCCTGGAGGCGGTTACGTTCTGAGACGCGATCGCTTAATACTTGTCCTGCGGTTACTATGTCTCCTGGTTTAACTTTGAGGTCAGTCGGATTAGACAGAGTAAGTTCGATTTTGATATTGCGGGGTTCGAGGCGATTTTTCCTGGTTTCTGGTGTTGCTGGGAGAGGAGGTAAGGGTGCAGTAACGGAAGCAAAGGCAACATTTTCAGGTAGTCGATTGTTGGAAAGTTGAAGAGGTAGTAATTCGCATCCAACTAAGGCGATCGTTATTCCTGCTGCTGTCAAGTATGTCCACGCTTTTACAGGTAGTAAGGTCAGGCGATTGAGGGAATTATCGTTACTAGAATTATCTACTGATCGGTTCAACTGAAAACTGTTGACCCCCATCTCTTGGCAAGCACTAGATGGGATAGCTGCGCTAATAGTCATTGCAGGAGATACGCTAACAATATTTGTTTCGCGTTCAGCTTCGCTGCGCCAAGAGCGATCGCCACAGGTGTAGTCTGGAAACTTGTGACTTGTAACTTGTGAGTTTTGACTTATTTTCTGTTTTTTCCACTTGCTAATTAATTTACGAGAGCAGCCAACTCCTGTAGTTTCTCTAATGTATTCGATGAGTTGGTTGTAAGAGGCGAATTGGGGTGCAGTGTCGAGTGCTTGAAATACCTGTCTGATTCTGCGCCAGTGAGGAGTTCCTGGGGTGGGAAAGCTGATTTCTGAAGTAATGGTGTTAGGTGCAGGGGTGCAGAGGTGCGGAGGTGCAGGGGAGATTTTCTGTTGTAAGAGTGCGATCGCACTATAATCTTGTTCGTTCTCTCTTAGATTGTTATGAGTAGTTGGTTGGGAGGATTTTATGTTGGCTGTGAGATTTGGCAGCAGGTCTTTATTGACTTCGGTGTTGAGCCAATCTGGAGAGCGATCGCGGAGAAACTGTCTAACTTTACTGAACATCTTCTAAACGTTGGTAGTAAGGGAGAATTTCTAGTAGTTCGGCTTCTTTGCCAAAGCGACAGAGAGCCGTAAGAGAGGTAAGTTCGGCTACTTTTTTCTCGGCAAATCTGAATTTTTTGGCTACTTTGGCGCATTCGGTTTGGTCAACTGGGAGGACGATTTTGCTGGCGGAGTTGCCGATTACGTCTTGGCTGAGATGTCTTTCTGACTGAGAAGCAAGGACTAGAGAAAGTCCGAATTTTCTGCCATCAGCGATTATGCGATCGCAAGCACTACCTTCTTTTTTGGGCATTTCTTTGGCTTCATCGATAATTAAATAGGTCTTGGGTAATCTGCCCTGTATCTCTCCCTGTAAGCGATGTTGGTTCATTAGTTGCCATGCCAGAGACTCAGCAGCGATCGCTCTTAGTTCGGTGGGTAGTTTGGATAAATCGATCCGTACTAGCTTCTCTTTAAATTCTGGTTGAGGACGGCTGAAAACTCCATACTGAAAGGTAGCAGCTAGTTTCAGCTTCAATTTCTGGCTGTCTTTACATTCAGTTCTGAGGGTGGTTTGGTTGAGGGGTGGTTTGTGGATTTGGATCAGGTAATTCTCTAGCTTAATTAACTCCTGCCAGTCAGAGAGATGTTCGTAGTAGCGGATTTCTACCTGTTCCCCTGGATAATGATCTTTGAGCAGGTAACGAATGTGATGGTGTCCGTCGATGCGCTTTTGGATGTCTCTAGCTGCACCAATGTAAACCAGTTGGTTCTGGTGGAAGATGAAATAAATACCACTAGCGTTAGGCTTACCCACTGGTAAATCTCGAATACAAATACTTTCAGCTAATTCCTTCTTCTCCTCATCTTGGAATGCCGTAGCTACTCGACGATTCAATTCCTCTTCAATGTCATCAAAGTTAGGAGGCTCAAAACTCCATGTCTCCTGTCGCTCCTGAACTATACCCCGCTTGAGATAGCAGGTTTTAATAATCTCAATTAGCATCCCTTCTTGATTGGGCCCAAGACGCAGCGATTTCTTCAATATCCCCGCCATCTGAATCGCCTGTAAGTTAGAGCCACCACCTTCAGGGTCGAGATTAACTACCAACGGATTGATACCGTGAGGGGATGCCATATGTATCGGATAGCAAGTCTCGCCGATAATCTCTTGGTCGCCGTGAAAGTCCAGCAGAATAACCTGCATCTGGGGGTATGCTTGACGGAGAGAAAAAGCGATCGCCTTGAGGGTCTGCGTCTTTCCACTACCAGATGCGCCAATAGCGACGATATGCCCATTAGGTAAAGCTTCGGGATTCCAGTAATAACCCTCTCCCAAATGAATACCTGCATCTTCTGTTTGTTGGGTATTTTTAGTGGGTTTGGGTTTGAGTACGGCTACTGGTAATGGCTTTTCTTTAGGAGCAAACATGAACGAGGTATTAGTTAGGGGGTTTAATACCTGTTATCGTTTATTATTGGGGGTTTTTGGTGTGATCTGAGGTTGAGAATGAATAACTTCAGGCTAAAATCTGTAGGTTAAATAAAGTTTTAAAGAGCAGCAATGCCGATTCCCTCTGAAATTCAATCTCTTATCGAACGTTTAAACTTGGAATTAGAAATAACGGAAAGGGAAGCAAATGAAGGTTTAAGTTTGGTTAGACCTGTTTTATCTAGTTTTCCCGATAACGTTAGACTAATTCAATTCGTAGCTCTGTTTAACAATGGTTTACTGTTTGTAGAAATTTCCCGCAGGAGAATACAAGCGATCGCAGAACGTCTGAATGCACCCGATACCACGAGTGCAGAAATTCAAGAAGCAGGAGAAGATTTAGGAATGTTATTGGGACAGTGTATGGAAGCTAAAATAAGAGGCAAAAGAATTCTCGATATTCTGAAGGATTTGGCATGAAGAAACTACCCGACGAGAAAACCCTAGACGAACTGTTGGATTTGGCGAAGAATTTTGAACAACAAGCTCTTTCTCTGTACGAACGAGCTACGGAAATTGACGAGAAATGGCGGGTTCGTTTGGAATCTAAGCGTAAAGTAGCGATTCAAAAGTCCGATAGTTCAAAAGATTGATTCTATTGACTATTACTTAAGCTCTACAATCCTTACCACCAAATTCCCACTGGCATAATAATCCCCCAACAACCTCAATACATCCTGCGGAGAAGCAGCAATCAACCGCGCATAAGCAATATCGCTTCCTGGCTGCAAAGTAATAGTGTCATAGCGGTCTATGTGGGTGGGAATAATCAGACCATCGGCATCGAAGATAGTTAGCGTACCGCTAAGATAAGTTAGCTCTTGGGGTAAAGCTGCAATTTTCTCGTACAAATCCTCATCATCGAGGAAAATATTAGTCACGGTAGTAGTTATCGGTGCTACTCGCTCGATCTTCATTACTACGGCAATAATCTGGCTTTCTTGAGAATTGCCCACTCGAAAGGTAGTTCCCAGTTCGTCTTTAACCAGTAAGTCATTCTGATTGAGGGGTTGGATAATTTCGTATGCCTTCTCTACTGGCTCTTGAGTAATGGCGTTACGTCCTTTGATGTGTGCTTTGAGTAAGTAGCGAGATGCGTCCTGGTTGACAGTTTCGATTGCCCCCGACGGCAAGCCTAATGCTTGATTAAAATTCCTGACTATGCCCCCTGCTGAGTTAATCTGAATGCTGAGAATGGCAAAGACTATCAAGATAAACAAGACAAACCATTCCGCATTGCTACCAGTAGATAGTCTCAACCTGGGATTGGCAGGACAGATCGCTCTAACTTTGGAAGGGTAAAACAGTGCTACTCCTGACTTAGTGAAGACATCGCCAAAAAAGCCCCAGAAGTAGCCAGAAACTAAACCTAGATAATAGCGATCGCCAAAGAAGGTTACGGGAAAAACTACGACGGCAAAGATAGCTAGTGCCAGGAAACTATGGGTAATGGAACGATGGGCAAAACGCTTTTCTAGATAACTACTGAGAGGAAATAATACCCGTCCTGAATAACTTTTGGTTGTATCGACATCTGGTAACTGGGAGGCGATCGCGCTGAGAATTAATACTACTGGATCGGCAGTACCCAGAATGATTGAGGTAGCAGCCACAGACAAAGCTATATGAGTCCGCGACATCATTGTCCCAGTCTTCCTTTTTTACGAGGTAGGCTATAAACAATAATGCGAACTACGGCTACAGATACGGTGATAATCGCACCAATTAAATACAGTGATTTATCATTAAATCCTCTTCCGATAAAGCGAATAATCGCCAAACACATCAAAGCAGCAATGATATAGGGTGTGATATCTAACCATTGAGTATGGTCTAATGCCTGACCATCCAAACCTAAATATTCTTCTCTAACTACTCGTCTGGCTAACATGGGATTGCCCCCGACTCTCTGCTGTAGAGAAGATAATTGAGCGGGAGTAAGTTCCAGATTTAACTCCGCAGCAGCTTCTAGCATGATTGCTCTGGTTGCCTTATCTTTCATCGGTTCGAGTTCTATTCTCGGCAGCTTGAGAAAAATATCCCGTGCAGGAGGATAGGTAGCCAACATCAGAATTGGTTGACCCTGGTTGTAAAGTTGGTCTAACCAGCAACGCAAGGAGACGGGAAAGCGATGGGCATTGTCACAGATGAGAAAAGCGGTATTAACCAATAGCCAGTCAGCTATTTCCTTCATCAGTCCCATTGTCGAGAGTGTCTTACCGTCGAGGTTTGACCTATCCACCCCCAACTGCTCGGCTATTTCACTCAGGATTTGCTTGACCGTTCCTGGTTTGGTGACGGCTACGGTGAAGTTCATTTCTGTCAATTCGGCGGTAATCGCTTGAGCTAAGAAAGTTTTGCCACAACCAGCTTCCCCGACAACTAATAAACTAGAATTTGCCTGGAGTGCTGCGACGATGCGACGGAATTCCTTACCCCTGTAGATTTGCAGCGAATCAGAGCTTTGATGGGCAGACAGAGATTGTCGACGTGAACCATCCCCCGACACAACATAGGTATAAATCTTCTCTGAGCCGTTAGCTAACTTTCTTCTGTGTCTTTTGATGGGCATGATTCGAGTTCCCACTCATTAGTTACAGCTTGAGCATCAGCGATAGTTTGTTCCTTAAATTTTGCTAGCTCTTGGGGTGACATACCTAAATTGAAAGCTTTGGCTACAGCATCAATGGCATTGGTAGATAATTTTGCTTCAAGCTCACTCGGTTGGTTTCTCTGGTTCATTTATTGCTGCTGGATAGAGAGTCATCTCCTTTATAAGCTTCAGCAGCACAATCTGGAAACAGTAATATTTCGACGATTGTTTGATAATTTAATTTTTTCCGCTTCTATAGGGGCAGGGGAAACGGAACTACTACAAAACGGAACTGGGGTTAAAAGGTAGATTTTTCGTAGTGGAAAGGGGAATTAGGTCGTTTAAACTATCTGTTCAAGAAAAAAATCGAAGTCTAAGTTAGACTTCGATCAAATGAACCCACTGTAATTCAGATTTTTTTTAGCAAGATTTTAATCAGCTTTTTTGTTCATCCTTTTTTTGTGTCTTCCACTCTGAAGGAATTTTCCACTTATCATGCCATGTCTTTTTGAGTTCTTGAAAATTTGAGGTTTGTTGAACATCTTTCCAAGCAAATTTTAGATTTTCTTTCTGCTGTTTAGTTAACCTCCAAGAGAGGGGTTGCTTGTAACCTTCAGGAAAGTAAATAGTAAATGACTCTATCTCTATCTTCTGTTTATCATTTATCTTTTGTTCGTCTTGCTTTCGATTATCTACTCTTTTTTTTAGCAACTCAATTTCCTTCAAATTACGGGAGATTTGTGTTGAATCTCGAACAGCGTAGGCTGCTGTCAGGGGTCCAATTGATTCCATCAGCCAGGCTTTATCTCCTTTACTTCCTTCTCCTAATTTCGATTTGGGAAAAGCATTAATTTGCAAAAATAAGAATCGCTTAATTTTCAAGTCGTTAACAAAAGAATCAAATCTTTCATCTATTAATTCGATCGCCGTAAATAGTCCAGAGGCATCGAAATATCCTCCATCGGCAATATGGTAATTACCGTAAAACTTTTCATTTTTCGCAATGTTATAAGAAATGTTTTTATCGTTACGTGGAAGAGGAGAGACATAAGGAAAAGTTGCAGATAGTCTGGCTGCTGTAGTTACATTCAGATCGAAATCTGGATATAAAGTTGGAAAATCTAAAACTTTACGATCATCATCATCATTAATCAAATCTATAATCGTTCCTGTAATGAATTTCATTGGGCTGATTAAAAAACGACGACCATCCTCAACCAAAGTGGCATTAAAGACAGGAATAGGAATTTCTCCTCTCAAGCTTTTCCTGCGCCAATCTGATAGAAATGTTTTGTTTTTTGGATCGCGCATTTTCATCTGCCAATCTTGCTCTAGTGCAGAACCGCGATCGGTATATTTATCGGAAATAAAATCAACTATAGGTGAAAACCATCCCGTTAAACGCAATAAGTCAGGATAAGCTATTCCCCATCCTACGGCATCAAGCCAATCTTCAGTCGCATTACAGAATATGTTATTTAAAGCTTGATTTTGAAACTTTAGATTGTCTTGATCGATACAACTTTCTTTTTGGTTCTGTTTATTTTGAGCAACTGGATAACCTTGTGTATCGTCAAAGGCATCTAAAAAGTACATAGTTCCTACTGAACCACCCGATACAGAACTGATTAAACCAGTTGCTTGAGTAAATGAGATGCCTAATTCTTCTTGGAGACCGCCCAAAACTTGAGAAGTCCATCCTGATGCTTGAATACCACCACCACTAGCAGTAACTACAACAAGCGTTCGATTATCTTTTGGTTGATTTTTTAAACGTTCATCAAATGCTTTTTTCAGCTCTTTTAAGTTATTTCCTTCTTGTTCCTTTATTTGTACTTTAGTTAATTGAACTTTATCTTTGGGAGTAGATAATTCATAGTAATGATCAACCCCAAATGCCCAATAGCCAAATCCAGAAACCAGAACTAGCAGAATAACAATAGGAATGCGAAAACGATCAAAAACGGAAGTTAACATTCCCAAAACGCCTGTTATTATCCAAATCAATAGATAAATATAAACTAGAGCAGGAGCTTCACCAAATTTCATAACAGTATAAGAACCTGGTTGGTATAAGAAAATAGTCAATATATATATAACTAAACCAACAATACCTAGTGCAATTCCCAGAAAATCTTCTTCTGTTCTTTGAGTACTATTATGAGATGAAGAATGTTCTAATCGCTGACGAATTTTATTACCGAGCATTTCTATTATTATTATTATTAGCACGCTCAAAAATAAAGCAACAATTACTCCACATATAACCCAGGCTTTGAGTTCTGACCACGAAGAAAGAATTATAAATAACCAATTAACAATAATTAGAAAAGTAGCTAAGTTATATCGTTCGCGCTTTGATAGCTCCAAAAATCTATCAACATTAAAGAGTCTAGGAGCGTTATCAAAAATTCTCTCAAAGGTAAAAGAAACCATTAAAGCAGCCATAGTAGCTCCCATCATTGCGACCACAAGCTGCTTAACGCCTCGCATAACAAATAAATTTTGAATTAATTTAGCAGCTAAGGTGTTGGCTAAAATGGGAAAAAGTAACAGCAGTATTCCTGCATAAATTGGTACACGTAAATAGAATATATAGTCCTTCCAGAATAGATATATATTTTGTCTATTTCTGACACACCAAACAAAAAGTCCATAACCTATGGCAAGTAAGCATAACAATAATGTCAACCATTTCATCAGCGTAAACAACGCAGCTAAATGTACTAATAAAAATGGTAACTTAGGATAAGAAATAGCAAGGGCAGCAGTTGCAAAATTTTCCAAAATATCGAACAATGCTGCTATTTTAGGAATCAATATTAACGTTTTTAGTGTTAATCCTAGCTGTCTTAATGCTGGCAACCTAAATTCTTTTATTATCGTGAACTCTGGTATTGATAATCCTGGTATTGGCGTGAATTCTGGTATTTTAAATTTCGGCAGCGTTAATGCACTAAAACCTTTCCTTTTATAAAGAAAAATAATGAAAACAGCAAATAAGGTTCCGTATATTATTGGAAAGAGAAGATCGAGAGTTATTTGAGTAGTAGCATAAAGATTGAGTCCTGTTTTAAAAGTATATATATCTGTATCTATATCTTTAATAACATTTATACTCTCAAAAAAACTCCGAACATCTTCTAGGTTGTACCAAAATCGGCTATCAAGTAATTTGTTTTGCACCCCCAACATTAATTTGCTAGCACGCCATTGAAAACCTGCAAGCACAAAGAATAAGAAAATAAATAAAATATAAAAGTGAATTAAATTGGCAAATTTTTTATATAGTTTGAATATAAAGCTAGTTATTCTGTGCATTGTTACTCTAATAACCTGTAATCAAAAGTCCAAATGTAATTAATCCAGTGGTAATAGCTGACCCCCACATATAAAATTGGGCAAGACTACTCCACTCACTCCAAAGACCGCTAGCTCCATAAATAGATAGAATTATTGAAGCCAAGCCATTACTAACAATTCCTACCCAAACAACGCCTTGTATATTTTTGCCTTGATGTAAGGCTAGAAATCCCAAAATATAGCCCACAGTTAACGCTACATAAGCTGCTCCTAGTAAGCGAATGAAAAGTATTGGCTGCGGTTCAGGAATACCCAGGCGAATAAATAAGGAAGCTGGAAAAAATAGCAACGGAATACACCAAAAAGTAAGTGTAAACAATATTTTGATCAGCAACACTATGGATAAAGCCGTCATTTCCTCTGCGATTGATATATATTTGTCACATAACTTTCAGCTTACTGTAAAAAATATTTTTCAAAGATTAATTATTATTTTTCTTCTTCTAATAAATTCTCGATTTTTTGTAACCAGTTTTGTACCTGCTTCCATTTCTTAGGGTTCTTTTCCCATAGCTTAGAGCGGTTGAGACGACTGGTAATGGTTTTCACCTGGGTAGAAGGTGAGGGAGCAGAATTATCTTCAGTGGAAAGTGCTTTGATTTTTTCTTTAATCTGAGCTAGAGAAAGATTTTTGGTAACAGCTTCGTCAATTAGATTATTTCTCTGCTGCTCGTCTTTGATTTTGGCGATCGCTTGGCAGATCCAATTCAATCTCTAACATATCGAGAAAGATATCTCTCCCAGGATTAGCCACAGCAAAACAGCAGATTCTAGCCCCAGCAGAAATCATGTCCTCTAACCAATATCTGATAGAAGTAGTTAACCTCTTAGCTTCAGGCAAGATAAGTAAAGTATCTTCCCCACTGTTGACTAGAATCTCTTCTTTGAGAGCATCAACAGTTAGGGCTTTACCTTCATCATTCTCTGTAGGGCAACCAAGCTGCATGGCGATCGCAATAAAGAATTTCTTAATTGAACCCTTGTAAGTTGCGATCGCACTCTGAAACTCCCCTGACATCTCATCATGGAGAGCTAGAGCAAAATCGGCTTTACCCGTACCAGCTTCACCGAGAACAATTACAGAATGACCAGCAGCGATCGCATTACAAACTTGATTAAAAGTTTCACTATCTGCGTAATTTACCCTTCCGCCTGTGCTTTTTGCTGGCGGTGTTGGGCTAGAAGCTGTTGGGCGATCGCTGCTGGTGTAAACTTTGGGTTAGCCACCTCATGAGCTATATTTACTTTCTCTTGTAAGTCTGGGGAGAGATCCTCGAAGCTCATTTGAGAAGCTAACTGAATCTTAATCAAGTCATTCATCGCCATGCCACGAGCGGCTAATTCTTCTGCTTCTCGGATGATGTCTGAATCAATTTTAGCTGTAGGTTCTTCGCGATTAATGTAGATATCCTCTTCAGTTTCACTATTATCAGAAACCTCTAGGTTACTATCATCAACCTTAACGATTGAACTATTATCAAAACCGTTCCGCTTTCCTGTCTCAACTACGTGATTTCTTAAAGCTCTAATTTCATTAGCTTGTTCGATTGTGAGATAAGCTTTACCTTCAGAATCTTTCTCTGGAGTGATGTCTAGATACTTTAAATCTTTGTAGTAGGCATCTTTTTTAATACCAAGTTCAGCCATTAGCTCGTCGGGACGGATGGAATTAGTAGGTGCAGAATTCTGGGTCATAGTACCGAATTTATGTAAAAATAATTTTTTTTCTTATGTACATAATATGAAAACTTCTCACAAATTTTTATGACCCACATCACAGAATTCGCTACCCCACCCCAGAAACACCCCTCAACCCCCAGAGTACATTTTGTAGCTCTACGAGTTACTTAAAATTCAATTGCCTTGCTGGGGTGAAAATAGAAGCAGGATTTTTAGGTGATGGGCAGAGGTAGGTGTGAGGTGAAGTGATGAAGTTGGACGGACAAGCTAGACTACACTTGAGTTTCAAAACGAAATTTACTTTTCTAATCTTTGCTACTGCTGTGGGGGCTAGAGATTGTCTTAGTTGAGTTTCAATATGGTTTGAACTGTTGAACTTTTTAACTCTTAAAAATATTAGACGTTTGACCTTTTAAGATATTAAGTTATTAAGTTATAAACTCAATTAAATATTAAGTTTTTAGACGTTAATGTGTTCTTAGGTTTAAATAGTTAACGTAACAAGGTATTAAACCTTTATAGGATGCTATGTTGAAAATTGCCGTTTTTAATTTCAAGGGCGGTACAGGGAAAAGTACCACTACCCTTAATTTGGGGGCAAGTCTTGCTACCGCGAAGCGAAAGGTATTGTTAATCGATTTGGATGGACAGAGGACTTTAAGTTTTGGCTTGGGTTTTGATGGTGATGCACCAACAGCATTAAGTTGGTTGAGTGATGGTGAGGTTCAACCCTTGGCAACTAAGACTAAAAACCTGTGGCTGATACCTGGAGACATCGGAATGTTTCAACTAGATGCTGACTCGGATCTATTTACTCCTGCACTAAATAAACTAAAAGACTTCGATGTCTGCTTGATGGACTGTTCCCCTGGTTTGGGCATTGCTTCGGTACAGGCAATCTTAGCCAGCGATCGCGTGTTGATGCCTGTCATCTGTGAACCTGCGGTCTTAAAAGGGTTATCAGAAGCATTACAGCTAATTAAAGGAGAACGCCCCGATGTTCCCATCGATGTCGCCAGAGTTAGATATCGCTCTAAATTAGTAATCACCAGAGAAGCCGATAACTTACTCACCGAAGCAGCCGAAGAATCAGGCTATACCCTGTTTAAAACTCTCGTACCTGAAAACATCTCTGTCGCCGAAGCGATCGCCCAACAGATACCCGTCATCGACTACGCACCGCGATCGCCTGGGGCTAAAGCCTATCAATCACTAGCAGTTGAATGTGTGAGGTTATGGAAATGAACGACAGAATGAAGGGAATGAAGCTAGGTAACTTCTCAGGTATTAAAAAACCCCAACCAGAACCTACTAAACCACCTGAACCAACACCTGAACCAGAAGTAAAGCCAACTGAAGTCAAACCTGCCCAAACTACTAAATCTAAGGCTAAAGTGCTAAAAAAAACATCAGGTAAAAAACTGGTCACGGTGAATATCAAAATCAGAAAAGACCAAAAAGCATGGCTCACAGATACCGCTAGCACTGTACGGGATAACAATACAGAACCAGTACCACCAGCCGAGAGAGTATATCCGCAGCATTTGATTGGTGTGGCGATCGATTTGTTAGAAGCTGCGGGGGTTGATTGGGATGAGGTTAGGAATTTGGAGGAGTTGAGGGAACAGTTAAACCTTTGACAGCTTCTTTACTTTGTAGTATTTAAAATACTGTTTGTAGTATATAGTCAAAAATTTCCGAGGAAAGGGCAAGAGGGCAAGAGAGCAGAGGGCTATGTAGTCCTGGGGGCGACGCACACAACACGGAAACCGATATTGAAGTTACGAAAGTCGCGCGTATTGTTGTAGCGAACCGCTGAACGGCAGTTATCAGGATTGGTGAGCCATGAACCACCGCGTCTTACTTTTATACTACTAGCTTTTGAAACCCATGCACTACCATCATTTGGCGCATTCTTATAACTATCATGCCAGTCATCTTGACACCATTCCCAGACGTTTCCATGCATGTCATATAAACCAAAGGCATTAGGCGGAAAACTTCCCACTGGTGTGGTTTGTTGGCGATACTCTCCTTTGGGTGCATTAGCATAGGTATAGTTGCCATCGTAATTAGCTAGATCGGTGGTAATTGTCTCGCCAAAATGAAAGGGAGTGCTAGTTCCCGCGCGACAAGCATATTCCCATTCTGCTTCGGTCGGTAATCGATATTTTTTCCCTGTCTGTTGCGATAATCTTTGGCAAAACTCTTCTGCATCATCCCAAGAAACAAGCTCTACGGGACGGTCATCACCTTTGAAATTAGAGGGATTTTCACCCATTACTTGTTGATACTGTGCCTGAGTAATGGGATATTTGCCCAGGAAGAAAGACGGGACGGTGACTTTGTGTTGGGGTTTTTCGTCATCGTACCCTTCACCTTCGGGCGAACCCATCATAAATGTGCCACCAGGGATAGCAATCATCTCTAAATTGACACCATTACCCAAATCTGAGGTGAAAGATTGAGCTTGAGCTTTTAATCTCGTACCAAAATCAGCAGGTCTAATTCCAGTGATCCCCCAAATCAATCGATTCATTGGGTTAGATTCTGAATGACGAAAATCTACCCAAGTCATCCCTTCTAGAAAAATTGGTAGTTCTGGTTGTTTGGGTGCATTATCAAGCAGAACTGGGATAACGGGACTTCCTTGATTTACAAAGCGACGTAAATAAGCTTCGATTTCCATTCTCTGCCAGGGACCGAAGCCACTTTTTCCTATGAAAACGGCGGCTGCTCTGATATTTGTAATTTGTCTTTCAAGCTCTCGCTGCCAGGGCAAACCTGGTTGAAGATGCCACTCATCTAACCAAGGTTTAAGCTCTCGTTTCTGAAGTTCTTGAGCAATTTTTATGACTTCTGGTTTATCTTGGCTGTTGTGACAGAGGAAAACATCAAATTCAGCCATCTACAGTTTGACCCCTTACTTCAAATTCCAACTCCGCCACCTTCTTCTCTAACTCAGCCATTCTCTGACTTAATGGCACTTCCTTTGTACAGCCCAGATATTGCGCGATCGCACTTACCACCACATCAGTCTTTGACGTTCCAGTGCGCTCGATGTACTGATCTAGTTCCACTTCTAAGGGATGGAGAAAGTCTAACAGTGATTTGTGGTTTGCCCATAATAGCTAACTACTTCAGTAGATCAATGTTATGTCTATGTCTAACTAAGCATTACCTCAACAATATTTTTCTTAACATGGGTCGCCCGCTTTGACGCTTGGCGCGATCGCACTATCTGAAACGGGCGATCTCTTTCCTAGAAGCTGGGGGTATTAAACCAATAACAGCTTCCCTAGCCATACGCGTGCCCAGGGAAGCTGCCAAACTATCAAATTAGATTTTCGTGTCTTACTTGTTAAAAGGACTAACGATTAACCAACAGCGCTGGAAGTAGAACTGGAAGTAGCAGAGGCATTACCAAAACGATCAACTTCAGCATTGGTAAAGGTGTTAGTGAAGACAAATCTTCCAGAAGCGGAGGCATCAGCTTCAGCTTAGTTAGTATAAAAAAGATGTCAAATACAGTAACTAGGCTGTAGTAAATCGGATGGATTGGGAGCGGATTAGTTTGTCTCACAGAAAAAATATAACCAGGCGCAACAACATCAGGAGGCTAAAAAAACTACTACCAGTAATTTTCTTTTTGTTAACTTGTTTGACCTTGAAGATATTATCGCCATCAACTTCTCTTGCAGCAGAAACACCCAATTATGTGACTAATTCTCTAACGATTCTTGGAGATAATCCCTATCTCAATTATTCTGGTAGACTTGACTGGCAAGATCCTCAAGCACCATCTTTTGGATTTCCTGGGACATCGGTTCGATTTCAATTTCAAGGTACAAATCTCAAAATCGAACTCTCCGAAGATAATTGGAATGATGGCAATTATATAGATGTTTATCTAGATGATAATCCTACCCCCAAAACCATTGAGTTGAAACCAAGTCCCTTAGGGCAACCTGTAGTCTATAATCTAGCCGAAGGTTTGTCAGACAAAGTTCATCAAGTACAAATTATCAAACGTAACGATTATATTACGGGAGAATTTAAACTACATCGCCTAATCATTGACGGCGAACTAGTACCACCTACTCCTAAATCTTCTCGGACTCTCGAAGTTTACGGAGATTCAATTTCCGCAGCCAGCATCGTCGAATATCCCCAAGCAGGAGTACAAGATCCTGAAGATAAAGACAGTCATGATGCTCTTTCTAATGCTTATTGGAGTTATGGTTCGATTTTGGCGCGAGATTACGGTGCTGAATTATCTCTAGTAGCACAATCAGGAGCATCTTTAGTAGATGGCTATGGTTTTTGGCATAACGGTACGGGAATGGAGGCTTTTTACAACAAGGTCAAGCCTTTAGATGAAGCATATGTTTGGAACTTTGATAACTTCACTCCTGACTTGGTAATCATTGCTCTCGGTCAAAACGATTCTGCGACGATTGAGATTGGCAAAGATATGTCTGCTGAGGATTGGAAAAGACACTATAAACGACTGATTGTTAATTTGCGGGCAAAACACCCCTATGCTTACTTTATTGGAATGTTCCCTAATATGTATCACGATCGCCAGTGGGATACATATTTAACGGAAGCGATCGCTGAATATCGTTCTCAAAAGAGCGATCAACGAGTATTTTCTCTGATTCACGAGCAAGTAACACCAGGACATCCCCGCATCAGCGAACAACAACAGATGGCAGATACTCTCAAACAGTTTATCGACGGAACTCTCACCGAAAATGGTTTTAGTTGGGATGTTATTTAAGCAATAGACAATTAGCAGTTAGCAATTAGCGACTAACAACTAGCCTCCAGTACCTAATCCCGACCTTAACTATCTAATTAAAACTTCTAAAATCTCTCTCACCGCTACTTTCTCCCCATTCATCCTCTCTACCTTCGGCACTAACCGCCCCCGAATATAGCGAGACTTTTTAGTCAGGCGATCGCACCTCGTGACCACGGGCGATTTATCATCGTATCGGAACAGTTGAATCTATGAAAAGACAAGATTTTACTATAAATACTGAATTGGTCTTCTAGTATGTTGTTATCACTATAATCAGACTGGAGGATTGTATGGGAGAAGCATCTCGTCGCCAAAAACTCGACCCTAATTACGGCAAAGTACCCGCTCTGAGAACGCAGTCTCTGAAATACAAACACACAGCGAAAATATTGCAAGAGTTAATCGAACAATTTCAAGTCGAATTTATCGAGCTATATAATGCTGAAACCGTCCCGGAAAATTATCAAACGATAACAGGCGTTTGTATAGCAGAAGAGAAATTTTGGTCGCTAAGAGATTTTTTGATCTAAACTGTCCCGCTTACAGTTATTAGAGATTAAATCTCTTGTCGCCTGTGATAACTATATAGCAATGCTTTTAGAAAAAACTGTCCCAGTAAAGGGCTAAAGTGGGACACTAGCTAAAGAATGCTCATTTTGTTCAGCAGCGATCGCCATATAATTTTACTCTTAAAATCTAAATCCTTTATTTATAAGGGTTTCAGTAGTTGATTTTTCCTTAGCGACCAAAATTTCTCCACTGCTATACCAAGGCCGAGGCTGAAATTAAAGTCAGAGATATGATTCGATATTCGACCGAAGAGAGAAACGGTTTGGATTTTCTTCTCTGGGCTGAGAACGATTACGAATATATAGAACTCGACGAATATAACTATTACGTCTCAGATTATATGCCTCGTTATTAATCTTAATATCCCCCATAAATTGGGGGATAAAACATAATCTCTACACCAAATCAAACTAAATCAAAATCATGACTAGAACTAAGAAATCAAATCAATTCAGCGTATTTGGCACACGTCCTGAGAATGCTATCTGTCTGCCCGACGTTCCCTATTCAGTAAGACTCAACTGTAAAAATGGCGGTTTATTTGTTGGTGGATTTGAGGCGCAGCACAGGAAAACTAACCCAGACCAAAAGATAGATATCAGCATCATCAAAGTCTCTAAATTCTTCGGCACTTTGGGCAAAACTGAGAATGTTCTCTGGATTCAACTATTCTTTGTCGCAGCTCCTGGCGTTGACTCCTCTATACTGCCTAAAAATACCGTTTGCTGTAGCTATATCAAGAAACAATCGATCGCTCACTTGTTCAACAAAGTGCAGGAAGTGATGGAACATGGCGATCCAGGACTAGGAATTTTTACTCTTGGTTTCAATCGGGAAGTGGGAGAAAACGGAGTTTATTACACCGTCGATTTTGACTGGCGTGAGCGTGAGTCGGAAGCAGAGAAAGAACAACTAGATCTAATCGCTACTTTTATGTCTGCCTACAAAGAACAGCTAATCGACATCGAAGGAACTCGCGATTTAACTTGTGTCGATGGTTGGACAGCCCAACAGTTACAAGGTCTTACTGCCGAGCGTCAACAGTTAGAAGGAACTCAAAACCCTAGCTTACCTGCTGCTTAATTATCTTAGGCGATCGCTATCAGTGGCGATCGCCCACTAAACAACAACAATTCAAACTATGACTACAACTAAACTCTGGGAACTATCCGACGAAATCCAACAGCTTGAGAATGCGATCGCCGATCTGGTGGATGATGAAACTTTAACCGAATCAGAGAGAGAAACCAAGCTACAATCCACCTTTGCGACTTGGCTCTCTACTGGGGAATCATTCAAGAGTAAAGCCGAGCAGACCGCTAGATACATCAGACATCAAGAATCATTAGCCGATGCGAGAAAAGCTGAAGCTAGAAGAATTCAAACCCTCGCTAAACAGGCAGAGAATGGAGCAGCTAGATTGAGGAAATATCTAATTGCTCAGATGATTAGATCTGATATCAAAAAGATTGATGGTGTGGCGGTCAAGATTGGTTTGAGGAAAAAACAACCTGCTGTATTGTTAAACGTTCCTCCTGAAGAATTACCCGCCGAATATGTTCAGGTCAGCTATAAGCCAGATTTAACTAAGATTCGGAAGTTGCTTAAAGTCGATGCGACTGGTGCGATTGGTTGGGCGATGCTGTCTCAGGATCACGAATATTCTGTAACTATCAGATAATTGTTGGGTTGTGGCGATCGCCTGTCAGGCGTATGCAAAACAGTAATCTCACTGTTTCCAAACTCAGCTAAACCACCTAAATTAGGTTAAACATGTGTCCTCTATTACAAACCAAAAAGATCTATGACAAATACAGAATAAGCGCCAATAAAGTTCTACAATAACCCTAAATAAAGCCGAAAGCAGTTGATTTTACTTTGGAGAGTGAACAACTGCCTTCTAAGCAACCTCCCGCCTTCTCTATTGAGATAGGTGGCGCGGTTTTCTATTTAATTTTATGGCGATGCCACGTCTAAATTATGCCACAAACGAAGATTGAAAGAAAATATTTTCGGAAAAGAGTTGATGTAGGTGGCAGCGATGCTTAATCAACTTACTTTATCTGGATTCCCTGCATGGAAGAAAGTTCTAGAGCTAACCCTACCTGTTGATGGCAGCCACGAACTTTGGTTAAAACTCGGTCACAACAAATTTATTGTTGGCAACTATTCACCCGACGGTCATATGAGCGCTTGGCATACCAAGGGCAGTGGTAGCAATCGAGTGAGGACTCAATTAATTCCCGACTGTTGGTCATATGTCAGCAATTGGGCAAGAAATAACGACGGTGGCGTATTCTTTATCCCTACACAGCCCCAAGGCTATCCAATCAAAGAGGCTTGCGCGGTATCAGACGACATTGCCGCCGAACTTGACGAGGGAACAGCAGAAGAACAGTTAAGAATTATTAAGGAGTTTGTTACCATTTCGGGATTACAACCTGCTTACATAATTCATTCAGGCAGTAAATCATATCATCCCCACTGGAAAGCAACAGAACACCTCCCCATTGAGAAAACAGTTTATTTAAGACAACTATTTTGTATTGTTCTCAATTCTGACCCAGCGATCGCCAATCCTCACCAGCCCATGAGAATGGCGGGATTTCATCGTCGGGAAAAAGGCAAAGAACAGACTTTAGAATACTGGTCTGAATCTCGTTACAGCTACGAGCAATTAATCGCGGGAATTAGGGCTTATTTTGCCGAAGCAGGTATTCCATTCCCTGAGACTATCTCAGAAGAACGCTGGCGCATTTATAAACGTGGTCGCAGGGATGGCAATCTAGACTTATCGATTCTGACGAAACCTGAATCAGAACTTTACCCTAAACCTGTGTTTGAAGCTCCGACCACTGTATCTACTACCTATACAGGCTCAATTCCCCTACACCTAGCTTTATCCAAAGCCAATCAGTCAGTTTTAAACGGAGTAGTCAGCGAGCGCAATACTATAGGGTTTGCTGTAGCCAGTGACTTAATTGGTTGTGATGAGCAGCTCCGACGTGATGGTTATTCAGTTGAGGGCGATCCCTACGAATTATTTATCAATTACTGCCATGCTTGCGCGACTGGTGGGGATTGGAATCAACGAGAATGGGATTCAGTATGGCGTTCGGCTCAGAGAAGTAATCCTGAACCCGCCAGACGAGACTTAACAAAATTTATCCATTGGTATCGTTGGTCGCATGATGATGAGTATCGAGAGGCAGCTATTGCTGAATGTCAAACTAATAATCCTCCACGAGCCAACGAGCCAGATGCAGATGAGTACCAAGAATATCTAGAGCGAGAAAAAGAATACGAGAAAGTAGAAACTGCTCGTGCCAAGTCTGAATTTTGGGACTGGTTAGTTGCCAAGGCTAAGGGACTAGGTAAGCAGTTCAAAAAAGGATTTGGACAATACTGCGACCAAAATATATCTGTCACCCTACCCAAAACCATCAAATACGACCCCGATTCACCATTACCTAACAAGAGTGACTACGAGGGTCAACAACCCCCTAAAATCAAATTCTCTCAGGGGCAACGACACGAAGTAATTGCCAAACTGCGCTCGCTCGGTTGGCAATTTGTCTTAGATCGTAGTTTTATGGGGCAGGGCAAGTCTCACGACATGGGGCAATTTGCCAACAGTAATGGTAAAACTTGGTACTTAGATTTAAACCACAGAAACCCCACTACTGAAACAGTAGAACGTAACTTTAACGATTTATCCGTCAGGCACAATGGCTTGAATCATGACCCATTAAGAGTTACACCATTAGGTAATCCTCATGAAAAATGGGCGAGTGAAGGTGATGAAAACCCAGACGTACAAAGTTTATGTCACAATGCCCATCTATTTTTAAAACTACAAAACAAAGGTTATCCAATTGATAGCTTAAAAGATTTTGAAGACGAATCAAAGCTCAATCCCATCTGTCAAAACTGTAAGTTTAATAAGTGGAAAGTTGAGGGAGGCAATGGTGAAAAAGTAGCTATTTGTGCAGCTTCAACTGGGGATGGATACGGCTTTAGATTCGCACGTAGAAAAAGTTTAAGCCATAATCAAATAAGAGCTAGTCTCGATAGTTTACCAAGTTTAGAAGATTACAATTACAGCCAAGATATAGCAATTGTTGATGAAGCTTCTCGTGTAATTAGAGGTACAAAAACCGTCCCCGCCGATATCAAAGACTTCTCAACTAAGATGGTTGAGTTAGAACAGTTCCCCGAATTATTTAACTTACTTAAGCCCCTAAGAGAAAACTTGATTCCTTTACTATCAGGTCAAGAAAAGTTAGCCGATTTTTACGGTTCAAACCATCAAGAAATAATCGAAAAATTACCCAAACCCCCCGAAGATTTAGAAGAAATCATCAAGGCGATCGCACTCACTCATCCTAGCTGGCAGGATTTATCTGTCTCTCCAGATAGAGTCAAAGGATGGGGTAAAGAGTGGAAGGCATCAATGTCTACCGCTAATTGGTATCTAAACCAAGAAGCCCGCGCCATGACCCTTGAAAATATTGACAACCTACCTAGTAACTTTTTGGTTGATTTATTAATGATTTGGGCGGGATTGATACCAGGGACTATCAGAATTGATAACCGCCGCCAACTGATTGTTACCACCTCCGATCCCCGACATGGTGACACTCTCCTGTCCATGAGCCAAGTTATTTTACTTGATGCCACTGGCAATAAACAATTACTGGCTAAAAGATTGGGGGTGAATCGCGATGAGCTTATTGAAATTGAACAAGAGCTACCCAACCTCGACAACTTGACCGTGGTTAATGTGGAAATGTCGGGGATGTCGTCTAATCAATGGTCAGATACCTCTAGGGGGCGAAATGAATCTTTAATCAACTATTTAAAAACCCAGCATCCAGGAATTCCCATATTAGGCATCAAACGCTATGCAGAACCATTAAAACTCGATGGTTGGTGGTTCAATGACAACAGGGGTAGTAATGCCTTTAAATCCCAAAATGCGATCGCGGCATTTGGTACACCTCAAATTAATCTGGGTGTGGTTCAAGATGAATATAATACCTTATATGGGTCACTTGATGGATTTGATGACTACTACCAATCTTTAATTGATGCAGAAGTAACTCAACTGATAGGCAGACCAAGGGCACATTTATATCCCGACCAAGAGTTTGTAATTTACTTGGTGGGGACTGGACATAAAATTGATTACCTGGAAAAACTAGGGATCAATATTGTTAATCGCCATGCCTTTGAACTTTGCCCCGAAGCGGGAACGCTCAAACAGGTAAGTCAATACAAAATAGTCCAGGCAGTTCCCCGAATTTTACAATCCGTGAGAAATAAACTCACCGTAGACACCCTAGCGTCTGAAACAGGCTTAAGTCGCGACTACATCAAGAAACTAATCGCGGAAATAGGAGGGATGATGGCGTTCAAAAAATGGGTACTGTCCCTATATGAAACCTATAGGAGTAGTACCCGTTTTTTAGACTCAGATTTACTACTTAATGATGCCAAAATCAGAGAGTGGATGAGACTTGAACCAGTAGCCGCTACCAAAAAAGTACTCTTAGAATTAAAAACCCGCGGCTGGCGGGACTTTCAGTCTTATTTAAGCAACTTTAGCATTGATATTCAAGCCGAAATCTGGGCATTGATCGCACCTTTGTTTTTACCAGAAATAGCGATCGCCTTGGGTAAGCGTGAATCTAGAGGGAGCGATCGCGAATAGTTTTAACGGGCGCGAGCCTTACCAATTCGAGTAAATATATTCCTAAATCGAACTATGACTGCCGATGCTCAAACTAGAATTCAGCTTCGCCCTTACCAACTAGATCTTGTCCAACAGATATTTTCCCATTGGTTTAATGGATACAGTAGTGTAGCCGTGCAGCTTCCTACGGGGGCGGGTAAGACAATTATCTTCACAGCAGTTGCGGTAGAATTTATTGCCCTGTCCGAACCAGTTTTAGTTATTGCCCATCGTACCGAACTAATAACTCAAGCCGCAGCCAAGCTAGAAACAGTAACCAATCTTCAGATTGGAATGATTAAAGCAGGAATAAAACCCAATCCAGAAAGTTTAATTCAAGTTGCTTCAATTCAAACCTTAGTTCGTCGCACCCCACCACCAGCATCTCTAGTTATCTTCGACGAGGCTCACCACTGCCACAGTAAAACCTATGCCACCGTCATGAGGCATTACAGAGAAAGAGGTGCATACATATTAGGCTGCACTGCCACCCCAGCACGTACTGATGGTAGGGGATTAAGATATCTCTATAGCGGTACGCCTGGATTTGACGTATTAATTAAGGGTTCATCGGTACTTGAATTAATCGAAAAGAAATATCTCGCCCCCTTTAAAATCTATTCCCCGAATAAAATTATCGATGCAGCCAATGCCAAAATTAGGACGACAGGAGGAGATTACAACCAAAAACAGCTAGCGGATTTAGTTGAGAAAACCCTAATTATTGGCGATGCCGTTGATACTTGGAAAGAACACGCCTATCTCAAAAGAACAGTCTTGTTTGCCGTAAGTGTCAAACATTCAAAAGAACTAGCTATTGGATTTAGGGATGCAGGTATTCCTGCCATGCACCTAGATGGTAAAACCCCCAAAAAAGAAAGAGAAACCCTATTATCTGCCTTTGAACAGGGAAAAATATTAGTTTTATGCCAACACTCTATTGTTACTGAAGGGGTAGATATACCAGGGATTGAAGCCATACAATTAGTTCGTCCTACCAAAAGCCTAATCGTGTGGTTTCAAGCTATTGGTAGAGCCTTAAGACCCGCATCGGGTAAAGAAACCGCGATCGTAATCGATCATACGGATACCCATTTAAATCTACCCTGGCCCGATGATGAAATACCTTGGAGTCTCGACCCAATCAGTCTCAAGTCAGGTTTATGGGCAATTGGTTGTCCAGAATGTAACCATGTTTTTCGACCTAGCCCAAGGGAACTGGAGAGACAATTAGCTACTTGTCCCCATTGCCAGGTTAAGTTCACCTTTAAAACTGAAAAGAGTGGTAAGAAACTAAAACGGTTAAGAGTTGTAGAAATTGTCCCTGCCAACTTTGCCGAATTCGACACAGAATACAATGAAGAGAATTTAGAAATAGTACAGGCACTGATCGACTATCAAGAAGAAAAAGGATACCAAAAAGGTTGGGTTTACTATCAGCTAAAAGAATTACCCGAACTAGAATTGAGCTTGGGAGATTGGCGAGAAATAGCACGGAGATTGGGCTACAAAGCTGGTTGGGGTTGGTACAAATGGAAAGAAATGCAAGTCACAGTAGGAGAATATTCTAGAACTGATACTGGCTAAGGCTAGACATGGGGATACGGGCAGGATTGAACTACTGTTTGATAAGTCCTGCGGGATGATTGATAATTTGAAAGCTTATGAGTTTAATTGATTGTTGGGTTGGAGGGATAGGGCGATCGCACTTCTAAGAAGTGTAAATATATTCCTAAGACCAGGCGGAGTCAAATTGTGAAGAAGTGTGGAAAATGTGCTAAATTAAAACGCTCATATGAAATGCTATGCTTATAGATTTTGAATCAAGATCAAAATTAAAAATTATGGAAATTAAAGATATTCTTCCTAAAGGAAGAATGAACAAGGCAGTAGAAAAACAATTAAATTCTTCCTACCTCTATGAACTTTCATTGACTGAAATGCCATTAATAAAGGGAGGGCTTCGAATGCCTGATGGAACTGGAGGTCAAGATGATATGGAAGGATATTTAAGAGGAAAGATAAGT
Organism: Cyanobacteriota bacterium; assembly: GCA_942490675.1. Taxonomy (GTDB): domain Bacteria; phylum Cyanobacteriota; class Cyanobacteriia; order Cyanobacteriales; family Xenococcaceae; genus Waterburya. Next base: position 87,920 of record CALNYB010000033.1, on the reverse strand, counting down.
CTTCAAACGGGTAAGCCTGGTGAGATGAGATTTGGAAAGTCTGAAATTGATGACCCTGTTTACCACAAGAAGCAGTAAGAGCAGCTTATTGCGAAACTTAGGAGAGGCAATTCTCAATAGTGATAGCCTGTTGCAATTACATCTCGACGAAAAACTAGGGTTTCAGCCTGTAGAGTGAGCAAAATTAAAATACTGGCAACATCTCTCAACTAATTAATTTGCCCACCACCTATTTAAGCTAATCTAAAATGCGATCGCCCTACCGCCCCAAAAAGCGATCGCTCTGGTCAAATAGAGCAATTTGTTTCTTTTTTTCCTAAAAGTGTTAATATTCAGACGGAGAATTAACAGAAATCAACGCTTCTAGCAATCAAGTAGATTAGTTCTAGCTCTTTTTCTAGTAGAGCGTCAAGATTGATTTGAGAAATAAATCTTGGGTAATTATCTCCCTCTGCCCCGGAAGCTTCTATGGCTGACCCTGCTTGCCTCTATCCATCAATTCAAAGTTGACAGACTACTAGAGGCGTTTTGTTGTATAAACTGATAAAAAGTCAATTCAAAAACCAAGATGAGCGTTGTACAACTTGACCTCCAAAAGATAGAGCAGCTTCTCAATTCGGCAACGAATGAACGACAACGTAAAATGTACCAAGCCTTATTAGATAAGGCGCGAAGCCAGTTCGTTGAATCCACTGCCGACAAAGCATCCCGTACTACTCCCTCAACAGAAAACCAAGCTCAAACTCAAACCATTGGTCAGACCGAAACGAAAACCAAGGCTAAAACTGCTAAGAAGAAGAAGAAGAAGAAAGCTACACCTCAATCTGCCACTACAGAAGCTTCACCTGCCATACAGTCCACACCCCCTGTGACTGAATCTACTACTCAACTTACAGAAGAAGAATCTTCTGTACCCCCTCAAACCGAACCCAAATCTCAATCCAAAGAACCACAACAGCAGTCAGATGCAGAGCCTCCTATCTTCCAGGCTTTAGGCACAATTATTGCTACTCCCTACGTCAAGGGCGATTACTTAAAGGTGACGATTGACGAGCGCGAATACGATTTGTCATACAATAGAGGTTATCAGCGTCAAGCCTATATGTCGCTCTGTTCAGAGCTAGAAAAGAACGGTTCAAAACCAATGTTTCTCAAGCTGTATCCTCAAACTACATTTTCGGGCAGTGACCAAAAACCCAGACTTTCTTTCTCCTTAGTCAACTTCAGTCTCAACTGCGAAAAAATCAATAACTATCCCCAAGGGTTTGTGCTTCGAGGAATCTGGCAGTATATTCCCCAATATCAATCTCCCGTAATTACGATCTACCGCAATCTAGATCAATTGAGATTTTTTAAGAGATTAAAAAAATCGCGAAAATTCAATTTCGCCCAACCCCGTCATCTTCCTGTAGTTTGGTCTGCGACCGTAGAACCATTTAAATTTAATCCTCAACTCGAAAAAGGAGAGCAAATGCCTCGCTATTTCGTTGAAGTGAGGGCAACTTTTAAGGATGGTTTATATGTGGTCGAAGAAATGCTGCGAGAGCCGACACGGAAGATACCTCGGTTCATCAAAGTGTCAAAATCATCTGCTACTACTTAATAGAGAGCGATCGCCCTTTACTTCTCTGATGAGATCAACTTCTCTAACTTTGCTAACAATGATTCTAATTGTTGACGCTTCTTGGCATCACTCCAGAGCTTTTTCGCTTTCTTGGCTTGCTTATAGGTAGTGTCAAAACGAGTTTTTAATTCTGACTGTTGTTTAGGTTCTTGCTCGGCTTTAACCAGTTCACGAATTTGACTCAATGATAGCGAGTTGGCGATCGCTTCTGCTAATAACTGTGTTCTAGTTTCTTCATCTTGAATACGGGCGATCGCTTTCTATTAAGTAGTAGCAGATGATTTCTGTGCTGTCCGTTGAGAATCTCGCTCTTTTTTCTTTTCGACAGCATTCTTCATCTGATAAAGCAACTGCCGACTTTCTAATTCAGTTGAGTCAAGATGAAGGGATAACAATTGTAAAATGCCTTCCGTCTCCTCTACTGGATTGAGGTCTTCTCGCTGGAGGTTTTCTACCAAAGTTAGTTGTAGAGCTTCAGTCTCACTTAGTTGTTTGATAACAACTGGCACTTGTTCTAGGTTAAGAGCAACAGCAGCACGATAGCGTCTTTCTCCCGCCACCAGCTCATATTGATTTTTCGGCAGTGGTCGCACCAACAGCGGTTCTAAAATGCCGTGCTGTTTAACTGATTGTACTAGCTGCTCTTGTTTAGCTGGGTCAAAATAACGTCGCGGTTGAGAGCGAGTTTTAATGTTTTTAGTTGACACAAATTCAGCCGCAGCCGAGCCAAACAGGGAATCGAGAGAATCAACAGGAGTAAGATCTGCACCATAGGGGCGATCGCGCTTTTTGGGCATTACAAGTTCTCCAAACCTTCTACTATTTGTCTAAGAGCAGTCAAAGCTTTGTGGTGGCTGTCATAAACTGCCAAAGGAACTCGTGCCTCGGCTGCATCAGCAAAGCTGGTTGACCAGGGAATAGGGGGATAAATCGTACCTACACTAGCAAATCTTTCCTTAATTGCGGTTAAAGTCCGTGAGTCTTGACTGCGACGGGAATCAAACAAAGTGGGAATAAAACCAGCAATTTGTAGCTCACGATTAGGACGGCGTTTTACCCGCGCTACAGTTTTGAGCAATATGTTAGTGCCAGCAAAAGCTTTGAACTGACACTGAATGGGAACGAGGATATGAGTAGCAGCTACTAAACTTACGTAGGAGAGCAGCCCTAAGCTAGGCTGACTTTTCCCGTTAAGTCTTAAAACGACCAAAGAATAGGGGTTTCAGCCCAGCCTTTGTTGTCAACAAGCTAAGTTTTATGACAATGAACAACGAGAAAATAGGACTTTGGGATAAAGGAATAGTCAGCGATCGCTCAACTAATAAGATAACGGGAAAAGTCAGCTAAGCTAGGAGGGCAGTCAATCAGAATAAAGTCATAATCGTTGCTAATTGGCTCTAGGGCATCTTTAAGTCTGATGTCTCGCATATCAGCATTGACCAAAAATAACTCGGCTGCCGATAAGCTGATATTAGCAGGAGCAAGAGCCATACCGTGAAGTCGGTCGTGAATCGGGATTGGCTTCGGGGTTAGGTCTTCTTCTTCTTCAGTAAGCGTGTTGCCAATAGTTGCTTGGAGTTGTTCTGGATCTAGACCCATAAACGTAGTGAGGGAGGCTTGCGGGTCTAAATCCAGTAGCAGTACTCTCTGTGAACGTTCTTGTAAATGATAGCCCAGATTGAGAGTGAGAGTAGTCTTCGCCACCCCCCCCGCTTGATTGAACAGTGCGATAATTTTGCTCATAGGAGCGTTTAAAAATAGTTTGAGCTGATTGTGTTTTTATTTTCTATAGGGTAATCCTTGTCTTAGATAAATGGAGGTATTAAAGGGTGAAAAATTAATTTAATTTAAACGTGGTTATCAAAAAACTGTACCTTCATAGCGATCGCGAGATGATCTCAAACGTCAAATCAACAATAAGCGCGTAACCCACCAATCTTGACAAAAGCGATCGCAATGCACCCCCAATTCCCCTTCTCTCTACCAAAAATCAATGCTTTAGCCTCAGTTCCGTTTCGTAGTAGTTCCGTTTCCCCAGCCCCTATAGAAGTGGAAAAAAATAAATTCTCCAAGTATCGACGAAAAATTACTGTTTTCAGATTATAGGGCTGAAGCTTATAAAGGAGATGAAAGTCTATCTCCGAGAGTAAATGAACCAAAGAAACAACGAGCCGAGTGAGCTTGAATTGAAACTGGCGGGTAATGCTATTGACGCATTAATGCAGTCGATGAATTTAGGTATGTCGCCCCAACAGCTTCAAGAATTTAAAGAGCAAGCTGTCAAAGATGCTAAAGCGATCGCTAATGAATGGGAACTTAAATCATGCCGATTAAGCGACACAGAAGAAAGTTAGCTAACGGCGCAGAGAAAATTTATACCTATGTGGTGTCGGGGGATGGTTCGGGCAGACAATCTCTGTCTGCCCGTGACGGTTCCGACTCGCTACAAATTTATCGAGGTAAAGAATTTCGTCGCATCGTGGCAGCACTTCAGGCAAACTCTAGTTTATTAGTTGTCGGCGAAGCTGGTTGTGGCAAAACCTTCTTAGCTCAAGCCATTACCGCCGAGTTAACTGAAATGAACTTTCAGGTAGCCGTCACAAAACCAGGAACGGTCAAGCAAATTCTGAGTGAAATAGCAGCACAGTTGGGGGTGGATAGGTCAAACCTCGACGGTAAGACTCTCTCCACAATGGGGTTGATGAAGGAAATAGCTGACTGGCTGTTGGTTAATACTGCATTTCTGATCTGTGACAATGCCCATCGCTTTCCCGTCTCTTTGCGCTGCTGGTTAGACCAACTTCACACCCAAGGACAGCCAATTTTACTACTAGCTACCTATCCTCCCGCACGGGACATTTTTCTCAAGCTGCCGAGAATCGAACTCGAACCGATGAAAGATTCTGCCACTAGAGCCATCATGCTAGAAGCTGCTGCGGAATTAAACCTCGAACTCACACCCGCTCAATTATCTTCCCTACAGCAGAGAGTTGGGGGCAATCCCATGTTAGCCAGACGGGTAGTTAGAGAAGAATATTTGGGTTTAGATGGCAACGCTTTAGACCATACTCAGTGGTTGGATATCACTCCCTACATCATCGCTGCTCTGATGTGTTTGGCGATTATTCGCTTTATCGGACGCGGATTTAACGACAAATCACTTTATTTAATCGGCGCGATTATCACGGTATCTGTAGCCGTAGTTCGCATTATCGTTTACAGCTTGCCTCGTAAAAAAGGAAGACTCGGACAATGATGTCGCGGACACACATAGCTTTGTCTGTGGCTGCTACCTCAATCATTCTGGGTACTGCCGATCCAGTAGTATTAATTCTCAGTGCGATCGCATCACAGTTACCCGATGTCGATACCACTAAAAGTTATTCGGGACGGGTGCTATTTCCCCTCAGCAATTATCTAGAAAAGCGTTTTGCCCATCGTTCCATCACCCATAGTTTTCTGGCACTAGCCATCTTTGCCGTTGTAATTTTCCCCGTCACCTTTTTTGGCTATCGTTACTATCTAGGTTTGGTTTCTGGTTATTTCTGGGGCTTTTTTGGCGATGTCTTTACTAAGTCAGGAGTAGCACTGTTTTACCCTTCCAAAGTTAGAGCGATCTGTCCTGCCAATCCCAGGTTGAGATTATCTACTGGCAGCAGTGCGGAATGGTTTGTCTTGTTTATTTTGGTAGTCTTTGCCATTCTCAGCATTCAGATTAATTCGGCAGGAGGCATAGTCAGAAATTTTAACCAAGCATTAGGTTTACCGTCGGGAGCAATAGAAACCGTCAATCAAGACGCATCTCGTTACTTACTTAAAGCACATATCAAAGGACGCAACGCTATTACGACTGAACCGATAGAGAAAGCCTACGAAATTATTCAACCCCTCAATCAGAATGACTTACTGGTATCTGACGAACTGGGAACTACCTATAGGGTGGGCAATTCTCAAGAAAGCCAGATTATTGCCAGTCAGATGAAGATCAAGCGGGTAGCACCGATAACTACTACCGTGACTAATATTTTCCTGGACGATGAAGATTTATACGAGAAGATCGCAGTTTTACCCCAGGAGCGAACCTATCTTAGCGGTACGCTAACAATCTTTGATGCCGACGGTCTGATTATTCCCACCCACATTGAGCGCTACGACACGATTACTTTGCAGCCAGTCAGCGATATTGCTTATGCGCGGTTGATTGCTGCTTCTCCACAGGATGTGTTGAGGTTGTTGGGAGATTATTATGCCAGTGGGAATTTGGTAGTGAGAATTGTAGAACTCAAACAGTAATTGTTGGAGTGATCGCGATAGAAACATCCTTTTGGATATCATCATATTAATCGAGGATGCTAACAACTAAAAGCGATTAAAAAACGGCAACTAATCATCAAGAATTCTCTAGAATGAAAGCTGGAAGTATCAATCAGTTCCCACTAGAAATTTGTGTTCTATGCAACTCCCCAATACGATTCCCTTGTCTGCTTTGCGACAGTTAACCAACTGGATTGCTCGTCCTTACGACTTTTTGGATGAGTGTGCCAGAAACTACGGGGACATATTTACGATCAAACTAGTTGGATTTCCTCCACTAGTATTTCTCAGCGATCCTCAAGCAATTAAAGAAATTTTTGCTACTGATGCCAAACAGTTTGATGCGGGTAGAAGTAATGGAATTCTCAGATCTTTACTGGGTAGTAATTCTCTGATTCTGCTTGATGGCGATCGCCATCAACGACAACGTAAATTGCTCATGCCTCCTTTTCACGGTGAAAAAGTAAAATCCTATGGGGAAACTATCTGTCAGATTACTAGGGAAGTAGGGCATCAATGGCAACCTAATCAGCCGTTTTTAGCTAGTAAAGCCATGCAGGATATTACCTTGGAAGTAATACTACAGGCAGTTTTTGGCTTAAGGGAAGGAGAACGCTATCAGCAACTAAAACCTCTATTAGCCAGTTTGCTAGATATGACTGGTTCTCCTCTACGGTCTACTTTTTTATTTTTCCCCTGGCTTCAGCAAGATTTGGGGAGTTGGAGTCCTTGGGGTAAAGTAGTTCGTCAAAGAAAGCAGGTTTATGAACTATTGCAGGCAGAAATCGACGAACGACGCAGCCAATCGTCTTTAACAGGCAATGATGTTCTGAGTCTCATGTTACTGGCGCGGGATGAAGACGGGCAATCGATGACCGCTCCTGAGTTAAAGGACGAGTTAATGACTATGTTAGTTGCTGGTCATGAAACTACTGCTACAGTATTAGCCTGGGCATTATATTGGATACACAAATTACCAGCCGTCAAAGCTAAATTACTTGAGGAACTAAACGATTTAGGAGACAATGCCAATCCTCTGGAGGTCGCCAGTCTGCCTTATTTAACTGCCGTAGCAAATGAATCCCTCAGAATTTATCCGATTATACCAATTGTCTTTCCTCGGATTGCGAAACAAGAGGTGACAATCGGCGGTCAAACTTTTCCCTCAGAAACGACCTTAACTCCCTGTATTTATCTACTTCACCATCGAGAAGACCTTTATCCCGAACCAAAACAGTTTAAACCAGAAAGATTTCTCGAACGCCAGTTTTCTCCTTATGAATTTATTCCTTTTGGCGGTGGTAATCGTCGTTGCTTGGGTTACGCTTTGGCAATGCTAGAAATTAAATTAGTGCTAGCCACCATATTGACTAATTTCCCACTTAAATTAGCTAACGAACAACTAGTAAAACCCCGTCGTCGTGGTTTAACCATAGCCACAAGTAATGGAGTTCCTTTGATTGCTCAAGGTTGAGAGAATTAAGTCAGACCAACAAATCCCATTTCTCTATTACAAAATTGAAGCTTTAATTCCAACCCAGATCACGGCAAAAACCCCCAACCATAAACGATAACAGGTATTAAACCCCTAAATAATACCTCATCAATGTTTGCCAGTCAAGAAAAGCCATTACCAGTAGCCGTACTCAAACCCGAACCCATTAACAACACTTCATCAACAGAAGATGCAGGTATTCATTTGGGAGAGGGTTATTACTGGAATCCTGAAGCCTTACCCAACGGGCATATTGTCGCTATTGGGGCATCTGGTAGTGGAAAGACGCAGACGTTGAAGGCGATCGCTTTTTCTCTCCGTCAGACTTACCCAAATATGCAGGTTATCCTGCTAGATTTTCACGGCGACCAAGAGATTGTTGGCGAGACTTGCTATCCGATACACATGGCATCTCCCCACGGTATCAATCCGTTGGTGGTTAATCTCGACCCTGAAGGGGGAGGATCGAATTTACAGGCGATTCAGATGGCGGGAATTTTCAAGAAATCGCTGCGTCTTGGTCCTAATCAGGAAGGGATGCTGATTGAAATTATTAAAACCTGCTACCTCAAACGGGGTATAGTTCAGGAGCGACAAAAGACATGGAGTTTAGAACCACCCAACTTTGATGACATTGAGGAAGAACTGAACCGCAGAGTAGCTACGGCATTTCAAGATGAGGAGAAGAAGGAATTAGCCGAAAGTATCAATCTTAAAACACTTCCTGTCGGCAAACCTAACACCAGTGGTATCTATTTCATCTTCCATCAGAACCAACTGGTTTACATCGGTGCTGCTAGAGACATTCAAAAACGCATCGATGGACACCATCATATTCGTTACTTGCTTAAAGACCATTATCCAGGGGAAGCTTTTCAAATCCGCTACTACGAACATCTATCCGATTGGCAAGAGTTAATTAAGCTAGAGAATTATTTAATCCAAATCCACAAACCACCCCTCAACCAAACTACTCTCAGAACCGAATGTAAAGAAAGTCAGAAATTGAAGCTGAAGCTAGCTGCTACTTTTCAGTATGGAGTCTTCAGCCGTCCCCAACCAGAGTTTAACGAGAAGCTGGTGCGGATCGATTTATCCAAACTACCAACCGAACTAAGAGCGATCGCTGCTGAATCTCTAGCATGGCAACTAATGAACCAACATCGCTTACAGGGAGAGATACAGAGTAAACTTCCCCGCACCTTCCTGTTCATAGACGAGGCTAAAGAAATGCCCAAGAAAGAAGGCAGTGCTTGCGATCGCATAATTGCCGATGGCAGAAAGTACGGCTTGTCATTGGTTCTGACTTTTCACGGCATCTTTTGGAAGAGAAATTAAGTTAGGTAACAATATCCGCTAACAATTACTCATTTAGAGAAATCTGCGCTCTCGATAGAGCAAAATAATTGAGCAGATTTTGACTTGTGAATGAATCAGACCAAAAATTCAATAACGGAAAAATGCGACTTTGGAGATCAACGTTTAACCAAAAGGGCGATGTTCATCGAATCGAGATTATCGTTAAAATATGGCAAGCCACTCTCAGAAATTTTTGAGAGGGCAAGTGACCTGAAAAGAGCTTATGAATTCTTTGCCAATCCGAAAACTAGCCGTTTCAGTGTGTGCCAACCCTATCATCTTCAAACAGCAGAGCAGATTAAAGAACTCCCCATCGTATTAGCAGTGGGAGATACAACCTATCTCGATTATAAGAAAATCCTCGAAAAAAGAGCCGAATATGGACCAATTGGCAATGGGGGGAATGGACTAATTCTACATAGCACCTTAGCTGTTAATGGGGACAATGGACAACCAATAGGATTATTAACAGAAAAACTCTGGCATCGAGACCATGAAGAAAGTAAGAATTTAACTAAGAAACAAAAGAAGAAAAAACTTTTCAGAGCTAGAAAACGTACGATTGAACAAAAAGAATCTTATAAATGGATCGAAGCTCTCAAAGATGTCGAGAAACTCTTAAAAACAGCTAAATCAGAGAGTCAAAGACCCAAAATGGTTCATGTATTCGACAGAGAAGGAGATATAGCGGAAGTCTTTGAACAAGTCAGTCAAACCGCCAATACTGGAGTAGTGGTAAGAGCAGCACATAATAGGGCATTATCAGAGTCAAACAGTTATTTATGGTCATGGCTACCATCTCAACCAATCAAGATGGAAGTAGCAGTAGAATTAGCCAAAACCCCAAATCGAAAAGAGCGAACGGCTACTCTGGCAATTAGATATGCACCCATCAAACTTCGCAGTCCTGCCAGAATTAGAGAGCCAGAGTATTTTGAAGTTTATGGAGTATATGCGGTAGAAATTGACCCGCCCGAAGGCTGTGAACCCGTAGAATGGATGATCTTGACCTCCGAACCCGTTACGAATGGGGAACAAGCACAAACCATTTTAAGATGGTACACTTACCGTTGGCGGATTGAAGAATATCATAAAATTTTGAAGTCGGGCTGCAAAGCAGAAAGCTATCGACTCGCTGGAGACAGTATGCAAGTTTTATTAGGGTTTTTAACCCAAATTGCCGCACAATTGTTAAAAATGACTTATCTGAATCGCACTGCTCCTGAAGCAGCAGCATCAGAGGTCTTAAATGAGGTTCAGATTGAGGTTTTGGTTGCCAAAGCTCAAAAACCAGTGACCACAGTAGATTTAACCGTAGCTTGGGCTATAGAAGCTGTAGCCCGTTTGGGAGGTTACTTGAGTCATCGGAGGAAAAGTAATATTGGCATTACAGTGTTATGGCGTGGTTTTTTAGAATTACAATCTTTATGTGAAGGATGGCAATTACGCTCAAATCTTGAGTAAAGCTCTTGTTTATTGGTGTGATTGAGAAATATAATTAGAAATATGTTAGCGAATCATGTTCGCTAACATATTTCTAATTTTGATTACTTCACTATGCCCAATGCCCGACAACAGAAAGATTTAGGGAGTAGGCTCTCTGAACTTAACTTTCTGATTGAACAACTCCAAAAAGACATTAAGGCAATTGAGCAGTCAGGAGAAATTGCTCCTTCTGGTTGTTGGATTGTCCGTTATCAAGCCAAAGGACATCCATGGTGGTCGTTATTGGTATTACAAATGGATGTCCCATGACCCAATTTTTGTCACCAAAAATGGCAATCCCTCTCGTCATCAATATTTAGGGAAAGCTGGGAGTAAAGCTTATTTGAAGGCGGTCGAAGCTTTGTCTCGTCGTGGCCAAATTGAAGCATTGGAGCGAGCAATGAGTACACTTTCAATGGGGTTGTCGGATTTGGTAGAGGAAGCATCGAGATTTGAAAAAGGTTAGCTAACATTGTTACCTAACTTATTCTCCCTTCCAAAGATGCCGTGAAAAGTCAGATTTTTGCCCTGTTTGATTTGTCAGGATTGCGCTTTTCTCCTCGTATTCGAGATTTAGCCGACCAGAAGCTGTATCGCACTTACGACATCGATCTTGATGTCTATCCACAACTCAAAGAGCATATTCAGGGAATTATCAATCAAGAATTAATTTGTGATGATTGGGATGAGATGCTGCGATTAGTCGGCTCTCTCAAGATGGGTTGGGTCACGGCATCATTGGTCATACAGAAACTTCAGGCTTTTCCGCGCAAACATCCTTTAATGCGCGCTCTTCAAGAGTATGGAAGACTGATTAAGACTATTCATCTTCTTCGTTGGTATGCAGATGAAACTAACCGACGCAGACTTAAACGACAACTAAATAAAGGGGAAGCTTTGCACAGCCTTCGTTCTCAGCTTTTTTATGCCAATCAAGGAGAACTGAAAACTCAGCAAGACGATCGATTACTAAATCAGGTTGGATGTCTCAATTTAGTTACCAATGCCATTATTGTTTGGAACACAGTTTACATCAATAAAGTCGTACAGCAGCTTCGACGTGAAGGATATTCTATTAATGATGAGGATTTAAAGCATATTTGGCCCACGCGCCATGCACATATTAATGTTTACGGACAGTACCATTTTGATCGTCAACGATTTGGTAAAAATCATCCTCTGAGAAGCTTACGCAATCCGCCTTCTAGACCTTAGCGACCAAAATTTCTCCGTTGCTATACAAAGGCCTAAGTGCGCTTTTATCTACGATAAAAGTTTTATACTTACTGCAATTATTTAATCAGCTAATCTTAATTTTTAATCTCCATGGTTTGGACTAGCAAGCAATCTTTAATTTTCCTTTATCAAACTATCTATAATTGTTTCAAATTTGTGAACTATGACTGGTATTTCTAAACGGGAACAGGCGATTAATTCAATAGAAGAGGACTTGGTAAAAAATAATGCTAAAAAAAGAAAACAGGATACGAGAAAAAAGATTTTATTAGGTGCTTATTTGATGAGCTTGATGCGTCAAAATCCTAATTTATCAGAGCAAGTGATGAGGGATTTGGATAAGTATCTTGATAAGAAGATTGACCGAGAATTATTTGGTTTACCGCCTGAGTAATTCAGCAGACAACAAAATTCACGCCCACTTCTATACTTGAACCCATAGTATCGGACATATATGTCCTACAATTAAAGATGAAAGGTAGTGAATTTATCAAGAAGGTTAAAAAACTAGCTAAAGCCAAAGGTTTGGCAGTTAACATCGATACCAGCCGTGGCAAGGGCAGTCACATAACCCTCTACTACGGGGAAAGATATACGGTAGTTCGGAATCTGAAAGATGAGCTGAAAACTGGCACTTATAAAGCAATGCTCAAACAATTGGGAATCAAGGAAAATGAATTTAAAGGATAATCAAATTAAAAGTCGCTTCTCCTTTCCCGTGACTTTAACTCCAGATGAAGTTGACGGTGGGTTTACAGTTACCTTCCGTGACTTACCCGAAGCTATTACTCAAGGGGATACGATAGAGGATGCGCTCTCTGAAGCTGCTGATTGTCTTGATGAGGCGATCGCCGGGAGAATTATCCGTCGCGACCAAATTCCCACACCAAATGAAGCAGCTAAAGATGAGTATCTGGTAGCAACACCAGTACAAACTTCTTTTAAGGCTTCAATCTGGTTAGCGATGCAGGAGAAGAATCTCAATCAGAGTCAGTTTGCCGATCTTCTTAGGGTCAATGAAAAAGAAGTTAGGAGGATACTTAACCCTAGCCACAATACAAAACTTGAAACTCTAGAGCGAGCGCTGATTGCCTTGGGTAAAAAACCTCTTTTACTTATTGCCTAAAAAAATGAAATTTACGACTGCTACAAGCTGGAATGTCTAGATCATAGTCAGTATTTATAGATAATCAAAACCTATCTAATAGTGATTTAAAGATCTATCTGGCATATCTTTCATAGATATATAAAACTAATATATAAATTAGAAATAGATATACTGAGCATATCTATTATTATTGTCGATTGCTAGATAATTCCTCAATCACCTTTTCAACTCTTGTTTGCAATGGCTGATTACGACGAACGAATTTACGGAATGCTCTTTTAAATTTGCCAGAAATGACTATTTTGTTCATTATTCGTTTTCTAGCAGTTCTCGTAGCTCTGAAATCGCCTCCGAAGCACTTTGCGCCTTTAACTTACCTGCTCTAAATTCAGCTAGAGAAGATGCAGCATCTTGAGCAATTTCATCTCTACGTTTTTCTATCATTCGACGCTGTAGGATTTGAATCAACATTTCTTGTTGTTCTATGGGCAAAGCCATCGCTTCATCTAGAACCTTATCTAGCAGAACATCTTTAGGTGACATAGTATTTTGATTAGGTATTGAGTTCTCCGCGCTTTAAAAAGACGCAGATTCTAAAATGTTGTTACGAGACGGCTTGAAAGCACGTCTCTTCACATTTTATTCGATATGACTTACTCAAGTCATTGAATCAGATTAATCTTTCTCAGTTGAATAATATTTATTTCTGAAATTTTTCAGGATTCATTTGATTATCCCACTGCCAAAAATCTAGCACTGGTAATTTTTTATCTTTGAAAAAATCTACGGCTCGAATTACTTTCTGCCCGCGACGATTGAAAATTTTTAGTTGAAGTTCAGCAATTTTTTTCTGGCTTTTCGTAGCCTGAAAAACCGCAGTTTCTAACTCTTGTAGCTGCTGCTTTTCTGCCTTGTCAAAAGCAATGTAATCGGCAGGACTTTCTTCACAAATCACTTCCAATCGTAAATCAACATAGTCAAAATAAGCTGATTGGTAAGTTTTCTCGTGGTTAATTCTGCTGTTTTCTGAATGAGTTTTTCGCAATTTCTCTTGCTCTCTTTGGTCAATTCGCTGCTGTCTCGCTCGCTCTGATTGCTGCTTTTTCCAGTCACCAAGGTACTGTAGAATTCCTTGTAAAGACTTTGGTTGGTAGTGGGTTTGAGCTGCTTGCTGTTTGGCAAAATCCACAAACTTTCTTCCCTGGTCTAAGCCGTAATCTTTGATCAGTTTCTTAGCTTCTCTCAGAGCCGCCTGGGAAATGTGAGGGTCGCTCTGATGGGCAAATACTGAGTAGAAATACCTAACTAGAGTCTCTGGCTCTGAGAGGGACTTAGAGGGCGATTTTAAGGGCTTTTTTTCCTGCCTAGGGTTATGCTTAGGCGAGGGGTTTTTCTCGCGTCTGGGGGCATCCTGAGTAGCCTGAGAGGGAGGCTCAAATTCTAGTGGTATTACAGAAGGCAAGTAGGCAACTTTTCTGGTTTTTATATTTTGCTCACCAGAACGCTGTATGTAGAGTACCGCGTCCTCGTTCCTGTTATTGTCTACCTCGTACACCTCAATCACTTCACCAAAGCTCAAAGGAACATTGAGAAGTTCCTCACGGATTTTCTTGAGCTTCTCAACTCTGATTGCTTTGCGTTGGTAACTCTTTGCTTTTAGCCCCAGGTCATCAATTAACAGTCCGGCTGTGGTGCGGTGATATTCTTTTGTGCCAAAAAGTTTACGGTCGATGAGCGTGTATACTGCTTGGGCTAGTGGTGTTTTCAAACTAAGAACAACATCAAACCTTACTGGTCGGCAGTAATTTGCCTTTAAGTTTTCTAAAAAATTCTCTGCCAACGAACATTGGCACAGTGCAGCACCAATGCCCTTATTTTTAGTGGTTACTAGCTTGATGTTTGTGAGAATGGTAAATGGAGTTAGTAATTCGAGATACTTATCATCTTTTTTAAGATAAAAAGAACTTTCCCACTCAAAAAAAACAGAACCAAGTCTGATAATTGAATCTTTTACAGCTTTTAGGGTCGTACTGCTTTTCGTGATTTTTAATCTTTTGATTAATTCTCTGACTGAAAAATTGATTTTATCAGGCTGATCTTGTTCCTTCCAAAGTTCGAGAAATGCGTACATTACTCGTTCATCAAAAGTTGTAAGACCTCCTAAAGTGGGATTGGGGTTAATTGATATCTTGGTAATTCGACAGTTACCTTGCTTATCGGTAACTTTTGACTCCAATTTTCTAATCTCAAATCGTTTTGATCTCTCATCAGGGTAGAAGAACTGCCCTAAATCAAGGTTTGATTCGCGAGACACAATTCTAGGTTCGTGTTGATCGGCTTCTATCGGTAATATAATATTGTTCATGAGTTCTTGTTATGAACAACAATCAAATAACTCCGAAACCGATTTCTTCTCGCTCGCCAAAGTAAAAAGAGGGATCGGTTTTGGTGTGTTTGATTACTAGTTCTTCCTAAATTTCAATTTCCTCAGTGTAAATCGCTCCTATTCTTTTACCCTGCTTACAGCAAAAAATCTCTACAAAATCTTAAGAAACTTGCCTTTGAAGTTTTAAGCCTGTTGGCGAAGCGGATAGAGGTTTCACCCCTCACCTGTAACTCTTGAGGCTCAACCGAGACGTGAAACCTCTACAACAGGCAAGGGGGGTGTGGGGGGCACCCCCCCACATTCAATAAAAACAATTTAAGCCCGATCAGGGCTTATCGATCTTCCCTCCTCTTTCTCTTCCCATCAGAAATTTTTCACACAAAGCGCGAACGCAGTGAGCTTTCCCTCGCGCGCACGCGCGCGGTGTGTGTTTAAAAATGATCTAAAGATAATCTAAGAAAGATCTAAGAGTGTGAGAAAGTGTCGTAAAGCATTGATATATCGTTATTTATTGCGATGTGCCCGTCACTCTAAGTCCCCAGGTTTGTCACTCTAAGTCCCCAGGTTTGTCACTCTAAGTCCCCAGGTTTGTCACTCTAAGTCCCCAGGTTTGTCACTCTAAGTCCCCAGGTTTGTCACTCTAAGTCCCCAGGTTTGTCACTCTAAGTCCCCAGGTTTGTCACTCTAAGTCCCCAGGTTTGTCACTCTAAGTCCCCAGGTTTGTCACTCTAAGTCCCCAGGTTTGTCACTCTAAGTCCCCAGGTTTGTCACTCTAAGTCCCTACCCTGACTAAAGCACTTATCTGACCAGGATTTAAGCCTTTTCACCCTCCCTGTTTCAGCAAGAGGTTCTCGTAGCCAAAAGCGTAACAGTTAATAACATATCTGTTCAGATAATGACATATCTGATATTGTATGTTCTGTTAATAACAGTTCTGTTAATGACATATATTCTCTTATCAGTTATGGTATGTGCTGTTATAAAGCCTTAACTCAGGACATATCAACGAAAAGGGGCATTCTATGATCTTGCTAATCGGCGCAGAGAAAGGAGGAACAGGGAAGACCACCCTGACTACCAATCTTGCAGCAGAACTTGTCAATCAAAATAAAGACATTCTCCTTGTGGATACAGACACCCAAGGCAGTGCTAGTAAATGGGCTGCTATGCGAGATTCCATAGAAGACAACCAAGGTGATTTCACTAGAGTTGCTTCAGTACAAAAATTCGGGAGCTCCCTTCGCCAAGATCTTCTCGATTTGAGTCACCGATACGAACACATCCTCGTCGATGCCGGGGGACGAGATAGCTTAGAGCTTCGTTCTGCACTATCTGTATGCGACAAGATTTATATCCCCTTGCAAGCTGCTCAGTTCGATATCTGGACTTTGAGCGTCATGGATAAACTTGTCTCGGATGCCAGGATATTTAATCAGAAGATTGACGCTCGTGTCATTATCAATCGAGGTTCAACAAACCCCAAGGTTTCAGAAACTCAGGAAGCTTTAGAGCTAGAAGAAGAACTCAGTAACCTTGCTTTTTCAACTGTTGTTATTCGAGAACGCAGTGCCTTTAGAAAAGCTGCCAAACGGGGGCTTTCTGTCTGCGAACTTACCTCTAAAGACGCTGACCCCAAAGCAGAACAAGAAATTACAGCACTATATCAGGAGATTTTTGGTGATGGCGAATAATACACCCAAAAAGAAATTGTCTCTCAATCCCCCCACAGCTTCTAGTAATGAAAAAGGTATCGAAAAATTCATTAACGAGGCAGAAAACCATACAAAGGTATCCAGAAAGGATAAAACTGATGAGCCTGTAGAGGTACTTCCTTGGGAAATGGAAGGAGTTAACGTAAATCAGATGAAGTCTTTACGTCTCGGTATTCATGAAGAATACCTGCTTAAACTAAAGCATCTTTCCGAAAACACAGATATCGCTCAACAGAAAATCGTCAGGGCTGTTCTTTAGGGACTTCCAAAAAATAAATTATCCAAGAAAGACTCAGGAAATCACTTTTTAGAAAATGATAATCATTCTTATAGAGGAAAAGAAAGGTTTGCCGTCGGCAACCCTTTCTTTCCCAAAATACGCAGCACAAATTTTTATACTTCGTGGCTTTTTTCGAGTACAATGATGACAAATAGTAGAATCAATTTATGGATTTCCTAGATTATTTTAATTATGATAAAACTAGCTGGCTCCACAACAGATATCAATAAACCACTTCCCTAAATTTGGTAATTCTTGATTTGTAGAATTGGTAAGACGTTGGATTTGTCCCTCAATTTTTGACATAGCTTTTTTGGTAAGCTTGACTCCTGTATCATAAGTTTGAGTAACTAACTTAACAACTGGGTTTTTTCCCTTCCAAGTCATCGTTTGGGCAAATTTTAATGCCGTTTCAACTTCATCTAAAATACTCCCATTCCAATGATTTTCTAAGACCGCCCAAGTTCTTTCAATGGGATTATATTTACTGTGATAAGGAGGGTAGTAAGCTAAACGTATATTGACTTGGTACTTCTGAGAAAATTCAACTATCCGTTTCATAAATTGAGTTCGCCGTGAATGATTCTCTGGTCCATTATCTTGATTAATCACTAGTGTTTTTATTTGGTTAAAGCGAGACTTTTCAGACTGCCAGAAATCCTCTAAGATATCAACAATAAAGTCACTGGTAATTTTTGAATCGGTGAAGTACAAAAATAGCTCATCAAGCTCTGGAATAAATATCCCGTAAGGTGTTAAAGTTGTTTTTGAATTAAAATCATGGTCATTAGTTTCAACCGGGACTCTATTTTTACCTCCGCGGTCAAATAAGCCAATATTTACACGAGCCTTGGCATCTAAACTGAGACGCAAAATATTAGGATCGTCATCAGCTTCCTGATTAACTATTGCTAATTGCTCAAAGATTGCCTCGGTTTCTGGAATTTTTTTGAGGTAAAACTTTGGCGACTCTTTTAAGACGATAGCCTAAATTATTTAACTTCACCCGAATCGTTTCTTCTGTCGGTAAATCTTCATCACTATAACCAAATTTCTCAATTAATTGCTTTCTAACTTGAGCAGCACTCAGTCTTGTATAAAGTCTTTGGCTTTTGAAACTTGGGTCGGTTTGACTTTGGGAATCAACTAGGTTTTTGAGATATTCTAAGAGTTTCGGTAAATGTTCTTCCGCTTTCTTTCTACCTTTAGCTGAATGATTATCTACACAAGTAATGCCACTTTTTAACTCTCTAATTCCTTTACGAATCGTCTTTCTATTCCACCCCAATTCTTGTTCGGCAAGAGATTGTCCTCCATATCCTAACTCCAAAACTGTTTGTGCCATAAATCTTCGTCGGGCTGTACCTTTTAATTGAAGAACAGTTTCAGTGAGCAAATTTTTGAGTGAATCGGTTAATTCTATGGACACTTGAAGTCTACTAAAAAATTTCATTGTCAAGATTGATATTACTACAAAATCGGGAAGGAGGGGCAGGCGATGCCTGCCCCTCCTTCCCCCTCATAATGATTATCATTCTTGAAAGATGAGTATTTTATTTTCTGGAAGTCCCTTATCCAGCCATTGATGCCTATATTGAGCAACTCAAAAGTCGAGGATTCATTAAACTGTAACAGGTCTGTACATAACTGTTATGTTATTAACATATCTGTTGTGATATTAACAGTTGTGTTATTTTTTCCGATTAAATCCTAAAGCCAAAGAGAAATAATGATGCCCCAAAAATTTACTTCTAATGCCATCAAAATAATAGAACAGATGATTGGTGATGATGAGGAGCTATCTGGACTTTCGAAAAAAAGTGATTGATAATCCTTTAAAGATAAGTAGAATATGACTTTAACCTGATTTCATCCCCAGACAAATCCTCGGCAAGCTTTATGTTTGGCAAACAGCTCCATATTATTTTGTAGCCAGTTCAAGAAATTGTAAGAAACACCTGTTAAAAACGCTTCTAAAGTTTCTGCAAAAGTCGTTAAAGATTTATTAGCATAACGTTTTCTTAGTCCTCCCATTAGTTGCTGATAAATAATGAAAGTGTAAGCAGTAAATACTAAAACAAAATGGCGAATTAAAGCTTCCTTTTTTCTTATTTGATATTCTTTTAAGCCTAGCCACCCTTTAGCTTCTCGATAAAACTTTTCAATATAGTTTCTATTTGAAAATGTTTTTACTATCCATTCTCCTGTTACTTTATCACCTTGTTCATTAGTAATTAAATAATCAATTTCAGTAGCTAACTCTGGAGAACTAGCATTCATGACGATTGCTATAGTTCTCTTACCTTGAAGACCATTAGTCTCAGCTTCAAATGTAGCTACCCAAACAGTTTTTGGTTTATCTAGTTTTAAAGTTACAGCTTCAAAATCTTTTTGGGGTAGAGAAAATATTATTTCATCCAACCTTTTTTCTGCCTGTTTTTCTCCTGTGGCTAAATTAATTACACTGGCTAAGCGATTCTTGGCTAAACCACCGATATAACTTAGTTTTAGCTTCTCTAGTTCCTTCAAAAAAGTAGAATTATTCCCATATCCTCCATCGACTAAAACAATTCCTGGATGATATTTTCTCAGGGCTATTTCATGCTAAATGGTAAGATTATCGTGCTAAATTAAAAACACTAAATTGAATATGGCTGAAATCGGGCTCGTTGGTATATTTGCTGGCTTACCAGACCGCAGAAGAAAACAAGGGAGAAGACACTCGCTACCACTATGTCTAGCTTTGTTTACTCTGGCTGTAGCAGCAGGGAATCAGGGATTTCTGGCGATAGGTGATTGGTTGAAATCATATCAGCAACCATTGAAAGAGTTGTTTGAGGTCGATCTCTTGCCTTCGTACAGCACAGTTCGGCGTGCGCTGTTGTCTCTTGACTATAAAGACTATTCAGCGAGACTGGCTCAATTCTTTGAAATTGAGCCGATTTCAGGAGAAACTTTAGGCCTCGACGGCAAAATGCTCAGAGGCTCTTTTATGTTAGAAACAGACAACCCTAATTGTGAATCTCATAAAGCTATAACTTTAGTTAGTGCTTATTTGGTCGAAAGGGGGCTAATATTGCAACCTTGTGAAGTTAAAGATAAAAGTAATGAAATTACAGCAATCCCTGAATTTATCACGATTTTAGCGGTTAAAGGCGTAGTATTTGCTTTCGATTCGATGAATACTCAAAAAAAACTATTAACGAGATCGTAGATAGTGGCAATCATTACTTAGCAGCAGTCAAAGGAAATCAACCGACTTTACATGAAGCTATTCAAGCAGAATTCACCCCTCAAGAAACTGATTATCAAATTGATAAAGGGCATGGTCGAATAGAGAAAAGAAGAGTCAGCATCTGCAAAGCTCAAGGCAATTACCCCGATTGGCCTAAGTTAACTACTATTATTCGTGTCGAGTACGAAAGACAAACTAAATACAAAATAGAACATGGGATGAGATATTATATTAGCGACGTTACCGCTTCAGCGTTTGAATTTGGACAAAGAATTCGGGGATATTGGGGAGTAGAAAATAAAGTTCATTATGTCAGAGATGTTACTCAAGGGGAAGATAGGTCTCGAATTCGTACCAAACCTTTACCTCAAATTATGGCGATCGCTCGTAATCTAGCCCTTAATTTATATCGAGATGCAGGGTTTAACAATATGGCTCAAGCAGAACGAAAATGTAAGTACGGTCTCGATCGCATTTTGAACATTTTTAGAATGAAATAGCCCTGATATTTTCTCTCTATTGTTTTATTGATTAATTTTAGAGCTATATCAGGCTTTTTAACAAAATTCTCATCTTCTTTTCCTTTGGGTAGTGAATCAGCATGTTGATACAATTCAACATCCAATGGAAGACTTCTTACTCCATCATATAAATGAGTTGTAACTATCACTATGCCGTTGTCAGTTTTGCCGATCTCTCCGATATATTGTCGTCCTACTCCCGAAGTGAAATTTCCACTTTTTCTATGTCCAGAGTCATCTATTATTAGTGCAAAACCATTCCTAATTCTAGTCTGGTTGCACTTACTCATCAGTTGTAATCGACGTTCATTTATTAAGGATGCTGACCATTTGGATTTACTAATAAAATGATGAACATTATGATAAGAAGAACCGATTATATTATCGGTCATTTGAGCAATATTTTTGCGTTTACTTTCTCCCAGCAATCCAGCTAAGTAGTAGCGAAATCCCTTTTTCTGACCTTTGGTTTTCCATAAATCTTCAAATTTGGCGCACCATTTTTCAAAACAGGGTGGCATCGCCGATAGGGTTGTTTCTTTCATTATGGCGATCGCAGCCGGTATTCAAGTACAAGTATTACTCTATCAGGATTATAGTTCATTCTTTTTACTTTTTTCCGAAAGTCCAGATAAGCTTTCAAATTATCAATCATCCCGCAGGACTTATCAAACAGTAGTTCAATCCTGCCCGTATCCCCATGTCTAGCCTTAGCCAGTATCAGTTCTAGAATATTCTCCTACTGTGACTTGCATTTCTTTCCATTTGTACCAACCCCAACCAGCTTTGTAGCCCAATCTCCGTGCTATTTCTCGCCAATCTCCCAAGCTCAATTCTAGTTCGGGTAATTCTTTTAGCTGATAGTAAACCCAACCTTTTTGGTATCCTTTTTCTTCTTGATAGTCGATCAGTGCCTGTACTATTTCTAAATTCTCTTCATTGTATTCTGTGTCGAATTCGGCAAAGTTGGCAGGGACAATTTCTACAACTCTTAACCGTTTTAGTTTCTTACCACTCTTTTCAGTTTTAAAGGTGAACTTAACCTGGCAATGGGGACAAGTAGCTAATTGTCTCTCCAGTTCCCTTGGGCTAGGTCGAAAAACATGGTTACATTCTGGACAACCAATTGCCCATAAACCTGACTTGAGACTGATTGGGTCGAGACTCCAAGGTATTTCATCATCGGGCCAGGGTAGATTTAAATGGGTATCCGTATGATCGATTACGATCGCGGTTTCTTTACCCGATGCGGGTCTTAAGGCTCTACCAATAGCTTGAAACCACACGATTAGGCTTTTGGTAGGACGAACTAATTGTATGGCTTCAATCCCTGGTATATCTACCCCTTCAGTAACAATAGAGTGTTGGCATAAAACTAATATTTTTCCCTGTTCAAAGGCAGATAATAGGGTTTCTCTTTCTTTTTTGGGGGTTTTACCATCTAGGTGCATGGCAGGAATACCTGCATCCCTAAATCCAATAGCTAGTTCTTTTGAATGTTTGACACTTACGGCAAACAAGACTGTTCTTTTGAGATAGGCGTGTTCTTTCCAAGTATCAACGGCATCGCCAATAATTAGGGTTTTCTCAACTAAATCCGCTAGCTGTTTTTGGTTGTAATCTCCTCCTGTCGTCCTAATTTTGGCATTGGCTGCATCGATAATTTTATTCGGGGAATAGATTTTAAAGGGGGCGAGATATTTCTTTTCGATTAATTCAAGTACCGATGAACCCTTAATTAATACGTCAAATCCAGGCGTACCGCTATAGAGATATCTTAATCCCCTACCATCAGTACGTGCTGGGGTGGCAGTGCAGCCTAATATGTATGCACCTCTTTCTCTGTAATGCCTCATGACGGTGGCATAGGTTTTACTGTGGCAGTGGTGAGCCTCGTCGAAGATAACTAGAGATGCTGGTGGTGGGGTGCGACGAACTAAGGTTTGAATTGAAGCAACTTGAATTAAACTTTCTGGATTGGGTTTTATTCCTGCTTTAATCATTCCAATCTGAAGATTGGTTACTGTTTCTAGCTTGGCTGCGGCTTGAGTTATTAGTTCGGTACGATGGGCAATAACTAAAACTGGTTCGGACAGGGCAATAAATTCTACCGCAACTGCTGTGAAGATAATTGTCTTACCCGCCCCCGTAGGAAGCTGCACGGCTACACTACTGTATCCATTAAACCAATGGGAAAATATCTGTTGGACAAGATCTAGTTGGTAAGGGCGAAGCTGAATTCTAGTTTGAGCATCGGCAGTCATAGTTCGATTTAGGAATATATTTACTCGAATTGGTAAGGCTCGCGCCCGTTAAAACTATTCGCGATCGCTCCCTCTAGATTCACGCTTACCCAAGGCGATCGCTATTTCTGGTAAAAACAAAGGTGCGATCAATGCCCAGATTTCGGCTTGAATATCAATGCTAAAGTTGCTTAAATAAGACTGAAAGTCCCGCCAGCCGCGGGTTTTTAATTCTAAGAGTACTTTTTTGGTAGCGGCTACTGGTTCAAGTCTCATCCACTCTCTGATTTTGGCATCATTAAGTAGTAAATCTGAGTCTAAAAAACGGGTACTACTCCTATAGGTTTCATATAGGGACAGTACCCATTTTTTGAACGCCATCATCCCTCCTATTTCCGCGATTAGTTTCTTGATGTAGTCGCGACTTAAGCCTGTTTCAGACGCTAGGGTGTCTACGGTGAGTTTATTTCTCACGGATTGTAAAATTCGGGGAACTGCCTGGACTATTTTGTATTGACTTACCTGTTTGAGCGTTCCCGCTTCGGGGCAAAGTTCAAAGGCATGGCGATTAACAATATTGATCCCTAGTTTTTCCAGGTAATCAATTTTATGTCCAGTCCCCACCAAGTAAATTACAAACTCTTGGTCGGGATATAAATGTGCCCTTGGTCTGCCTATCAGTTGAGTTACTTCTGCATCAATTAAAGATTGGTAGTAGTCATCAAATCCATCAAGTGACCCATATAAGGTATTATATTCATCTTGAACCACACCCAGATTAATTTGAGGTGTACCAAATGCCGCGATCGCATTTTGGGATTTAAAGGCATTACTACCCCTGTTGTCATTGAACCACCAACCATCGAGTTTTAATGGTTCTGCATAGCGTTTGATGCCTAATATGGGAATTCCTGGATGCTGGGTTTTTAAATAGTTGATTAAAGATTCATTTCGCCCCCTAGAGGTATCTGACCATTGATTAGACGACATCCCCGACATTTCCACATTAACCACGGTCAAGTTGTCGAGGTTGGGTAGCTCTTGTTCAATTTCAATAAGCTCATCGCGATTCACCCCCAATCTTTTAGCCAGTAATTGTTTATTGCCAGTGGCATCAAGTAAAATAACTTGGCTCATGGACAGGAGAGTGTCACCATGTCGGGGATCGGAGGTGGTAACAATCAGTTGGCGGCGGTTATCAATTCTGATAGTCCCTGGTATCAATCCCGCCCAAATCATTAATAAATCAACTAAAAAGTTACTAGCTAGGTTATCAATATTTTCCAGGGTCATGGCGCGGGCTTCTTGGTTAAGATACCAATTAGCAGTAGCCATTGATGCCCGCCAATCTTTACCCCATCCTTTGACTCTTTCTGGGTCAACAGATAAATCATGCCAACTAGGATTAAGAGAGGCAGCTGCCTTGATTATTTCTTCTAATTCTTCGGGGGTTTGGGTAATAAATCGATTATTTCTTGGTGATTTAAACCGTAAAAATCGCCTAATTTTTCTTGACCCGATAGTAAAGGAATTAAGTTGGATCTTAGGGGTTTAAGCAAGCTAAATAACTCAGGAAATTGTTCTAGCTCGACCATCAAAGTGGAGAAGTCTTTGATGTCAGCCTTGACGGTTTTTGTACCTCTAATTACACGAGAAGCTTCATCAACAATTGCTATATCTTGGCTGTAATCATAGTCTGATGAGTTAGGTAAACTATCAAGACTAGCTCTTATTTGATTATGGCTTAAACCTTCTCTGCGAGAGGCTCTAAAGCCGTATCCATTCCCCTGCTTGGCTGCACAAATAGCTACTTTTTCACCATTATTTCCGTCAACTTTCCACTTATTAAATTTACAGTTTTGACAGATGGGATTGAGCTTTGATTCGTCTTCAAAATCTTTTAAGCTATCAATTGGATAACCTTTGTTTTGTAGTTTTAAAAATAGATGGGCATTGTGACATAAACTTTGTACGTCTGGGTTTTCATCACCTTCACTCGCCCATTTTTCATGAGGATTACCTAATGGTGTAACTCTTAATGGGTCATGATTCAAGCCATTGTGCCTGACGGATAAATCGTTAAAGTTACGTTCTACTGTTTCAGTAGTGGGGTTTCTGTGGTTTAAATCTAAGTACCAAGTTTTACCATTACTGTTGGCAAATTGCCCCATGTCGTGAGACTTGCCCTGCCCCATAAAACTACGATCTAAGACAAATTGCCAACCGAGCGAGCGCAGTTTGGCAATTACTTCGTGTCGTTGCCCCTGAGAGAATTTGATTTTAGGGGGTTGTTGACCCTCGTAGTCACTCTTGTTAGGTAATGGTGAATCGGGGTCGTATTTGATGGTTTTGGGTAGGGTGACAGATATATTTTGGTCGCAGTATTGTCCAAATCCTTTTTTGAACTGCTTACCTAGTCCCTTAGCCTTGGCAACTAACCAGTCCCAAAATTCAGACTTGGCACGAGCAGTTTCTACTTTCTCGTATTCTTTTTCTCGCTCTAGATATTCTTGGTACTCATCTGCATCTGGCTCGTTGGCTCGTGGAGGATTATTAGTTTGACATTCAGCAATAGCTGCCTCTCGATACTCATCATCATGCGACCAACGATACCAATGGATAAATTTTGTTAAGTCTCGTCTGGCGGGTTCAGGATTACTTCTCTGAGCCGAACGCCATATTGACTCCCATTCTCGTTGATTCCAATCGCCTCCAGGGCGCAAGATTGACAGTAATTGATAAATAATTCGTATGGGTCGCCCTCAACTGAATAACCATCACGTCGGAGCAGCCAATCATCACAACCAATTAAGTCACTGGCTACAGCAAACCCTATAGTATTGCGATCGCTGCCTACTCCGTTTAAAACTGACTGATTGGCTTTTGATAAAGCTAGGTGTAGGGGAATTGAGCCTGTATAGGTAGGAGATACAGTGGTCGGAGATTTATAACATAGGTTTAGGGTAAAGTTCTGATTCAGGTTTCGTCAGAATTGATAAATCTAGATTGCCATCCCTGCGACCACGTTTATAAATGCGCCAGCGTTCTTCTGAGATAGTCTTCAGGGAATGGAATACCTGCTTCTGCAAAATAAGCCCTAATTCCCGCGATTAATTGCTCGTAGCTGTAACGAGATTCAGACCAGTATTCTAAAGTCTGTTCTCTGCCCTTTTCACGACGGAAAAATCCCGCCATTCTCATGGGCTGGTGAGGATTGGCGATCGCTGGGTCAGAATTGAGAACAATACAAAATAGTTGTCTTAAATAAACTGTTTTCTCAATGGGGAGGTGTTCTGTTGCTTTCCAGTGGGGATGATATGATTTACTGCCTGAATGAATTATGTAAGCAGGTTGTAATCCCGAAATGGTAACAAACTCCTTAATAATTCTTAACTGTATTTCTGGAGTTCCCTCGTCTAATTCGGCAGCAATGTCATCACTTACTGCGATCGCTTCTTTAATCGGGTAGCCCATAGGCTGTGTAGGGATAAAGAATACCCCGCCGTCGTTATTCTTTGCCCAATTGCTGACATATGACCAACAGTCGGGAATTAATTGAGTCCTCACTCGATTGCTACCACTGCCCTTGGTATGCCAAGCGCTCATATGACCGTCGGGTGAATAGTTGCCAACAATAAATTTGTTGTGACCGAGTTTTAACCAAAGTTCGTGGCTGCCATCAACAGGTAGGGTTAGCTCTAGAACTTTCTTCCATGCAGGGAATCCAGATAAAGTAAGTTGATTAAGCATCGCTGCCACCTACATCAACTCTTTTCCGAAAATATTTTCTTTCAATCTTCGTTTGTGGCATAATTCAGATGTGGGTTCACCATAAAAATTCACAACAAAACCGCGCCACCTATCTCAATAGAGAAGGCGGGAGGTTGCTTAGAAGGCAGTTGTTCACTCGAGAAAGTAAAAGCAACTGTTTTCGCTTTATTTAGGGGTATTGTAGAACGATCGCGGTAATTAATTCCAATAAGTCATAGATCTTTTTGATATTTGTATTAGTGACACATTATTAGAAACCAATTTAGGTGGTTTGGTTAATTTTGAAAACAGTAAGAATACTGTTCTGCTCGGTTGGTTGAGCGATCGCTATCATAAAGATCGCGATCGCCATAACGAAATCATTAACGGATCGTCACAGAATAATCCTGATTTTCAGCCAAGGAAGCCCAACCAATTGCCTCTTGAGCATCGACTTTGAGTAACTTCCGAATCTTAGTTAAATCAGGTTTATAGCTGACCTGGACGTATTCTGGTGGCAGTTTCTCAGCAGGGACATTTAACAGTACAGCAGGCTGTTTTTGACGCAGACCGATTTTAACCGCCACGCCATCAATCTTTTTAACATCAGATCTAATCATCTGATCAATCAGATATTTTCTCAGTCTGGCTGCTCCATTCTCTGCCTGTTTAGCTAGGGTTTGAATCCTTCTAGCTTCAGCTTTCCTGGCTTCTGCCAAGGCTTCCTGGTGTCTGATATATCTAGCTACTTGTTCACCTTTACTCTTAAAAGATTCACCAGTGGCTAGCCATTGATTAAAGGTTGACTGTAGCTTGGTTTCTCGTTCCTCTTCGGTTAAATTTTCATCATCAATAATGAGTGCGATCGCATTCTCAAGCTGTTGGATTTCGTCCGATAATTCCCAAAGTCTAGTTGTAGTCATAGTTTCAGAGTTATTGTTGTTAATGGGCGATCGCCACTGATAGCGATCGCCTAAGATAATTAAGCAGCAGGTAAGCTAGGGTTTTGAGTTCCTTCTAACTGTTGACGCTCGGCAGTAAGACCTTGTAACTGTTGGGCTGTCCAACCATCGACACAAGTTAAATCGCGAGTTCCTTCGATGTCGATTAGCTGTTCTTTGTAGGCAGACATAAAAGTAGCGATTAGATCTAGTTGTTCTTTCTCTGCTTCCGACTCACGCTCACGCCAGTCAAAATCGACGGTGTAATAAACTCCGTTTTCTCCTACTTCCCGATTGAAACCGAGGGTAAAAATTCCTAGTCCTGGGTCGCCATGTTCCATCACTTCCTGCACTTTGTTGAACAAGTGAGCGATCGATTGTTTCTTGATATAGCTACAGCAAACGGTATTTTTCGGCAGTATAGAGGATTCAACGCCAGGAGCAGCGACAAAGAATAGTTGAATCCAGAGAACATTCTCAGTTTTGCCCAAAGTGCCGAAGAATTTAGATACTTTGATGATGCCGATCTCTATTTTTTGGTCGGGGTTTGTTTTGCGATGAACTGCTTCATTACCGCCAACAAATAAACCGCCATTTTTGCAGTTGAGTCTGACAGAATAGGGAACGTCGGGTAGACAGATAGCATTATCGGGACGTGTGCCAAATACGCTGAATTGATTTGATTTCTTAGTTCTAGTCATGATTTTGATTTAGTTTGATTTGGTGTAGAGATTATGTTTTATCCCCCAATTTATGGGGGATATTAAGATTAGTAACGAGGCATATAATCTGAGACGTAATAGTTATATTCGTCAAGTTCTATATAGTCATAATCGTTCTCAGCCCACAAAAGAAAATCTAAACCGTTTCTCTCTTCAGTCGAATATCGAATCATATCTCTGACTTTAATTTCAGCCTCGAAATCCTTTAAGTATTTAGGTTTACGAACCTCGCACCAATAGCATCCGAGGGCATTATTTAGATATCTAATCTTTGACGCTACTTCGTCTTTTTTGCAGCCTAAATAAACAATAAAAGCTGGTTTATCTTCGGTGGCATTGCCCCAGTTATATCGATCTTCTTGAGCTTCACATATAGCTACAGTTTCTAATAATTTAGTTACTTGAAAATTCCCATGAGGGGATAATTTGACTTTTTGATTTAACATGATGATTACCTGATTAGTGATTAGGTTTAATCGAGGTCGTTACTTTGGTCGGTTTCACCTCGATTAATTTAATAATAGCATGTTTTCATGCAATTGTACCTGATTTAATAAAACTTTATAGCGTGTTTTCATGCTATAATATTCTAGATAGTTAAATAAAGCGATCGCATTATTATGTCCAGACCTGGGGGAAATCCAGAACTCAATAAGCATCAATTTGATCAAAAATATAGGTGGGACGAACCTTGTACAGCACAATTAGGCTTACGTTTGCCACCATCGTTAAGTAAGGAGCTAAAACAGATTGATAATTGGCAGGAGAAAATTAGACATGCGATCGCCGATTTAGTTGAAGAGGAACTGCAAAACCGACAACCCAACTAAAAAAGCGACAACTGCGCGGGAGCAGGGGCAGCCACGCCAAGCCAGCAGCAGCCAGCAGAGCCAAGCGAGCCAGCAGCAGACCAAGACACGCCAGCCCACTTTGTTTGTTTACAAATCTCGGAATTTTTTGTGCGACGCAGTGTATTTTTTTTTCGCCAATTCGATTTTAAATACGAATTATGATTCTCACAATCAGGAAAAAAAACGCCAAAAAATTGCCCCTCCGATCCATGAGGTATAACTTCTGGGGGTGGGTGGTCGGGTTACGAGTGCGGAGTGGCGGGGGGTGGGTCAGTATTTAATTTACATTTTTGAGAATTAACCCCCCGCCCGACAAACGAGTTATTGTTCTGCGATCGCGACTCTACGCAGACATTTTTATTTCTGGCGACGACGAGCGACCCAAATAAACACTCATTGGCTACCTCTAAAAAGAAATAAAAGATAGCCACAACAACCTGTGAGCGACTGACTGTGCTATGATTGTCCGATTTTAGTCGCGCCGTAATAAATCGAGCGAAAGCGCGAGACATACTAAGTGTAAGGCACTTCGAGGCTTAGGGAGAATTGAGAGGTTGTGATGTTGCGATCGCCACCGTAAATAAGTAAAAACTATCAATAATAAAAGATGAAGTAGGGGTCGATTTCCACCTGGGAACGTAGCTCAATTGGTAGAGCAAGCGACTCTTAATCGTTTGGTTGTGGGTTCGAGTCCCACCGTTCCCATATTCAGTTAATGCCAGTCGAATGCGTGAGACTGGTTTTTGTTGTGATGCGATCGCCTTTGTATCTTTAATTGTAATTTGGTTGAAGAAATGGGCTCGATCGCGCTTTCCCGTAGCCGACCAATCCCTTGTTGGGATTATGTAGTTTGAAAAATATGGTTCTCTCAAGTAGTAACTATTAACCCCTCTAGAACAATAGCTAAAGTTTTAATTTCTCATATGATTGGTAGAAGAAATATAAACAATGAATCAACAATTTTTGATTGATACAAATGTGTATTGATATACATTTTTCTCGTAATATGTTTAATCCGAACAAAATTAATTCACATTGTACTTATCAAGTTCTTGATTTTCTTCTCATAATTGTTTTCAGATTAGCTATTTTTCTCATAACTATTTATCAAACTAATTAGTCGTCATACTGACAGTAAAGTATTCAGAGCAAGCACTCTTTACTGTCAACAAATATGCTCATCCAATACTAATAAAATCTGAGTTTATTGTTGTCTTTTGTAACAATTTTAAGGGATCGCTCATCTTACTTAGTTTTTCTTTACACTTCTGTTAGCTTGTAGATGAAATCAAAAAAGAGGATTAATTATGACTTTATCTCCAATTGCACTCGTTTTAATCGCTGTGATAATAACAGGTTATCTGGCAGCAGTAGGTATAGGCACATGGGCTTATTTTGCCAATGAAAAAGAATAGTGATAAGGGAGTTTACTTCACTATTTTCTAATTGTATGCACTCCTCTCAATTTGTAATTCTATTAACAGCAAAATATTTCAGGTATTTATTGACGTTGTAGAAAGTAAAGAGTGAGGGTTAAACCTATGGATCTAAAAGGAAAAACAGCTTTAGTTACAGGTGCTTCTCGTGGGATTGGTAAAGCAATTTCAATTGAATTAGCAAGAGTAGGAATCAAACATTTAATCTTAGTAGCCAGGGATCGTCAGAAACTAGCTGAAGTGGCTACAGAGATTGAAACCATAGGAGTCAAAGTTACTACTTTATCTTTAGACCTGACGCAACCCGCTTCGATTAATATTGCGATCGCTCAGGTATGGAGTACTCATAGACCGATTCATTTACTCATTAACTGTGCGGGAGTGGCACACCAATCAGCATTCTTAGATATCCAAGCTCACAAATTTGAAGAAGAGATTTCCCTTAACTTATTGGGAATGATGAACATCACCCGCCTATTGGCGAAACGGATGGCAAGTCAAAAAGAAGGAACAATTGTCAATGTTTCTAGCTTAATGGGTAAGGTGGCTGCTCCCACCATGTCCACTTATTCGGCAACTAAATTTGCGATCATCGGTTTTACTCAAGCTTTGCGGAGTGAGCTGGCAGAACATAATATTAAAGTTCTTGCTCTACTGCCGACCCTAACTGATACTGAGATGGCACGCAATCTTAAATTATTTCGTTGGGTCATGCCGATGACTGCTGAAAAAGTTGCTCAAACGTTGGTTTCAGGACTACGCAAAAACAGGAGTGAAATTTTAGTAGGATGGCAGAGTTATCTGGCAGTATTGTGTCAACGTATCTTTCCTCAGTTATTGTCCAAGATTATGATGTTGTCTGCACCAGCAGTATAGAACTCAAGCTCAACAAAAATAGGAAAATAGGGAGATAATAATGTCAAAACTAAAAAAAGAAAAAGAGCGTATAGTTTCCATAGATTGGCTCAAAGATAATTATCAGCAGCAACCCTGTATGGAAGGGGTAAAAATCTTATTTGAAAAACTTAAACAAGAAAAACTGAATGATCAGATTTTTTATCAATCCATCAAAAAGAAAATAGCTGCTCGCCAACAATAAGTCTGATGGGAGAGGGATACCTCTTCGTTAAGTGAAATGCAGTCAAACTTTTATCATGACACGCGATCGCCTTATCTTAGGTAAGATGAAAAAAACCGAGCGATCGTGACTATTTAAAATGCCTGTAAACCCTAGTCTCTACCCCGACAACTGGAAAGAATTAGCAATGAGGGTGAAAAATAGCCAAAACTGGTGCTGTTCTTGCTGCGGGAAGAGATGTTATAAGCCAGGAGAAAAACCAGAGAATCTAACACGATCGGAGTGGACTGCTAATACATTGCAGGTGCATCATCGTAACCATGACCCATCACAAAATCAGGTTTCTAATCTTCAGGCGGTCTGCGCGGCAGTATAGCAGTGTTAGTGAAGGTCAATTGTCTCTGTGGTGAGGGCGATCTAAATCGTTCGGGGGAAGTGAGAGAATACAATTAGAAAGGAAGCCTCCCGACGACCAATCTAGAAGCTTCCCTTTATTTAAATTATTCAAATCCTATATAGGAGTATAGCAAGTGACCAACAGTAACGGAAATGGTAGCGATCGCCTCGACAGAATTGAGTCAATTTTAGAATCGGTTATTCAGAGAACAGATTCTAATGCTCGTACCATTCAAGGAATATTAGATGCTAGAGCAACTGAACGGCTCGAACACGAAGAGAGAATGGAAGTCATGTCTGAAGCCATACAGCGACTTATCAGAGTAGAAGAAGGTCTAGTTAATATGGTTGCGAATGTTGATGAAAATCAGCCCACCATGCTTAGAAGATTGATGGCGATCGAAAACAAGGTTGATACTTTAATCGAACGCGATCGATAGCATTCTTCTTAAGTTGGGTTCGTTTTTTTGATGCGGACTCAACACAACAAAAACCGTATTCTGTTGTGTTATTTCATGGCTCTCAATACCTATCCCAATCTCACTAATGCCAGTACCGATAAGGAGTTTATCAGATTATGGATTTCTCAGAAGGCTAAAACCACTCAAAAGACTTATATCAGTATCAGTAGGCAATTCCTAACCTTTGCGGGTAAAGGGCTTGAAGAAATTATGCTGGAAGACATTTTGTTGTGGTTAGAATCATTTCAACTACGACAAGCCAGCCAAAACACCATCAATAATAAGCTGGGAGCGATCAAATCTCTGTTCAGCTTCGGGGTTAAAACGGGTTATTTGTCGGCTAATCCTGCATCTATGGTCAAGACTCCTAAGCCCAAAGATGCCCTGAATGAAAGGATACTGGAGGCAGAAGAGGTTAAGGAATTAATTAATGAAGCTAGTAATGAACGCGATCGCCTGATACTGATTCTCTTATATATTCTGGGTTTGAGGATATCTGAGCTAGTAGGTTTGAATTGGTCAGACTTTCAGCCAACAGAGGACAGCGTAACTGTAACTATCTTTGGTAAGGGTCATAAAACCAGAACCTTATTGATAACTCATCAGCTATGGTCAGAACTTCAGCAACTTCCCAGGAGTGATAAGACTGAAGCGGTGTTTTTATCTCGGTTTGGCAATCGCTTAGACCGTCATGCCATCCATCGTTTGATTAAGAAAGCGGTGGAGAAAGCAGGGATTAATCCCCACACTTCGGCTCACTGGCTGCGTCATGCCCATGCTTGCCATAGTTTGAATAATGGTGCGGGAATTGATTTGTTGATGAAGTCTCTAGGGCATAGTTCCCTGGCGGTTACTTCTAGATATCTACACGTTCAGCCGTCGGAGTGTACGAGTAAGTTTATTGAGTTGGATTAGAGGGAGGGCGATCGCCACTACAATTGCTCTTATAATTTCTCAATTACTCACTCTTAATTTTTCGTAGTGAACAAATCAATAGACGGTCTATTGATAGACAATTACGGGTATTTTTAATTTCAAAAATTAATGACAGAAATTGAGAGACAAACGTAAACTTATGTATCTTTTTTAAATACTTAAAACAGAAAGTGATAGATTAGTAATTGAAGTTCAAGAAGACTTCCCTGACAGAGATTACAGGTTTATCCACATTCAATTAAGGAGGCTAAAAATCTGTTTCATCTAATATCTGTCTCGTTAAATAACAACAGTAACACT
Organism: Cyanobacteriota bacterium; assembly: GCA_942490675.1. Lineage (GTDB taxonomy): Bacteria > Cyanobacteriota > Cyanobacteriia > Cyanobacteriales > Xenococcaceae > Waterburya. Next base: position 54,051 of record CALNYB010000033.1, on the reverse strand, counting down.
CAACTAAAAAGCTGATATTTTCTCAATTGGAAAAGAGGGAGATAGCCTACGGTCAATTTTTGTTCTGTAGAACTCCAAATTGGGTTAATTATAAGAGGAAATCTCTCGGTGGTTTTAGCTTGGGTGTTATTGTTTTGAGATAAATACCCAGTCACTTCACGGGTAAGCGACCACACTCCCTCGCCCATTACGATCTATGCCTCAAGCGACGGAGACGGTCAGAATAGCTTTTCATTACTTCCAAGGCAAACATAGGGGTTTGCTGCACCGCAAACATAAAATGTTCTCGATCTAGAAACGCTAAGAGAGAATCAGTTTTGGCGATCGCCTCTGAATCTCTTTGGTGATCTAAGTGAAGCAATGCTCCTTCACCAAAAACATCACCTTTTTGAATTGTCTCTACTACTTTACCGTTAACCAAAATCTCTACTTCTCCAGAGATGATGCCGTAAATCACATCACCGCGTTCTCCTGCTTGAAAAATCACCTCACCCGTTAAAAAAGTCTTGGGGGAAGGCGGTTTTTGAAAAAGTTCTATAGTCCTGACTGGTTCTAACACTGCAACTGCCTCATCTAAACTACAGACATTTTCAGATAAAAAGAGTGATTTGGTAAAGATTTATTGGTAGTTGAGTTTAGCCTCATCCAATCGAGCGATCGCTTTCTCCAAACCAATCGAAGCTGACAACTCACGACGCTTTAAATCTGCTAACTGCTGTACTTTCTCAGACTCAAATACTTGAACGTGCCAAGGGTCTTTGTGGTAGATATTCTTATCGAAACCTTTTATCTGGTAAACAATATTATCTAACTGAAACTGAGCCTGTTTGAGTGCTACCAGTTCGGTCTGAAACTTGGGAATGGGGACGGGTTTTAGTTCTCTGAGGGGTAATCTGACACGGGTGAGAGATGATTCTAACCTTTGCTTTTTGGCTTCGAGTTTGGTTCGTTCGGTAGTGCGTAGCGAAGCCATGCCGTAGGCTTATCGCTGATAACATCTCCTACATTTATTCTCTGTCCTTCTTCAACCTTCAAGTCCGATAGTTGGCTTAAAACTAGAGTGATGGTGTGACGATTCCGTTTATAGGTGGTTTGCTGTTCTGTGACTGTTGAATTTGCCTGTCTATCACGGATACCGCTGCGCATATAAATCGGTATTGTTGGCATTGAGGAAGGCATAAGCACCGATGCCTAAAAGTAAGTATCCCAATAGTTTATAAGTTAGCTTCATCACAGTTCACCAAGATTGGTTATCTGTTATCTGTCTTAGTCTATTGAGGGTTGTTTGGGTGCGATCTGAGTTCGGGTAGAGCGATCTCTCCGAGGAGCAATTGTGAACGGTCGCCGTTCAGCTGCGCGTCCCAGTCTCGAAAAAATGCACGAAGACAGAGGTGCCCCCTTGGCGTCAACTGCAACGGCTTTGTTAGACAAAAGCAACAAGCAAAAACTACCATGACAAACTTATCCAGACTCTTGCATATCGCCCGGAGGGACTCCATAAGCTTGTCAGTCACGATTAATTTTATTGAGCGTTTGAAGGACCTAGAGCTGCATACCAAACGATATCGACATGATGATCAATATGATCAATACCACTGTCCATTTCCAGGGTCGATCGAGCACTCTGAAAACACCCGACCATTGTTTGTAGAATCTGAGCCAATCTGGATGGAGATCGTTACAGCCAGGTTTCTCTACAATCGTTATACGACCTGAAATTGCAGGGCGCTGACGAACAATAATCATGGGCGTTAGGCCCTCACCAAGGGGTGGGACAGCCGCCAATCGCCCTCGTGTAGGAGGCTGTATTCTAGCTGAACGGCGGGGTAAACGATTCATCGGCGACCAATCCTCGCTACATCACCATCAAATGTTGGGACAGATAAGACAAAAGGATCGGTTGAATAGGTCAATGCCTGTTCTTCTAAAATGCCGATGGCAATTTCCTCACCCATACGAAGACTATCGTAATAATCGCTAAAATAGTGAACCCCCGCCATATTGCGTCCGATGGAAATGTTAGCAGCTAGTTTATTTAACTCACCTTCTAGGGTTAAAAATTCCTCTGGGTAAGATGAAACCAAATTTCCAGCAGGCGCAACCCCCGCACCTGGGTTTGGCAATACAGGGGCGCGGAATAAAATTGGCTTATCTGCTGGAATACCCATAGCTGGATTACCAGGGCTATAACGTTTGAACTTAACTTCTGTTTTGATTTTTTGGTTACAAGGATCTTTAAATGACGTTTCTGCTAATACTGCACTGGTGTCGAAGAATGCCTTGAGAATGGTCACACAAGCTCCCGCAACTGTGGCGTGTCCCGCACCGTAAGCTGGGTGCATTGGCGATCCTTCAGGAAAAGCCATTGGTAAGAAATGAGTTCCTCCACCCACCCCGCCTGCAATTGCAGCTAGAGTGTTAGTCAAATTAGTCTTTAATTCCCCAATGTCTCTAATTAGCCCTGGTGGAGTCAAAGCTGTAACTGCTGGTGTGGGAGCGCGCAATAATTCAATTCGTGCTGCTAATGCTTCTGGACGCAGACGAATGTGATTGTTAAACTTTTGAAAACGTACTGCTTTCAAGGCTCTGGTAGCTACTTCAGTAACTAAAGTCAAAATATGAGGACCACCATAGAGGGCAAAACCGCCCGCATTCCGTTTGGTTGTGGCATTGCCTGCTGCCTCTCCCACTCCAGAGAGATGATCGAAGCCGGGATCAAAGGGGGTTCCCATACCCAGAAGAATGATACAGGCATTTAAATAGGATTCGTACAGGGCATCGTAGTGAACATAGGTAGCCAAATCTCGAGGAGTCGAGATGAAGCGGCGAGGTGGTCGGCTAGGTGGTAGTATGGGTCCACCATTCGTTGGACCATAGGTTTCTCCTGGTGGTTTCAAACCACGCTGAACATCAACGTAATCACTCATTGTAATCATGTAGTCTTTGCCAGGTTCTGCGATCGGCACCTTCTGATCGATTTGCAGAACACCATAGGTGATTTTCCCTTCAGCAACACTACCCCCTCCCTGATTGGCAGGACCATTGAGGTCTGTATTGCCAATTAATAGAAACTGAGTGAGATAGGGACCCACTTCCACTCCTGGGGAGGAGCCTCGGAATACCGTTTGGGGATCCAACTCTCCTGCGGCATTGACCTTGCGGGGGCGACCTGTCTGGTTTGTGACATAGCCCAGGGCATTTAGCCGAACGATCGAACTTGCAAGAGCAGGATTTGTACTGCCAGCCTCAAAGTCGTTGAGGGGTTGATCCCTCAGTATGGCTAACTCATAAACCTCAGCCATTTCCAAAACCAGTTCTGGATTGGGGGCACCGCTGGCATCCAAGAGTGGCGGTGCCGGAGGCATGGTCACAGCCTGAGCATCTGGTCCCTGGAGTTCAAAAACAACTCCCGCCGTTGGTGCTTCCCACTGCCTGATTGCTTCCGGTACTGGCAGGCTAGCTACTGGCTGTACCGCTCCACCTATCACCTCAAACTTTGCTCCATGGCGAACGCGATCCGAGAATGGATCAATAAAGCTATCATCGATCGCACGACGAAACTCTACAAAATCCTGAGCTTCTTGCAGCAACCCTGTATCAGGATTATGAGGTAGTCCTTTGGTGAAGGACATGAAATATTGGCTATCAGCATACCGTTGCTCATCCCCGTTTGCTTGGTGGATTGGATGCTGACGACTCCTTGCTAGCTCTGCCGCTTCAAGTCGTACAGCATAAGATTCCTGGCGACGATCAGACATGAGAAACCTCTTAATGAAAAAATCTATGATGTTGTTTACAGCCCTCTAAATGGCAAAACCAAATTAACTAATCTAAGCTCTTCCCTTGGGTTGACTGTCTCTATTATTCTGTATATTCACCCTATGTGGGATGTTATCCCGAATAATTCCGTATATTATTCTTTCGGGTATCCAGAAATTTTCTAGAAATCATACGCCCGATCTAGGCTGCACTACCTTAATTTCTACCGTACCTACCGCATATTGAGCGTTAAGATATACGATCGCCCTACTCAACTCACAATAATCAAACTTAATCCTGTTCCCCACTAACTGAGCCGTAGTCATTTGATTCGGCTCGATGGGCATCTTCACATCTTCGGGGAAATCTACCGTCCCTAATGGATACTACTTTTTATTTATGCCGATTGAGGTTCGTTTCCTTAGCTTTTTCAATGGCATCTCTGACAAGTTTTCTCACGCACATTGCTCTCTTTCTAACTTCTCGATAATTGCCTGTCTGATAAATTCCGAACGATTAGGCATCGCTCTAACAATTTCATCTATATCTTCTGGCAACATGACAGATACGGGCTTTTGCTTGTGCTTAATTCCAACACCCTTTCCCTTGAAACGAGTTTTATGATCTGCCCTAACTTCTGCCATGAACGAGTGAAAGTAATCCTAAACAAGCTGATAGTTTCAGTTTAGCCCACATATATACCAAACACTAAGCAAGACATACATAAGATATTTTAATCATAAAATGAATATTTTGAGTTGAAAACCCGCATATATATGGGTATAATTTAATTGTCGAATTACTAGCGATCGCCTAAGGCTACCAACCGTTGTGATCGCTCTTCATACCACTTAGAATTTTTTTCTAATATGACTCAATTCTACAAATTAACCCTAGATAGAGCAATAGCCGATTACCGAGACGGCTTAATCACTGCTACAGGACTTCTACGTTACTATCTCAAAATCAGATACGCTCCAGGCTGGAAAATCAGGATTAATCCCGAAGAAATCTGTTCTCTGTTGGGTTTTACCAAGGCTACATTTTACAAAGCTCTGGGTAAGTTGAAAAAGCTCGGTCGGGCGGAGATTGGCAAGCTTAACCTGATTCCTCTAACTCTGACTGAAGAGGAGGAAACAGATGAGAAACAAGATTCTCCAACTGTAGATCCACAGTCTCCAACTGTATACAGTGAGTCTCCAACCGTAGAATCAAATTCTCCAACTGGAAAATCGAGTCTCCAATTGGAGAATTTGACCCCGCCAAATCCACCAAAAATCAAAGCGGACAGTGATTCACCAGATTCTTCTTCAAATTCTTATCAGCTTTTTTCTAGCTCTCTGTCTGATAGCCAGAGAGAGAGTTTTTTAGGATTTTGCCAACAACAAGCGAAGGAGCTACCCAAACCTCCTGTATTAGTCAAAAAATGGATTCAGAGCAACTGGGAAGAACTACGCGGTTTATGGTGTAAAAAGTCCCCCAATGTAGCATATTTGAGTGACAATATCTCACAGCAAGACTGGTACAATCACCCCCGATTCAATCGCTGGAAACGGCGCTTGGAGTGTGAGTATGAAGCACCCTATTTTATTACTTTGCTCAAAAATGGCGGTACAGAAGAGGAAAGAAGGGCTTTTGCACGATGGGCGATTGATAACGGAGTAGTTAAAGTACCAGAGGGGGTAACAATTGATGGACTTTAAGAAGTTACAACCAATTCCCCTGCGTCCAGAATGCGAACCCGATTACGATCAACAGGTATGGCAGCCAAGTTGGTGCTGTTTCTGCTGCCAGGATACGGGCTTTGTCTTAGAACGGTTAGCAGCTTATGTAATTGAGGGTTATACAGGGGGTCAGCATAAAATAGCCAAATGCCGAGCTACAAGATGTCAAGCAGAAATTGGCGAGACATTAGAAGCAAGCGGTAGTTTGGATCGACGTTTAACGCCTGAAATTTGCGACGATCTAGATAATTTGGAACGAGAAGAATGGGCGCGGACTTTGAAGAGGAAGCATGAGTTGAGAAAACAGGCAAAAGGGTTGGTTGATGAGTTGGCGGAGAGGAAGAGTATTAGGTTGCGTCGGCGCACTCCAGAAGAAGAGATGGAGGTGAGGAGGAGACATGAGGATGTGATTAATTTGTCTGATTACTATTAATTTAGGATCTGGGTTCGAGGACGGGCGATCGCTGTTTCTAATCTCTGCTTCTTGGCTTGTCTATCACGGATACCGCTTCGCATATAGTTTGGTTCTTTCGGTAGTGCGGTAAGCGAAGCCATGCCGCGCTTGCTTATCGCTGATAATATCCCCGACATTAATTCTCTGTCCTTATCGCTAACCCAAGCTAACGATCAACGATCAAACTAACCGGCATTGGGTTGCTCAGGATTGGGCTACGCGGTCAGATAGCGGCCATCTTGTCGAAATCGAACGAGATAGTATGGGATTACTAATAACCGCTCCCACCATCACTTCTGAGGTTATGGGATTCATTTCCCCTCATAGCCGTAGAAAACACGCAAACCAAGCGCATGGTTGTTTTTGCCCGTAAATAGTGTTGGTCATGTTTATCAAGGGCATACATTGTACCAACCTTAATGGGATAGATTGTACCATCTATGCTCTCAACTTCCCCCTCACCCTCAATGCAATAGCAGGTTTCAAGATGGTTATTGTATTGCAAAAGGGATTCGCTTCCTGCATTAATCACAGTATCCGTCAAGCTGTACCCCATTCCATCACTTTCAATCAAAAACCGATGACTTTGACCATTTCCCCAGGCTACATCACGTTCAGTCCCAACAAGCTGTTGCAAATCGCGTACGATCATAATTTCGCTCCTTCAGAAGTCATGTCAATCTTATTGTTAGCTAATCCAGCTGCACTACCTTAATTTCTAACGTACCTACCGCATATTGATCTTTAAGAATTGCGATCGCCCTATCCAACCCACAATATTCAAACTTAATCCTATTCCCACTCAGAGAAGCCGTAGCCATTTGATTAGGCTCGATAGATATCCTGACATCTTCAGGGAAATCAACGGTTAAATCTCCGCTTATATAGATGTCTGAAGCTGCATAGGAATTCCTTAGATTTTGGAGTGCTGGAAGTGCATCCTCATCATTGAAAGTAAGATTCCTAATTTCAGTTCTGGCAGCTTCCCCAACTTCAGTAGTGACTTTGCTAGTAATTATCTGCTCACCAGTCTTATAAACACCCGATCCATCGGTAACTACAAACTCTTTACCTTCATTACCAATAATCAAATACTTGCCATCGGCACTAGTGCGATCGCTCGTCCAGTAACCTTTTATCTCAGCATAGACATTGTTAGTAGCAGCATTCTCGTTATAGACTCTGACAATGCCATCTCTCAAGCCTAGATTCTGACTGACTTTAGTGGTTATGCCCCCACCGTTAGCTAGATAGATTCCTAAAGTAAGTAGGGCGATCGCAATACCTAATACCCATAACTCACCAGCCCCACCAGTCTTAAGCCTTCTTCTTGGATTAGATACAGATATTGCCCAAACGGGTTCAGGATAAAATAGCTGTACTCCTTGCTTGGTGAAGGTATCGGAGAAACAGGCTAAAAGATGACCCAGAGGCAGGGCGATCGCAGCTTTAAGACTGCCATGTAGAAAGAAATAGTTAACACCTAGACTAACCGCAGTAATGGCAGCCGTAGCCAGCAGAGAATGAGTAATCGAGCGATGGGGAAAACGATCCTCTATCCAACTGCTAATCGGATAGAAGATTTTGCCAATGGTGCTAGTAGTGGTGTCTATGTCAGGTATCTGAGAGCCAAGAATAGCTAAACCCAAGGGTAAAGGTTCGGCAGTTCCCAGGATTAGAGATGTTCCAGAGAGTGCGATCACACAATGGGTTACGCTCATCATAAGCGGTAAAGAGTTGAGTTACTTTACCAGTTTGAGTTTTGGTAGGGCAGCTGTCAGTTATTAAGGTCACTGGTCACTATCATAATGTTGATAGTAATTCTTGCTCTACGAGATGCAATCATGAAAGGAGGAGGATGAGAGATCATGACTGATAATTTCATTGTTCGCCCAATTAAAAGGACAGAAGTAAATTTGATGATGGATTGGGCAGCGGCAGAGGGCTGGAATCCAGGTCTTCATGATGCCGACTGTTTTTATCAAGCCGATCCTCACGGTTTTTGGATGGGAGAGTTGAACGGAGAGCCAATTGGATGCTTATCTACTGTTGCTTACGACGAGCATTTCGGCTTTCTTGGTCTTTATATTGTCAAGCCTCAGTTCCGAGGTCAAGGGTTTGGACTTCAAATCTGGAAAGCGGGGATGACCTATCTTGGCTCTAAACGTAATCTTGGCTTGGATAGCGTCATAGCTCAACAGGAGAACTATCAAAAATCAGGTTTCCAAGCTGCTTACAGGCACATCCGCTATGAGGGCAGAGGAGGGGGAGAAAGCGCAGCGAACCTCATCAAACTCAACACCATTCCTTTTGAGCAGTTAGTGACTTACGATCGCCAGCATTTTCCAGCCCAGCGCCGACTATTTCTGAAACATTGGATTGAACAGCCAGAAGCAAAGGCTCTTGGTGTTCTTAAACAAGGAGAGCTTGTAGGTTATGGCGTACTCCGAGCCAGTCACACAGGAAGCAAGATTGGCCCTCTGTTTGCCAATAATCCGCAGATTGCAGAGGAACTGTTCCAGGGATTGAAAGCTAAAGCTCGTGACCAGCCGATTTATTACGATGTACCAGATGCTAATCCAGAAGCTCTCAAATTAGCCGAACGCCACAGCATGAAACCAGTTTTTAGTACCGTGCGAATGTACACCCTCCGAATCCCTCCCATATTTATTGAACAGGTATTTGGTGTAACGACATTAGAACTTGGTTAATCCCCAAAAATCCCCAATCAGTATAGCGATCGCTGCGTGGGTAATTGCCATCATCACGGGTAAAGGGTGGAGTTACTTTTCCAGTTGGGATTTTGGTAGGGCAGCTGTCAGTTATTTAGCTCACTAGCGGTATAACGATCTCAGCCGAGCTGATTAATTGTTTCTCAAATGTAAACAATTATTGGATTTAACCAGTTCAAACAAGCGAAATATATTAGTATTGCTGTAATACCCTCAATTGAATTATTGCCTGTATAGTCTTTGTGGTTAGTTCACAAAAACCATGTTGCTCAAGAGTTCTCTGATAGGCTCAACAAGAAATTTTAGCTAACAGATCTAGATCTTATTTGGTGCGAAAAAATGACTAAATTTACAGCTTATGCAGCTTTACAGCCCCAAGAAAAATTACAATTATGGGAATATGAACCTGCCCCTTTAAAAGATAGTGAAATTGAAATTCGGGTCACTCATAACGGTCTTTGTCACACTGACATCCACATGAGAGATAATGACTGGGGAGTAAGTCAATTTCCTTTGGTGGCTGGTCATGAAGTTGTTGGTGTGGTTACAGAAGCAGGAAAAGATGTAACGACACTGCAAAAAGGCGATCGCGTTGGTTTGGGCTGGATTCGCAACTCCTGTCGAGTCTGTTATCACTGCTTACAAGGTGAAGAAAATATCTGTAAACAGGGTTATACAGGACTGATTGTGGGCAATCATGGAGGATTTGCCGATCAAGTTCGTATCTCAGCAGATTTTACCTACAAAATTCCTGATGCTTTAGATTCGGCTAGTGCTGCACCTCTACTCTGTGCGGGTATTACTGTTTATACTCCCTTACGCACCTATATCAAATATCCAGGGATGAAAGTGGGAATTGTCGGCATTGGAGGTTTAGGACATTTAGCGATTAAATTTGCCAGAGCGATGGGGGCTGAAGTCACAGCATTTTCTTCTTCTCCTGACAAAGAAACAGAAGCATTTGATTTTGGAGCGCATCATTTTTATCAGTGGGAGACTCCTGAATCCATGAAAGATTTAACTAGCTCTCTCGATTTACTACTTAGCACCTCTTCAGCTGAATTGGATTGGGATTTAGCATTTAGTTTATTGGCTAACAATGGTGTTTTATGTTTTTTGGGTATTCCTGTCTCTAGTATCAATGTGCCTTTAATTCCTTTGATCTTTGGGCAAAAATCTGTAGTTGGCAGTGTTGTCGGTGGTCGCAGATTTATGCAAGAAATGTTGGATTTTGCTGCTATTAATCAGATTAAACCCTTGCTTGAGACTATGCCTCTAAGTCAAGTAAACGAGGCAATGGATCAAGTTTTGGCGGGTAAAGCTCGTTATCGAATTGTCTTATTGTCCGAGGATAATTAATTGAGCCGATGAGATTGGCTAACTTACTGCCCTAACCTCTTCCTCGCACCTTTAACACTACCTAACTGCTTCAACGCCATTCCCGTCACCAGACAAACACCGCCAGTAATATACAGACCTTTATTACCAGTTCCCATACCAATAAACCGCACGATACCAAAAGCCGTGACTTGCAGCAATGATTACGGGCATTATTACAACATAGTTCTTATGTTCTAGACTACTTCAACCGTAACACCAGAGAGACACCAAAATTAATGCTGGAGATACCAAAACCGATTCCCGCCCCCTTGGTTAAATCTCCCTGATTGATGACTGATAGGGCTGTTCCTGTAATGATTCCTGCTAGATGTAGACCGAGAAATAGCTTGAGGATGTTGTGACGCTCAAAGGCTATGGCTTTACTGATTACCGCCGTAATTGCTTCTCCCCTAGAGGGTGTTCGAGCAGTATTTTGGTTTACACTCTCGCTCTCTGGGTGCGCTGTCTCCGAACTCTGGCGAGAATCTTTTTTGTCGTTGTAGCGGGGTTTTCCATCATCGAATCAAAGGTTTTTCTAACTGCCTGCTCAGATTTATGAACTTCTTCGGCTAGTTCCTGCACCGAAAAATCTCTGTGCTTCATGTAGTCTACAGTTAGATAATTAAAAGCAGTTAAATTCTGAGCAGCACTGTATTGGGCAGCTACATCTACGGAAGCTAATTGTTGTTCTTGAATATCTGCTAAAGGATTGGTATCGACATAGATTTGTTCGGCTGCGGAATCATTAATTTCTATCTGTTCTGTATCTGTATGAACTAGTTCATTAATGTTGTTAGTTTCTAGTTCGTTACTAACAGCTTGAGTAGAATTATTAGAAAGTGCAGTGGACGCTTTAGTGAACCCTTCCATTGCTCCTGTAGCCTCGATATGGGCGTTGAGTTCGTCGAGGATCTGAACTTGTTCGTCAGTGTATAATTTCTTTCTGCCATCCTTTATTGCTTCCAGGTCATACCCCAGTTTTATTAAGTAATCTCGGCGTTGATAAAAGTAGGTCTTACCAATGCCATATCTTGAGGGTAATGAGGAAGCTGATAGCATAATCGATTCATTAGTTCACGAACATTTCCATCCTCGTACAGAACTAGTTCGTTTACATCAGTATTGTCGCGGAAACTTATCAAAAACTGTTCCATTTTGACAATCTTTCACCTAATTTTTATTCTCAATAGATTTTTTTCTGATTAATAGTGTTAGCTGGTAAAATTGAGTCATAATTTCAGTCACTGCTCATCAGTTATTGTTGGTTATTTTAGGTAGCAACTTCATGACTAATCAAGTAATTTATCCTCACATAGAAAAACCCAACGCGCACTTGCCAGCACGTCTGCAACGTATTCAGCGGATAAGAGTCGCTCAAATTGTCATGGACTATCTAGCCTATGGTTGGTCAGTGTCGGAAATCTGCCGTCAGCATCCTTATTTAACTCTCTCAGAAGCTCATGCAGCAATGGCTTACTACTTCGATAACCAAGAGGAAATAGATCGCGAAATTCGCACCGAATGGGAAGAAGCAGAACAGCTCAAACAACATTCGCCTCCTTCACCATTTTTGGTGCGGATGCGAGCTAGTGGATTACTATAATCGTGTCCGTATCCCTTTACATGGACGTTCACGTTCCCGAAGCAATTACTTCACAATTACGTCGTCGTGGAGTAGATGTTCTAACCGCAATTGAAGACGATGCGGCAACTTTAAAAGATGAAGAACTGCTGGAACGAGCGAGAATACTGGGGCGAGTCCTTTTTACTCAAGATATTCGTTTCAAAGCCTTGGCAGAAGATTGGCAGCGTCAGGGAAAACCCTTTGCTGGTTTAGTGTTTGGGCATCAATTGAGGGGAACTATCGGACAATTTGTCCGGGATTTGGAGGTGATTGCTATGGCATCATCCGAGTCAGAATGGTTAGATACAGTTGAACATTTACCTTTTCGTTGATCTGTTAAGTAGTTCATACCAGTTAATTGTTGAATTTTTCTAGTTATTTTTGTCTTTTTGTTCTCTGCTTGAATAACTTGAACTTCTAAACTTTCCCCCTGCTGCCACATACTCAACATCTGCGTTGTCGAACCATTACCAAATTGGTAGTCAATCTCAATTAGTTGTCTTTGTTGACTATAAGTAGCTAATTTAGATTGAGCTAACACATATTCTCTCTCTGCTGCTTCATACTCCAACACCAAACTCAAAACCTCCTCTCGTAACTGGGATTTAACCTCAGCTTTGCGCCTGTACAGATTAGCTCGATATGCTTCCAATTCAGCACTTTTAACTGACAGATCGGCGATCGCAATATGATCTCGCTGCATATCTCCACCACCGAAAACATTAGCTGCTATGCGGAGGGGATCGCTTGATATGTAATTCGTCCAGCGTTTTTTAGAAGTATGCTCGATCCGTTTTTCTGCCACGACTAACCGCTTGTCGATGAGGGCAATTTGTTCGTCTATGGCGATTAATTCTGGGGAAGATGCGATCGCTTTTTGGGTTAATTGGTCGATACATTCTGTGGTGTTGTCTATACAAGGGATAACGTTGGGTTGGGCGAACAGCCGTTCGCCCCTACTGGTGACTGTTAACTGATTTGGCTCTACTGTTGGCGATGGTTGGGCGATCGCTGCTGACTGCCAGAGTAACAACGGCAGTGAGATGATGGTCAGATTGACCAGTCCATTTAACTTTTTTGATAGTGCCTTCATAGGGTGCTGTCACGGTGCTGAGTTGATGGATTTGATAGTCGAGGGTTTGTATCTGTGTTTCAATTTGGGCTTGACTGTATTCTCTTTCTGCCAGCAGTCGCTCTCTCTCTACCTCTTGGCTTGCAATTGCTTGCTGTTGTTGTTGGAGGGCGATCGCCCGTCGGGTCTGTTCTAGCTGTCTTTGATATTCGATGTAAGCTCTTTGTTCTCTGGCAGTGGTGAGTTTGCTCTCTTGCACTTCTAGCTGGATTTGTGCTGACTGTCGGGCAGTTTCTAGGTTTTTCAGGTTGGCTTGTTCGTGTGAGAGGATGAGTTTGATGTCGCCACCTTCCTTAGACCGATGACTGGGGGAAGTCTGAAGTTGAGTGAGAGAATCGATCTTTTTCTGCTGTAGGGCGATCGCTCGTTCGGCTTCGGTTAACTTCTGCTTATGAAGTTTGATGGCAGCTTCTTCTTCGGCGTAGGAGACTGGAGGAAGTTCTGCAATTTCGGGGATGGGTTTGGGTTGGGGAATTGGGGTTAATGGTAGGTTGAGTTTTAAGAGCGATAGCTGTAGCTGTTTTTTCTTAGCCTGGAGGCGGTTGCGTTCTGAGATGCGATCGCTTAAGGCTTGTCCTGCGGTTACTATGTCTCCTGGTTTAACTTTGAGGTCAGTCGGATTAGACAGAGTAAGTTCGATTTTGATATTGCGGGGTTCGAGGCGATTTTTCCTGGTTTCTGGTGTTGCTGGGAGAGGAGGTAAGGGTGCAGTAACGGAAGCAAAGGCAACATTTTCAGGTAGTCGATTGTTGGAAAGTTGAAGAGGTAGTAATTCGCATCCAACTAAGGCGATCGTTATTCCTGCTGCTGTCAAGTATGTCCACGCTTTTACAGGTAGTAAGGTCAGGCGATTGAGGGAATTATCGTTACTAGAATTATCTACTGATCGGTTCAACTGAAAACTGTTGACCCCCATCTCTTGGCAAGCACTAGATGGGATAGCTGCGCTAATAGTCATTGCAGGAGATACGCTAACAATATTTGTTTCGCGTTCAGCTTCGCTGCGCCAAGAGCGATCGCCACAGGTGTAGTCTGGGAACTTGTGACTTGTAACTTGTGACTTGTGACTTATTTTCTGTTTTTTCCACTTAGAAATTAGTTTACGAGAGCAGCCAACTCCTGTGGTTTCTCTAACGTATTCAATGAGTTGGTTATAAGAAACGTTGATGGGTGCAGTGTCGAGTGCTTGAAATACCTGTCTGATTCTGCGCCAGTGCGGAGTGCCTGGGGTGGGAAAGCTGATTTCTGAAGTAATGGTGTTAGGTGGATAGGAGCAGAGGTGCGGAGGTGCAGGGGAGATTTTCTGTTGTAAGAGTGCGATCGCACTATAATCTTGTTCGTTCTCTCTTAGATTGTTATGAGTAGTTGGTTGGGAGGATTTGATGTTGGCTGTGAGATTTTGCAGCAGGTTTTTGTTGACTTCGGTATTGAGCCAATCGGGAGAGTGATTTTTGAGAAATTTTCTAACCGCTCTAAGCATCTTCTAAACGTTGGTAATAGGGCTGGATTTCTAGTAGTTCGGCATCTTTACCAAAGCGACAGAGAGCCGTAAGAGAGGTAAGTTCGGCTACTTTTTTCTCGGCAAATCTGAATTTTTTAGCTACCTTTTGGCACTCAGTCTGGTCAACTGGTAAGACAATTTTGGTGCTGGAGTTACCAATCACATCGGCGGATAAATGGCGTTCGGATTGGGAAGCCATGACTAATGACAAGCCATATTTGCGACCGTCGGCTATTATTTGGTCACAAGCACTACCTTCTTTTTTGGGCATTTCCTTGGCTTCATCGATAATTAAATAGGTCTTGGGTAATTTGCCCTGTATTTCTCCCTGTAAGCGGTGTTGGTTCATTAATTGCCATGCTAAAGACTCAGCTGCGATCGCTCTTAATTCGGTGGGTAATTTGGATAAATCGATCCGCACCAGCTTCTCGTTAAACTCTGGTTGGGGACGGCTGAAGACTCCATACTGAAAAGTAGCAGCTAGCTTCAGCTTCAATTTCTGACTTTCTTTACATTCGGTTCTGAGAGTAGTTTGGTTGAGGGGTGGTTTGTGGATTTGGATTAAATAATTCTCTAGCTTAATTAACTCTTGCCAATCGGATAGATGTTCGTAGTAGCGGATTTGAAAAGCTTCCCCTGGATAATGGTCTTTAAGCAAGTAACGAATATGATGGTGTCCATCGATGCGTTTTTGAATGTCTCTAGCAGCACCGATGTAAACCAGTTGGTTCTGATGGAAGATGAAATAGATACCACTGGTGTTAGGTTTGCCGACAGGAAGTGTTTTAAGATTGATACTTTCGGCTAATTCCTTCTTCTCCTCATCTTGAAATGCCGTAGCTACTCTGCGGTTCAGTTCTTCCTCAATGTCATCAAAGTTGGGTGGTTCTAAACTCCATGTCTTTTGTCGCTCCTGAACTATACCCCGTTTGAGGTAGCAGGTTTTAATAATTTCAATCAGCATCCCTTCTTGATTGGGACCAAGACGCAGGGATTTCTTCAAAATCCCCGCCATCTGAATCGCCTGTAAATTAGAGCCTCCCCCTTCAGGGTCGAGATTGACTACCAGAGGATTGATACCGTAAGGAGATGCCATGTGTATCGGATAGCAAGTCTCGCCGATAATCTCCTGATCGCCGTGAAAATCTAGCAGGATAACCTGCATCTGGGGGTAAGTCTGATGGAGAGAAAAAGCGATCGCCTTCAACGTCTGCGTCTTTCCACTACCCGATGCCCCAATAGCTACGATATGCCCATTGGGTAAAGCTTCGGGATTCCAGTAATAACCTTCTCCCAAATGAATACCTGCATCTTCTAAGGATTGAGTATTTTTGGTAGGTTCTGGTTTGAGGACGGCTACTGGTAATGGCTTTTCTTTAGGAGCAAACATGAACGAGGTATTAGTTAGGGGGTTTAATACCTGTTATCGTTTATTATTGGGGGTTTTTGGTGTGATCTGAGGTTGAGAATGAATAACTTCAGGCTAAAATCTGTAGGTTAAATAAAGTTTTAAAGAGCAGCAATGCCGATTCCCTCTGAAATTCAATCTCTTATCGAAGGTTTAAACTTGGAATTAGAAATAACGGAAAGGGAAGCAAATGAAGGTTTAAGTTTGGTTAGACCTGTTTTATCTAGTTTTCCCGATAACGTTAGACTAATTCAATTTGTAGCTCTGTTTAACAATGGTTTGCTATTTGTAGAAATTTCCCGCAGGAGAATCCGAGCGATCGCAGAACGTCTGAATGCACCCGATACCACGAGTGCAGAAATTCAAGAAGCAGGAGAAGATTTAGGAATGTTATTGGGACAGTGTATGGAAGCTAAAATAAGAGGCAAAAGAATTCTCGATATTCTGAAGGATTTGGCATGAAGAAACTACCCGACGAGAAAACCCTAGACGAACTGTTGGATTTGGCGAAGAATTTTGAACAACAAGCTCTTTCTCTGTACGAACGAGCTACGGAAATTGACGAGAAATGGCGGGTTCGTTTGGAATCTAAGCGTAAAGTAGCGATTCAAAAGTCCGATAGTTCAAAAGATTGATTCTATTGACTATTACTTAAGCTCTACAATCCTTACCACCAAATTCCCACTGGCATAATAATCCCCCAACAACCTCAATACATCCTGCGGAGAAGCAGCAATCAACCGCGCATAAGCAATATCGCTTCCTGGCTGCAAAGTAATAGTGTCATAGCGGTCTATGTGGGTGGGAATAATCAGACCATCGGCATCGAAGATAGTTAGCGTACCGCTAAGATAAGTTAGCTCTTGGGGTAAAGCTGCAATTTTCTCGTACAAATCCTCATCATCGAGGAAAATATTAGTCACGGTAGTAGTTATCGGTGCTACTCGCTCGATCTTCATTACTACGGCAATAATCTGGCTTTCTTGAGAATTGCCCACTCGAAAGGTAGTTCCCAGTTCGTCTTTAACCAGTAAGTCATTCTGATTGAGGGGTTGGATAATTTCGTATGCCTTCTCTACTGGCTCTTGAGTAATGGCGTTACGTCCTTTGATGTGTGCTTTGAGTAAGTAGCGAGATGCGTCCTGGTTGACAGTTTCGATTGCCCCCGACGGCAAGCCTAATGCTTGATTAAAATTCCTGACTATGCCCCCTGCTGAGTTAATCTGAATGCTGAGAATGGCAAAGACTATCAAGATAAACAAGACAAACCATTCCGCATTGCTACCAGTAGATAGTCTCAACCTGGGATTGGCAGGACAGATCGCTCTAACTTTGGAAGGGTAAAACAGTGCTACTCCTGACTTAGTGAAGACATCGCCAAAAAAGCCCCAGAAGTAGCCAGAAACTAAACCTAGATAATAGCGATCGCCAAAGAAGGTTACGGGAAAAACTACGACGGCAAAGATAGCTAGTGCCAGGAAACTATGGGTAATGGAACGATGGGCAAAACGCTTTTCTAGATAACTACTGAGAGGAAATAATACCCGTCCTGAATAACTTTTGGTTGTATCGACATCTGGTAACTGGGAGGCGATCGCGCTGAGAATTAATACTACTGGATCGGCAGTACCCAGAATGATTGAGGTAGCAGCCACAGACAAAGCTATATGAGTCCGCGACATCATTGTCCCAGTCTTCCTTTTTTACGAGGTAGGCTATAAACAATAATGCGAACTACGGCTACAGATACGGTGATAATCGCACCAATTAAATACAGTGATTTATCATTGAATCCTCGTCCAATAAACCGAATAATCGCCAAACACATTAAAGCAGCAATGATATAGGGAGTGATATCTAACCACTGAGTATGGTCTAATGCCTGACCATCCAAACCTAAATATTCTTCCCTGACTACTCGTTTGGCTAACATGGGATTGCCCCCTACTCTCTGCTGTAGGGAAGATAATTGAGCGGGTGTAAGTTCCAGGTTCAATTCCGCAGCAGCTTCTAGCATAATCGCCCTAGTCGCCGAATCTTTCATCGGTTCTAGTTCGATTCTGGGTAGCTTGAGAAAAATGTCCCGCGCAGGAGGATAGGTAGCTAGTAGTAAGATTGGCTGTCCTTGGGTGTGGAGTTGGTCTAACCAGCAACGCAAGGAGACGGGAAAGCGATGGGCATTGTCACAGATGAGAAAAGCGGTATTAACCAATAGCCAGTCAGCTATTTCCTTCATCAGTCCCATTGTGGAGAGTGCCTTACCGTCGAGGTTTTCTGTATCCACTCCCAACTGTGCTGCTATCTCACTGAGGATTTGCTTGACCGTTCCTGGTTGGGTAACGGCTACGGAGAAGTTCATTTCTGTCAATTCGGCGGTGATAGCTTGAGCTAAGAAGGTTTTGCCACAACCAGCTTCGCCTACAACTAATAAACTAGAGTTTGCCTGGAGTGCTGCGACGATGCGACGGAATTCTTTACCTCTGTAGATCTGTAGCGAATCAGAGCTTTGATGGGCAGACAAAGATTGTCGGCGCGAACCATCTCCCGACACCACATAGGTATAAATTTTCTCTGAGCCGTTAGCTAGCTTTCTTCTATGTCTTTTGATAGGCACTTTTTTCAGTACCACAAGGGCATAACATCATCAGTCATCAGTCATCAGTGAGCAATTAACTGTTAACTGTCTACTGCTCGCTGTTCACTGTTATAAGCTTTGGCAGCAAAATCTGAAAACAGTAATTTTTCGTTGATTGGTTGAGAATTTATTTTTTTTTCTGCTTCTATAGGGACTGGGGAAACGGAACTACTACGAAACGGAACTGGGGCTAAAGTATTGATTTTTGGTAGAGAGAAGGGGAATTGGGGGTGCATTGCGATCGCAATCTCTTGTAGTCAACTGCGATCGCTTACAATTTCTTGAAGGATTATTAATTACGCCTTTCGTCTTTTCGCCTTGGCGAAATTTCGGACAATTGAATATCTATATTTTCGCCATTTCGCCATTGCACCCAGGCAGCAAGGAGGAAATCCACCAATTCGGATTTATCTAAATTGATACCCGCCCGTTTGAGCTTGACTAGTTCATCCTCCACATCAAAGTCTGTCTCTTTGCGGATGTAGTAAGTTCTGCCAATCCAGTCAGGGTCACTACGTTTGCCCGTAGCTGGTCTACCGCGTTTTTTGGTTGGTTCTGGGGCGATCGCCATCTCTGGGGGTTTTTCCTCTGGAGTTGGTTTGGGAGTAGATTTTTTAGCTGGTGTTTTAGCCTTGGCTTTAGCTTTGGTTTCTTTTGGTGGTTTAGATTTGGGAACGGGCTTAGTTTCTGACTCGGTTTCTACTTCAGGTTTAGCTGGTGTAGATTTTTGACGACCCTGAGCCAGCTTTTTAAACATATTGGCTGCATCACTCATGACATTATCTCCTTACCCACTTGCTCGTAATCACTCCAGGCGATTTTTGCCATGCGGTCTTTTACTTCATATACGGGTACACCCATTAATGCCGCTTTCTCGTAAGCAATTAACCGCCTGATTTCTGTATCAAATAAAGGTACTTCGGCTAAAGCTTCCCTGGCTTGTTGAGCCATCTTGACGGGTTTGGGATGTATCATCGTTAGTAAAATGCGATAGCGTCGCGAAGCCATGCCGTCAGGCTTATCGCTTATCTTAGACTGAAGTAAATCCACCGTTTGTAGTAGGGCATCAACCGCCAAGGCATCGGGAGTAGTGGGCAGGACTAACAGGTTACAACCATCGGCTAAAGCCTCTAATTCATTCTGATCAGGACGAGCAGCAGTATCAATGACAATATGTTCGTACTTGGGACTATATAAAGCAGCTTGCATCAAATCCACCACTTTAAAAGGAAAACTATCGCCCTCTCCTCGTTTACTCCAGCCCGTAGCACTGCGGTTGGGGTCGCCATCAACTAATAAGGTTTTTCCTAAACCTGAGAGATAACAGGCAAGATGGACAGCAGTAGTAGTTTTGCCGATTCCCCCTTTGAATCCAGCAACAGTAATTAACAATTTACATACCTCGATGTTTGCAGACATCTAAGTGTATAGTCACTTACCATCAATGCACCTTGGTAAAATGTTAAATTTTTGGATTTCTGTATTTTTGAATTGGCAGAATTTCGGAATGCAGTTTGAAGGGCGATTGCCCTTCGGGCAGTGGCAGAGCCAATCGCTCACCCAGTAGTAGCAGATGATTTTGACACTTTGATGAACCGAGGTATATTCCTTGTCGGCTCTCGCAGCATTTCTTCGACCACATATAACCCATCTTTAAAGATTGCCCTCACTTCAACGAAATAACGAGGCATTTGTTCTGATTTTTCTACGCTCGGATTGTACTTGAAGGGTTCAAAGGTCGCGTCCCAAACTACAGGGATATGATGTGGTTTGGCGAAATAGAATTGTTGTTTAGCATTTAATTTCTTAAACCTTGGCAATTGATCTCGATTGCGGTGGATGGAAATTACAGGAGAGTCATAGTGGGTAATATACTGCCAGATTCCTCGAAGTATAAAACCTTTGGGATAGTTATTGATTTTTTCACGGGCTCGACTGAAGTTGACGAGGGAGAAAGAAAGTTTTGGTTCAGCATCGGACTGGTCAAATGTAGCTTGAGGATAAACCCTGAGAAACATTGGTGGGGAACCGTTCTTTTCAAGCGACGCTTTAAGTGAACGGTGAGATCTACGTTGAAAACCTCTAACGGGCAACAAATCGTATGAGCGCTCGTCAATCGTCACCTTTAAGTAATCGCCCTTGACGTAGGGAGTAGCAATAACTGTGCCTAAAGCCTGGAAGATAGGAGGCTCTGCATCGGACTGCTGTTGTGGTTCTTTGGATTGAGATTTGGGTTCGGTTTGAGGGGGTACAGAAGATTCTTCTTCTGTAAGTTGAGTAGTAGATTCAGTCACAGGGGGTGTGGACTGTATGGCAGGTGAAGCTTCTGTAGTGGCAGATTGAGGTGTAGCTTTCTTCTTCTTCTTCTTCTTAGCAGTTTTAGCCTTGGTTTTCGTTTCGGTCTGACCCTTTGTTTTGGTTTGAGCTTGGTTTTCTGGTTCGGGAGTAGTAGGGTCTGCTTTGTCGGCAGTGGAGTTCACGAACTGGCTTCGCGCCTTATCTAATAAGGCTCTGTACATTTTACGTTGTCGTTCATTCGTTGCCGAATTGAGAAGCTGCTCTATCTTTTGGAGGTCAAGTTGTACAACGCTCATCTTGATTATTAGATTTACTTTTATAAGTGCTGATCATTCTAGTTCTCTTGACATAATATCTATATGTTGAGGAGTTGAGGGAACAGTTAAACCTTTGACAGCTTCTTTACTTTGTAGTATGCAAAATACTGTTTGTAGTATGTAGTCAAAAATTTCCGAGAAAAGGGCAAGAGGGCAAGAGGGCAGAGGGCTATGTAGCCCTGGGGACGACACACACAACACGGAAACCGAGCTTGCTGCTACGGACAACGCGCGTATTGAGGTAGCGAGCCGCTGAACGGCAGATATCAGGATTGTTGCCCCATGAGCCACCGCGTCTTACTTTTATACTACTAGCTTTTGAAACCCATGCACTACCATCATTTGGCGCATTCTTATAACTATCATGCCAGTCATCTTGACACCATTCCCAGACGTTTCCATGCATGTCATATAAACCAAAGGCATTAGGCGGAAAACTTCCCACTGGTGTGGTTTGTTGGCGATACTCTCCTTTGGGTGCATTAGCATAGGTATAGTTGCCATCGTAATTAGCTAGATCGGTGGTAATTGTCTCGCCAAAATGAAAGGGAGTGCTAGTTCCCGCGCGACAAGCATATTCCCATTCTGCTTCGGTCGGTAATCGATATTTTTTCCCTGTCTGTTGCGATAATCTTTGGCAAAACTCTTCTGCATCATCCCAAGAAACAAGCTCTACGGGACGGTCATCACCTTTGAAATTAGAGGGATTTTCACCCATTACTTGTTGATACTGTGCCTGAGTAATGGGATATTTGCCCATGTAGAAGGCTTGAATAATCACCTCATGTTGCGGTTTTTCATAATTTTCTCCTTCATCTTCTGGTGAACCCATCATAAATGTGCCACCTGGGATATAAACCATCTCTAAAGAGATCTCACTTGTGAGATTTTCAGTAATATATTGGGCGTAGCAACGCTCTTTTTGCGTTTCCTGTCCTTGAGCATTAACAGTAATAACCTCAAACCCATATACAGCAAGAGACTTAGTTCTAATGATGCAAATCACTTTACTAGTAACACTGTTTTTTCCCATGCTCCAGCATTTGAGATTTTGATGCTCTTTAACTGGATAATCTTGGACTTCAGTACTTGTCGGTAACCTATAATAGTATTTCTCTTGTTGTCTCTCTAGCCCTGCTAGATTTGAATTCATCCTGTCAGTCAACCAAAAACAAAACTCAAGTGCTTCCTGCCAGCTAGTCACGATTCTCGGCTGTTTTGGATTTGCCAAGGGCAATTGTTCTCGTCTATTATTCTGTGACTCTCCCAGAAACAGTTGATACTCGGCGCAAGTAATATATTTACTATCAATTTCTCGCTTCTCATCAATGCGCAATAGCCCACTCAGACGCTTTGCTAGTTTGACTTCTACTGCTAATTTAAAAACCTCTGGCTCAGAAGATTCTAAACCCTTATCCAACTTTTCTGTTAACTGTTGGCGAACTTCTGTTTCGATGCTCAATCCTTCTTCAGTACAATCATTCGCTAGTTTTAAAGCCCCCACTGTATTTTTTTCTAAAGCAGCAGTTATTAAGTTGGTCGCATCACTTTGGGCTGCATAAAGTCTTATTGTTTCATCCCACCACGAATCATCAATGTTACTTGTTAAGATATCTTCTTGACTATCCTCTTTAATCTGAACTGCTGCTAAATATTCTTGAAAACTTTTATGGGCAAACTCTAAAATCCCCTGCTGCGTCTCTACCAACAATGCTGAAACATCTCGAATCAGCTTCAGAAAATCCGAGGGGCTTATATTTGTACCTGTTACCTTCAGTAATTTGTTACGGATGATGTCAACTCCCAATGCTTTCTCAAATTCCCGCGTTTTTCTTCTCATTAGCTCTAGGGCTAACACTTGCAATACTGATTGCTTTTGAGCTGGAGTCAGGCGATCGGGAATTTTCTTGGCTTCTTGCCTTCGTCCTAATAGGACATCACAGATTTCTGCGTATAACTCTACTCGTCTACCAGGCAATGCACCGCGATAATCATGGACTACAGCAATCATCGTTAGCAGCAAGGGATTAATTGCCATTGCTGCAATCGGTGGACTTTGCTTGATGCGCCCTATTAGATCCTGCGATTTATTCCTGGCATCTCGCCGAATTCCCCAATCCTCTTTTCCTAAGTGCCGCCTAATTTCATTTTGTAAATACCAGTTATCGATAAACTCTTCCACCTGCTTGATCGTAAACGGTAATACTTCTAAGACATCTACCCCTTCTAGCGGTGCGCTCTTGTATCCAAAAGGTCGCGAAGTAATAATAAATTTAGCTTTTGGATAGTCTTGTATCTGTTTCTCTACCCAGTCCCGTACTTGTTTGCGCTGTTTTTCATCGGCAACTTCATCCAATCCATCTAGCATCACTAAGCATTCATGCTTCTTGAGTTGCTCTTCAAACCAGGTTTCAGTCAGATGTAGACTTTTAATTTCTGACTGTTCCGTGATTAGTTTTGACAAACTCGGTGGTTTATCTCCTGCTATTTTTTCTCTTTCATTGCGTAGATAGATCAAAATCGGCATTAACTTGAGAATATCTTCTCCTTGTGCTTCCTGAGCCAAGGTCAAAGATACATGTTCCATTAATGTCGTTTTCCCTGTCCCTGGAGCACCAATAATTGCTATTGGTTTAAAGATTAAATTTCTAGCTAGCTTCTTTGACAATAAGTTCCATAGTTCTAGCTTTCCTTCTTTTGTTTGTCTTTGAATTAACGCCGATGATATTTTTGACGCACTCTCTGGCAGCAACCTTAACGGGACAAATATTTTTTCTAAATCTAGACTAAATGGTCCTTTCGTCTTCAGTCCTTGAGTCCGATAACTTCTATACTTGTAGATTAAATGTTCGTAATAAAGTTCTTGGAACCCTTTTGGTCTATTTGACCAAGCGTTTTTAATTGCTTTAGCTACTGCCTTGACGGTCTGGGATTCTAGTTCATCCCACACTTTCTTGCCAAACTCACTTAGCATCACAACTACCGAAGCTAACACTGCCCAGAGAAAAGCATGTATAATCTCTCTTCTACTCCCTTTTCCTAGGAAAAACTGCAAAAGGTTATACGCTACCAAAAACAGACAAACACCTGCCAACCCATTTTTGAGGAATTCTACTATTTTCAGGATGTCGGCAATTCCTTTTCCAGCCATCTTCTCCTACTTGGTTTCCTTAGCAATGATTCTGTGTTTCCTTAGCAATGATTCTGTTCCCTAAGAATATATTATTCGACTGTTGTGATTTGGTCGAAGGGCGATCGCCCGACCGCCATTCCTCATAGTGATATTTTTTAGCGATCGCTCTATTAGCCACAGGCGATCGCCTGACCCACTCACCCCAATCCAATCAATTAAACTCATAAGCCTTCAAACTATCAATCATCCCGCAGGACTTATCAAATAAAAGCTCAATCTTGCCCGTATCACCATGTCTAGCCTTAGCCAATATCAACTCAATCCTTGATTGACAGTTAAAGATTCAAATCCTGTAAAGAGCGATCGCTTTGAAGAATTTTAGTCGTAACATCAGCCAGTCGAGTATAAATTTCTAGATCGACAAATCTTTTATCTATCTGTGATTGATTAGATTCTATGTATTCGAGTAAGGGACTTCCAAGAAATTAATGCTTCCAAAATATATTGCAAACCTTAGATAGGTAAGATGGTCGTGGAATGTTTTTTTATTTGGAAGTCCCTAAAGCATCGATTTCAGCTTTTGCTACACGAAGATTCTGTTTGATTTCCTTGTAATCTAAATTCATTTTTGATCCCCTTTATCTTTACCGATTAAAACTTCTAAAATCATATTGACGGGTGCTTTCTCCGCTTCCATTGTTTGCACCCTTGCAACTAACCGCTTGGGAATATAACGAGATTTTTTAATCAGGCGATCGCGCGTCACCTGACGACCGACCTTATTTTAGCCGTAACCGAGTCGGGCTGCGTTGCTAACAGCCAGTAAATCAGGTCTTGTTTTAACTTTTGAGAAAGTAAATCAAACAGTAACAGGAAGTCGCGATCGCTATAGATCTCTGAAAAGTTAAATATCTCCTCTGGTAACTCCGACTCGACTGCCAGAGGTAGGTAATTTTTAGCTGTCCACTCTACCTCAACAGGGGGTGGGTCAGAATTATTACTTTTGCTATTAATGTCATCTAGTAGCAAAAGTAATAGTTTTTTGTACCGAGATATATAACCCTGAGAGTAGCCGGTAATCTTGGCTAGAGCAGTTTGGGTCACTTTCTTACCTTCAGCTAACAGTTGGGCAACTGCATCTCGTAATGCCATTTCAGTTTGCTCAATTTTGCTAGCAGCTTCAGGGGTAATATCTATTGCTTTGACTAGTTCAACAGGCAGATCTAAAGGATAGTCACCCAAGATATAAATAATTAGTTCTTCACCTTCTCGCAGATTGGCTCTTAACCTGCCAATAGCTTGTCTCATTGCCGCTAATATTTTTCGGCGGACAAAAGCACGGAATTGAGGATCTACTGACTCGTTTATTTCTAAGTAAGGAGAGCCTGAATTGGGTAATCCTGCATTGGTCAGATCAATCTTGTATTTAACTTTTTTAGTCCCAGATTCGGGTACTCGACCAAAAAGACAAGTAAACTCGGCAGCTAAAGCTTCAAGATTGGGGGTGGGAATTCCTTCTAAAATCAAAGCCGTATCTTTCTGGGCATCATTAGCACCGCGAGATTCGATAAACCACCTGAGATCGTTTCCTTGGGCAAATTTCTTAAAGGCAATCTTCCTGATCCCAGGATGTTTCTCCCTTAAAGCCTTGGTAATCGCTGCGGTTTGGCGTTCTTGATGTTTACCTCGCTGTTGTCCCAATCTACCTAAGCCAGCTACTTGTACATACTTGACGGTAGCACCAAGGGAGCTAGGTGAGGATGCTATATGTTCGATTTCCTCGACTCTAACGCCCAAATTAGCAGCCAAATCTGGCAGATGACCAGTAGCATCCATAAAGAGGTTTTCCTGGGCAGCATGGGCAATTTCAGGCAATCTGGGGTCGGGTACGGTAATTGTTAGCAGTCCACCCGATTTACTCAGATAACCAGTGTCGCCGAATAAAACTTTTAGGAAAGAAATAATCCATTGCTTGATGGTTTCAGCTTCAATACGTGCTGCGGTTTGATGGTCGGGGTCAGTCATTAATTTCTTAACTTCTTTGGGCAGATCCTGTATGTCACACCCATAGTCTTTAGTTGGGTTGAGCGCGTCCAGGTTAGGCTCAGTGGCAAGGGCGATCGCCGAGAGATCGAGATCGTTGGACAATGCTGGTTTTAATCTCTCGGTCAAAGCTGCATGATTCCAGCCGAATCTAGTAGGTGCTTTTTCAGCAAAGATTTTTCCGAGTTCTGTAAATAGAGGGAGTAGAGTTGGCATTAGTTCAGGTGCTTTAGTGGTTAAATGCAGAATGATTTCTTTTAAATCTCCTTCCCCAACCTTGAGCTGTTTGGTATTAGTTAAAATTGTTGTCCATTCGTCCCAAAGCAAAGTTACTGATGAGTAATCAAAATTCTCAGGACTAGGAAGAGAAGAAGGATGAATGATAATTTTGTCACTGGCTAACGCTAAAGAGCGATCGCCAAGATACCCCGTGGGGACATTTTGATATCGAACACCGGACTTACAAAGTCCGTATTGGGGACAACCGCCACAGATTAGTTCTGAGCTGTTATAACCATCGATATTTTTCCGAGACAAAGCGGAGATCGTTTCAGTTCTCATGCAGTTACCAGGGGCAATGATTTTTTCATCCTTATCCCCTTTTGCCCGTCTGATTTTCCCGAGCTGGTCTTGAACTAATCCGTCGTGCCTTCCGGAGCTAACTGCCCAACCTTCAGTAAGAGTTTCAGTGGTTACGTTTCTCGGATCGGCGGTGATGTAAATTATTTTCTCGGCATCAAAGTCAACAGGTTTAACTCGACCAGAATCAAAGGATTTGCCTGTACCTGTTGCACTAGAATCAGCAATGAATTTCTGAGGAGTTTTTGCCCAAATATCTAATCGAGAGGGCTGTTTGTAAGATTGGGGTTGGCATTTAATCTCAGCCTGTTTTTCTAGCTGTTTAAAGCTGAAGCCATAAGCTGAAAGCTTTTTCTTAACAGATTTAATTTTGTTGCCAAAAGCTTTAATTACTCTGGGTAGAGTGAAACGGCGATCGTATTCTTCTTTGGTAATTCGTTGGTCAACTGATTGGTTTTTAGATTTCCATTCAGCAATAGCTGCCTCTCGATACTCATCATCATGGGACCAACGATACCAATGGATAAATTTTGTTAAGTCTCGTCTGGCGGGTTCAGGATTACTTCTCTGAGCCGAACGCCATATTGAATCCCATTCTCGTTGATTCCACCCTCCCCCTGGAGTACAAGATTGACAGTAATTGATAAATAACTGATATGGGTCGCCCTCAACTGAATAACCATTACCGATCAGCCAATCATCACAACCAATTAAGTCACTGGCTACAGCAAAACCTATAGTATTGCGCTCGCTGACTACTCCGTTTAAAAAGAATTGATTGTCTTTTGATAATGCTAGGTGTAGGGGAATTGAACCTGTATAGGTAGTAGATACAGTGGTCGGAGCTTCAAACACAGGTTTAGGGTAAAGTTCTGATTCAGGTTTCGTCAGAATCGATAAGTCTAGATTGCCATCCCTGCGACCACGTTTATAAATGCGCCACCTTTCTTCTGAGATAGTCTCAGGGAATGGAATACCTGCTTCTGCAAAGTACTTCTTAATTCCCGCGATTAATTGCTCGTAGCTGTAACGAGATTCAGACCAGTATTCTAAAGTCTGTTCTTTGCCTTTTTCCCGACGATGAAATCCCGCCATTCTCATGGGCTGGTGAGGATTGGCGATCGCTGTGTCGGAATCTAGAACAATACAAAATAGTTGTCTTAAATAAACTGTTTTCTCAATGGGGAGGTGTTCTGTTGCTTTCCAGTGGGGATGATATGATTTACTGCCTGAATGAATTATGTAAGCAGGTTGTAATCCCGAAATGGTGACGAACTCCTTAATAATTCTTAACTGTTCAATGGCTGTTCCCTCGTCAAGTTCGGCGGCAATGTCGTCTGATACTGCGATCGCCTCTTTGATTGGATAGCCTTGGGGCTGTGTAGGGATAAAGAATACGCCACCGTCGTTATTTCTTGCCCAATTGCTGACATATGACCAACAGTCGGGAATTAATTGAGTCCTCACTCGATTGCTACCACTGCCCTTGGTATGCCAAGCGCTCATATGACCGTCGGGTGAATAGTTGCCAACAATAAATTTGTTGTGACCGAGTTTTAACCAAAGTTCGTGGCTGCCATCAACAGGTAGGGTTAGCTCTAGAACTTTCTTCCATGCAGGGAATCCAGATAAAGTAAGTTGATTAAGCATCGCTGCCACCTACATCAACTCTTTTCCGAAAATATTTTCTTTCAATCTTCGTTTGTGGCATAATTCAGATGTGGGTTCACCATAAAAATTCACAACAAAACCGCGCCACCTATCTCAATAGAGAAGGCGGGAGGTTGCTTAGAAGGCAGTTGTTCACTCGAGAAAGTAAAAGCAACTGTTTTTCGCTTTATTTAGGGGTATTGTAGAACGATCGCGGTAATTAATTCCAATAAGTCATAGATCTTTTTGATATTTGTATTAGTGACACATTATTAGAAACCAATTTAGGTGGTTTGGTTAATTTTGAAAACAGTAAGAATACTGTTCTGCTCGGTTGGTTGAGCGATCGCTATCATAAAGATCGCGATCGCCATAACGAAATCATTAACGGATCGTCACAGAATAATCCTGATTTTCAGCCAAGGAAGCCCAACCAATTGCCTCTTGAGCATCGACTTTGAGTAACTTCCGAATCTTAGTTAAATCAGGTTTATAGCTGACCTGGACGTATTCTGGTGGCAGTTTCTCAGCAGGGACATTTAACAGTACAGCAGGCTGTTTTTGACGCAGACCGATTTTAACCGCCACGCCATCAATCTTTTTAACATCAGATCTAATCATCTGATCAATCAGATATTTTCTCAGTCTGGCTGCTCCATTCTCTGCCTGTTTAGCTAGGGTTTGAATCCTTCTAGCTTCAGCTTTCCTGGCTTCTGCCAAGGCTTCCTGGTGTCTGATATATCTAGCTACTTGTTCACCTTTACTCTTAAAAGATTCACCAGTGGCTAGCCATTGATTAAAGGTTGACTGTAGCTTGGTTTCTCGTTCCTCTTCGGTTAAATTTTCATCATCAATAATGAGTGCGATCGCATTCTCAAGCTGTTGGATTTCGTCCGATAATTCCCAAAGTCTAGTTGTAGTCATAGTTTCAGAGTTATTGTTGTTAATGGGCGATCGCCACTGATAGCGATCGCCTAAGATAATTAAGCAGCAGGTAAGCTAGGGTTTTGAGTTCCTTCTAACTGTTGACGCTCGGCAGTAAGACCTTGTAACTGTTGGGCTGTCCAACCATCGACACAAGTTAAATCGCGAGTTCCTTCGATGTCGATTAGCTGTTCTTTGTAGGCAGACATAAAAGTAGCGATTAGATCTAGTTGTTCTTTCTCTGCTTCCGACTCACGCTCACGCCAGTCAAAATCGACGGTGTAATAAACTCCGTTTTCTCCTACTTCCCGATTGAAACCGAGGGTAAAAATTCCTAGTCCTGGGTCGCCATGTTCCATCACTTCCTGCACTTTGTTGAACAAGTGAGCGATCGATTGTTTCTTGATATAGCTACAGCAAACGGTATTTTTCGGCAGTATAGAGGATTCAACGCCAGGAGCAGCGACAAAGAATAGTTGAATCCAGAGAACATTCTCAGTTTTGCCCAAAGTGCCGAAGAATTTAGATACTTTGATGATGCTGATCTCTATTTTTTGGTCGGGGTTTGTTTTGCGATGAACTGCTTCATTACCGCCAACAAATAAACCGCCATTTTTGCAGTTGAGTCTGACAGAATAGGGAACGTCGGGTAGACAGATAGCATTATCGGGACGTGTGCCAAATACGCTGAATTGATTTGATTTCTTAGTTCTAGTCATTGTTTGAATTTTCTTGATTTTACGTTTAATTTCGTGGCGAAAGTTTGAATGTGGGGGAGTCATGAGCGCGTTTTTCCCTCTGAGAGTACAGAGTCTTTGCCTCGCACCCATGACTTTTCAATTTATGCTGCTGCTAGATATTTGCTAACAGTTTCATCTAGTTTTTCTCGCAAGCGAGCGCTAATATATTTCTCTGGATTGGTTGAGAATTCGTCAATCAAATCGTTTACCGCTTCAAACATGATGGGAACTAATACGAAGGGCGGAACGTGACTATATTCGCTTTCTGCATAG
This sequence comes from Cyanobacteriota bacterium, assembly GCA_942490675.1. Classification (GTDB taxonomy): domain Bacteria; phylum Cyanobacteriota; class Cyanobacteriia; order Cyanobacteriales; family Xenococcaceae; genus Waterburya. The sequence goes on along the minus strand of CALNYB010000033.1, from coordinate 23,745 downwards.
ATAAAGTTTGAGGCGATATCTTCGAGACAATCAGATAGAGAAATGGTGTATCGGTCTGTTTTCTGAGTCATGATGAATTATTGAATTGAATTTATGTAGAGAGGACTGAAGATGAAGTGACTAGCTTTATTAACTAGTCACAAAGCATTCCGTTTTTCTACCAATGGGGCATATAGCCTGTGGTGTAGTAGTTGTACTCGTCAGAATCACAGCCCATATGTTTAGCAGATTCGGATTCGACTAAATAATCCAATCCAAACGCATGGGTGTCTGCTTCGCGTTGCATTCCGCGTACTTTAATCTCGGCTTCAAAGTTTTTGAGATGTTTGGGTTTCCTAATCTCGCTCCAAGAACAGCGATAGAAGGTGTTGATAGTTTTCAGATATCCAGAGATTTCAGCTTCCTTACAGCCCAGGTAAACTAAAAAGGCTGGCTCTGTTTCGGTGGCATTGCCCCAATTGTGGCGATCGCCTTTAATGGCTTCGCAGATAGCCACGCTCTCGCATAGTTGCGTGACTTTGAAGCTTCCGTGTGGGGAAACTTTTAAAATTGAATCGTTTATCATTAATAATTACCTCTTTGTTAGGGGTTGAGCCGAGGTGTAACTTTTCCAGAGATGCCCTCGGCTTTTGAATTTCAATGCTCTAATTATAGCATGTAATACTTACTAAATAAAGAATGGCTTTATATTTTTTAACGTGTCTTACTCGCTATAATCTGGTAAAATAAACAAAAACTGATTAAATAAAAATATGCCGAGACCAGGTGGAAATCCAGGACTAGAAAAATATCAATTTCAGCAAAAGTATGGTTGGGATGAACCTTGTACCGAAGTGATTACTTTGCGAATTCCACCTTCAATGAAAAAAGCTATTAAAGATGGATTAGTTAAAAATTGGGCTGAAGTTTGCCGAAAAGCGATCGCATCAGCGATTGAGGAAGCCAGGGGCGAAAACCCCCAGCCAAACCAACAAACCCCCTAAAAAAGCGAAAGAGAAACCACACGGGGAGCAGGAACGCCAAGCCACCAACAGCCAGCAGAGCCAAGCGCCCCAGCAGAAGACCAAGACACGCTAGCCCACTTTGTTTGTTTACAAATCTCGGAATTTTTTGTGCGACGCAGTGTATTTTTTTTTCGCCAATTCGATTTTAAATACGAATTATGATTCTCACAATCAGGAAAAAAAACGCCAAAAAACTGCCCCTCCGATTCATTTTGTATAACTTCTGGGGGTGGGTGGTCGGGTTACGAGTGAGGAGTGGTGGGGGTGGGGTTAATATTTAATTTACATTTTTGAGAATTAACCCCCCGCCCGACAAACGAGTTATTGTTCTGCGATCGCGACTCTACGCAGACATTAAATATTCTGGCGACGACGAGCGACCCAAATAAACACTCGTTGCCTACCTTAAAAAAGAAATAAAAGATAGGCACAACAACACGGTGAGCGACTGACTGTGCTATGATTGTCCGATTTTAGTCGCGCCGTAATAAATCGAGCGAAAGCGCGAATCCTTCTAAGTGTAAGGCACTTGTGGGCTTGGGGAGAATTTAGGTATTGTGTTAGTGCGATCGCTTTAATCTAGGGGTTTGATTTCCGCCTGGGAACGTAGCTCAATTAGGCAGAGCAAGTGACTCTTAATCACTCGGTTGTGGGTTCGATTCCCACCGTTCTCATGCTTCTGTTAATGCCAGTTTTATAGTGAGACTGGTTTTTTGTGGTGATGCGATCGCCAAAAAAAAGGGGAGCGATCGCACTTTCTGAATCATCCACCAGGCTCATCTTCGTCGAAGAAGGTGATCGTATCCCCTGACTTTTCACGGCATCTTTGGAAGGGAGAATAAGTTAGGTAACAATGTTAGCTAACCTTTTTCAAATCTCGATGCTTCCTCTACCAAATCCGACAACCCCATTGAAAGTGTACTCATTGCTCGCTCCAATGCTTCAATTTGGCCACGACGAGACAAAGCTTCGACCGCCTTCAAATAAGCTTTACTCCCAGCTTTCCCTAAATATTGATGACGAGAGGGATTGCCATTTTTGGTGACAAAAATTGGGTCATGGGACATCCATTTGTAATACCAATAACGACCACCATGGATGTCCTTTGGCTTGATAACGGACAATCCAACAACCAGAAGGAGCAATTTCTCCTGACTGCTCAATTGCCTTAATGTCTTTTTGGAGTTGTTCAATCAGAAAGTTAAGTTCAGAGAGCCTACTCCCTAAATCTTTCTGTTGTCGGGCATTGGGCATAGTGAAGTAATCAAAATTAGAAATATGTTAGCGAACATGATTCGCTAACATATTTCTAATTATATTTCTCAATCACACCAATAAACAAGAGCTTTACTCAAGATTTGAGCGTAATTGCCATCCTTCACATAAAGATTGTAATTCTAAAAAACCACGCCATAACACTGTAATGCCAATATTACTTTTCCTCCGATGACTCAAGTAACCTCCCAAACGGGCTACAGCTTCTATAGCCCAAGCTACGGTTAAATCTACTGTGGTCACTGGTTTTTGAGCTTTGGCAACCAAAACCTCAATCTGAACCTCATTTAAGACCTCTGATGCTGCTGCTTCAGGAGCAGTGCGATTCAGATAAGTCATTTTTAACAATTGTGCGGCAATTTGGGTTAAAAACCCTAATAAAACTTGCATACTGTCTCCAGCGAGTCGATAGCTTTCTGCTTTGCAGCCCGACTTCAAAATTTTATGATATTCTTCAATCCGCCAACGGTAAGTGTACCATCTTAAAATGGTTTGTGCTTGTTCCCCATTCGTAACGGGTTCGGAGGTCAAGATCATCCATTCTACGGGTTCACAGCCTTCGGGCGGGTCAATTTCTACCGCATATACTCCATAAACTTCAAAATACTCTGGCTCTCTAATTCTGGCAGGACTGCGAAGTTTGATGGGTGCATATCTAATTGCCAGAGTAGCCGTTCGCTCTTTTCGATTTGGGGTTTTGGCTAATTCTACTGCTACTTCCATCTTGATTGGTTGAGATGGTAGCCATGACCATAAATAACTGTTTGACTCTGATAATGCCCTATTATGTGCTGCTCTTACCACTACTCCAGTATTGGCGGTTTGACTGACTTGTTCAAAGACTTCCGCTATATCTCCTTCTCTGTCGAATACATGAACCATTTTGGGTCTTTGACTCTCTGATTTAGCTGTTTTTAAGAGTTTCTCGACATCTTTGAGAGCTTCGATCCATTTATAAGATTCTTTTTGTTCAATCGTACGTTTTCTAGCTCTGAAAAGTTTTTTCTTCTTTTGTTTCTTAGTTAAATTCTTACTTTCTTCATGGTCTCGATGCCAGAGTTTTTCTGTTAATAATCCTATTGGTTGTCCATTGTCCCCATTAACAGCTAAGGTGCTATGTAGAATTAGTCCATTCCCCCCATTGCCAATTGGTCCATATTCGGCTCTTTTTTCGAGGATTTTCTTATAATCGAGATAGGTTGTATCTCCCACTGCTAATACGATGGGGAGTTCTTTAATCTGCTCTGCTGTTTGAAGATGATAGGGTTGGCACACACTGAAACGGCTAGTTTTCGGATTGGCAAAGAATTCATAAGCTCTTTTCAGGTCACTTGCCCTCTCAAAAATTTCTGAGAGTGGCTTGCCATATTTTAACGATAATCTCGATTCGATGAACATCGCCCTTTTGGTTAAACGTTGATCTCCAAAGTCGCATTTTTCCGTTATTGAATTTTTGGTCTGATTCATTCACAAGTCAAAATCTGCTCAATTATTTTGCTCTATCGAGAGCGCAGATTTCTCTAAATGAGTAATTGTTAGCGGATATTGTTACCTAACTTAATTTCTCTTCCAAAAGATGCCGTGAAAAGTCAGGTCATTGGTTATGGCTTCCCAATCCGAACGTCATTTATCCGCCGATGTCATTGGTAACTCCAGCACGAAATTAGTTCTGCCTGTCGATCAAACTGAATGCTCCAAAGTAGCTAAAAAATTCAGATTCGCCGAGAAGAGAGTAGCAGCCCTAGAACCTCTAACTGCCCTCTGTCGCTTTGGCAAAGAAGCCGAACTACTAGAAATCCTCCCTTACTACCAACGTTTAGAAGATGTTCAGTAAAGTTAGACAGTTTCTCCGCGATCGCTCTCCCGATTGGCTCAATACTGAAGTCAATAAAAATCTGCTGCCAAATCTCACAGCCAACGTAAAATCCTCCCAACCAACTACTCATAACAATCTAAGAGAGAACGAACAAGATTATAGTGCGATCGCACTCTTACAACAGAAAATCTCCCCTGCACCTCCGCACCCCTGCACCCCTGCACCTAACACCATTACTTCAGAAATCAGCTTTCCCACCCCAGGAACACCACACTGGCGCAGAATCAGACAGGTATTTCAAGCACTCGACACTGCACCCCAATTCGCCTCTTACAACCAACTCATCGAATACATTAGAGAAACTACAGGAGTTGGCTGCTCTCGTAAACTAATTTCTAAGTGGAAAAAACAGAAAATAAGTCACAAGTCACAAGTTACAAGTCACAAGTTCCCAGACTACACCTGTGGCGATCGCTCTTGGCGCAGCGAAGCTGAACGCGAAACAAATATTGTTAGCGTATCTCCTGCAATGACTATTAGCGCAGCTATCCCATCTAGTGCTTGCCAAGAGATGGGGGTCAACAGTTTTCAGTTGAACCGATCAGTAGATAATTCTAGTAACGATAATTCCCTCAATCGCCTGACCTTACTACCTGTAAAAGCGTGGACATACTTGACAGCAGCAGGAATAACGATCGCCTTAGTTGGATGCGAATTACTACCTCTTCAACTTTCCAACAATCGACTACCTGAAAATGTTGCCTTTGCTTCCGTTACTGCACCCTTACCTCCTCTCCCAGCAACACCAGAAACCAGGAAAAATCGCCTCGAACCCCGCAATATCAAAATCGAACTTACTCTGTCTAATCCTCAAGACCTCAAAGTCAAACCAGGAGACAAGATAAGTGCAGGACAAATATTAAGCGATCGCCTCTCAGAACGTAACCGCCTCCAGGCAAAGAAGAAACAACTACAGCTATCTCTAGCCAAACTCAACCTACCATTAACCCCGATTCCTCAACCCAAACCCATCCCCGAAATTGCAGAACTTCCTCCAGTCTCCTACGCCGAAGAAGAAGCTGCCATCAAACTTCATAAGCAGAAGTTAACCGAAGCCGAACGAGCGATCGCCCTACAGCAGAAAAAAATCGATTCCCTCACCCAACTTCGGACTTCCCCCAGTCATCGATTATCAGAAGGTGGCGACATCAAACTCATCCTCGCACACGAACAAGCCAACCTAAAAAACCTAGAAGCTGCCCGACAGTCAGCGCAAATTCAGCTAGAAGTGCAAGAGAGCAAACTTACCACCGCTAAAGAACAACGGGCTTACCTCGAATATCAAAGGCAGCTAGAACAAACCCGACGGGCGATCGCCATAGAACAACAACATCAAGCTATACAACGCCAAGAGGCAGAGAGAGAGCGATTGTTAGCAGAAAGGGAATACAGCAAAGCCCAAATTGAAACCCAGATACAAACCCTCGACTACCAAATAGAACAACTCTCGACAGTACGCGCACCCTATGAAGGCACTATCAAAAAGGTTAAATGGACTGGTCAATCTGACCATAATCTCACTGCCGTTGTCACTTTGGCAGTCAATGACAATCGCTCAACCATCGCCAACAGCACCAGCAAATCAACTCCAGATAGAGAAGCTAAACAAAGCACCCAAGCCCAACCCTAATCATCCAGAGTTACCCTGTTTGAATAGCAGTAGCGAATGTATTGAACTACTGGCAGCCAAAGCGATCGCCAATTCTCCCGAATTAGTCACCCTGAACGAACAAATTGCCCTGATTGACAAGCGGTTAGTTGTGGCAGAAAAACGGATCGAGCATACTTCTAAAAAACGCTGGACGAATTACATATCAAGCGATCCCCTCCGCATAGCAGCTAATGTTTTCGGTGGTGGAGATATGCAGCGAGATCATATTGCGATCGCCGATCTGGAAGTTAAAAGTGCGGAATTGGAAGCATATCGAGCCAATCTACACAGGCGCAAAGCTGAGGTATCTTCGCAGTTACGAGATGATGTTTTGAACTTGTTGTTGGAGTATGAAGCAGCAGAGAGAGAATATGTTTTAGCTCAGTCTAAGCTGGCTACTTATAGTCAACAAAGACAACTTATTGAAATAGACTACCAATTTGGTAATGGTTCGACAACGCAAATGTTGAGTATGTGGCAGCAAGGGGAGAGTTTGAAAGCGGATATTATTCAAATTGAGAGCAAACGCGATGAAAGAATCAGCAAAATTAAGCAGTTAATTGGTATTTAATATAGAGTTTTCATCTATCAAAAAAACTATTAAAATAAAGAATTTATAGTCAATTATTCGCGACAATACTGATGCAAACGAACTAGTTCTGTACGAGGATGGAAATGTTCGTGAACTAATGAATCGATTATGTTATCAGCTTCCTCTTTACCTCAAAGATATGCAGGGTAATCGCAGCTATTTTGTATAAATTGTACTTGACAAAATAGACGTTTAACTACTTACTAATCGGACTAGACAGCCCTCCTTGAATCAAGGACACTGAATAGAGATTATTAAATCAGTTCCTTTCGCATTCTCTCAATCCTCATGTCAAAAGGCTTCACTGCTCCTACCTCATCTCCCCCTTCCGCCACGATTAAAAAGCTTAAACGTAGTGTGATGAAGCAATTTGAGGCCTTGGATGACCCGAGAGTGAAACGAGAGCCAAAGCATTTACTGGTCGATATCTTGACCATCGCCATCTTGGCAGTTCTCTCTGGGGCGGATAATATGGTGGCGGTTGAAACCTATGGCAAAGCGAAACAGCAATGGTTAGAGACGTTTTTGAAGTTGCCTCATGGTATTCCTTCTCACGATACCTTTTCCAGGGTCTTTGCCTTGATTGACCCCCAGCAGTTCCATGAGTGCTTCTTGAGTTGGATGGAACATATTATCGAGCAGCTAGAGATTAAGCTCATCAATATAGATGGTAAAACAGCCCGTGGCTCCTATGACCGAGAGAAGCAACTCAAAGCCTTACATACGGTTAGTGCCTGGGCATCAGACCATCATCTGGTGTTGGCTCAACAGCGTGTAGAGAGCAAGTCGAATGAGATTATGGCCATTCCCGAGCTTCTGAACCTACTGGATATTCAGGGTGCGATTATCACCCTAGATGCGATGGGAACCCAGCGCGATATCGCTGCCCAAATCATCGACCAAGACGGAGACTATATCCTAGCCCTCAAAGGGAATCAAGGCAAACTCCACAAGGGGGTGGAGGCATTCTTTAAGGCGGCGGAGAAAACGCAGTGGAAGGGGATTGAGTTCAGCTATAGCGAGTGTACAGAAGCAGGTCATCATCGGATTGAACATCGGCAAGTGTGGGCGGTTCCCATTAGCCAATTACCTGATTTACCCAATCGAACCAAATGGAGGGGTTTAACCAGTGTGGTGATGGTCAAACGCCAACGGCATCTTTGGAATCAAACGACCACGGAGGTGTGTTTCTACATTACCAGCTTAGCCGCCGATGCCACTGTTTTGGCGAGGGCGATCCGCTCCCATTGGGGGATTGAAAATAGTCTCCATTGGGTGTTAGATGTCACCTTTGGGGAAGACCACAACCGCCTTCGCACCGGTCATGCACCAGAAAATGTGGGGCTTCTGCGGCGCTTGTCGCTCAATTTACTCAAACGAGAGCCGTCCAAGCAAAGCATTGCGATGAAACGCTACCGTGCGGCCATGGACAATGACTTTCTACTCAAGGTATTGGTCTCACCATTCGCGTCATCATGAGTAAATATGGGCAAGTTCGCGTAAATGACTCCGCGAACATAACTCCATTTTAAATCCCTGATTTCACCTTATTTATTTCCTAATGAGAATTACTGCAATTTTAGGGGTCATTTCCGTACCATGAAAATCCTTGATGACGCTTTAAGGAACCAAAAATAAGAGGTATTGTAGAAAATTTGTCCTAAGTTTTGTTTACTAGGTCAATCTAATTTAGATGCGATTACCCTGCAAAGATATGGCATTGGTAAGACCTATTTTTACCAGCGTCGAGATTACTTAATAAAACTGGGTTATGACCTAGAAGCGGTAAAGGATGGCAGAAAGAAAATATACACCGACGAACAAGTTCAGATCCTCGACGAACTCGACGCGCATATCAAGGATACAGGGGCAATGGAAGGGTTCACTAAAGCGTCCGCTGCACTTTCTAATTCTTCTACTCAAGCTATTAGTAACGAACTGGAAACTAACAACAATAACGGACTAGTTCACAGCCATACAGAACAGATTGAAATAGAAGAATCAGAAGCCGAACAAATCTATGTCGATACCAATCCTCTAGCAGATATTCAAGAACAACAATTAGCCTCAGTTGATGTCGCTGCCCAATACAGTGCGGCACAAAATTTAACTGCTTTTAATTACCTGACAGTTGACTATATGAAGCACAGGGATTTTTCAGTGCAGGAATTAGCCGAGTCAGTCCATAAATCCGAGCAAGCAGTTAGAAAAAGCTTTGATTCGATGATGAAAAACCCCGCTACAACGACAAAAAAGATTCTCGCCAGAGTTCGGAGACAGCGCACCCAGAGAGCGAGAGTGTAAACCAAAATACTGCTCGTATACCCAAAGGGTCAGAAGCAATTACGGCGGTAATTAGTAAAGCTATAGCCTTTGAGCGTCACAACATACTCAAGCTATTTCTCGGTCTGCATCTAGCAGGAGTCATCACGGGAACAGCCCTATCTGTGATTAATCGGGGAGATTTAACCAAGGGTGCGGGAATCGGGTTCGGCATTTCCAGTATCAATTTTGGTGTATCTCTGGTGCTGCGATTGAAGTAGTCTAGAACATACTCAGTACGTGGTCATCATGCCCATAATCATTGCTGCATTGATGGCTTTTGGCATCGTGCGGTTTGTCGGTATGGGAACGGGTAATAAAGGTCTTTATATTACTGGTGGTGTTTGCTTGGTAACAGGTATGGCTCTGAAGCAGTTGGGTAGTGTTAAGGGTGCGAGGAAGAGGTTGGGGCAGTAAGATAATCAAAATTATCTACGAAAACCGTACTTTAGGGTAAAAAACTGAGGTTTTAAATTAGACAAAGGTTCTCTGAGTTTGGCTAATTCTGCTTCCGAACCATGAATTTCTAGGCGAGTAAGCTCGGAAATCTTGAGAGCTTCTTCTAATAAAGAACCAACATTTTCTAGATGTGCCAGCACCCCCTCGGCATCTTGATAACCTTCACGGCAGTGAACCTGATTACTATTAAAACTAAATCCGTAATAAAGACATTTTGACTCGTTTTCGGTTTTTTCCACAAATCGTTGGCACAATTGCTCGAAAGCCTCAATTTTTCCCTCTGAAACTTGAAAGTAAGGGACTAGGGTACAGCATTGGTCTTGAGTAGCCATATAAAATTCTCCTTGAGTTGGCATTTTTCACGGTTAGGAGATGCCAAATTATTTAGATTGCTCTGATTAATTTTTGATTTCAGCTTATCAACTAAAAGTGTCTTAATTTGCGAAAATCAATTTTTCTTTATCTCGATCTCGTTTTAGCACCAGTGAGCTAAATAACTGACAGCTGCCCTACCAAAATCCAAACTGGTAAAGTAACTCTACTCTTTACCCGCGATGCTAGCCATTACTCACGAGCGCGATCGCAGCAACGGTTGGTACACGAAGAATCGAATTATAGATTAGTAAATCTTGTCTAACTTAAATTAATCTTCAAATGTTGCTAGTACACAAGCAGTACGACACTCTTGATTGATTAATGTCCGTTGTTTAACTGATACCTTGCCATAAAGATGTATGCGTCGCTTGTGTTTAGGATAGTAGTGACCGTAGCTGGTGACTTGACCAATAGCGTGTTTATATTGTCTGACTTGCTTAACTTCTATAACCTCTGAAGGGGTCAGAATATCAATCCTTCCACTTTTTGTTGGTACTTCAGTTTGACTATTCGGAATACTAGAAGCTAATCGGTCACGGACAACTTTTTCAGTTTGTCGTTTTTTAGTTTTTGGATAACGGCGAGTTCCGTTTTGAAGTTCTTCTAAAGCTGGTTTGAACCAGGGATTTTCCTCACTGAATATATCAATGACTAATTCCCCAGTTCTTCTGAGAGCATCTTGAGTTAATTTACGAGTGAATTTTTGAAGATGTTTGTCCATCTACTTACTTTCGCTAAGGTATTCCTTAATCTTAAGTTTTAATTCTCTTGAAATTGGATATGAGTTAATTTCATTTTCTATTTCGGACGTGGTTTTACCTTTCTTCTTTAGTTCTTCCACAGTCGCCGTAAAAATGGCTTCAAAACCATACTCGGCTAATCCTTTTGAGATCATTGCTAGTATTCCAAGTACAGCAATTCCTCCAAGCATTCCAAATGGTCCACCAAGCATAGCTAAACCTGCCGTTATCGCAGCAGCACCAGCCCAACCTGTAACTGCCATAGCAACCAACAATACAAGTCCAGGAACGCCTAGCGCAACAATTTGATTTACAATTGTATCCATAATATTTCACCAAAAATATTCTTAGTTTAAATAAAAAAAATGTTGTTAAACAAAGCAATCAGTGAGTCAAATAACTGACGAATTCCATCTATTTAGTCAACACTTGTAATAAGTTAACTAATCACACCTTCTTTGCTTATGATGGCAATCACCCATTGCGCGATCGCAGCAGCAGGAACATCTTTAGTCTTGGGAACAGGTCAACCTTTACCCTTGGGTTTGGCTATCCTTGGCTCACAGCTTCCCGATATTGACACCACTACTAGCACCATTGGTAAAATCTTCTATCCCATTAGTAGTTGGATTGAGGATCGCTTTCCTCACCGTTCTGTTACTCATTCACTGCTGGCTACGGTGAGCATTGCTGTTATTAGTTTGGCTGTTAATCATTTCTTCCTGCATGGCAGTCTTAAAGCTGCGATCGCCCTGCCTCTGGGTCATCTATTAGCCTGTTTCTCCGATACCTTCACCAAGCAAGGAGTACAGCTATTTTATCCTGAGCCTGTTTGGGCTATATCAGTATCTAATCCCCGACGGAGATTAAAGACTGGTGGGGCTGGTGAATTATGGGTATTAGGTATTGCGATCGCACTTCTAACTTTAGGAATCTATCTAGCCAATGGTGGCGGTGTTACTCAGAAAGTGAGTCAGAATCTAGGCTTGAGAGACGGTATTGTCAGAATCTATAATCAGAACGCTAGTACTAATAATGTCTATGCCAATATCAAAGGTTATTGGACAAGCGATCGCACTCCTGCCGACGGCAAGTATTTGATTATCAGTAATGAGGGTAAAGAGTTTATTGTTACCGATGGCAAAGGTGTTTACAAGACAGGCGAACAGATAATTACTAGCAAAGTGACAACCACCGTCGGGGAAGCTGCCAGCACTGAGATTAGGAATCTGACTTTTAATGATGAAGATGCGATCGCTCCATTGGAAGAACTACAAAAGCGATTACCCGATGCTGACATATTTCTTAATGGAGAACTAACGGTAGATTTCCCCGAAGATGTGAAGATTCCTATCGAGCCTAATCGAATGGCTACGGCTGAGTTAGTGGGAGATAGGATTAAGTTTGAGTATTGTGGATTGGGGAAGGCGATCGCAATTCTTAAAGATCAGGGCGTGTGAGTAGCAACCGTGCAGAAAACCCCGCTAAGAACTGTACCAATTAAACCCACTGAAATTTAGACCTCTCAAACCCTTGAAACCTCGTTCAAATTTTCTGTGCCAAATAGACCTTACTTTAATTGATACACTAATAGCGATCGCGAGATGAGCTTCTAGGATACTTACAGGATAAGGCTTTCAGCCTTAGCGTTGTTTTCTGTACAAATGCTACTCACACCCCATCAGTATGCAGTTGGTAGTGTTGAACGGACAATCAGCACGCATTCTACCACCTGCTAATCGCGAGGTGGTAGAATGCGTGCTGATTGTCCGTTCAAAGTTAAATAGCCCGTTTGCACCGCAAAGCTAAACAGGGACTTGATTACTAGGACTTTGTTCGCCACGGTGGTAAGCTTAAATCGAGCCTTCAATCCCCTCTCCCATAGCTGCAAATCCTCTAGTTTCACCTCAGCCAACGGTTTATCAATAAACTCCACGAACTTAGTCACGGTGCTGTTGTAACTTATTTGGGTCGTCTCAGATTTCCCACCCAACCAAATCAAAATCAAGTCGCGATCGCTCTGGGCATTAGTAACTTTGTTCGCACTAGTCATAAATACTGGTGTATTAATTTATGTACATCAATATGACTTGGTTTGTTGCACTATGAATACTAATGTCCTTACCCGCGTCGATTGCGATCGCGATCTGGTCTATCTTTGGTTGGGAGATAAAAGTAGAACTACCGTGGTTTGTTACAGCAGCATTGTAACTGGCTTTTTTGACTTCATCAACAAGCCTTTATCCCAAGTAGCGATCGAGGATTTGCAGCTATGGCACAGGCGACTCCAGTTAACAGATAAGCCCTCTACCGTCGCTAATAAAATTAGGGCGATTAAGTCCCTCTTTAGCTATGGGGTTAAGGTTGGCTATCTTGAGGTTAATGTCGGCAGCTACATTAAATGTCCAAAAGTCAAGGAAAAGTTAGCTCAACGCATACTTTCAGAAGAGGATTGTTTGAAATTGATTGAGGCTACTAAAAGCGAACGCGATCGCGCAATGTTATGTCTGATGTACGGCTGTGGTTTGAGGGTGTCGGAGGTATGTAGTTTGACCTGGGATGATTTACAGCGGTTAGGTGAAGGAGGAAGATGTAACGTCTTTGGTAAAGGTGCTAAAACCCGCGTGGTATTAGTTCCTGCTTCTGTCTGGAAATTAATAATGAAGCAACCGAGACTAATTGATGCGGTGTTTGTTTCCCGTACTGGTAGACCCTTAGAAAGAACGATGATTTTCCGAATCGTTAAAGCTTGTGCCAAACGCGCAGAGGTATCTCAAAAAGCCTCCTGTCATTGGTTGAGACATTCCCACGCTTCCCATGCCATTGAATCGGGCTGTAATTTAAGACTGCTACAGAAATCCCTCGGACATAGTAAGTTAGAGACAACAGAACGCTATCTTCATATCAATCCTGAGAGTGGTTCTTCTCAGTTTATTAATATCTAATGACTAAAGGTTCGCCCCAAACACCTATGAAAAAATTTGCGTTTGTTAACGATGCAGCAGAGCGAGAATACAAGGCTTTACCTACGGGAATTCAAAAGGATTTTGGCGTTAGCTTGAGTGCCATTCAAAAAGATGAAACTCCATTTTTAACCATCAGGTCGTTGAGTAGCATTGGAGCAGGAGTAATCGAGTTAAAGATCGATGGCAGTCCTGCTTATCGGTGCGTGTATATCGCCAAGTATTTAGATACCGTAGTGGTTTTACACTCTTTTACCAAAACCACCAACGGGGTAGACAGACAAGCTATGAAGACTGCCAAACAAAGATATAAAGAGCTAATGGCAGAAGTGGCAAAAGCCAAAAAGTCTTGACTAAACAGAGGTAGCTACCCGCTCGATTTTAATTTCCGCTTCGTTATTATTTTTACTAACAAAGCTAGACTTAAAGCCGAGATCGTCGAGAATTGAGATTAAAGCATCTATAGTGAATTTATCGATTTTGCCCCTCATTAAATCAGAAACCCTTGGCTGGTCAACACCTAATACCTTAGATGCTTCAAGCTGCGTCCAGCCAGAGCTTTCAATGATATCGCGAATCATGATGGTCATCTCCGTTTTCAGCACGGATTTACTGGCTTCTTTGGGAGTCTCGAACGCGTGAAATGGAGTTTCGTAAAAATTAAGTGCCATGACTAATATATAAAATTTTATATATTTAATATTCAACATTATGACACAGTAATTACTCAACTTTAGGGATTGCTGATTTGTACGCTCCGTCACTTTTGTTAGAGATCGCCATATCCACGCTATAAATCATTACATAATGATTTATAGCTAACTGTATATCATTATTAAATTAAAACCATATATCAGTATTGACTTCAATCATACTGTCAGTTAAAACTGACGTGCTGTTAGCATTTGATAAAGATGTAATGACAAAAATAATAACTCTCTGTACCACTAAGGGAGGAACGAGCAAAACATCACTAACTGCCAGTTTGCTATCTCACTGGCATAGTAAAAAAAGGCGTGTTGCTGCGGTGGATGCCGACCCTAACTGTAATCTGACTCGCTGGCTTGATAAAGGTACTCTTACCGATATTCCCCATATAGCAGAAACTAACGAAGGGGAAATTATTGAAGCTGTAGAAAATATATCTACAGATCGCGATATCGTCTTAGTTGATGTTGCTGGTTTCGGCAATCAATCAATGGTTTATGCCATTGGAATCTCTTCTTTTGTAATCATTCCTTGCCGTCCCTCAGAGGATGATGTTTTAGAAGCACTTAAAACCAAACAGGTAGTAGCCAATGCAGCTAAACTCACCCGTCGGGAGATTCCTTATAAAGTAGTGTTGACTCAGGTAAAAGCAGGTACGTTAGTTATTAACCATACCCTCAAGCAATTTGAAGCTTTTAATGTCCCCTTATTTGATACGGCGATCGCTTCTCGCACCATCTATCAAACCTCTAGATTTAGTGGGGAAACTCCCATTACTGCCGAACCTCAAGGTAAAGCAGCCAAAGAAATAAAAGCCCTGGCAAAAGAGATAGAAGTACAGTTAAGCTTATAGCCTTAAATACTTTTAACTGTATGTAATGATGTATAGATATAAAGAGGAAATGATATGAGTAAAATCAAGAAGGGACTAGGAGATATTGATACCTCGGCATTAGGAGATTTCGCAGCCGAAAACTTTCCCAAAACTCAACCTGCAAAAAGTAAATTGAATAAAGAAAAACCTGAAAAGGATGTAACTATTACCCTGAGAATTCCCCCTAGAATCGCTAAAGACTTAAGAATTAAAGCAGCTACCGCCGACAAAACCCAACGAGAATTTATCTTAGAGGGGTTAAAAAAAATGGGTATCGATGTCAAAGATGAAGATATAGCCGACCGCCGTAAAAGTTAAATAAACTGTTTGAGAACAACGGAAAACCAAGATTAGTTGATAATTTAGATCTGGATATTCCAATTATCCGCCCTTAGATGAGGCTATTAAAAAATATGAAAAATCAATATTCAACCCAACAACTAAATCAAAACCTGCCTGAAGTTTTAAAGCAGATAAGCCAGGGTAATCCGATTGAAATTACTCAGTCAGGAGAACCCTTTGCCGTCATTCTCTCATCATCAGAATATCAGCGTTTGACCGCACGGACATCTGCGGGGCTAACGCCCCATCGCCATGCGGAGCATGGCTCTGAGCCGAAGGCTCTGCGTGCTGAACCGAGTTCAGCGCCCGTGTCCTCATCTAAATCTAGCTTCTGGAAATCATTACAAGACTTTCGCTCCTCTAACAATTTAGAAGAATTAGAGACTGAGACAGATGTATTTGCCGATGTTCGCGATCGCTCGTCAGGACGGGAGGTTAATTTTTGACCCTGCTTTATTTACTCGATACTAATGTCGTTTCCGAACCCTTGCGACCCAAACCCAACCCCGCAGTGATGCGCTCATTACGAGCGCATCAAGAAGAAATTGCTACGGCTACCGTTGTCTGGCACGAGCTTTTATTTGGGCTTCTTCGTCTCCCCGAATCCAAGAAACGCCGTATTATTGAAACCTATTTACAAAATGTAGTCAAGCCTCACATCCCCCTGTTTCCTTACGACGAAACAGCAGCAACCTGGCACGCAGAAGAAAGAACTCGCCTCGTCGCAGCAGGTCAAACTCCCGCCTTTGTTGACGGACAAATCGCTGCTACGGCGATCGCCAACAATTTAATTCTCGTTACTAATAACACTTCCGATTTTGAAAACTTTTTGAATTTGAAGTTAGAAAACTGGCATCAATAATTTCAAAAAGTCGCACCCATTATTATCGGTGTTTGTTTAGCAGAAGAGAAATTTTGGTCGCTAAGGGATTTTTCAATCAAAACTGTCCCACTTATAGTTATTGGTAATTAAATCTCTTGCCGTCTGTGATGACCATTTAGCAATGGTTTGCGATAAAACTGTCCCAGTTAAACATAAAAGTGGGACACTAACTCGATTTGGCTCATCTTGTTCAGATCGCGATCGCTTTGTGATTTTATTCTCTAAATCAAAATCCTTTATCTATAAGGGTTTCAGCACTTAAGCTTTTCTTACCGACCAAAATTTCTCCGTTGCTATACCAACACCTTATGTACATATTATGAAACGCTAAAAAAAACTTTTCTGTGATATCAGTCTGGCATTCCAGGGTCAGGCTGGAATGTAGGCTATAAGTACAATTGGGTTTTCAGATTCAATCTTTTTGTTGGCAATCTAAAGTATTGCGCTCGCCTTAATTATTCAAGTGATTAGTGTCTAAAGTTGAGGAGTTAATTCAGTCAATAAATACAAAACAAGCACATAATATTACATTGGTTAGCTCTTAGTTTTGGGGGGTTTCTGACATGAATTACGGCTTTTCATCTTTTTGTCTTGGTGAAAGTGCGGACATTTGAATATCTATATTTTTGCCATTTTGACATTGTACCCAGGCATCAAGGAGGAAATCCACCAATTCAGATTTATCTAAATTAATGCCCGCCCGTTTGAGCTTAATTAGTTCATCTTCAACATCAAAGTCAGTTTCTTTGCGAATATAGTAAGTCCTACCAATCCAGTTAGGGTCACTGCGTTTACCTGTGGCTGGTCTACCTCTTTTTTTAGTTGGTTCTTCTGCAATCGCTACCTCTGGCGGTTTTTCCTCTGGAGTTGGTTTGGGAGTAGTCTTTTTAGTTGGTGTTTTAGCCTTGGCTTTAGCTTTGGTTTCTTTTGTTGGTTTAGATTTGGGAACGGGCTTAGTTTCTGACTCGGTTTCTACTTCAGGTTTAGCTGGTGTAGATTTTTGACGACCCTGAGCCAGCTTTTTAAACATATTGGCTGCATCACTCATGACATTATCTCCTTACCCACTTGCTCGTAATCACTCCAAGCTATTTTTGCCATACGGTCTTTTACTTCATACACGGGTACACCCATCAAAGCAGCTTTTTCATAGGCAATCAACCGCCTAATTTCCGTGTCAAATAATGGTACTTCGCTTAAAGCTTCTCTGGCTTGTTCTGCCATCTTGACGGGCTTGGGATGAACCATCGTTAGTAAGATTCGATAGCGATCGCTTATCTTATCTTGAAGTAAATCTACAGTTTGTAGTAGAGCATCAACCGCCAAAGCATCGGGAGTAGTGGGCAGAACGAGCAGATCGCAGCCATCGGCTAAAGCTTGTAATTCATTCTGATCGGGACGAGCAGCCGTATCAATGACAATATGTTCGTACTTGGGACTATATAAAGCAGCTTGCATCAAATCCACCACTTTAAAAGGAAAACTATCGCCCTCTCCTCGTTTACTCCAGCCCGTAGCACTGCGGTTAGGATCTCCATCGACTAATAGAGTTTTA
Source organism: Cyanobacteriota bacterium (assembly GCA_942490675.1). Taxonomy (GTDB): domain Bacteria; phylum Cyanobacteriota; class Cyanobacteriia; order Cyanobacteriales; family Xenococcaceae; genus Waterburya. Next base: position 6,126 of record CALNYB010000033.1, on the reverse strand, counting down.
CCCAACCCAGAGAAATAACAGGCAAGATGGACGGCAGTAGTAGTTTTGCCGATTCCCCCTTTGAATCCAGCAACAGTAATCAACAATTTTCATACCTCGATGGAAAGCAGACATCTAAGTGTAATTTGAATTACCATCAATGCACCTTGGTAAAATGTTAAATTTTTGGATTTCTGTATTTTTGAATTGGCAGAATTTCGGAATGCAGTTTGAAGGGCGATTGCCCTTCGGGCAGTGGCAGAGCCAATCGCTCACCCAGTAGTAGCAGATGATTTTGACACTTTGATGAACCGAGGTATATTCCTTGTCGGCTCTCGCAGCATTTCTTCGACCACATATAACCCATCTTTAAAGATTGCCCTCACTTCAACGAAATAACGAGGCATTTGTTCTGATTTTTCTACGCTCGGATTGTACTTGAAGGGTTCAAAGGTCGCGTCCCAAACTACAGGGATATGATGTGGTTTGGCGAAATAGAATTGTTGTTTAGCATTTAATTTCTTAAACCTTGGCAATTGATCTCGATTGCGGTGGATGGAAATTACAGGAGAGTCATAGTGGGTAATATACTGCCAGATTCCTCGAAGTATAAAACCTTTGGGATAGTTATTGATTTTTTCACGGGCTCGACTGAAGTTGACGAGGGAGAAAGAAAGTTTTGGTTCAGCATCGGACTGGTCAAATGTAGCTTGAGGATAAACCCTGAGAAACATTGGTGGGGAACCGTTCTTTTCAAGCGACGCTTTAAGTGAACGGTGAGATCTACGTTGAAAACCTCTAACGGGCAACAAATCGTATGAGCGCTCGTCAATCGTCACCTTTAAGTAATCGCCTTGGACGTAGGGAGTAGCAATAACTGTGCCTAAAGCCTGGAAGATAGGAGGCTCTGCATCGGACTGCTGTTGTGGTTCTTTGGATTGAGATTTGGGTTCGGTTTGAGGGGGTACAGAAGATTCTTCTTCTGTAAGTTGAGTAGTAGATTCAGTCACAGGGGGTGTGGACTGTATGGCAGGTGAAGCTTCTGTAGTGGCAGATTGAGGTGTAGCTTTCTTCTTCTTCTTCTTCTTAGCAGTTTTAGCCTTGGTTTTCGTTTCGGTCTGACCAATGGTTTGAGTTTGAGCTTGGTTTTCTGTTGAGGGAGTAGTACGGGATGCTTTGTCGGCAGTGGATTCAACGAACTGGCTTCGCGCCTTATCTAATAAGGCTTGGTACATTTTACGTTGTCGTTCATTCGTTGCCGAATTGAGAAGCTGCTCTATCTTTTGGAGGTCAAGTTGTACAACGCTCATCTTGGTTTTTGAATTGACTTTTTATCAGTTTATACAACAAAACGCCTCTAGAAAAGTGATGTAAAATTCATTTACTCGCTCTCTAGAAGCGTTGATTTCCTAATTTAACGAAATTCGTTTAGAAGCGGTTATTGCGACGACCACCACCATTTCTATTATCTTCACGAGGTCTAGCTTTATTTACTTTTAGCTGACGCTCCATCCACTCAGCACCATCTAAAGCTTCAATAGCCTTGTCTTCTGACGCTTCGGATTCCATTTCGACAAATGCAAATCCTCTGACGCGACCTGTTTCGCGATCGCTGGGAATATGAACCCGTTTTACAGTTCCATATTCGGTAAAGACTTCGCTTAAGTCTTCAATGTTGACTTCGTAAGATAAGTTGCCTACGTAAATTGACATATTTTAGTTGTTCTCTCTTCGGAGTGTTGTGTTTAGAGAGACAGAATTATTGTCCAAGAAATAGCTCAATACTGAAAGGAAAAGACCTGTAGATACTGGATACAAACTTAATCGTTAATAATCATGATTCTCAGTCTTTACCCTAACACTTTTAGGAAAATAAAAACCAAATTGCTCTATTTGTTACCAGCGCTCGCTTTTTGTCCAGAGGGCGCGGAGCGCTCTTATTGAAGCTGCGGGTATTAATGTTAAACCTTTGACAGCTTCTTTACTTTGTAGTATTTAAAATACTGTTTGTAGTACATAGTCAAAATTTTCCGAGCCAAAGGGCAAGAGGGCAAAGAGGGCAGAGGGCTATGTAGTCCTGGGGGCGACGCACACAACACGGAAACCGATAAGGAGGCTACGGTTATCGCGCGTATCGGAGCCGCGGAACGCTGAACGGCAGTTATCAGGATAGTTGCTCCATGAACCACCACGTACTACTTTATTACTACTAGCACTTTTGCTCCAGCCCCACAACCTGCCTCTTCTTGTCCAAGCACTACCATCCGTTGGTGCTCCTTCGTAATCATCATGCCAATCGTCCTCACACCACTCAAAAACGTTTCCATGTACATCGTATAATCCGAAGGCGTTAGCCACTTGAAATCTTCCCACGGTCGTCGTTCCTCCACGAGTCCCTTCTATATAATTCGCCAAACTTGTTGAAATCGTCTTACCAAAGTGATAGGGCGTAGTTGTTCCCGCACGACAGGCATATTCCCACTTCGCCTCGCTGGGGAGTCGATAATCTTTTCCAGTTTCTCGGGCAAGTCGCTTACAAAATTCGGCAGCATCATCCCAACTAACCATTTCTACTGGTCGGTTCTCCCCCTTAAAGTATGATGGGTCTGAGTCGAGCTCGACTGTAAGCGTTCACTCCCCCCCGAAGGAGCGATCGCTATCTTTAGCTCCCAGCTGGAACTGAAGGTGGAGTCATGCCCTTTCTCCCTAAAGTGATTACCTCAGCTATGTAAGTCCAGGGGTTAACTTGTCGCAGACGACAAGTTTCAATCACACTCAACAATGAACTGTAAGCCTGACTACCTTCAGATGTGCGTGTCCCATAGCCAATGCGACGGGCAATCACAGCATGACGTAATGCCCGTTCAGCTTCATTATTGGTTGGTGGTAATTCAGGGTGATAAACGAACGCCACTACCGCATCCCAATCATTGAAAATTTCTTTGGCTAAAGCCTGCAACTTAGTATGGTCGGCTTTTTTCCCTAAATGACAAGCTCTCCTAAGACGAGCAAGAAGTTTCCGAATCTGTACAGCATCCTCCCTGGTGTGAGCAATGGTGGCAATTAATTCTCTCAAATCATCTAAAATCCATTGCCCGATTTGTGCTGCTTTTTGATTAATCGCTCCCGTAATGGCGATCGCTTTGCGAATCAGATGTGCCAAACATCTCTGTCGCTTGGGATGAGAGCGATAGACCCCATAACCATCGCTCACGAGCCAACCGATGAAGGCATCAAGTACCAAATGGGATAATTCCTCTTTTCGCCGAGAGCCAATATGAAAAACTGCGGTTTTAGTCGTGACAGCGACCCATAACCAATGTAGTTTTCCTTGCTCATACCAATGAGTTTCATCCAGATGCAGGATATCCGCTTGTTGTAGTTGTTCGACCAATTCTTCAACCACTGGCACACAGGCAATTCCTGCTTCTCGGATACAACGGTCAATCGTTCCCGTGCTGAGTTCGGTTTGAGTCCAATCTGTTAGAAATTCCTGGATTTTAGAGCGACTCATCCGATACCTCACTCCCAGCGAGGCGATGAATGTAGCTAACATCGGCCCGACCAAAACATATTCTGTTAGCTTCAAATCTCTGCTCCGCCCTTCTACCACAGAAACATATCCTGTTCCTGGTTTCTCCTCGGTGCAGTGACCACAGCTACAAGTTGCCCGATAGTAATGATGCAATTGACAGATTATCCGAAACCCTGATTCTTCTTGTTCTAATTCCAGAACATAATGTCCCATGTAGAGCTGACAATCCGATTTGATTAGAGAATGATTACACGCAGCACATTGATCGGGATAGTGAGGTATGATTATTTCTGCTTTTAGGGGTTGGTTACGCCACTTCCCTGGAGCCCCTGGTTGTTTCCCTGCCTTTCTTTTGGGGTTTTGGTTACTTTCTCTTTGAATGATGTCAAAACCTTTGTTCTTTTTGGTTTTTTCTTGAGATAATTCTGACTCTGGGCTCTGACTTTTCTCTTCTGTTGTGGGGTTTGAAGAGTAAGGATTATCACTTGATGGAGGCTGGGAACTATTTTCGGAATTCTGTTGTTGCTTCTCCCACAGTTCCGTGGCTAATTGATGTAGATTCTTAGCTACTTCCACCAATTTCTCATTCTTGAGAGACTTGAAGTAGTCTTCGTTCATCTGTGCTAAGTCATCTTTATCTAATTGAGCCATGTTTCCAAAATACACTATTCTCCTCACTCGCGCTCATTTTTGACTGGGGGATGTGAACGGTTACCTAGGAGTCTGTCGGGCTTATGGAAAGCTGATGTAAACTATGCTAAATGTAAATTAGGCAGAAGTGACTGGGAGAAGGCTCATCAGCAACAAATTTATCGAAATTGATAGGACTGTAGCGATCGAGCTGCCCAGTAATATGGAAGGGTGGCTGGATACAAATAGCCTGGCTCGCTTTGTGGTAGAAATTGTCGATCAGTTGGATACCAGTGAAATAGAAGGGGCTTATAAAGGTGGTGGCAGTGCCCCTTATCCCCCCAAGATGATGTTGGTCTTGTTGTTTTACTGCTATGCCAAAGGGATATTTGCCAGTCGCCAGATAGAGAAAGCAACCTATGAGCTAATCCCAGTGCTCTATATTACTGGTGGCACTCACCCTGACCATGACAGCATCAATAAATTCCGCAAGCGTTTCTTAGCACAATTACAACCCTTGTTTGTACAGATATTGGAATATGCCTGCAGTCTGGGGATATTTAAGCTGGGGGACATCAGTATCGATGGCACCAAAATCCAGGCCAATGCCAGTAAACACAAAGCAATGAGTTGGGATGGGTGCCAACAAACTCGAAGTTCAGTTACTTGCAGAAGTGTCAGCGTTGTTGCACAAGTCCCAAACAGAAGCAGGAGAAAGCTTTGGGGACATAGACATTCCCCAAGAACTCCAAAGGCGGCAAGAACGCCTGGAAAAGATCGCTCAGGTCAAGAGAGAGATTGAAGCACGGGCACAAGCCAGAGCTGACCAGGAAAAAGCTGAATACGAGGCCAAATTAAGAGAGCGGGAGGCTAAAGAAAAGGTCCGAGGTCGCAAATTGGGAGGCAAGCAACCCTTAGCTCCTGAGGCAGGTCCAAAAGCTAAAGACCAGGTGAATTTCACGGACGGCGAGTCGCGGATTATGCCAGTTTCAGGAGGCGGGTTTGAGCAAGCTTACAATGCCCACGCTTCTGTGGATATGGACACGATGCTGATTGTAGGAAACCATATCAGTCAAAACCCCAACGATAAGCAGGAAGTAGACCCAGCGCTGGAGCAACTTAATCAACTACCTGAAAATCTGGGCCAAGTTAAGAGAGCGGCTCTGGATTCGGGGTTTTTCAGTGAACACAATGCCAAGCGACTGTCAGAAAACGAGATTGACCCCTACATCGCCTGCGGTAGGGCTTGCCATAACTTAACCCTTGAAGAACGCTTGGCTGTAGCACCAGCCCCACCAGAGAACCCTGATACGATAACGGCGATGAAGCATCGCCTGAAAACCGAAGTCGGTAAACAATTCTATGCTAAGCGCAAATCGACAGTGGAGCCTGTATTCGGCATTATTAAGGAGGTGATGGGTTTCCGCCGTTTCCTACTGCGGGGGATTAATGCCGTGACAGGTGAGTGGACTCTTGTCTGTATTGCCTTCAATTTGAAGCGTCTTTGCACCATCAGTGTGTAAATAACCAGAAATTGGCCTCTAAAATCCGAACTGGAGCGATCGCAATGGCACTTGATCGCCCCAAAACAGTACTATTGTATTGATCCAGGTGACTTCCAGTGCTTTTTAATGTCAAAGAATTCCTAAGTCCGACAGACTCCTAGGTCTGAAGCAGGATAAGCCAGAACATACTCAATATGTTGTAATAATGCCCGTAATCATTGCTGCACTAATGGCTTTTGGCATCGTGCGGTTTGTGGGTATGGGTACGGGTAATAGAGGACTTTATATTACTGGTGGTGTTTGCCTTGTGACGGGAATGGCGTTAAAACAGTTGGGTAGTGTTAAAGGAGCGAGGAAGAGGTTAGGGCAATAGCAATATTTGACAAATAAAATAATTAAAAATATGAATACTATTAGGGGGAGAGCCGAGATATGCACGAAATAGTGCAAGATAGACCTCAATCTCTTACCAGATAA
>CALNYB010000032.1:0-44435 GCA_942490675.1 Cyanobacteriota bacterium | reverse complement strand
AACGGCTTGCAAAAACTAAGCCCTCGGCTCGCAAAAACCCCAGTTTTCGGCTCACATTATTTTGCAAAAACTACTGGCTTTGGCTCACATTATCTGCAAATGGACTCACATTATTTGCAAACGGCTCACAAAAATTAATCTCGGCTCAGATTATCTGCAAAAACTCTGTAACCATTACTATTAGATATGTTCGGGCTTGGAGTTGGATAATTGTCCAGAAAAAATGATGGTATTAACTGAACGAATATGTGGTTAAATGGGAGTATAAATTAAACAATATACGTTCAATTAAATACCAAGCATAGTTTTGTTTGGAAAGCCATTAATTTATGGTTGCTTATGCCTATCTGCGAGTCTCTACAGACCATCAAGATTTAGATAATCAGCGTCACGGCATTTTAGAATATGCCAATCATCATGACATCAGTTCTCTACAGTTTGTCGAAGATACAGCTTCGGGAAATTTGAAATGGCGTTCTCGTGCCATTGGTAAGTTATTATTAGAAACCGCTCAATCAGAAGATGTAGTAATCTTTGCCGAAATCAGTCGGATGGCTCGCTCAACTCTTCAGGTCTTAGAAATACTCGAATGTTGTATGCAGCGGGGTCTGAAAGTTCACATTGCCAAACAACAAATGATTCTTGATGGCTCAATGCAGAGTCGAATTAGTGCGACAGTGTTGGGTTTAGCAGCAGAAATAGAAAGAGAATTTATTTCCTTGAGAACGACCGAAGCCTTAGCCAAACGCAAAGCAGCAGGATTACCCTTAGGACGACCCAAAGGTCGACTCTCCAGTAAACTCAAACTAGATGAATTTGAAACAGAAATTCGGGAATATTTAGCCAAAGGCATTAGCAAACGCTCCATTGCTAAACTTTTAGATTGTTCTCCTTCGACTCTCTACGATTGGCTCGAAAGAAAGCAGCTCCATCAGCGTCAGTCCTCAAAAGCTGGCTCAGGAGAATTATGAGCCACAGAAGAATTCCTCCAGAAGCAATAGTTCAATTACGTCAACGATTGGCAAGCCTACCTCGTCATAGTTCTGAACGTAGAGCATTGATTCAAGAAACAGCTAATCTCTATGGAGTTTCCGAACACACTATCTATCGACTGCTGCGAGAACGAGGTCAAGTTAAATCCGCCCGTAGAAGTGATTATGACCAACCTCGTGTCATGGCTCGTTCTACTTTAGAAAGATACTGCGAGATAATTGCGGCGCTAAAAATACGAACCTCAAACAAAAAAGGTCGTCATTTATCCACAGGAGAAGCCATTCGATTACTTGAGGAACAAGGAATTAATACTTCGGATGGGTATCTCCAAGCACCGCCAGGATTACTGAAAAAATCCACAGTTAATCGCTACCTCAAAAAATGGGGTTACGACCATCAAAGTATATCCCGTCAGCCCCCTGCGGTACGCTTTCAAGCAGAAAATAGTAATCAATGCTGGCATTTTGATTTAAGTCCTTCTGACCTCAAACATTTGAAAGCTCCGGCCTGGATTGAACCTGGTCGGGGGAAACCTTTGTTGATGCTCTACAGCGTAGTAGATGACCGCAGTGGAGTATCTTACCAAGAGTATCACGGAGTTTATGGAGAAAATGTCGAAGCTGCTCTACGTTTTCTGTTTAATGCTATGTCGAGCAAGACAACCGAGGATTTTCCCTTCCAGGGAATTCCGAAGATGCTCTATATGGATAATGGCCCAATTAGTCGCAGTAGAACATTTAACAAAGTGATGGACTATTTGGGAATTGAGGTTTGTACCCATCTACCTCAAGGCAAAGATGGTCGGAGAGTTACTGCCCGTTCTAAAGGAAAAGTGGAGCGTCCTTTTCGTACTGTTAAAGAGATGCACGAAACTCTTTACCATCTTCACGAACCTGAAACCGAAGCCGAAGCTAATGAATGGTTAATGCGTTTTTTAAAACATTACAATAGCAGACCTCACCGTAGCGAATCTCATTCACGGATGGAAGATTGGTTAACTTGTCTGCCCGAAAACGGAATTCGTCAAATGTGCAGTTGGGAAAGATTCTGTACTTTTGCCAGAGAACCAGAAGAACGAAAAGTAGGTATTGATGCTCGCGTTACTGTAGAGGGAGTCTTCTATGAAGTAGAACCTGATTTAGCTGGAGAAAAAGTGACTCTCTGGTGGGGTTTATTTGATAGTGAGCTTTATGTCGAATATCAAGACACTCGTTATGGTCCTTACACTCCTGTTGGGAGTCCCATTCCTTTAAATCGCTATCGCAGTTTCAAAAAGACTTTGACTCAGAAACGAGCCGACCGCATCGAAGCTTTAGCTAAACAGTTAGCTCTACCTAATTCAGCAATGGGAAAAGTTGAGTTACCAGTTGCTTCGGAAAATGTAATTCCTTTTCCCGTTCGTTCTTTTGTTGACCCAGACCCCTTCGAGGAATTGACCTTCAAGAATACCATCGCCGCCAAGAAAGCGATCGCTTATTACTTAGTTAAACCTTTAGCTAAACTAACTTCTGAACAAATGGCAGCAGTTGACTCAATTTTGTCAGAAACTCTAAACAAACAGGAGGTAATGACTAAAATCAAGGATTATTTTCAAGGACAAAAGGGCTGAGATTTTTTGAGCAAGAGATTGGTGTTAATTCAGAATCTGTAGGAGTGATTTTATGTTCAGTGAGGTGATGGAATACTTCGGTCTACAAAAAGAACTAGACCATCTGGGATTTTTTGAAACAACTTCACAGGCTCGTTTAGAAAAAGAACTGAAAATAACAATTGCTCAAGGGAGATTAATTGCCATCTCTGGAATAGTTGGTTCTGGTAAAACTACTTTTCTACAAAGACTGATGGCCGACTTAGGTAAGAGTAAAGAAATTATTGTTTCTCGTTCTCTGGCAGTAGAGTCTGAGAAGGTTAGCTTGTTAACCTTAATGACTGCCCTATTCTATGATTTGTCACCAGATAAGAGCGAAAAAGTTCCTTCAATGTCAGAGAAACGGGAACGGCTTTTATTAGAACTAATCAAGAATTCTGGTTCTACCGTAGCTTTATTTGTCGATGATGCTCACGGACTGCATAATAAAACTTTGGTCAGTCTCAAAAAGTTAATTGAGTTAGTTCGCAATAATGGAGAGCGGTTGAGTGTCATTCTCGCAGGACATCCCAAGCTGAAGAATGATTTGAAAAGACCTACTCTAGAAGAAATTGGTGGTCGTACTAATATTTTTGCTCTTGAGGGTATTCGTGGTCATGAAACAGAATACATTCAATGGGTTTTGACTACTGCTGCATCCAATAAAGTTAAACCAACAGATATTTTCCAATCTGAAACCATCTCCTTTTTAGGAAAACGATTATCTACACCATTACAAGTTGAGCAATATCTAACTTTGGCTTTAACTGAAGCTTATCAGGTAGGAGTTAAGCCAATTACTCCTGAATTTATGGAAACGGTCTTGTCTATTGGGCTTGATGACCTTGAACCTAATTTAATTCGACATGGTTACAGTGCCAAGTCAATTGCGAGGCTGTTAAATATTCGACCTTCTGAAGTGCGTTCTTTTCTTCATGGTCAATTACCTCCAGAAAAAACCCAAGATATGAGAGACCAAATTCTTAAAATTGGCATTCCATTATAAAAATAGTTTTTGCAGATAATGTGAGCCGAGATGAGTTTTTGTGAGCTGTTTGCAGATAATGTGAGTCCATTTGCAGATATTGTGAGCCACAGCGGGGAGTTTTTGCAGAATAATCTGAGCCGAAAACGGCAGTTTTTGCGAGCCGAGGGTTTAGTTTTTGCAAGCCGTTACATCTAACAGTGATTTGTGGTTTGCCCATAATAGCTAACTACTTCAGTAGATCAATGTTATGCCTATGTCTAACTAAGCATGACCCCAACTAGATTTTTCTTAACATGGGTCAGAATTTATTCTCTCGGCGATCGCCTTATCACTTTTCCCTCTGACTCTTACTCCTATTCCTTAAAACATTCAGTATCTGTTGCACGGGGACTTGATCATCATTCATCCTTTCTACCTTGGTTATTAAACGTTTGGGGATATATTTACTCTTCAAACTCAGGCGATCGCTTTTTGTCCAGAGCGCGATCGCCCGTGGGACTTCTATTGACTCGGTTTGATTGCTATTTTGTTTCAACACAATCACCTCCAGAGCGGTTTACAGGTAATCCCCTCAGATAATCTCTAAACTCAATTAACTGTTCGGTGGTCATATCTTTTCGGCATTTGCATGAGTATTTTTCCTGGATGTACGAAACTGACTTTTGCTTGCTCCAACCAATTCGTTTGACCTCTTTAGTTATCTGTTCTTTTAACTCTTCAAAGCTTGGTTCAAGGTTCGGCTCTGTTTGCTCTTGGTCGCTTTCATCAAACAAGTTGGTTTGTCTAGTTGCTTCAGTCGCTTCAGTCGCTTGACATTCTGCTGGAGTAAGCAGATTAGACTTTAACCAATCAATTTCAGCTTTACTTACTTGACCTTGGGCATGGAGAGTAATTAACTCATTGTTGGTAGTGCAACCCAAAACTCTCTCTTTAACTTTGTTAGCTCTATTTTTCAGAGTGTAGATATCCTTGCTTTGATATGGATAAGATTGCCAGTCTATTTGAGGGGTGACAACCAAGGGGACAGCAGGAGTGACCACCTCGGTGACAGCCTCAAACTCTTGCTGTGCTTGATTGGTGACAGGGGTGACCACCTCAGAGGTGTCCAAACTAATATTATCTATAACTTCCTCTTTATGTATGACACTTGGCGGACTGTCACAAGGAGGAGAGAAGTTATTTTTAGTTTTCTCTAAAAGTAAATTTAGGTGGTCACCGTTGTCACCTTCCTTATTTGATAAGGTTTTCAAGTTGTCCCCTTGGTTGTCCCCTTGGTTGTCACCCTGGTTGTCCCCGAAGTTGTCACATCTCCGTGGGATAACATCCTCCTCTAGAATTTCCTCGATAGTTGGCTCGTCACTTGAGGGCGCGCGCAGTTTTAATCCTTTGATGACTCTGGTAGTTTGACCGTTAATTTTTACCCTAGCTTTTTCTGCTTGCCAGCCAAGAGTACGGTTAGCTAATTCCAATAATTCGGCGGAGAAGTTCTGGGGAGATTTAGCCGAACGACCAGAACGTTGGCAATAATAAGAGTAACTACCGTACAGGGTGGATTGGTCAGAGTTATATTCTTCATCACTCGTCCACTCTTTGCGATTGCTGCCAATTTTGACGATTGCATCGCTCGAAGCAATTACCCAGTCATTAACCCAAGCAGCTAGTCCATCACTCCTAATTTGAGATTCCCAGACTGTAGTAGAGAGCGATCGCCCATATTTACTCAAACCTTTAAAAGTGGCATCTATTTGGCTATTATCAATGCCCAGGAGGTAACTAGTAAATGCGCCCAACTCTGAAGCAAAATCCTTCATCAAGTCCCGATGCAGGTGATTGGGACATTGATATTCAAAAGGAATCATACTCACACGGCGAGTCAGCCAACTACCAACATTAGTATGGAAAACAGGGAAATTACTAGTAACTACAGCTAATCCAGAAAAGACAAATTCAAACCCATTTTCAAATAGTCGGCGACCAGATAGTCTATCTTGACCAGTCAGACGTTTAAAGTTACTCATTTTTTTAGGTGCTTTATCTTGGTCGGGTAAAACTACCAAGCGTTTGCCAAAAATACGAGCTATTTCGTGTTTGTCTTCGAGGTCAGGTAGATTAAGCGTAGCTGTATTTTCTTCGCCAATAAGAGCCGTTAAGAGTGTGGTGAAAGTAGATTTACCACTACCACCCCCACCAATTAGGTGGAGGAACTTTTGTAAGTCATTACGACCTCTTAGTACCGCAGCAGCAAAACAAAGTAGTAACTGTTTGTGTTCGGCGTTGCCTTGAGTAGCTTCGTCTAGCCAGTTATCAATATTTCTCCAGCCAGTTTCGACTACGGTATAGTCCCGTGGCAGTTGCCAAGTAAATCTAAATCCTGGGTTGTGGGGGTGCAGTTTATTGGTGGCTAATTCTAAAACTCCGTTACGGAAAGGTAGATACTCGGTGGTCGATTTTTCGTCCCACTTCCTGATCAATAATTTTCGTTCTAGCGCACCCAAGATATTTTGAATATAGGCATTAGTTCCGTAGCCTGCAATATTCTTGGCTTCGAGAATATTATCGAGCGCGTGGGCTAAAAATTGTTTACTAACTATTGTCCAGATACCCTCTGTTTCTAAACCATAAACCAACCAAGATTTAAGTTCGTCACAATAAACCCAACGCTCGCGATACTGTTCGGCTAATTGTGCGCCGATAATATCTGGCTTCGGTGGTTTTTTGTCAAAAGCATCTTGACCGTATTCAGCCTGCCACTGCTCAAAGCTAACTGCCTGAGATAACAATTTCTGACGAAATTCTTCAATGCCGTTGTTTTGAATATAATCGTCGATACCTTTACCCTCCGATTCGTTCCATTTAGGTAAAGTGTAAACGGGGACCGAGAATTTTTGTAGTTGATTCGCTAATTTAATTAATGCCTGGATTACCGATTTATTTGAATAGGTATCGGCATCAAAAGCCAAGATAAACCCAAATCCTATCAAGGCAAGATTTTCTAGCGAGGGTACTAAATAACGTTTTCCTTGTGGATCGTCTTTGGTTGGAGTTAATCCCATTTCTACGCCTAATAAGGCAATAGTAGGGATGTCATGAGAACAAGCGGAGATCGCTTTAAAGCCTCCTTCGGTAACCAGCAACATTGGATGTCCGTTAATTTGGTAACACCGTTCTTTTAACTTTTCCGTATCTAGCCAGTAATTAGGTTCTGTTGGATGTTTGGGTAGCAGCGCATCGTATTCATCACCCGCTGCGGTGCGGTATTTAGGAGCTTTCTTGCCCTGCTTATCCGCCCAAGGTTGATCTGGTCTGTATTGATATTGACCGTTAGCACCTTCAATCAAGATTCCTGCTGATTTAGCAGTGTAATACAGTTTGTCAGTCGCTTCGGTGGTAGTCAGGGAAGAACAACTCGCTTCAATCCAATCTCTGTCTAAGCCTCTTTTGACGCAATATTCTTGGATGTGCTTGTTGAGTAGTTGAGATGAATCTTCTCGGATAGTAGATGGTGTAACTAGTCCATAGTCAGTGGGAGAAGTGTTTATAATACTCATACCGCACCTCCAGTAATATTTGTGGTGGTCAATTCTTGTGACTCAGCTAGAGCAAGCTTTTTACTGTTTAAAGAAGCCTTATTTTGTAGCTTTTCATTAACTCTTAACCGAAAATATTTTCTTTCAACCTTCGTTTGTGTCATAATTTATCTACGACTATTTAGTCGTGGCTCAAAAAATTACATAAAAGCGCGCTACCTATCTCAATCGAGAGGGCGGTGGATTTGGAATCAAAAAGCAGTTGTTTAACGCGTGATAATGTTAAAGGCAACTGTTTTTCGCTTTATATAGGGGTATTGTATAGCTTTATTTGCCCTTAACTAGTATTTGTCATAGATATTTTTGATATTTGTAACAGAGGACATATTAAAACCTAATTTAGGTGGTTTAGCTGAGTTTGAAAACAGTAATCTCACTGTTTTGCTTGATTTACTTTGACGATTCCGCGATTGCCCCCATTCGAGGGTAAACGCTCCGCGCAGTGGCAAAGCCAATCGCACACCAGCTATAGCGATCGCTCTATTCAAATTCAAGATTTAACTAATTCGTTAACGCCCATCGACCCAAGCTAGGGCTTTTTTACCATTGCTACCATAATTCGAGAATCAAACTCAGCTAGAGAGCGATAAGCCAGGGCGCATGGCTTCGCTTACCGCGTTGAATGTCGGGTAATTGCTTTTCAGCCTTTGCGATCGCACGTGCATGAAGTGCATATATTAATTAATTATCGATTAAGGATTGCCTACCATGCCGAAAAATTTGGCTGCACCACCCAAGATAACTACAATCAACCCTATTAACACGCCACGATTGGCAAATTCTTGATTGCCGACTCTCTTGTCTAATTGTTCTACTTTGATATCTAAAGCTTTGATATCGCCCTTAATTTCAGCTTGACCTACCTCTAATTTGCCCAAGCGATCGTCTATCTTATCTAGCTTCTGGTTAATCTGCCCTAACACTTCTGCTATATCGGTTTGAATAACTGGATTGGTCATTGCTATACTCCTATTAGTATTGATTTGATTAGAGCATCCCTCATGATTGGTAGTCGGTGGGGATGCTCTAATTTTAGACAGTCTGGCTTAACGGATACTGGGCAAATTCAAAAATTAACCAATAATTGCGATCGCCTGTAGTTCAAAGCGATCGCTCTCAATAATTATCTGATAGTTACAGAATATTGATGAGATTCGCTCAAAGAAGCCCAACCGCTCGCCCCGCTCGCATCACATTTAAGCAGCTTTCGGATCTTGGTCAAATCGGGCTTGTAGCTGACCTGTACGTATTCGGCGGGCAATTTTTCAGGTGGAACATTTAACAACACAGCAGGTTGTTTTTTACGCAGACCGATTTTTACCGTCGTGCCATCAATCTTTTTAACATCAGAGCGAATCATCTGATCGATCAGATATTTTCTCAGTCTGGCTGCTCCGTTCTCCGCCTGTTTGGCTAGAGTCTGAATCCTTCTAGCTTCAGCTTTCCTGGCTTCTGCCAGAGCTTCTTGATGTCTGATATATCTAGCTACCTGTTCGGCTTTGACCTTAAATGATTCTCCAGTTTCGAGCCATTGATTAAAGGTTTTTTCGAGCTTGGTTTCTCTCTCTGATTCGGTCAGAGATTCATCATCAATAATGAGTGCGATCGCATTCTCTAACTGTTGGATTTCGTCTGATAATTCCCAGAGTCTAGTTGTAGTCATAGTTTTTATTGTTGTTGTTATTTGTGGGCGATCGCCGAAGGTAGGGCGATTACGCTCCGCGTAGCCTTCGGATCGCCAGATAGAAATTAATTAAGCAGCAGGTAAGCTTGGTTTTTCAGGTTGAAATTGTAGTTGACGTTGAGCGATTAGATCTTGTAATTGTTGGGCATTAAAACCATCAACACAAATTAAGTCTCTTGTCCCGTCGAGGTCGATTAATTGATCTCCGCACGCAGACATAAAAGTAGCAATTAGATTTAGCTGTTCAAATTCCTCGTCAGTTTCTCTTTCTCTCCAATCAAAATTGATAGAGTAATACGATCCCTTTTCGCTAACTTCTCGATTAAAACTGAGTGAAAAAATGCCTAGCCCTGGGTCTTTTTCTGACATAATCTCTTGGACTTTATTAAACAATTTATTAATCGATTGTTTTTTGATGTAGCTACAGCAAACCGTATTAGGTGGGAGTATAACGCCGTCAACGTTAGGAGCAGGGATAAAAAATATTTGAATCCAAGGAGTATCTTTAATTTTTCCGATACTTCCGTAAAATTTGGAGACTTTAATGATATTAATATCAATCTTTTGGTCAGGGTTAGTTTTACGATGCTGCGCTTCAAATCCTCCGATAAATAGCCCGCCATCTTTGCAGTTTAAACGGACTGAATAAGGGATATCTGGTAAATAAATTGAGTCAACTGGACGAGTTCCGAAAACTGAGAATTGATTTGATTTTTTAGTTCTAGTCATGATTTTGATTTGATTGTCGTGTAGAGATTGTGTTTTATCCCCCGTAAATCGGGGGAATTTGAGATTAATAACGAGGCATATAATCTGAGACGTAGTAGTTATATTCGTCCAGTTCTATATAGTCATAATCGTTCTCAGCCCACAAAAGAAAATCTAAACCGTTTCTCTCTTCGGTCGAATATCTAATCATTCCTCTGACTTTAATTTCAGCCTCATAATCCTTTAAATATTTAGGTTTACGAACCTCGCACCAATAACAACCAAGGGCATTATTTAGATATCTAATCTTTTCGGCTACTTCTTCTTTTTTGCAGCCAAGATAAACAATAAAAGCTGGTTTATCTTCGGTAGCGTTGCCCCAGTTATATCGATCTTCTATTGCTTCGCAAATTGCTACAGTTTCTAATAATTTGGTTATTTGAAAATTCCCATGTGGAGATAATTTGATTTTTTGATTTATCATGATAATTGCCTCTAATCAGGTGTTTAACCGAGATGAGAACTTTGACTGGTTGTTTATCTCGGTTAATCTAATTATAATGTGTCGTCTTATAATAAATAAGAAGTTTAACAAAACTTTATAATGTGTCGTCGTGTTATCCTAGTTGTGCTTATCTAAAAAACTAACTATGGCTAAAGGAAGACCAGGCGGGAATCCAGAAATATCTAAATACGGTTTTAAACAGCAATATCATTGGGATGAGCCATGTACAGCAAAAATGACTCTACGTCTGCCCCCATCTTTGTACGAGAAATTGAAAGGGTTTGAGAATTGGCAGGAATTTGCTAGAGTTGCGATCGCAAAAGCAATTGAAGAGTCAGAAGATTAGCAAGGGCGCGAGTGAGGAGTGGTGGGGCTTCCGCCCGAGCTTAGAGCAAACCAGGGACAGACAGCGAAGCCAGCAGCCCAACTAAAAAAGAGAAAGAGCAACCACGCGAGGAGCAGGAACGCCGAGCCACCAACAGCCAGCAGAACCCAACGCCCCAGCAGAAGACCAAGAAACGCCAGCCCACTTTGTTTGTTTACAAATCTCGGAATTTTTTGTGCGACGCAGTGTATTTTTTTTTCGCCAATTCGATTTTAAATACGAATTATGATTCTCACAATCAGGAAAAAAAACGCCAAAAAACTGCCCCTCCGATTCATTTTGTATAACTCTGGGGGTGGGTGGTCGGGTAGCGAGTGCGGAGTGGCGGGGGTGGGTCAGTATTTAATTTACATTTTTGAGAATTAACCCCCCGCCCGACAAACGAGTTATTGTTCTGCGATCGCGACTCTACGCAGACATTAAATATTCTGGCGACGACGAGCGACCCAAATAAACACTCGTTGCCTACCTCTAAAAAGAAATAAAAGATAGGCACAACAACACGGTGAGCGACTGACTGTGCTATGATTGTCCGATTTTAGTCGCGCCGTAATAAATCGAGCGAAAGCGCGAGACGACTTAAGTGTAAGGCACTTGTGGGCTTGGGGAGAATTTAGGTATGGTGATGTTGCGATCGCAACCATCAACTTTGAACTAACATTACTCTGTCGTCAGAGCGAATTGCTAGTTCATGTCAATCATTTTGGCGTTGAGACAGCAATCGCCAATAAGTGGAGATCGAGTATCACTATGTAAGAGCTAACTATGTAAGAGCTATTTGTGCCTGACAGGACTGAATCTGTTGTTGAATGGTACGAGCGCAGTTCTCGAATGCCAGAGTTTCTTGTTCGTTAAGCTGAGTTCTAAGGCGACGATGAATGCCCTGCCGACCAATAACGCAAGGAACACTTAGGCAGCAATTGTAAACATCGCAGTAACCATCGATCAAAACGGATACTGGTAGAGTATATCGTAAGTCATCGACAATACTACGAACAATCAGTTCTACTGCTAAAGATACGGTGTAATTGGTGTAGCCTTTGGCTTGGAAGATTGTCCATGCAGACCGTTTAGCATCCTCGACCATCTGTTGGCGTAAAGGGTTAGCATCAATAAATTCACCACCACACATGGCAGAACTAAGTGCAGCAAACTGCCCGTCTCCGTGTTCTCCTAAAATATAAGCATTGATGTCGGTGGGATGGATACCTAGTTGAGTTGCTAGAAGGTCGCGAAATCTTGCCGAATCGATTAAAGTGCCAGTTCCAATTACTCGTTGCCAATTAGTTTGTCTAGAGTGTTGATTGGCAATTTGCCAAATCTGATAGGTCAAGGCATCAACAGGATTACTGACATTAATGAAGATAGCTTTAGGGCTATATCGGATGAGAGAGGGAATCAAAGACTGCATAATCTGAGTATTACCAAAGAGGAGTTCATCACGACTGGTCATCTGCTTGGTCATGGGAACACTGACGGCAATAACGATAACGTCAGATTCGGCAGTATCTTCTATGTCTCCATCTCGAACCAGAAGCCGATGGGTAGTAAGTGCTATTGCTTGTTGTATATCGATGGCTTCAGCATGAGCAATCTCCCGTGTACGGTTGTAGAGAACTAGTTCTGAAGCCAAACCATCTTTGGCTAGTACGAAGCTGACGGTCGAACCTACTTTACCAATGCCAATGACAGATATGGGTGCGATTTGAATTCATAATTGCCATATCAGCAGTGCTAAATGAGATAATACAATTGAAAGGGAAGCCTCCCGACGACCAATCTAGAAGCTTCCCTTAGTTAAAAACTTAATTACAGTATACCAATGACCAACAGTAACGGAAATAATAGCGATCGCCTAGACAGAATTGAGGCAATTGTAGAATCACTCGCTCGTTCAGCACAGGCGATTACGAACGACCATGAAGAGAGAATTCAAACTCTTGAGGATGTAGTCAGCAGATTGACTCGCATTGAAGAAGGACAAAACGCCATGCTGGGAAGTTTAGACGAAAACCAGCCTACTGTCTTAAGAAGATTAATGGCGATCGAAAATAAGGTTGATACTTTGATTGAACGTAATCAATAGCATTCTTCTATCGTTGAGTTCGTTTTTTTGATGAAAGGACTCAACACAACAAAAGGTTAATTCTGTTGTAATAAAGTGCTATGCCCGCATATAGTTATGGCTCTTAATACCTATCCCAATCTCACTAACGCCCAAAACGACACAGAGTTAATCAGATTATGGATTTCTCAGAAGGCTAAAACTACTCAAAAGACTTATATCACCATCTCTCGGCAATTCCTAACCTTTGCGGGTAAAGGGCTTGAAGAAATTATGCTGGAAGATATTTTATTGTGGTTGGAATCGTTTCAGTTGCGTCAAGCCAGCCAGAACACCATCAATAATAAGCTAGGGGCGATCAAATCTCTGTTCAGCTTCGGTGTTAAAACGGGTTATTTGTCGGCTAACCCTGCTTCTATGGTCAAGACTCCTAAGCCCAAGGATGCACTGAATGAAAGGATACTGGAGGACGAAGAGGTTAAGGAGTTAATTAACGCAGCTTCTACCGAGCGAAACCGCTTAATTCTTATCCTGCTATACATCCTGGGTTTGAGAATATCTGAGTTAGTAGGCTTGAACTGGTCTGATTTTCAGCCAACAGAGGACAGTGTAACGGTAACTATCTTTGGTAAGGGTCATAAAACCAGAACCTTGTTAATAACTCATCAGCTATGGTCAGAACTCAAGCAGCTTCCCAGAAGTGATAAGACGGAAGCTGTGTTTTTATCGAGGTTTGGCAATCGCTTAGACCGTCATGCCATCCATCGGTTGATTAAGAAAGCAGTAGAAAAAGCAGGGATTAATCCCCATACTTCGGCTCACTGGCTGCGTCATGCCCACGCCTGTCATAGTTTAAATAATGGTGCGGGGATAGATTTGTTGATGAAGTCTCTAGGTCATAGTTCCCTGGCGGTTACTTCGAGGTATTTGCACGTTCAGCCGTCGGAGTGTACCAGTAAGTTTATTGAATTGGATTAGTTGGGGAAGTAGGGCGATCGCTCAAGTCAAAAAATATGACTCTTTATAACATATAAAAGATTTTTGGGAACTTTAAAACTGAAATGTAAATTCCAAAAATGTAAGATAATGCCTGATAATCTAAAGCGTACACAGCCAGAAGACCCTAAAAAAATTAATATTAATCAATCTTGGGAGGTCGGTTATTGGTCAGCAAGACTAGGAGTGTCAGAAAGTAAACTTAAACGCGCTGTTAATGCTGTGGGAGTGATGGTAGAAAATGTAGAAAAATGGCTTAGTAAAAACTAATCGGCTTTGGCTGTCAATAAATCGGCGATTCTAATTTCAAGAGAGCCGATCGCCCTACCTTCCACCTCTAATATCCAAAGTAACTTCTACATTAATACTGCGCTCGTTCTGTCCGAGTATCTTCACCCTTCTTATCTTTCCCCGATAAGGAGAATAAACAGAGGTTAACTGCTCTAGTTCCTCATCAACTTTATCTAACTGAGTTTGTAGTGAGTTAATCTGTTCCTGCTGCTTCTGTAATGATGTCTGGTAATCAGAAACCTTAAGACTGTGTTCGTATTGTTGTTTTTGGTAGTTGAGTTTAGCTTAGTCTAACGCCGATACGCAAACTGCCAGTAAATCCTAAGCGCAAAATGGCAATCACTAAAGCTACAATAACGTAGGTTGGGAGAATCCGTTTTCGTTTTTCTTGGCTCTGAGTTTCGGCGATCGCCTGAGAGAGAGCTTTTGAGTCCATCACCAATTCGAGTGCTGGAAATAAGTCCCCTGATTGGATTTTAGGAGGAACTAGAGTCAATTTCGGAAGTTGCATGGAGATTAGTCCAAACAATCTTCCATTTACTCATATTTTCTGCTTAAACGAACAGTATTGAGACTGGATTACCTTGACAACTATCAAAATAACTTAATCTTGAGTCCTCTTTTTCATCTACTTTGGCATTACCCCAATATTGGTCGCATGAGTAACAACAACGGTGCTAGTAATAATTTAATAGCGTTTCTTAGTCAAATTTGGGGCGGAATTAGTTTTGTTATCGGAGTTGTAACCTGTTTACTCGGTTGGATTCAAGTAGCACAGGGCGATTTAGGACTCTTTACGCTTATCCTTCTGGGGGTGGGTATTTCAGCTTTGTTTTTAGCCTGTGTTTACTACGTTTGGTTCTGGAAACCAGAGTCAGAAGATCGAAGTCGCGCAATCTTGATTCCAGATTCTCGCGAACGAGTATCAGCTCAACAGAAAAAAGAACGACGCAGAAAAAAAGCGCGTCTCCGTCTCTTAGCGCGGTTGGGACTATTTATTATTCCCATCTTAACGGTTGTGGGAATTGCTGGCTGGCAATATTATATGTCCCTGCCGACTCAAGATTTTATTATCCTGGTTGCCAATTTTGAAGCTTCTGAGTCTCAAGATGAGTTGGTAACGCCAGTAATTTTTCAAAGTTTAGAGCGAGAGATGACAGACTATGGTGATGACGTTAAGGTTGAAAAGTTAGGTAAGCCTCTTACAAGTATTAAGGCTGCCAAACAAGAAGGAACGCTACAAAAAGCAGCAATTGTCATTTGGGGAGAGTATCAAAGATTAGACAAAATTGTTCCCATTAGCGTTAACTTTGAGATTTTGAAACCAACTTCTGAATTTCCTCAGCTAGGAGAATCGGTTCAAGGAAAGTATCAGCCTTTTGCTATTGCTGAATTAAACAGTTTTGAACTGCAAACTCGTCTTTCCCAAGAAATGACCTATTTAAGTCTTTTTACTTTGGGAATGTATCGCTATTTAGACCAAGATTGGTCTAAGGCGAGCGAGTGGTTCAATAAGGCATTGGCAGCTTTGGAGTCGACGGAAGAACCCGTAACTGCCTTGGGGCAAGAGGTGGTCTATCTTTATCTGGGCCTCTCTTCTGGCTTACAAAAAGATTACAAGAATGCTATTAATTATTTTGACCAAGCTATAGAGTTTAAACCCGAATATTCTGATGCTTTCAATAATCGCGGTACTGTTTACTATGATTGCTGTAAACATTATGATCGAGCATTTTCTGATTTTACTCAAGCAATCAAGATTAATCCCCAATATGCTCAACCTTACTACAATCGCGGGATTGTCTACACAGATTTAAAACAGTACGAAAAAGCGATCGCCAATTACACCAAAGCAATAAAGATTAATTCCCAATATGCTTCAGCCTACCTTAATCGCGGTAATATCTACCATGATTTTTTGAAACAGTACGAAAAAGCGCTCGATGACTACGAGCGAGTGCTCGAGATCGAGCCGAACTCTGCTGATGCTTACAATAATCGAGGTATTGTCTACACAGATTTAAAACAATACGAAAAAGCGCTCGCCGATTACAATAAGGCGATCGAGATCGAGCCGAACTTTGCTGAAGCTTACAATAGTTGTGGTGCTACCTACTATGATTTAAAACAATACGATAGGGCACTCTCCAATTTTACTAAAGCGATCGATCTAAATCCCAACTTGGCTGAAGCTTACAGAAATCGCGGGATTGTCTACTTTAAAACAGTACAGAACGGAAAAGCGATCGCCGATTTGACTAAAGCAATAAATTTAAATCCAAGGGATACTATGGCTTATATTAGTCGCGGTGGTGCCTATCAAAAGTTAAAACGATACGATGAGGCGATTGCCGATTTTACTGAGGTGATAGATATCGATTCCCAGAATGCTGATGCTCACTTAATGCGCGGTATTGTCTACGCTTTTTCTGGTGATTTTCTACAAGGAAGACAAGATTTGGAGCGAGCAGCTACTCTATTTAAACAACAAGATAAACCTCAGTGGTATGACACTGCACAGCAAACATTAAAGAATCTGTCACAATTAGAAGCACAACAGTAGATCTATAAACCACATCCACCAGGTCAACGGGCTAGGCATGTGGCAACGATTCGTCAATTAAAGAGTCATATCGACCTCAAAGCCATTAAATTCGTTTTCTTTAATTTTTAAATATAACGTGATTATAGGCTTTTCAGGAATTTTGCTCTGTTTAAATAGTAATTCGCGAAACTCATATCAGCCAATGCTTTTAGTCTGATATGACACTATATTTATTTAATCGTTGCCATCCCCCAGATACTTTCAATGAGTGTTCATACTGCTGCTTCTGGTAGTTAAGTTTAGCTTCATCCAGTCGGGCGATTGCGCTCCGCGCACTGGGCTGAAAGCCCAATCGCTTTCTCAACATTAATCGAAGCTTCTAGCTCCTGGCGTTTCAACTCAGCCAATCGTTGAACTTTATCGGACTCGAAAACTTGAATATGCCAAGGATCTTTATGGTAGAACTTCTGGTCAAAATTATTTATCTGACGAGCGATCGCATCAAGATTAAACTGAGCCTGTTTGAGTGCTGCGAGTTCGGTCTGAAACTTTGGTTCTGGGACGGGTTTTAGTTCTCTGAGGGGTAATCTGGCGCGGGTGAGAGAAGCTTCTAACCTCTGCTTCTTGGCTTGTAGTTTGGTTCTTTCGGTAGTGCGTAGCGAAGCCATGCCGTAGGCTTATCGCTGATAACATCTCCTACATTTATTCTCTGTCCTTCTTCAACCTTCAAGTCCGATAGTTGGCTTAAAACTAGAGTGATGGTGTGACGATTCCGTTTATAGGTGGTTTGCTGTTCTGTGACTGTTGAATTTGCCTGTCTATCACGGATACCGCTGCGCATATAAATCGGTATTGTTGGCATTGAGGAAGGCATAAGCACCGATGCCTAAAAGTAAGTATCCCAATAGTTTATAAGTTAGCTTCATCACAGTTCACCAAGATTGGTTATCTGTTATCTGTCTTAGTCTATTGAGGGTTGTTTGGGTGCGATCTGAGTTCGGGTAGAGCGATCTCTCCGAGGAGCAATTGTGAACGGTCGCCGTTCAGCTGCGCGTCCCAGTCTCGAAAAAATGCACGAAGACAGAGGTGCCCCCTTGGCGTCAACTGCAACGGCTTTGTTAGACAAAAGCAACAAGCAAAAACTACCATGACAAACTTATCCAGACTCTTGCATATCGCCCGGAGGGACTCCATAAGCTTGTCAGTCACGATTAATTTTATTGAGCGTTTGAAGGACCTAGAGCTGCATACCAAACGATATCGACATGATGATCAATATGATCAATACCACTGTCCATTTCCAGGGTCGATCGAGCACTCTGAAAACACCCGACCATTGTTTGTAGAATCTGAGCCAATCTGGATGGAGATCGTTACAGCCAGGTTTCTCTACAATCGTTATACGACCTGAAATTGCAGGGCGCTGACGAACAATAATCATGGGCGTTAGGCCCTCACCAAGGGGTGGGACAGCCGCCAATCGCCCTCGTGTAGGAGGCTGTATTCTAGCTGAACGGCGGGGTAAACGATTCATCGGCGACCAATCCTCGCTACATCACCATCAAATGTTGGGACAGATAAGACAAAAGGATCGGTTGAATAGGTCAATGCCTGTTCTTCTAAAATGCCGATGGCAATTTCCTCACCCATACGAAGACTATCGTAATAATCGCTAAAATAGTGAACCCCCGCCATATTGCGTCCGATGGAAATGTTAGCAGCTAGTTTATTTAACTCACCTTCTAGGGTTAAAAATTCCTCTGGGTAAGATGAAACCAAATTTCCAGCAGGCGCAACCCCCGCACCTGGGTTTGGCAATACAGGGGCGCGGAATAAAATTGGCTTATCTGCTGGAATACCCATAGCTGGATTACCAGGGCTATAACGTTTGAACTTAACTTCTGTTTTGATTTTTTGGTTACAAGGATCTTTAAATGACGTTTCTGCTAATACTGCACTGGTGTCGAAGAATGCCTTGAGAATGGTCACACAAGCTCCCGCAACTGTGGCGTGTCCCGCACCGTAAGCTGGGTGCATTGGCGATCCTTCAGGAAAAGCCATTGGTAAGAAATGAGTTCCTCCACCCACCCCGCCTGCAATTGCAGCTAGAGTGTTAGTCAAATTAGTCTTTAATTCCCCAATGTCTCTAATTAGCCCTGGTGGAGTCAAAGCTGTAACTGCTGGTGTGGGAGCGCGCAATAATTCAATTCGTGCTGCTAATGCTTCTGGACGCAGACGAATGTGATTGTTAAACTTTTGAAAACGTACTGCTTTCAAGGCTCTGGTAGCTACTTCAGTAACTAAAGTCAAAATATGAGGACCACCATAGAGGGCAAAACCGCCCGCATTCCGTTTGGTTGTGGCATTGCCTGCTGCCTCTCCCACTCCAGAGAGATGATCGAAGCCGGTATCAAAGGGGGTTCCCATACCCAGAAGAATGATACAGGCATTTAAATAGGATTCGTACAGGGCATCGTAGTGAACATAGGTAGCCAAATCTCGAGGAGTCGAGATGAAGCGGCGAGGTGGTCGGCTAGGTGGTAGTATGGGTCCACCATTCGTTGGACCATAGGTTTCTCCTGGTGGTTTCAAACCACGCTGAACATCAACGTAATCACTCATTGTAATCATGTAGTCTTTGCCAGGTTCTGCGATCGGCACCTTCTGATCGATTTGCAGAACACCATAGGTGATTTTCCCTTCAGCAACACTACCCCCTCCCTGATTGGCAGGACCATTGAGGTCTGTATTGCCAATTAATAGAAACTGAGTGAGATAGGGACCCACTTCCACTCCTGGGGAGGAGCCTCGGAATACCGTTTGGGGATCCAACTCTCCTGCGGCATTGACCTTGCGGGGGCGACCTGTCTGGTTTGTGACATAGCCCAGGGCATTTAGCCGAACGATCGAACTTGCAAGAGCAGGATTTGTACTGCCAGCCTCAAAGTCGTTGAGGGGTTGATCCCTCAGTATGGCTAACTCATAAACCTCAGCCATTTCCAAAACCAGTTCTGGATTGGGGGCACCGCTGGCATCCAAGAGTGGCGGTGCCGGAGGCATGGTCACAGCCTGAGCATCTGGTCCCTGGAGTTCAAAAACAACTCCCGCCGTTGGTGCTTCCCACTGCCTGATTGCTTCGGTACTGGCAGGCTAGCTACTGGCTGTACCGCTCCACCTATCACCTCAAACTTTGCTCCATGGCGAACGCGATCCGAGAATGGATCAATAAAGCTATCATCGATCGCACGACGAAACTCTACAAAATCCTGAGCTTCTTGCAGCAACCCTGTATCAGGATTATGAGGTAGTCCTTTGGTGAAGGACATGAAATATTGGCTATCAGCATACCGTTGCTCATCCCCGTTTGCTTGGTGGATTGGATGCTGACGACTCCTTGCTAGCTCTGCCGCTTCAAGTCGTACAGCATAAGATTCCTGGCGACGATCAGACATGAGAAACCTCTTAATGAAAAAATCTATGATGTTGTTTACAGCCCTCTAAATGGCAAAACCAAATTAACTAATCTAAGCTCTTCCCTTGGGTTGACTGTCTCTATTATTCTGTATATTCACCCTATGTGGGATGTTATCCCGAATAATTCCGTATATTATTCTTTCGGGTATCCAGAAATTTTCTAGAAATCATACGCCCGATCTAGGCTGCACTACCTTAATTTCTACCGTACCTACCGCATATTGAGCGTTAAGATATACGATCGCCCTACTCAACTCACAATAATCAAACTTAATCCTGTTCCCCACTAACTGAGCCGTAGTCATTTGATTCGGCTCGATGGGCATCTTCACATCTTCGGGGAAATCTACCGTCCCTAATGGATACTACTTTTTATTTATGCCGATTGAGGTTCGTTTCCTTAGCTTTTTCAATGGCATCTCTGACAAGTTTTCTCACGCACATTGCTCTCTTTCTAACTTCTCGATAATTGCCTGTCTGATAAATTCCGAACGATTAGGCATCGCTCTAACAATTTCATCTATATCTTCTGGCAACATGACAGATACGGGCTTTTGCTTGTGCTTAATTCCAACACCCTTTCCCTTGAAACGAGTTTTATGATCTGCCCTAACTTCTGCCATGAACGAGTGAAAGTAATCCTAAACAAGCTGATAGTTTCAGTTTAGCCCACATATATACCAAACACTAAGCAAGACATACATAAGATATTTTAATCATAAAATGAATATTTTGAGTTGAAAACCCGCATATATATGGGTATAATTTAATTGTCGAATTACTAGCGATCGCCTAAGGCTACCAACCGTTGTGATCGCTCTTCATACCACTTAGAATTTTTTTCTAATATGACTCAATTCTACAAATTAACCCTAGATAGAGCAATAGCCGATTACCGAGACGGCTTAATCACTGCTACA
Organism: Cyanobacteriota bacterium; assembly: GCA_942490675.1. Taxonomy (GTDB): domain Bacteria; phylum Cyanobacteriota; class Cyanobacteriia; order Cyanobacteriales; family Xenococcaceae; genus Waterburya. Next base: position 23,667 of record CALNYB010000032.1, on the reverse strand, counting down.
GGACTTCTACGTTACTATCTCAAAATCAGATACGCTCCAGGCTGGAAAATCAGGATTAATCCCGAAGAAATCTGTTCTCTGTTGGGTTTTACCAAGGCTACATTTTACAAAGCTCTGGGTAAGTTGAAAAAGCTCGGTCGGGCGGAGATTGGCAAGCTTAACCTGATTCCTCTAACTCTGACTGAAGAGGAGGAAACAGATGAGAAACAAGATTCTCCAACTGTAGATCCACAGTCTCCAACTGTATACAGTGAGTCTCCAACCGTAGAATCAAATTCTCCAACTGGAAAATCGAGTCTCCAATTGGAGAATTTGACCCCGCCAAATCCACCAAAAATCAAAGCGGACAGTGATTCACCAGATTCTTCTTCAAATTCTTATCAGCTTTTTTCTAGCTCTCTGTCTGATAGCCAGAGAGAGAGTTTTTTAGGATTTTGCCAACAACAAGCGAAGGAGCTACCCAAACCTCCTGTATTAGTCAAAAAATGGATTCAGAGCAACTGGGAAGAACTACGCGGTTTATGGTGTAAAAAGTCCCCCAATGTAGCATATTTGAGTGACAATATCTCACAGCAAGACTGGTACAATCACCCCCGATTCAATCGCTGGAAACGGCGCTTGGAGTGTGAGTATGAAGCACCCTATTTTATTACTTTGCTCAAAAATGGCGGTACAGAAGAGGAAAGAAGGGCTTTTGCACGATGGGCGATTGATAACGGAGTAGTTAAAGTACCAGAGGGGGTAACAATTGATGGACTTTAAGAAGTTACAACCAATTCCCCTGCGTCCAGAATGCGAACCCGATTACGATCAACAGGTATGGCAGCCAAGTTGGTGCTGTTTCTGCTGCCAGGATACGGGCTTTGTCTTAGAACGGTTAGCAGCTTATGTAATTGAGGGTTATACAGGGGGTCAGCATAAAATAGCCAAATGCCGAGCTACAAGATGTCAAGCAGAAATTGGCGAGACATTAGAAGCAAGCGGTAGTTTGGATCGACGTTTAACGCCTGAAATTTGCGACGATCTAGATAATTTGGAACGAGAAGAATGGGCGCGGACTTTGAAGAGGAAGCATGAGTTGAGAAAACAGGCAAAAGGGTTGGTTGATGAGTTGGCGGAGAGGAAGAGTATTAGGTTGCGTCGGCGCACTCCAGAAGAAGAGATGGAGGTGAGGAGGAGACATGAGGATGTGATTAATTTGTCTGATTACTATTAATTTAGGATCTGGGTTCGAGGACGGGCGATCGCTGTTTCTAATCTCTGCTTCTTGGCTTGTCTATCACGGATACCGCTTCGCATATAGTTTGGTTCTTTCGGTAGTGCGGTAAGCGAAGCCATGCCGCGCTTGCTTATCGCTGATAATATCCCCGACATTAATTCTCTGTCCTTATCGCTAACCCAAGCTAACGATCAACGATCAAACTAACCTACATTGGGTTGCTCAGGATTGGGCTACGCGGTCAGATAGCGGCCATCTTGTCGAAATCGAACGAGATAGTATGGGATTACTAATAACCGCTCCCACCATCACTTCTGAGGTTATGGGATTCATTTCCCCTCAAAGCCTGAGAAAACACGCAAACCAAGCGCATGGTTGTTTTTGCCCGTAAATAGTGTTGGTCATGTTTATCAAGGGCATACATTGTACCAACCTTAATGGGATAGATTGTACCATCTATGCTCTCAACTTCCCCCTCACCCTCAATGCAATAGCAGGTTTCAAGATGGTTATTGTATTGCAAAAGGGATTCGCTTCCTGCATTAATCACAGTATCCGTCAAGCTGTACCCCATTCCATCACTTTCAATCAAAAACCGATGACTTTGACCATTTCCCCAGGCTACATCACGTTCAGTCCCAACAAGCTGTTGCAAATCGCGTACGATCATAATTTCGCTCCTTCAGAAGTCATGTCAATCTTATTGTTAGCTAATCCAGCTGCACTACCTTAATTTCTAACGTACCTACCGCATATTGATCTTTAAGAATTGCGATCGCCTCATCAATCAGACAGTACGAAAAGCTAATTCTACTACCACTCAGCGACGCTGTAGCATAGTTGTTTTTATTTAAAGGGATCTGGATATCTTCAGGAAAATCTACGGCTAATTCTCCGCTTATATATATGTCTGAGGATACATATGTATTTTTAAGATTTAGTAGTGGTGCGATAACTTCGTTGAGCTTCGCTAACGCATCTTCATCATTAAAGGTAATATTCCTAATCTCAGTCCTGGCAGCTTCTCCGACTTCAGTAGTCACTTTGCTAGTAATTATCTGCTCTCCCGTCTTATAAACCCCTTTGCCATCGGTAACAATAAATTCATTACCTTCATTGCCAATAATCAAATACTTACCATCGGCACTAGTGCGATCGCTCGTCCAGTAACCTGCGATCCTCGCGTATACTTTGTTGGTACTGGCGTTCTCGTTATATACCCGCACGATGCCATCTCTCAAACCTAGATTCTGAGAGACTTTCTGAGTTATCCCCCCACCATTGGCTAGATGAATCCCTAGAGTTAACAGAGTTACTGCGATCGCAAGTACCCAGAGTTCACCAGCACCGCCAGTCTTAAGTCTCCGTCGAGGATTTGACACAGAAATAGCCCAGGCAGGATTGGGATAGAACAATTGTACCCCCTGTTTCGTAAACGTATCAGAGAAACAACTAAGTAGATGACCGAGAGGAAGAGCGATCGCAGCTTTAATACTGCCATGTAGGAAGAAGTAGTTTACAGCCAAACTTACCGCAGTAATAACGGCAGTAGCCAGCAGAGAATGAGTAATCGAGCGATGGGGAAAACGATCCTCAATCCAACTGCTAATCGGATAGAAGATTTTACCAATGGTGCTAGTGGTGGTGTCAATATCAGGAATCTGTGAGCCAAGAATAGCCAAACCCAATGGTAGAGGTTCAGCAGTTCCTAAGATTAGGGATGTTCCTGATAATGCGATCGCTGCGTGAGTAATTGCCATCATAGGCGGTAAAGAGTTGAGTTACTTTACCAGTCTGGATTTTGGTAGAGCGATCGTCAGTTATTTAGCTCACTGGTGATATAACAATGTTTGCTCTTCTATAGGCTTAAACACGTTGAACTAAGTTGAAGATTGACCAATCCCATGGTTGAACAACGCCGAAGATTTGGGGCTGGAGTTGCTCCATCGTTTTGATTGCCCTGTTGCTCTCAGCGGTCGCCTCCCGCTTTGTGGTATTGTTGTATGTTGTAATAAAGTGAGAGAATCGTAGTATATGTCAGACGAACAAACAAAAGCATCGACTAATCGGCAAAACTCTGCTAGTGCAGATCAGTCGCAACCCATCAGTTCAGATGAAACTGCTCTAAGAATGCAAATTGCCAGAGTCACATTTTGGGGTTCCCTTATAATAGTTGGCACAATAGCGGCAATCTCACTCGCTGGTGTTTTTTTGCTCAGGAGACAACCTGAATTCCCAGGCTTGCCAGAGAGCGCCAGTGTACAGCAAACGCTTGATTATCTTGAGATGAAAAACCAGTTAGAGCGTGTTTACAATGAGGAAAGGAAAGAGACTCTTCAATGGGTGACAACTTCTACGTTCCCAATGATCTCAACGTGGGTCGGCACAGTCTTAGCATTCTACTTCTCAAGTGGAGCTTTTACTACTGCTGCCAAAGCATCCCAGTCTACCAATGAGGGTTATCAGCGACTTGTAGAAAGGACTACTGCGACTTTGGCTTTAGGCGCTGGAGCTACTAAAGGGGACCTGGAAAAGCTAAAGAATCGGAAACTCTCAGATGAAATTACTGGCTTAACGTTTGCCGAAAACAAACTTGATTCAAGTCTTCAGGATGTGATTGATAAGTTTAGGTCTCACTCACGTAGTAGATTGCTTATTATCAACCCCGATAAGACATTCCGAACCATTGTCCAACTGCCTAATATTCTCGAATTCCTAGTTCCTCAATCGCCGACAAAAACTGCTGCCAATATAACCCTTAAGGAATACCTGGCTTCCAGACCAAAGGGAACGGCTCTTCCTGTAATCTTTGAGAGGAAAGACACAACTCTTTATGACGCATTTAAGTCAATGCAAGAGAACTCACCTGCATGCCGCGATCTTCTTGTTACAGAAACTGGCAACCAGAATGAGCCGGTACTGGCATATCTGACAGATGTCGATATCCTTAAGTACACGAATTAGTCGTGCCTTGCGTAGTATTTCTTTGATCAATTATGCGTTCAATTCTATTCCTGCCTTTTGTAAAACTTTTCCAGGTGTAAATTATCCTCTAAAATATCCCAACCCGTTGTCTACTAAATAAAATTCGTCTGCATAGATTCTTTAATCACTGTCCTAACCTCTTCCTCGCACCTTTAACACTTCCCAACTGTTTTAACGCCATTCCCGTCACAAGGCAAACACCACCAGTAATATAGAGTCCTTTATTACCCGTACCCATACCCACAAACCGCACAATTCCAAAAGCCATCAGAGCAGCAATGATTATAGGCATAATGACCACGTACTGAGTGTGTTCTGGTTTATCCTGCTTTAGTCCCAGAGCCTCATTCTTAATAATCTTCCTTGCCAGCATCGGATTCCTACCAGCTAAAGGTTGAAGTTCAGCCAGTCGAGATTTACTAATCTGTAAACCCTGTTTCTGTGCCTCTACTTCCATCACTTCTCGAATATGGCGATCGCTCGGCAGAGCCAATTCAATCTCCAACATATCCAGAAAGATATCTCGCCCAGGATTAGCCACGGCAAAACAGACTACTCTCGCACCAGCAGAAATCATGTCTTCTAGCCAGTACCTAATGGAAGTAGTCAACCGTTTAGCTTCTGGGAAGATAAGTAAGGTATTTTCACCACTGTTAACTAGAATCTCCTCCTTGAGAGCATCAACAGCCATGGCTTTACCTTCATCATTTTCTGTCGGACAACCTAACTGCATAGCGATCGCCATAAAGAATTTCTTGATTGAACCCTTGTAAGTAGCGATCGCACTATTAAACTCCCCTGACATTTCATCATGGAGAGCTAGGGCAAAATCAGTTTTACCCGTACCCGCTTCACCGAGGACGATTACCGAATTTCCAGCAGCGATCGCATTACATACCTTGTTAAAGGTGTCATCATCACTGTAATTTACTCTTCCGCCTGTGCCTTTTGCTGGCGATGTTGAGCCAGAATTTTGCTGGCTAACTCGGCGGGTGTCCACTTTGGGTTAACTGTTTCCCTCACTGCTGCTAATTTCTCTTTCAGGTCAGGTGGTAAATCATCTTCGGTCATTTGATTCGCTAACCCCCTAATTAATAAGTCAGGTGTTGCCAACTCACGAAGTTTTACTTCCTGCGCTCCTCTCATCAACTGATTAAAGTCAAATGTAACTGTAGGTTCTTCAGGTTTTACATAGATATCATTTTCGGCTTCCCTACTATTAGAAACCAGATCGTTACTATCATCAACCTTAACGATTGAACTATTATCAAAACCGTTCCGCTTTCCTGTCTCAACTACGTGATTTCTTAAGCTTCTAATTCTATCTGCTTGTTCAATTGTGAGATAAGCCTTACCTTCAGAATCTTTATCTGGAATGATGTCTAGATATCTTAAGTCTTTGTAATAGGCATCTTTTTTAATATTAAGTTCAGCCATAAGCTCGTCGGGACGGATGGAATTAGTAGGTGCAGAATTCTGGGTCATAGTACCGAATTTATTTAAAAAAACTTTTTTTCTTATGTACATAATATGAAAACCTCTCACAAATTTTTATGACCCACATCACAGAATTCGCTACCGCACCCCAGAAACACCCCGAACCGATATGATTCATTTTGTAGCTCTATAAGTTACGTAAAATTCAATTGCCTTGCTGGGGCAAAAGTAGCAGTAGGATTTTTTAGTGATGGGCAGAGGTAGGTGTGAGGTGAAGTGATGAAGTTGGACGGACAAGCTAGACTACGATTACATTTCAAAATGAAATTTAGCAGATAATCTTTGCTGTTGCTGTGGGGGCTAGAGATTGTCTTAGTTGAGTTTCAATATGGTTTGAACTGTTGAACTTTTTAACTCTTAAAAATATTAGACGTTTGACCTTTTAAGATATTAAGTTATTAAGTTATAAACTCAATTAAATATTAAGTTTTTAGACGTTAATGTGTTCTTAGGTTTAAATAGTTAACGTAACAAGGTATTAAACCTTTATAGGATGCTATGTTGAAAATTGCCGTTTTTAATTTCAAGGGCGGTACAGGGAAAAGTACCACTACCCTTAATTTGGGGGCAAGTCTTGCTACCGCGAAGCGAAAGGTATTGTTAATCGATTTGGATGGACAGAGGACTTTAAGTTTTGGCTTGGGTTTTGATGGTGATGCACCAACAGCATTAAGTTGGTTGAGTGATGGTGAGGTTCAACCCTTGGCAACTAAGACTAAAAACCTGTGGCTGATACCTGGAGACATCGGAATGTTTCAACTAGATGCTGACTCGGATCTATTTACTCCTGCACTAAATAAACTAAAAGACTTCGATGTCTGCTTGATGGACTGTTCCCCTGGTTTGGGCATTGCTTCGGTACAGGCAATCTTAGCCAGCGATCGCGTGTTGATGCCTGTCATCTGTGAACCTGCGGTCTTAAAAGGGTTATCAGAAGCATTACAGCTAATTAAAGGAGAACGCCCCGATGTTCCCATCGATGTCGCCAGAGTTAGATATCGCTCTAAATTAGTAATCACCAGAGAAGCCGATAACTTACTCACCGAAGCAGCCGAAGAATCAGGCTATACCCTGTTTAAAACTCTCGTACCTGAAAACATCTCTGTCGCCGAAGCGATCGCCCAACAGATACCCGTCATCGACTACGCACCGCGATCGCCTGGGGCTAAAGCCTATCAATCACTAGCAGTTGAATGTGTGAGGTTATGGAAATGAACGACAGAATGAAGGGAATGAAGCTAGGTAACTTCTCAGGTATTAAAAAACCCCAACCAGAAGCTACTAAACCACCTGAACCAACACCTGAACCAGAAGCAAAGCCAACTGAAGTCAAACCTGCCCAAACTAGTAAATCTAAGGCTAAAGTGCTAAAAAAAACATCAGGTAAAAAACTGGTCACGGTGAATATCAAAATCAGAAAGTCACAAAAAGCATGGCTAACGGATACCGCTAGCACAGTAAGAGAAAACAATACAGAACCAGTACCACCAGCAGAAAGGGTATATCCGCAGCATTTGATTGGTGTGGCGATCGATTTGTTAGAAGCTGCGGGGGTTGATTGGGATGAGGTTAGGAATGTTGAGGAGTTGAGGGAACAGTTGAATTTATAGCTCATTGGGAACTATGGGAATGTACCAAAAGCTTTGACTCACCTGATGAAAAGAATTATTCCCCACGAGCTTCAGCAAATTAGAGCACAGGAAATATATGAACAGCGTATAGCTAAGGGCAGAAATGGTAGTCCTGAAGGGGATTGGGAAACGGCTAGAAGATATCTAACTAGGTATCCCAAGGTTATTAGAGCTTGGAAACGCGATCGAGCGATCGCTTTTTATCAACAGCTACCCAGATCGTTTTTTAGACGATTGGCGCGATCATTCAAGGCTTTAATAGATGTAATTGGGAAAATTATTACTTTTCCATTCTGGCTGTTTGATAAATTACCCCAACTATTTGCCAATACGGAAACCAGACCATTTGCTCTCGATGCCGTTAAAACTATCATTTCAGGTGCGAGTTTGATTGCAGCCATTATTGCTGCGATCGGGTTATTTGTTAATTATCAAGATGCTTTAAAAGACAGGGAGCTTACTCAAGAAAGATTGGTTACAGACCGCTTTACCAAAGCTGTAGGACAATTAGGCAATAGCAAAGAAGAGGTTATAATTGGCGGAATTTATTCTCTAGAGAGAATTGCTAAAGATTCTCCTAAAGACCAATGGACGATTATGGAAGTTTTGACTGCATTCGTGCGAACAAATTCTTCCATACCACCAGAAATTCAAAAACTAGAAGAACGCTCCGAGGAAAAATTAAAAGCATTTGAAAAACTCGAACCAGTCAATATTCAAATACAAGCTGCATTAACTGTAATTGAACGACGAACACCAGAGCAAGACTATACTTCAGATGAAGACCGCAAACTAAACATTAAAATACTCGATCTGAGCAATAGCAACCTCAGTGGTGCCAAGCTCGATGGTGCCGACCTCTGGGATGCCGACCTCACTGGTGCCAACCTCAGAAATGCCGACCTCAGTGGTGCCAAGCTCAGTGGTGCCAAGCTCAGTGGTGCCGAACTCATTCGTGCCGAACTCATTCGTGCCGAACTCATTCGTGCCGAACTCTGGGATGCCGACCTCACTGGTGCCAGCCTCAGAAATGCCGACCTCAGTGGTGCCAAACTCTGGGATGCCGACCTCACTGGTGCCAGCCTCAGAAATGCCAAACTCTGGGATGCCAAGCTCGATGGTGCCGAACTCTGGGATGCCGACCTCACTGGTGCCAACCTCAGAGGTGCCAACCTCAGTGGTGCCAAGCTCGATGGTGCCGACCTCAGTGGTGCCAACCTCAGAGGTGCCAACCTCATTGGTGCCGACCTCAGTGGTGCCAACCTCAGAGGTGCCAACCTCAGTGGTGCCAAGCTCAGAGATGCCAAACTCTGGGATGCCGACCTCACTGGTGCCGAACTCTGGGATGCCAAACTCTGGGATGCCGACCTCAGTGGTGCCAAGCTCAGTGGTGCCGACCTCAGTGGTGCCAACCTCAGTGGTGCAGACGTTGATGGTGTCATAAATCGAAGCAACTATCGCATCAAATTGGCTTGTTTTTGGGACAAAGCAGTATACACCGATGCGAAATGGAATGGGGCAGAACAAAAATGGATTGCAGTAGATGAAAAAGTTAATCAAGAAAGGATTAAAATAATAAAACAACAGAAAGATTCAGACCCAAAAACCCCTCCCAATTGCAACAGATGGAAATCGTCGAAATAGTGATCGCTCTCGTGTGTTGCTTCTAGGTAAAAATGTATAGTCATCACTACACATTATTTTAACCCTTGAATTTACACCAAAATCATCAAGCCTAGTATCTACATTTTCTTTCTACTCCTATTCCTCAAAACCTTTAATATCTCTTCAACTGGGACTTTCTCAGCGTTCATCTTCTCAACCTGCGATCGCAGCTTCTTAGGAATATATTTACACTTCTTGGAGGTGCGATCGCCAACCTTAAACATTGTCATTGTTTTTATCCTTAAGTTCAGCTTCACAACTGCATTCGAGGACACTTTTAGAAATCTCAGCTAGTCTGGCGTAGACGTTTAAATCGATAAAACCAGCATCTCTATAATCACCATCGAGTCTTGATTGATTAATTTCCAAATAATTAATTAGATTGTCAATCTCTGCTTTGACTATCTCCAACTTTTCTTGTACTACTGAATAATCCAAATCCATTATTTTTGAGAAAGCGATCGCTTTAATTCAACGTTATAACACCTGGCATCGACAAGTTATCAACCATTCCGCAAGACTTATCAAACAACAGCTCAATCTTGCCCGTATCGCCATGTCTAGCCTTAGCCAGTATCAACTCTAGAATATTCTCCCGCACTGAATCAGGATTGTAATACTCATCCCTGTAGGCAAAGATAATATTATCTGCCACCATTTCTAAGATTCCAGATTGAGATAGATCTGACATCATCGGGCGTTTGTCCTGTCGGGTTTCTACTCCCCTTGATACCTGAGATAGAGCTAGGACAGGTGCGTCAATTTCACCAGCTAGTTTGTAGAGATTACGCGCCACATCTCCCAAGTCATAACTACGATTACCCGATGGCTTTTCCCCTGCCATCATCTGTAGATAGTCAACTACTACCAAACCTAAATCACCTTCTCTGGCTTTAATTCGGCGACATTCTGAAGCAATACCAGCAACGCTAATACCGCGATTATCATTGATGAAGATGGGTAGTTCAGCACAGATACCGATAATTTTGGCAATAGAATCCAATTCCTCTTGATTAAAGCTAATTTTCCCTGCCCTTTGCTTTCTCAAGCGATCGCCTTGGATCTTAGTCAAGTTATGCCGATAAAAACACTTAAACTCAGATATTAAACTCCACAACCTATAATTTAATTGCTCTTTAGTCATTTCTAGAGAGAAAAAAACCGCAGGTAACTTGTGTTTAACTGCCATCTGTAAAGCAAAAAAGTTACCGATTGCGCTCTTTCCCATTGATGGTCTGCCAGCTAAGATTGTTAATGTCCCTGGCTCAAAACCAACCATAAGATTGTCCAAGTCATACAGCCCAGTCTCGTAAATAGGATTGTTACTTTCTAGCTTGTTAAAACACTTAATTGAGATATCCGCGATGTTATCAGTTTCCTGATTTATTTTGCGCTCGCCCAATTGAAAGACCTTTTGCTGACTAGCATTAAGAAGATCTTCTAATTCTGACAGGTTATCATAGCCCAAATCGACAATTTCATGACCAGAGGTGATTAACTGCCGTCGGACATATTTATCCATAACTAGGTTGGTATAGCGATCAATATTAACCGCCGAGACAGTGCGATTAAGCAACTGTGACAATTTAGCCGTACCGCCAATTTTATCTAACAAATCGCGATCGCTTAGATAAGTGCTGATAGCCATAAAATCTGTCGGTTTCTGCTGACGGTAGAGATTCATAGCAGCGCGGTAAATCTCTCGATGGCTCTGGAGATAAAAAGCTTCAACTTTTAAATCTGGTTCAACTCTGGACATCGCCATTGAATCGAAAAGGATTCCGCCCAAAATTGCCTCTTCTGCCTCGATAGATACTGGGATAGGTTGGTCATTCATTTTCTTGGTTATCAGGGTTATTTTCGACGTTTTTGAGTTGTTCTTGTGCTTTTATTTGTTGAAGTTCTTGTTCTCGTTTTTTATGTCGATTTTGAAATATGGCGATCGCTTGTTGCACTTGCTCAGGGCTGTAGTTCTCTGATTTATCACCTTGCCTCGTAGTTTTTCTCCTTTCACTAATCTTTTCTTGTTGATAATTCTTGTAGTAGATCTCCCATCGATTTTGTTTGGCTTTATTTTCACTGGCTAGCCATGCTTCTAGATCGTTAATTGGCTTCTCTAGGTTCTCCGTCTTCTTCCGAACAAAATTGAAAAAATTTTCGCGCTCGCCTTCTGAGAGAGAGTCTTTAAAGTCTGAATAAGTCTGAAGAGTCTGAGGAGATCTAGGTTCCTTATCTGGTGGTGTTTCTGGCGGTTGATTTTCGCAAATTTGAGAATCCAGTCTCATTTTTGAGAATCCAGTCTCATTTTTGAGACAACTTTCGCATTTTTGAGAATCCAGTATTATTTTTGAGACAGCTTGCTCATTTTTGAGATCGGCTTGTTTTAGCTTGATATTTTGCTCTTTTGCCTGGGCTGATTTAATCTGGGAAGCTCCAGTTAAATTTCTGATGCTAAAGCCTTTATCTTGAATATCGAATATCTGTAGCTTCTGAAACTTGGCGATCGCTCGATAAAATGTTGCTCTGGAGCAGTCGCATTTACTCATTACATCTAGAGAATCAATGTCTCGATAGCGATCGCCCCAAGGGTCAATCTCTACTAGGTAACTCCAGATTCTCCATTCCGCAGCCGTTAGTTTTGCTTGTCTAAGAATGGTAGTTACTTCACTAGTTAGAGGATAAAACTTTCCTTGAATCTTAGTTTGTGTCACCATATAAGTACTGAAAATTTAATATGTACGCTTCATGCTTCGACCCAAATCGAGGCTGATTTTTTAGAGAACTGTCTTAGTGTTTCCTTAGCCTAAAATTTAATTTTCTTTAAACTAAAGTTATGTAAACCTACTTGTCTGAGTTAATTTTTGTGTAATCATTAGGGCAATTACCTCTACTTTTGCCATTGCTCTAATTTAACTACACCTAAATAATAAATAGCAATATTTAAATATATTTAAATATAATAGTTACAAAAATTTATGAACTCTGAGAAGTTAATCGGTCAGCTAATTGACCAAACCATGAAGAAATATGGAATTGTTGGTAAGCAACTAGCTAAGACAGCAAATATTAGCGAGACTCACCTGTCGCAGTTCCGTAATGGCAAAACTCACCTTGCGGATGATAGGCTGGTGTCACTGCTTGAAGGGATGGAAGAATTAGCCCCAGGTTCGCGAGTTTACTTCTGTCAGCGACTCTCTAACAAGCCTTTGAATATTGTTGATGAGGAAGGGCTAAAGGAACTAATTAATGGTATGGATTTAGTACAATTATCCCTGTTGATGGATGTAGCAACAGCAAAGCTGAGAACGCGAGTTAGTCAGTCCAAGACAAAAACTCGCATCCCAATGCCTGCATAAGAAGCGGGGTCGCTGCCCCCAGAATGCGAGTTGAAATGATTCGTAGGTCACTTTTACATAGCGATCGCTCTTTCGGGGCAAAAAAAGTTAAAATTCCTCTATCTTTTCTCGCAAGCGATCGCCTTCCATCAAATAATTAACGAATCGTCACAGAATAATCCTGATTATCAGAGAGATTAGCCCAACCAATAGCCCCGCTCGCATCACATTTAAGTAAGTTTCTAATCTTGGTTAAATCGGGCTTGTAGCTGACCTGTACGTATTCGGCGGGCAGTTTTTCAGGTGGAACATTTAACAACACAGTAGGCTGTTTTTTCCTCAAACCAATCTTGACCGCCACACCATCGATTTTTTTAACATCAGAGCGAATCATCTCATTAATCAGATATTTTCTCAATCTGGCTGCTCCATTCTCTGCCTGTTTAGCGAGGGTTTGAATCCTTCTAGCTTCAACTTTTCTGGCTTCGGCGATCGCTTCCTGATGTCTGATATATCTAGCTACCTGTTCGGCTTTGACCTTAAATGATTCCCCAGTGGCTAGCCATTGATTAAAGGTTGACTGTAGCTTGGTTTCTCGTTCCTCTTCGGTTAAATTTTCATCATCAATAATGAATGCGATCGCATTTTCTAACTGTTGGATTTCGTCCGATAATTCCCAAAGTCTAGTTGTAGTCATAGTTTCAGAGTTATTGTTGTTAATGGGCGATCGCCACTGATAGCGATCGCCTAAGATAATTAAGCAGCAGGTAAACTAGGGGTTGAACTTCCTTCTAACTCTTGGCGTTGAGCAGTAAGACCTTGTAACTGTTGGGCTGTCCAACCATCGACACAAGTTAAATCGCGAGTTCCTTCGAGGTCAATTAACTGATCTTTGTATGCCGACATAAAAGTAGCGATTAGATCGAGTTGTTGTTGTTCTGCTTCCGATTCACGCGATCGCCAGTCAAAATCGACAGTGTAATAAACTCCGTTTTCTCCTACTTCCCGATTGAAACCAAGGGTAAAAATTCCTAGTCCTGGATCGCCATGTTCCATCACTTCTTGAACTTTGTTGAACAGGTGAGCGATCGATTGCTTTTTGATATAGCTACAGCAAACGGTATTTTTCGGCAGTATAGAGGATTCAACACCAGGAGCAGGGACAAAGAATAGCTGAATCCAGAGAACATTCTCAGTTTTGCCCAATGAGCCGAAGAATTTAGAAACTTTGATGATGCTGATATCTATCTTTTGGTCTGGGTTAGTTTTGCGGTGTTGGGCTTCAAAACCACCCACAAATAAACCGCCATCTTTACAGTTGAGTCTGACAGAGTAGGGAACATCGGGAAGGCAGATAGCATTCTCAGGTCGAGTTCCAAATACGCTGAATTGATTTGATTTCTTAGTTCTAGTCATGATTTTGATTTAGTTTGATTTGGTGTAGAGATTATGTTTTATCCCCCAATTTATGGGGGATATTAAGATTAGTAACGAGGCATATAATCTGAGACGTAATAGTTATATTCGTCAAGTTCTATATAGTCATAATCGTTCTCAGCCCAGAGAAGAAAATCTAAACCGTTTCTCTCTTCAGTCGAATATCGAATCATATCTCTGACTTTAATTTCAGCCTCGAAATCCTTTAAGTATTTAGGTTTACGAACCTCGCACCAATAGCATCCGAGGGCATTATTTAGATATCTAATCTTTTCCGCTACTTCGTCTTTTTTGCAGCCTAAATAAACAATAAAAGCTGGTTTGTCTTCGGTAGCATTTCCCCAGTTATATCGATCTTCTATTGCTTCGCAAATTGCTACAGTTTCTAATAATTTGGTTATTTGAAAATTCCCATGAGGGGATAATTTGACTTTTTGGTTTAACATGATAATTACCTATTAATTTGGGTTAAGCCGAGGTTGAACTTTTAGCGGAGTCGCCTCGGCTTTGAATAAAGAAACTTTTTCTTTCTCTAATATAATTATATTAGCATGGATACATGCAATAAACTAGTAAGTTTACAAAAATTTATAGCAAGGATACCTGCTATATTGTTAATTGATAGCTAGTAACCGATCACTAATATGTCTAGACCTGGCGGTAATCCAGCTTTGGCGGAACATCAATTTAAAACTGATAGACAAGAACCCTGCACTGCTAAATTACAAGTACGTGTACCTCCTTCAATGCTTGATGAATTAAAGGAATATCAGGGCTGGCAGGAAATTGTTAGGGAGGTGCTTGCAGAAAAACTTGTCAAACTGAGAAAGCAGGACAAGACGCACAAAAAAAAAGAGTAAATAATTTTAAATAGCGTGGATACATGCTATAATTAAAAAAGAAAGAGGGCAAGACACAGACACAGCCGAGGAACGGGGAGAGGACGACACCTGGCGCGACCAGCACCCAAGCAAGGCACGGAAAACGACAGCCCACCACAGCAACCGAGGGAGCAGCGCAGCCAGGGGGCGCAACCCAACGAGCAGCAGGCAAGGGAAAAACAGCAGGGGCAAGGCAGACGAGAAGACCGCGCCAAACCCCACGCCCCCGCCGACAAACCCGCCCCACCGACCAACCAGACGACAAAGGACTTGTCCGCATGTAAGGCGAAGCAGAGAAGACAACATACACACTCATTCACCACCACCACATCACACACTAGGCGCGCCCCAGGCTATTTAATTTTGATGTTGAAGATTAATGTTGTGCGCGCCGTAATAGATCGAGCGATTAGCGAGACAAAACACGGATACTAGGCGCGACGACACACCCCATTGCCAGATGCATAGCCCGAGAACGAGCAATGGGAGAGAGGAGGAGCTTAGAATCGCTTTGCATGGATGCGAACAAATTTTGTGCGACGACGAGCGACCCAAATAAATAAAAGCGTTTTCCTTAAAAATAAAAAAACATTTAAACGCAACCGCCCGCGAGAGAAGGGATATGCTATGATTTTCGCACTTGAAGGAGCGCCGAAATAAACTGAGCGATTAGCGAATCCTTTTAAGTGGAAAGCATTTGAGGGCTTGGGGAGAATTTAGGTATGGTGATGTTGCGATCGCTTTAATCTGGTGGTCAATTTCTCCAACTTCTACCTGGGAACGTAGCTCAATTAGGCAGAGCAAGCGACTCTTAATCGTTTGGTTGTGGGTTCGAGTCCCACCGTTCCCATATTCAGTGAATGCCAGTCGAATGCGTGAGACTGGTTTTTGTTGTGATGCGATCGCACTACACGCACCAGTAAAGCGATCGCCAAAAAAAAGGGGGACGAACACCCAACTAAGCGGCGCAAGCCCCCAAGAGAAGCAGGTCAGCGCACAACAGGCACAGAGACAAACCAGACGAAACCAGAGACAGAACACCAGCCAGGGCGAACCCACACCACGCAACCGACCAAACGCGAGACAACGAAGGCAAAGGCAGCAGCGCGAGAACGGGAAGCAAAACCGCACCAGCAGACAAAGCCAGAAAAAGAACGCGAAGAAGAACGCAACAACCAGGAACAACAGCCACGAGACAAAGCCAAACCAACCACACGACGGAAGGGAACAGAAACGCGACGAACAGACGAACGAGAACGAACAGAGAAGGAAAAACGCACGACGAAAAAACCCCCGAAAGGACACAACAGTGTTTTAAGAGCAGGGGCGTAGCGAAGGCATAGGGCAAGGAGGGATTGAAAACAGATAAAGAATGCGATCGCACGAATCAAACCCGACGCAGCTTGCGTTAGCCCTTGCCGAGCGTTACGGGGTGCGGGGTGTCCCCGCATAACAGACCGCGAAGCGACATTATTGCCCCTGCTATAATTTAAAACCCTGTGTGATTATCAGCGTAGGCGAGAACTAGGGAAGCGAAGCGACCGAACCCCCAGAGGGGGACGAAAGGGGGGAAAGCAATAAAACCGCGTAGCGACGATTGTGGGTAGGGCGATCGCTCTTACCCACAACTAACTAGAAACAGTATTAATTGCCTCTCGTCCTTCACGCTCTGCGCCTTCACGCTTTGTAGAAAATGTCATCGGGTTCGTATACTATGCCATACTCATCGATGATGCTGTATTTATAGCAATCTGCTGAGGTGTAGTAGATAGCCAGGGTGTATTGATTGATGCTGATAAGGCGCGATGATACTCATACAGGCGTACTGAACAATTACCTTTATGATACAACAGCGATCGCGACTCTACGATAGGATGAGATTAACGAGCGATTGCGACTATTTAAAATGCCTGTAAACCCTAGTCTCTACCCCGACAACTGGAAAGAATTAGCAATGAGGGTGAAAAATAGTCAAAACTGGCGGTGTGAATGCTGCGGGAAGAAATGCTATAAGCCAGGAGAAAGACCAGAGAATCTAACCCGTTCGGAATGGACGGCTAATATATTACAGGTGCATCACAGAAACCATGATGTATCACAAAATCAAATTACTAATCTACAGGCGGTTTGTGCTGCTTGTCATTTAGATTTACATCGGGGAGGTCAGTATAGCAGGGTGAGCGAGGGTCAATTGTCGCTGTGGTAGGGCGATCGCGACTTTATTTGAATGGTTAATTTATGTGGTCTGTATATATGATTCGCTGTGGCGATAATTCTCTCTATACGGGAATTTCCAACGATGTCCCCAAACGTTTTGAGGTTCACCAATCGGGCAGTACCAAGGCTGCTAAATACACAAGAAACAGACATCCTCTACAATTGGTTTTTAGTGCTGAAATAGGAGATAAATCGGCTGCTTCTCGTGCTGAATATCGCCTCAAAAAACTCTCAAAAAGAAGCAAAGAACTACTTGTAACGGGTAAAACTTCGCTCTTTAACTTAGGAATTATAGAAACAAGCCTGGCTCATTTAACTTAATATGGGTGCGATTTGAATTCATAATTGCCGTATTAACGGTACTGAGTGAGATAATACAATTAAAAAGAGGAGCGACCCTGATGACGAAACGTCATCGAAGGAATGCGCTCCGACAGGAAGCGAACCGACTGGACACCCGCGAAGCTGACCTTTATTTAAATTATTCAAATCCTCGACGGAGTATAGCAAGTGACCAACAGTAACGGAAATGGTAGCGAGCGCCTGGACAGAATTGAGGCTCTTGTAGAAGCTAACAGTCGAGCAATAGCTGAAAACAATCAGGCAATAACAGAACAAAGACAAAGTATTGCTCAATTAGCCCAAGTCGCCCAAGCAGCTTTATCCATAGCTCAAAGTAATAGAGAAAGCTTACAACAAACCGAACAGCTAACGAGAAGGAACGCAGCAGCGATCGCCCGTCTAGATGAAAAGATGGAGCAATACATAGCTGAGGGAAGAGAACATCGAGAGTTTATCGCCACTCAAGTAGATGGCATCAGAGTAGAAACCCGTCGTATTGTCGAGCATCTATTTGGCGAAGCGAATAACGAGTAAGTCCCGTACAGATAGGTAAACATTTTTATTTACCTATTTGTACAACAAAAGGTTGTATATTGTTAGATCTTTTCTAGTACCCCCGTATTTATGACTATTCAGAACAAAGTTACTAATGCCCACTGTGATCGCGAGTTAATTCTTATTTGGTTGGGTGATAAATCAGATACCACTCAAGTTAGTTACAACAGTACGGTTACAAAGTTCATAGAATTCATTGCTAAACCCTTAGCTGAGGTGAAGTTGGAGGATTTACAACTATGGGAGCGCGGATTAAAGGCTCGATTTAAGCCTACCACTGTTGCCAACAAAGTCCTAGTAATTAAGTCCCTGTTTAGCTTTGGGGTGAAGACTGACTATTTAACTTTAAATGTAGGCAGCTTCTTGAAGACTCCAAAAGCCAAGGAAAATCTAGCGGAGAGGATTTTAGATGTATCTGATGTACAGGGTTTGATTAAGTATGGGGTCAAGAATGATCGCGATGCAATCATGTTGTTGTTGATGTACGGCTGTGGCTTGAGGGTGTCTGAAGTAATTGGTTTGACTTGGGATGACCTCAAGAAACACAATGACGGCGGGAAAGTAACGGTATTTGGGAAAGGTTCTAAAACTAGAGTGGTGATTATTCCCGATTGGCTATGGGTGAAGGTAAAAGAGTTTGAGAAGTACCATCGAGTTAATCAATGGGTGTTTGTATCTCGTAATGATAACCAGATGGAGCGATCTGTGGTGCATCGGATGATTAAACGGGCGTGTAAACGGGCGGGTATTGATGAGAGGGCATCAGCACACTGGCTGAGACATAGCCACGAAGCGTCATAGTTTGGAAGCTGGATGTAATTTGAGATTGTTACAGCAGAGTCTTGGACATGCGAGTGTGACTACTACTGAGAGGTATTTACATATCAGTCCCGATGCTGGAAGTAGTCAGTTTATTGATTTTTAGTTGACTCGATCGTGTTCATGTCAAAGGTCGATAAACCCCAGGTTTAATTCGTGACCAATGTTTACCTAAATAGGCTTTGCGACCCAGAACATTAGAAATAGAGCTACGAACTTTATTCTTTAGGGCTTTATCCCAGTCTAATTGAATTGGTTGAGGATAGAGATAATTGATTACATCATCAATCGAAAAACGTTTGGGACGATTCAGAGCGATGTATCCCTCGATTGTTTCAAACAGCGTTGGCTTTAATTTATCCGATGGAGGCAAGTCGTAAGGCTTTCGGCTTGGACTTAACAAGAGGCGATTTTCGGTAGCTACATCTGGGTTTTGTGCGATGTCAGTATGACTCATGTCATCGTCGCTCAGTTTAGCTATGTAGCACTTGTTGTCAAACTCATCACGCTCAATTAGACCTCGACTTATAGCCTCAGATAAATATAACTCGACCAACTCTACACTCAATTCTTGTTCTAGCTCAGTATTAAGTAGATGGTGTAAGTAGTTTTGATGTAATGTTTTTCCCGAATCTGAATTAGACACTGATTCAATTACTGACATCGCAATGGATAGATTGCGATGAAATTTCTTCATTTGTTCTGTCTCGGCAGCAGCCGAACTATCTTTTTCTAAGTCTGACTCGGTTGAAGGTAACAAGGATGAAGGCGCGTTGCGACCATTTAGGAGGTCGCGTCGTTGGATTTTACATCCAACGCTTGAGACGACCGTTTCAGGCACTCGTGTCCCCCGTGAAACGGGGTCGGGGTCTGAGCTTCGGTCTGAAGCCGACCCATTGTGCTGTGACCCATTGATTGACTCTAGCTCTAGATAATGAGCATTCCGACAGAGATCTTGTAATAGTAATCCAACACGCTCTCTATGTTCTTTTGCTTCCGTTGCCATTGCCAGATAATGCTCGTATCTCGATTGATAATAGCTTTCTAGATGAGTTAAAGAGTCGATTGTTGCTTCTCTTTTAATCCGTTCCATTGCTATTTACCCCGACGACATTTGGTTTTCTTTCCATTACATTCGTTACCATAGCTAGGACAACACACTGCATAACTCTTTCTTTCTACTACGCGCTCGCATCCACTACAAACGAACTTATATACACGTTCGTACATCTTTCTTTGATGCTCAGATACTGTGTAGGAACGGTAGTGTTCGGTTTTGGTCCCTTGAACTGATTTTTTTGAGCCATTACTTTCTTGACTTAGAAATGTTGTAATTGTCGATAACTTTATTGTGGCTAAGTTGGGGGCAGAAAAGCCTTTATTTCGGCAAGAGTTTTGGCAGAAGAAGCCATAGAGCTAGAGAGCTTGGGTAGCCTCGTCAACGGCAGCGATCGCTTTCTCCAAATTAATCGAAGCTGACAACTCACGACGCTTTAAATCTGCTAACTGCTGTACTTTCTCCGACTCAAATACTTGAACGTGCCAAGGGTCTTTGTGATCAAACTTAACATCAAAATTCTTTACCTGACGGGCGATCGCATCGAGATTAAACTGAGCCTGTTTGAGTGCTACTAACTCTGTCTGAAACTTAGGCTCTGGAACGGGTTTAAGTTGGTTGAGGGGTAATCTGACACGGGATAGTGAGGCTGATAATCTCTGTTTTTTGGCTTGTAGCTTGGTTCTTTCGGTAGTGCGATCGCTGATTAACGAACCAACCTCAATGCGATCGCCTTCGACTACTTTAATATCCTCAAGATTGGAGATATTTAAGTTTATCTTGTGCCTTTTTCTAGAAGTGCTGGAACTATTTTCAAAAGTGATGGAACTTTCACTCGTACTACTATCAGCTTGAGATTTACCAGGATTAAAAGCGATCGCAATAATTCCAAGCCCAATCAAGCCGTAGCTTATATATCTATATATATAGTCAGTTTTCTTCATCACAGTTCACCATGATTGGTTATCTGCTACTGTCTTAGTCTATTGGGTGGGTTTTGGGTACGATCTGGGTTCGGGGACGGGCGATCGCTCAATTCCCCCAGTACTCTCCAGGAAGATCCTTTTTTTTAACAGTAACCCTGCCAACTTTCTTACCTGACATTCTCAATAATTCATCACCTGAAAATTCAAAACCAAGCAAGAGTGCTATTTGTGCAACTTCATCTGCTGTTGATGAAGCTTGCACCTCATTTTTAAGTGCAGGTTCAGACTGCATTTTCTTTAAAAATGCTTCGAGTTGATCTAAAGCCATATTTGAAACTCCTATTCTCGCTCTTTGGTGTTGCGAACTTGTTGATAAGACTTATAATAGACCATCTTAAATGCTCTACATTGAATATTCATGACCGCCAAATCTTAACCTCTATATTCCCAACTGCATACTGCTCTTTCAACAATGCGATCGCCCGATCCACCCCACAATAACTAAACTTAATCCTGCTCCCACTCAAAGCAGCCGTAACCATTTGATTACGCTCAAGGGGAATCTTGACATCTTCAGGGAAATCAACCGTTAGTTCTCCATTAAGAAATATGTCAGCCCCAGGATAGGCTTGCTGTAGTTCTTCTAGTGCAGGAATCGCATCTTCATCATTAAAAGTCAGATTCTTAATCTCAGTCTTGGCAGCTTCCCCAACCTCAGTAGTCACCTTGCTTGTAATTATCTGCTCTCCCGTCTTATAAACCCCTTTACCATCGGTAACGATAAACTCTTTCCCCTCATTGCCAATAATTAAATATTTCCCATCGGCGGTCGTGCGATCGCTCGTCCAAAAGCCTGTGATGCTCGCGTATACCTGATTAGTACTCGCATTCTCGTTATAGATTCTGACGATGCCATCTCTCAAGCCTAGATTCTGAGAGACTTTCTGAGTTATCCCCCCACCATTGGCGATGGTAATTCCTAATGTTAGGAGGGCGATCGCAATACCTAAAACCCATAATTCACCAGCCCCACCAGTCTTTAGTCTCCGTCGGGGATTACTAACACTAATTGCCCAAACAGGCTCAGGATAAAATAGCTGTACTCCTTGTTTAGTGAAAGTATCGGAGAAACAGGCTAGAAGATGACCTAATGGGAGGGCGATCGCTGCGTGAGTAATTGCCATCATAGGCGGTAAAGAGTAGAGTTACTTTACCAGTCTGGATTTTGGGAGGGCGATCGCGACTTTATCTAGCTCACAAAACACTCTTTTATTGAACAACCCGATCAATTAGAGCCAATCCCCCAATAACTCAGCTACACTCTTAATCACCCGCGCACTAGCAGGCACTTTTTCCTCATCGCCAGCTTGAAATTTCCCAGTTCTGACCAGACAGGCTTGCAGACCAGCATCAATAGCGCCTTGAACATCAGCAATTACATCGTCACCAACCATCAAACACTGATTTGAGTGAAATGGAGTTGATGCCACAACTTCTGCAAAAAACTGCCCGCTAGGCTTGCCCATAATTATGGCCGTTGTATCTGCTGCCCATTCAATAGCCTTAATAAATGGGCCAGCATCTAGTTTCAACTCGTGGTCTTCTTTGAAATATTTGTTCATGCCAATACCGATCAATGGCATACCTCGTTGGCAGAGTTGAAATGCTGTATTCAAAGACTGGTAGTGTAACCCTTCACGGGCATTTCCAAGCAAGACACAGTTTGGATCACGCTGATCGAGAGCGTCAAATTCACTTTTGATAGCTTCATGCACCAAGCAAAAAGGCCGTAATTGCTGCTTCATGATATAGCCCTTCGCGGCCATAGCTGCCGTAAATAACTCGAATTCCTCAATGAAGATGCCCATACTGTGTAAATCACTAATGATTGTTTGCCGCTCTCGGCTGGTCGTATTTGTAACAAATCGGAGCACCAACCCACTTTCTCGGGCACTCTTGACCAAATCAGCAGCGCCATCAATTGAACGATTGCCTTCATAAAGAACTCCGCTCTCGATCGAGAAACAGTGCCTTATAGGAAAATATCATATGCAATGTGCAGACTCTGCACTCTTCAGGGGATAAAACTCTTGTCTGTCTTGGTTACATTATGATGCAATCAGCAAAGGAAAAGGATGAGAGATAATGACTGATAACTTGGTTATTCGCCCAATGAAAAGGACAGAGCTGCGTTCTGCTCGGCAGCAAAATTGTTTCTAAAATGTAAACAATTATTGGATGTAACCAGTTCCGACAGGGCAAATATCTTAATATCAGTGTAAATCTGAGTTGGTACGAAAAAATGACCAAATTTACAGCTTATGCAGCTTTACACCCCAAAGAAAAATTACAATTATGGGAATACGAACCTGCTCCTTTAAAAGATAGTGAAATTGAAATAATGGTCACTCATAACGGTCTTTGTCACACTGACATCCACATGAGAGATAATGACTGGGGAGTAAGTCAATTTCCTTTAGTGGCTGGTCATGAAGTCGTTGGTGTGGTTAGAGAAGCAGGAAAAGATGTAACGACACTGCAAAAAGGCGATCGCGTTGGTTTGGGCTGGATTCGCAACTCCTGTCGAGTCTGTTATCACTGCTTACAAGGTGAAGAAAATATCTGTAAACAGGGTTATACAGGACTGATTGTGGGCAATCATGGAGGATTTGCCGATAAAGTTCGTATCTCAGCAGATTTTGCCTACAAAATTCCTGATGCTTTAGATTCGGCTAGTGCTGCACCTCTACTCTGTGCGGGTATTACTGTTTATACTCCCTTACGCACCTATATCAAATATCCAGGGATGAAAGTGGGAATTGTCGGCATTGGAGGTTTAGGACATTTAGCTGTAACGGCTTGCAAAAACTAAGCCCTCGGCTCGCAAAAACCCCAGTTTTCGGCTCACATTATTTTGCAAAAACTACTGGCTTTGGCTCACATTATCTGCAAATGGACTCACATTATTTGCAAACGGCTCACAAAAATTAATCTCGGCTCAGATTATCTGCAAAAACTCTGTAACCATTACTATTAGATATGTTCGGGCTTGGAGTTGGATAATTGTCCAGAAAAAATGATGGTATTAACTGAACGAATAT